>CAMWUN010000051.1 GCA_947177425.1 uncultured bacterium
AAGGTTTCCCACACTTTTAACCACTGCGGAAGATGGGACTTGAACCCACACGAGCGCAATGCTCACAAGATCCTTAGTCTTGCTCGTCTGCCAGTTCCGACACTTCCGCTTGACTCACGCCACAATTGATATCATACCATCAAGCAGCTAATTCGTCAATACCTATTTTAAAATTTATTTGCATATTTTGCAATTTATTTACAAATATTGTAACAGTTCAGCCAGGCAGAATATTACATACAAAATCCATTTAAAACCACTTTTCGACTGAATTCTGCATGTCCAAAATCTTTTCTCACAGCCCGCATTCTGAATCCACAGGTCTGTCTGGACAGCAATCAATTATTCCTATATTTTAAATTCAGAAATGCTTCTTTATCATTCCGAAGCATATATCCATATTCTGCACTGTTCCCTACAACCACATGGGAAAACTGCTCATATTTTTCCATAACCTGGGCACATTTTTTCTCAGAAGATAAAGATACCTGCCGCTCACTGCCATCAATCAGGTTCCACCGCACATAAAAGCTAACGTTTCTGCCGCCCCGGACGGTCTCGCTGTGAACCCAGATCAACTGGTCATTATCAAAAAGCAGATGCTCCATATTCGGCCCCATCTTAGGGCTGAATGTCCACCGCTTTCCTATCCACACCTTGTTGACCTCCTGGGCCTGGGCAAAGTCCGCTTCCAGTTGTTCCATGGTCACATCCGGGTGCTGGGCCAGATATTTGTCTAACAACTTTTTTACAGAATTTTTTAAGGTCTTTGTCAGGATGAACAAGGCAATCAGGAGGAAGAAAACTCCGATTGCTGAAATCCCGTAAATGTTGGTCTTGGACTCCCCATGGACACTTCCGTCACGGATATGGTACACCTTATCTTCCACCGGAAGGCCATATGAGCCGGCCACCTGCTTAAAGTACCGCAGTTCCTCTCCCTCCAGTACCTCCAGGGAACCTGCCACCTCTACGCCGCCATCCGTTATATCAGTCTCTGCCTGTATGGCGTCAAAAAATCTGTCGGACTGCTCCAGCATCTCATCATAGCGTTTTTCCGGAACTTCAACGGAAAGGCAGATTCCTCTGTCCTCATCAATCACCAGCCAGGAAGAACGGTACTTCCGGGTTCCAGTGGAGACTCCATTGACTTTCGTGGTTTTTGTAGTTTCCATATATACATCAACAGGATACTTTACATTCCACGACACATAGGTTCCTTCAACCTCTGCCAGTTCTTTCCCCGCAGTCAGAGGCTGTGCCCCCTTTATAAGGGCCACCAGTCCCGGCCCCATCTTCCAGAGCATAAAGCCGCTAAAAGCCAGACAGCACAAGATAATCCAAAGGCTGTCCATGATTTGTCCCATCCGTAATTTTTTAACCATCTTTTCCTCCCCCTTATTTTATGTTCCTGTTGTAAAAACCAAAAAGCCGGCATTGTTTTGTTTTTGCCCAGGCTGTCTGGATCTTTCGCCTTTTACTTTATAATGTCTGAAGCCCGGGCTCCCAGCCGCTTACGCACCAGCATCATAAAATGTCCTGCCGTCTCCTCAGCCTCAAAATTAAACACCACATCGGCTCCTTTTTTCTTTTTTGAATCCATGTAACTGATTTGCACGGTATAATAGGTATAGTTCATCCTGATCTTACCGCTGCGCATCTGCCCTGACACAGTTTCTGACGTAATCTTCCCAACCCTGTCAGCAGCCGCCACGACCGCCCCTCCTTTTCCTGTAAGAACCATCCAGTAATGTTCTCCCACCATTCCATACTGGACATCCTCTTTGTCTTTTTCAAGAACAGCCCACTCCTGGGATGTATCCATAAGTTCCCTGGCTACCCTCTCCCGCTCTGCCTGTCCGGGAAGCTCATGTTCCAGGTTTTTCCTGCATTTTTTCAGAATCCTGTCTGGATTACAGCTATTCCTTACGCCCAACAACATCACAATAGTGGACAGTTCTCCCAAAATAATTCCTATAGGAAGATGACATGTCATCACCTCCTGCACGGTGTAACCCACAAAAAGTCCCAGAAATGTCAATGCAGCCATGGCGCCAGCCAGGAAAAGAACCATAATCCCGTTCTGCCATTTTCTGCTCTTTTCACACCAGGGCACCAGCCAGCTTTTCTGCTTTTCCAAAAACTGCCCTACTGCATCCTTGGCACGGCCTTCTTCCAGGTCTGTATCGCTTTTCTTTGTCAGAAAAACCAGACATATCAAAAGAACCAGAAAACTCATTGCTTCTGCCACAGCACAAATCCAGAGATTCGCAACAGAGATTCCCCCTATGGTCTTATCCTCCAGCACGTACCAGTCAGATTGTGAAAAGGCCAGTTCATTCATCTCTTTCGTGCTGTAGGAATCAACTCCTGCCAGAGCCTCCTCAATCTGACGTACCTGGCCGGATTCCTCTATAGGCATAAGAGATGCCGCCACCTCCACCGGGCGCTCCCCGGACGCCTGCTTATCCCCCCAGCTTTCTTTCAGTTCCGGGGATCTGTTCACAGCCTGCATCAGTTTGTTAAATTTTCCTTTGTTCTGCTCCGGGACTACGATTTTTAAAAATATCTGACGCTCCTGGTCATAGACTACGTAAGCCATTCTGGAAACACGGTCTGGATCGCCTGAATAATACTCCTCCGCAAAAGAAGCCACCGGGCGGGCCACACTGTATGTAATATACTGGCCTTCCATCTGCTCTAGTGAAACGCCTGCTGACTCCTTTGGTCCCGACACCAGGCTTAAAAACTGCCGGCCTGTCAAAATACCCAAAAAAACCATAACAGCCGCCGCAAACACTGCCATCCCGAGATAAATCTGCTTTTTCATCCCTTATTTCCTTCCTTTTTATGATTTTAGTCCTTATAAATACCACTAATACTACTGATTACGCGCTTATCTGCAAAAGGCCGCTTCCGAAGCTAACTATTTTTCCGCCTCTCCTCTGCCGCTTTCTTCAACTCTTCCAAAGCCTCGCCAAAACGCTGTGAGTACATGGTAGGATTTCCCTTAATAATGCTTCTCTGATAAAAATCCTTCAACCGCCTGAACTGATGACGGTGCTCTTTTTCTATAGAGTATCTGCTGCGCAGTTCGGTAATTTCTTCCCGTATGTCTTCCACAAAATCGGAAGGACTGACTTTAATCCGCTCTTTCAAAGAACTGAACTTTCCTTCAATATTCTCCATCAGTTCGTCAATCAGCATACTTTTTTCCTGCCGGTATGTCGCCCTCTCGTCATTGACAACAGCAATAATGACGTCCAGGCGTTTCTGTATCCGCTCCATCTCCTCTTTCGCTTTGTCCAGTCCAATCAGGATATCGCGCAGATCCATTGCTGCCTTGAAGGAAAGTGTGAAATCAATGATTATGTATACGGTCACAGCCATTGTGACAACTGTGACTGTCGTGTACGGAATTGCCAGAACAGCCCTTTCCACGCCCCTGTGAAGGAATCCCGTCATCAATATGGTCAGAAATCCCCATGCAATAGTGGATGACAGGCATATATGACCTTTATAGTTAAATTTCTGGTTAGAATAATCCCAATACCGCACTTTAAACAGGGCTTCCATAATAACCCCTGTTGCCAGTTCCAGCGCCGTAGCCCCGATGCATCCTGCAACATAGGTCAGGAAAATATTATCCTGAAAGGGCATGGAAACTACCAGCATCATAACCGCGCCGCTTCCGTAGATGGGCAGAAACGGCCCCCGCATAAATCCACGGTTCACAAACTTTCTGCTTTTGGCCGAAACATAAGTGGATTCAAAGATCCAGCCGAAAAAGCAATAAAAGTAAAAGAAAAATAACCATTGAATCACTGTATACTGATACATTCCGCTTCCCTCTTTTATATAAAGCTGATGATTTCCTCTTTAGGCGCTCTGGTCTGTTCCACCAGAACTGCTTTCAGCACAGGGCCTTCGCCGCCGTAATCCGCAAAATACTCTTTTGCCACTTTGGCTGTAATTTTTATCCACTGCTTATCCCTTAATTTATCGCACTTTTCATATTCACAGGCAAACCCAAGGAATGCCATGTCGTCTGCACAGCAGGTCATGGCCATGCGCCCGGGTACAAAATACCCTGTAGGGAATTCCTTTGGCTTCAATACCATCGCCGTAAACTGCACGGTCTTCCCTATATAGCGCTCCAGATTGTCCAGACTGTCCAGATACCAGATTCCATAGCCTTCATTATCCAGTTCAATGATTGGATCATCCAGGCTGTAGGGCAGATCATCCTCAAAAATCCGGTTCACTTCCCCTTCTGAATCCTCAAAAATAATCTCCGCCTGCTGGTTGATTGCCTTTACATTTCTCTTATATGCGCTTAAATCCTCTACATCATCACAGCGGTTAAAAATAATCATCTCTGATTTCCGAAGCATTTCGGCAAGGAGCGATTTCATATTTGTAAAATACATGGGAAAAGTGGAGGCATCGATTATGGTAATCTGCTGCTCTACCGTCCAGTGGAAGGGCAACTTCATATTCTTATAATTCCACATGCCGTTATATTCAATAATAATCCTCTCCGGCTTATACTTCTTTTCCATTTCTATCAGATTGGAAGCATTAAACCCATCCTCTTCCTCAATATAAACAATGTCTGCAGCGCTTTTTTTCAGGAGTTTCTCATCATACTCTTCCTCTCCTTCCTCGCAGACAATCAGAAGGGTCCTCCCTTTGATGCGGAAGTAAGGCTGATCTAATGTGTAGCTGATAAATTCGGTTTTTCCGCTTTCCAGAAAGCCATTTACAATATAAACAGGTTTCATCCCGTACCTTCTTTCTATTCTCTTCTACTTTTCAAAAAGCTTCTCCAGCTTATCTTCCCTCAGCCTGGAGCCAATCACGCAGAATTTCCCGGTCACATCCGGTTTTCCCCCGCGCACATTGCTCTCGCCGGGCACGTAATCAAAGTATATCCATCCGCCCTCCGTTCCGGGAACCATTCCCTTTGCACGAAGGACAAAGCCATACTCTCCTTCCCTCTCAAGTTCTTCCAGAATATGCTCAATATCCGCCCTGCTGTATGCTGCAGGCGACTCCATGCCCCAACTGGTAAAGACCTCGTCCGCATGGTGGTGTCCATGCTCATGGTCATGGTCATGGCATCCGCAGGTGCAGTCCGGCCCATGCTCTTCACCGCCATGGTGATGGTGCTCATGGCCATCTTCATGGTCATGATGCCCGTGGCACTCCCCGTCGTGATGATGCCCGTGACCTTCTTCCCCGTGATGGTGCTCGTGGCCTTCTTCATCATGGTGGTGTTCATGGCCGCATTCCCCGTCATGGTGGTGGTGATGCCCATGTTCCTCTTCTTTGTTTCTATGGGCTTTCAGTTCTTCCATCATTTCCGCTTCCAAATCTTTGGCGCCTTCTATGGTTGCAAGAATATCCTTCCCGTCCAGTTCATCCCACACAGTAGTGACTATAGTCGCCTGTTTATTATGCTCCCTGATAAGCTCAATGCATTTATTTAATTTATCTTCTGAAATATTGCCTGTACGGCTTAAGATAATGGTGCCTGCATGGGCAATCTGGTTGATGAAAAATTCCCCGAAATTCTTAATATACATTTTACACTTGGAGGCATCCACCACAGCCACCGCGCTGTTTAAAATCACCTCTTTTGTGTCTATGACATCCTGCACTGCTTTCATCACGTCGGAAAGCTTGCCTACTCCCGAAGGTTCAATCAGGATTCTTTCAGGCTCATAAGTTTTCATTACTTCCTTAAGAGAGGTTCCAAAATCCCCAACCAGAGAACAGCAGATACAGCCGGAATTCATCTCCTTAATTTCAATGCCGGCCTCCTTTAAAAATCCGCCGTCAATACCGATTTCCCCAAATTCATTTTCGATGAGCACCACTTTGGTATCTCCAAGGGCTTCCGCCAGCAGTTTCTTAATCAATGTGGTCTTTCCCGCTCCTAAAAATCCTGAAACAATATCAATTTTCGTCATTTTAATTCCTTCTTTCCATTATTACAGCTTTTTACGCATAAACCGTTTTATAACAATAAGCCGTCTCGCAAAGCGCGGCTGCGTTCATTACAATAAGCTGCCCCGCGAAGTGCGGCTGCGTTTGTTGCAATATATTATAATTATTCCTTCCCAATAAGTCAAATGTGGGCTTTCCAGTTTTCTTCCTTAAAGCCGGGACACACATAATCTTCCGTCACCAGAAGCGGACGCTTCACAAGCATTCCGTCTGTGGCCAGAAGCTTTAACTGCTCTTCCTCCGGCATATCCGCCAGCTTATCCTTCAACTGCAGTTCCTTGTAAAGATTTCCGCTGGTATTAAAAAAACGTTTCAAAGGCAGACCGCTTTTTGCATGCCACTGCCGCAGTTCCTCCACAGTAGGATTCTCCTCCCTGATAGCCCGCTCCTCATATTCAATTTCATTTTCATCCAGCCATTTTAAAGCTTTCTGACAAGTGCTGCATTTCTTATAAACAAGTACCAATGGTTTCATCTGCTTACCTCATCTTTCCTTTTGCTTCCCACTCTGTATTTCTTCATTATTCCTATACTGTACCTCATAAAATATCACTTGTAAATAGCCAGCCCCATTGCCCGCAGAAACAAACGCTGCCGCTCTCCGCCAGCCAGTCTTTGTAATAAAACGACGCAGGGTTTGCTATTAACATAATCCCTGCGCCTGTTATACACGCCTTTATTTGATTTTCCTTTCATTCCTGAGATAAAATCCCGGAAATTTTTTCAATCATTTCATCTTCTTTCAGCCGGAATTTTATTTCCACACGCCGGGAAGCAGGCATATCCACTTCTTCCAGCGGGTTTCCGGCGGCATCTTTTTTGTAGACCGGATTACTCCAGGATTTGCCGTTGACTGTAAGAATTTTCTGTAATTGTTCAATCTCTGTCTCGCTAAGCCCGTTTCTTTTATCCAGACAAAAATCCGCCACGGCGTTTGCACGTTCATAGGACAATTCCATATTGCTCTGATAGCCTCCGTCTGTGTCCGTATGGCCTTCAATAATAATCTCGGCAATATACCCTCTAAACTGATCCTGCAGCAGCACATCCAGATACATAGGGATAATCTCCTTCAATGTTTTCCTGCTGTCACTGGTAAGCGTTGCACTGTTATAACGGAAAAGCACATCCGAGGAGAAGGTAATGGAGCCTGTCTGGGCGTCCACTTTCATGCTGGAATTGTTAAAGGCCGACTGCAATGCGCCAATAATGTCCGTGCGGATTCCCACAATGGCCTGCAGTTCATCTTTGGTCGTGGTCAGTTCCTCCCGTGCGTTCTCAATTTCCAGATACGCTTTATTCAGTTCTTCCTCCGTAAGGGCCGCCTGGGCATATGCCTGCTGCAGTTCTGTCAGCGAAGAAGCCAGTTCCTGATTGGACTTTTCCAGTTCTGTCTTGGAATTCTCCAAATCCGTTATGGTCTGGTTCAACTGCGCCTGTGCCTTGTCAAGTTCTAAACGGGTCTGGTCTAAATCTGTAGTCTTCTGTCTGTAAATGGCAAGAGTAATTGCAATAATCAAAATAAATATCAGCAAAAGCGCCGCCATCATATCCGAATAAGACTGCCAATAACTGTGTTCCGCAAACGCTTCTCTGTTCTTTCGTCTATTCTTCATACATATTCCTCATATGGCCAAAAGCATAAAGCTGGCTGGTAATTTCATCGCTCATTTCATTGCAGGTATCTGCCAGTTTTTCCTTCTGCTCCCTCAGTTCATTTGCAAACTTCTCCTGCCTGTCCATAACCTTTGCAAGGGCCGACTGCACATTCCGGTTTACTTCCACCAGAGCCGTCACTGCCTCAATCATCTCGCTTGTATTTGCCGCATTCACTGACTGGATATTTCCCGTTTCCCTTAAGGCTTCCCCAAGTTCCTTGAAATCCGCCCCTAAAGCCTCCTGCATCTGACTGGTAAATTTGTCCACAATGCGCTCTACCCCTGCGGTCTGCTCTGCGGCGTCGCCCTTCATCATATCCAGAATCTGTTTCAAAGTTCCCATCATGCTGGCCTGATATACCACCATGGCGGCGGAATTCTCATCCTCTTTAAGGGAGCGCGGCTGGGCCGCCTGGCGGAACATGCTCAGGAATTCATCCAGTTTTTCATAAGCGTCCGACATAATACTACGGTAAACCACGTTAAATACCAGCGAAAAGAAAATCCCGTACACCGAAGTGTGGAAAGCCACCTTCATGCCCGAAAGCAGGGAACCCACATTGTCGGAGATGGTAAAAATATCATCCCCGCTGAACGCCCCCAGTCCTAATGACAGGCCAAGGAAAGTGCCCAGAATCCCCAGCCCTGTTAAGGTACCTGAAATCCCGGAATTAAAGAAGTTCATGCCCGCCCGGTCTAAAAGATCCTCATTGATGTATTCCTCCAGATCACAGGGGGCTGAAATTCCCCTCTTGGTGCTAAGGCTCTTAATCCGCATACGGTACTTATTAAAGGCCCCCCGCAGTTCCTCATTTTCAAACACATCACTGCGTCCCTGATAATTCCCCCAGAGATTTTTGCCTCCGGCCTCCTTATACTCTTTCTGGAGCCGGACTGTAAAGTCAATCAGTTCGTCCGTTATCGCATTCAGCCTGCCAAAGCTAAAGGCAGAAACCACAAACAGCACACCGATTATCATCAGAAAAACAATATTGATAATCAGGTTTACCACAGAGCCTTCCTCCCCTGTGAATACGCCGTTCAGATACAGAACGAAAACCACAACAACTGCATACAGCAGAAATAACACATAATATAGTTTATTTTTCATTGGTGCTCCTATTCCCGCGCCGGATATCCTGCCAGCCTCATCAGCCGCTTCGTCTCCGGCACGCTATTCATTAATATTCTTGCCAATCCGCCTTCTTAAAACCTACCACATTTTTCCTGCTAACTCAATATTTCTAAAGAAATCTTAAGAATATAACCATAACCGCCGGCTATACAAAACAGACTATGCAATCTGTATGCGGCGCCTGCCTTACTTGTCATTGCATAGTCTGTTATAAAGGAATGCCGGATATTTCCGGCCGCCAGAGTATTTTCAAAATCCAATATGCCGGATAGCCATGGCTTCGTCTGGTGTTTACACACTTTTCTTTCTTATGATCTTTTCAATATCCACGTTTCCGTTTACGCCCTCCTGATATGCACAGTATTTATCCGCAATGCACACCAGCACAGCTTCCCGGCATCTGGGACGCGCAGACCTGGGAACCGGCCACATATGGCTTAAAATGATATTTTTTTCTTTATCGTTCAGATTAAAATCCTGTTGTGCATTATTCAGGGCAGTCTTTGGATGCTGGGATATATGGGCATAACCGCCAATCCCGTCTTCTTTTCTGTTATACAGATAATAATCGTGAAGTATGGCCCCCACTGCAAGGCTTTCCACATTTACCTTCCAGTTCCACTTCCGGGCAAGATAATAGCTGTATACTGCCACATTATGGCTGTGCCCGAATCTGCTTGTAAACCTGTGATGGGTAAAATCCCTTAATTTCAATACCCGTGGGTTGTTTTCCATGGAATTTAAAGTCTCCCAAAACGCTCTTCCTCTCTCAAGGCTTCTGGCTGTCTTTAATTCTCTAATTTTCGTTCTCATAATTCCTATTATTATCTCCTTTAACTCCTTTATTCCTGCTTACCGCCGTTTTTATTATCTGTCAAAAATTTTTTAAATCGTAATAAAATATATACTGCTGTATGGTTCCTGCATATCCCTTATATCTTCCAAAGGGAAATCCATCCGGATACTGCCGGGCGAGAACTTTATTTATGTGCGTGTCTATGGGAAAAGCGTCCGTCTGGTGAAGGGCAAACAGGCAGATACATTCCGCCACCTTTGTTCCCACCCCGCACAGTTTCATAAGTTCCTCCTTCGCCGCCTGATAATCCATCGTGCTCACCCTGGCCAAATCTACTTCCCCCCTTAAGACGCTTAAAGCAGTCTCCCTAATATACCTGCTGCGGTACCCCAGATTGCAGGCATATAAATCCTCCAAAGACGCAAGCGCAAGCACCTGGGGAGAGGGAAAATCATAATAAGAAATCCCCCTTTCCGTCACCTTCTTTTCCCCGTACTTTTGGCAGAGAAGGCCGATACACTTCCGGATTCTTTTAATATTATTCTGCTGGGAAATGATGAAGGAAATGATAATCTCCCACAAATCCTGGCGCAGAATTCTGATTCCCCTCCCAAAAGCAGCCGCCTCCAGAAGATATGCATCCCTCTCATCTATCAGTCCCATGATTTTTCCATAATCTTCATCTAAATCAAAATATGACCGCCATACCTGTTTAAATTCCTCTTCCGGGCAGTCAAATTGAATTTCATTCTGCGTCTGCCCAATCTCCAGATACCTTCCAAGAGCCGTCAGTCCATATCTATCCACACCCTCTTCCCCAAGCTTCTCCAGCCGGAAGCACTGTCCCGACTCGCAAATCTGCCTGATGGAAAAATAATCTTTTGTAATGACGACCATCCGTCCCTCCTTTTATTTTTTCCGGCTTTCCTTTCCTATTATACGATAACCTCCAACCCTGCGGATACAGGTAATTCCCACCAAATCTGCCAAAAACCAGCCAATGGGGATTGCCCACCAGATTCCAAAAACGCCAATAGCCGGCACAGGAGAAAGCATATAGGCTAAAAGCACCCTTGTGCCCAGCGAAATAACCGTAAGCACCAGAGACATTTCCGGCTTTTCCACCCCCCTGTAAAATCCGTATAAAAGGAACAGAAGGCCGATTCCGCAATAAAAAGCGCCCTCCACTCTTAAATATCCCACACCTGTGGCTATAATTTCCTTTTCCCCTGGCTCTACGAAAATCTGCATCAGCCAGGGGGCTGTCAGAAAAATTCCAAGGGATATCACTGCACAGAAAGCCATTGACACTTCCCCGGCCCGTATGGTTCCCTGCCGGATGCGCTCCCTTTCTCCAGCCCCGTGATTTTGTGAAATAAACAGGGAAAATGCATTTCCAAATTCCTGGGCCGGCATATAGGCAAAGGAATCTATCTTTACCGCCGCCGCAAAAGCCGCCATCACCACCGGGCCGAAACTGTTCACCAGCCCCTGTATCATTAAAATACCGAAATTCATCACCGACTGCTGCACACAGGCTGCCGCTGAATTCCTTGCCACCTCCGCCGTGGTCCGCCTGTCAAAAACAATCTTTTTCCTGTTAAAGCGTAAATCCGGTTCCTTATACCATGTATAGATCCCGATGCCCACTCCCGACAGTATCTGGGCTGTCACTGTAGCCGCCGCCGCGCCAAAAACGCCCAGCCGGAAACTGACCACAAACAAAATATCCAGCCCGATATTGAGAACCGCTGCAGCCCCCAGAAAACACAAAGGAACCACGGAATTTCCAAGAGAGCGCAGAAGAAACGCAAAATAATTATAAAGAAATACAAAAAACAGGCCGTAAAAAATCATCCACACATATTCATACATCAGGCCGTAAACCTGCTCCGGCACCTGCAGAATATGCAGAATCGGATGAACCATGGCAAACACAAGCAGATTCAGCACAACCGTCACTGCTCCGATAAGCAAAAAAGATGTCACCATGCTCTTTTTCATCTGCCCTGTCTCTTTTTTCCCGTAATAAACGGAAAAAACCGCGCTGCTACCCATGCAGAGCCCTATGATAATGGACGTAAGGAAAGTCATCAGCGTATACGCGCTTCCCACCGCGGCAAGAGCATCCGGCCCCAAATACCTTCCCACAATCAGCGTGTCTGCTATATTATAACACTGCTGGAGAAGATTTCCCAGTATCATGGGGCCTGCAAATTTCAGCATCGTACCCGTTACATTTCCCTTTGTCAAATCCTTTTTCATTCTGACACTCCTGCAGATCCGCAAAACAGTATAAGACTGAACCAATGCCATTAAGTCTGCGGTTCGCTTAATTTCTCTCTTATCATTTTAATTTCGCTCTTATGCCCCGCATCGTCCAGAGGCGTTTCCAGATAAAAGGGAAGTTCTCTAAGGGCTGGGTGGCGCAATACGGCAAGCAACGACTCCAGCCCGATTTCTCCCCCGCCAATAACCGCATGACGGTCTTTACGGGAACCGAAAGGCATCTGGGAGTCGTTTAAGTGGACTGCCCGCAACAGGTCAAGACCAAGGATCCGGTCAAATTCCGAAAGCACACCATCCAGATTATTTACAATATCATACCCTGCGGCAAACACATGGCAGGTGTCCAGACATATACCGATTCTCTCCGGGTGCTTCACCCCGTCCCGGATGGCACGCAGTTCTTCAAAGTCCGCCCCGATTTCCGTTCCTTTCCCCGACATAGTTTCCAGAAGCACCGTAATTTTCTCCTGCCCGGTAATTGCCTGGTCAAGTCCGGCAATAATATTCTCAATCCCTGCCTGTGCCCCGATTCCCGTATGGCTTCCCGGATGGAAAACCATATTTTCAATGGAAAGGGCGTCCATCCGGGCCACATCCTCCTTTATGACCATGCAGGCGAACTCATACACCGCTTCTTTAGGGCTGGCCAGATTCATGGTGTAGGGAGCATGGGCCAGCACCGGGCCGAGACGGTATTTTTCCCTTATCTGTAAAAAGCGGTCAATCTCCTGCCTGCTGTATGTCTTGTAGCCGGATCCTCTGGGATTACGGCTGAATATCTGCATGGTGTCCGCTTCCATCTCCACCACATTTTCCGCCATCTTTGCAATCCCCTCAGCGATAGACATATGAGTTCCTATGGTCAGCATTCTATTCTTCCTCCGGTTCCTCATCTTCGGCTGGACGCCATGCCCGGCCGAATTTGATATCTTTAAACATTGCGGTAAGTCCTGTAATCTGTTTCAGCCGCAGTATTTCATCCTTATCCATGCCAAGATGTCTGGATATCCATGCATCGGAGCGCCCCAGCTCATGGAGTTCCTTCACGATATTGCTCATCAGATCCACGCTGTGACTTCCCCTTGCCCTGTTATGGCGTATGGTGCTTGCCATCCGCTGATCCAGAGATTTGTTAATCACCGACACAGGAAGCAGACCCTTTTCCCTGATATAGATATCCTGATATTCCAGCATGATCCTATACCGGTGAAAGCCGTCAACAATCACATAAATATCGCTTTCCTTACTGTAATAACACACAATCGGCATGGTGTACCCATCCTCTTTAATGCTCTCATAAAGCAGACGCATTTCCGGCGGCGCCACTGTATTTGGATTATATGTATTTGGCTTCACTTTTTCAATAGGTACTGAAATAACGTCATAAACAGGACTTCTATATTCCATAATCCATCTCCTCTATGCTTTTGTACTTGCGTTTTATAATGTCAATACGTTTCTTCTGCTGTTTGCTCATACCAAATCCCATAAAGCGGCAAAGATGGTCATTTTTTAATATACAATAACACATCCGCTTCCAACTTGGAATATCTTTCGTTGTTTTTATATCATCTGTATCGTCAGGAATCTTTCCAATAAAGACAATCCGGGACTTTTTGCTGAGCGTATAATTGGAAACCCCGTTCCTGCGGATCTGGTAGCCGTGCCGCTCCAGTTCACTGATCGTATCCTCGTCCAGTCCGCCTCCCGTTTTGTGCCAGAATTCAATAGACGCATTAAATTTTTTTACATAATTGTTGCGGAGCCTGGTGGGCAGGGTGTCAAGCAGAAACATGGTATAAGATTTCCATGTATGCCCCTCCGGCAGGGAGATGTTCCGGTAGCCCATAGCCTTGGTTCTCCCGTAAATACTCGCAAAATTCGCCCCCTGGACCCGGCCTACCAGTTTCACCCATATCTCCGGGTCTATGACACGGTACAGATTCAGGGCGTCTTTGGAATAGTCGTTAAAAGGAGACGCTACCCGCATCTGGGACACTTTAAGGCCGGCCATATGGTAAAGGTCGTACAGTCTGTTGTAATCATAGTGAAAAACATAGTTTGCATGCCACACATCCCTTGAGGACCAGTCATAAAGGGGCGAAGCGCACCACACATCCTTAAACTGTTTTCCTATCCAGCACTCTCCCTCGTATCCGTATTTTTTATTCAAAAAACCGCTGTATCTCTGGAGGGACTCGTCCGCCCTCATGCCAAGCAGGCAGACCGTCTTTTTATTTCCATGGGTCATCCTGTACCACCGCCCGAACTGCTTTGCCAGATCCTCCTGATGCATCCGGTAACGGTAGGTGGTGATGGGATTGTTTTCCAGGTTAATGACATATTCCTTCTGGGGCATATCCCTGACCCAGATATCTTTTTTTGTATCGTCCCATGGGTACCAGAACATCTCGTAACTGCTAAGCGCCGTCCTGGTAGCCATGGGCAGGCACACCCAGTAAGGCTCCACCTTATCCTTGATCCGCTCGAATGTCCTCTCCACATATTCTGTGGTAACTGTGTACTGGGCTTCAAAATCCTGATGGAACACCCCAATCCTTTTCCACGGATAAAACTTGTCCCGGTAATCCAGCACCAGATTCAGTAAAAGGCCGCTGTCTTTCCCTCCTGAAAATGAAATGTAAATACTGTCAAACTTTTCAAATATCAGTTTTAAACGCTCCTGAAGCGCTTCATATACATTCTGGCTTAAATATTCCTTTTTCATTTCAATTCACCCGTATCAGATCTTTCCATATTTTAGAAATTTTTTCCATTTTCTGGAAATTCCGCTATTAGTGAATTTATCATATAAAATGTCTAAATTCAACAAATTATGACAATATTTTACCGAAAAAGATGACGCATCCATCTTCCGGCAATATCCGGATAAGGATGGATGCGTCAACCAAAACACTATATTCCATTTATTTTACTGTTTATTTGTATTTCCCCGGAAGGCCTTCAGCAGGAAAATTCCCGCCACCAGCAGCGCAGGAAATATGATGGCTGCCAGGATTCCCTTTTTCAAATCGTCCGACGCCCTGCCTGAAATATATCCCACCAGTGTTGGCCCTCCTGAACATCCCAAATCTCCGGCAAGGGCCAGCAGCGCAAACATGGCAGTTCCCCCGTTTCTGATAGATGCGGCTGCTTTGCTGAAACTCCCCGGCCACATAATCCCCACGGACAATCCGCAGATGCCGCAGCCCGCAAGCGACAAAACAGGGGAAGGGGAAAGGGAAATACACAAGTACGACATCATACAGAGAATGCCGCTTGCGGTCATAAATTTGTCCAAATCAATTTTATCCCCGTATTTTCCATAAAAGGCTCTTGCACTGCCCATAAGGACAGCAAACGCCATGGGTCCCGCCAGATCTCCAAGAGTTTTGCTTACACCCAGCCCCTTTTCCGCAAAGGTGGAGGCCCACTGGCTCACCGACTGCTCGCTTGCCCCTGCACACATCATCATGAGCATAAGTATCCAGAAAACTTTATTTTTACACAGGCCGGGCACCGACATCCCCTTTCCGCCCTCTTCCACCAGCGGAGCTATGGGGGCCTTTGCAAAAACAAACGCATTGACCAGCGGCACAATCATCCAGATACAGGTCAGGATTCTCCAATTGCCGATACCGGCAGCCTTAAAAAACAAGGTGGAAAACAATACCACGCCCACATGTCCCCAACAGTAAAAAGAGTGCAGCAGACTCATTGCCTTCTCTTTATTTTCCGTGGGACAGCTTTCCATAATCGGGCTGATCAGCACTTCAATCAGTCCGCCGCCAAGGGCATATACCACAACCGAAACCAAAAGCCCCGTATATGCATCCGGCAAAAACCCGGGAAGTACTGCCAGGCCAAGCAATCCCGCCGCCGAAAAAATATGGGCGGCAATAATGGAAACCCGGTATCCGATTTTGTCCACAAAGCCTGCCGACAGCAAATCCACCAGTAGCTGTATCCCGAAATTAATGGTAATCAGCATTGTGATTTGGCTTAAAGGAATGTGGTATGTGGTTTCAAAGGTAAGAAATAACAGCGGTACAAAGTTATTGATAACTGCCTGTACAATATAACCCGTAAAGCAGGCATAAATGGTCTTTTGGTATTTTGCATTCATAGTACACTCCCATATTCAAAAAAATGCTGCCTGCTGAGACATATATACGCCCCACAGACAGCAATTTTCTACTTCATTGCAAGACTTGCTTCCTCGTCTCTGACCAGCCGGATCTGTCCGTCTGATATCTCAAAATCCGCCATCAGTTCATCATCAGACATCTGGCTGTATGTAATGGTATAAGTATTTTCAGCCAGAATCAGATAGGCAAGCTGTTCAATCTCGCCCTCCCCCATATCAAAAGTGCTTCGGATTTTGTAGCCGGGGAAGCCGTTCATATCGATTTCTTCAAAAGAATCAATATTGATCCTGACCTTCTGCCCCTGGCTCTGGTAGGCTTCTTCCATGATTTTCCTGTAACTTTCCTTATTCAGCCTCTGGGAAACCCTTCCCTTTCCGCTGCCCTCGGACACGGAATAATAAATGTTGGAGGAATCAAGGGGGCTTCTCTCATGAATATACATATTGGGAACTTCCTCCGACTCGTGATACCCTTCCGGAATCAGCACAGCGCAAAAACTCCCCTCTTCCGTCCGGCTCGTCTGCCCATCCTTTTTCAGTTCAAATTCCTGTATTTCTATGTAATCTGCTTCCCCTTCATCCTCCGACTGGATGCCTGCCACCGTAATAACTTTCTGCCCGCATCCTGTCATCAGGAGCATAAGCACAGAAAGCAGAATCATTCTCTTTTTCATCTTACCATTTCCTTACATATAAATTATAATATAAATTTTCTGCCACCTCCCATTTAACCACAAATCTGCCAAATATACAAGTGTCTGTTTGTTTGCAATAAAAATTTACGGCGCCGTCCAAAAAGGGCGGCGCCGTTTCAGTCGAATTTTTCTTTATTTTTCCACAAAAGTAGCGCAGGCAGTCTCCCTGCAGTCGCAGGCGCCGCACCCTCTGATATCCACATGATCCGCAGTGCATTTATAATTACTGTTATGCATACAGTTCACTGCTTCACAGTCAATGCTGATTACCCTGCTGGGATGTTCCAGGGCGCTGGTGTAACGGTCCCTGCCTGTTTCCGAAAAGCTTTCGCAGCAGGTGTCGTCCTGACAGCAGGCTCTTTTGCCGCCCACCATAATGTCTCCCTTGCAGCAGCAGTCACTCTTGTTATAGGCACAATTATTTACAGCACATTTTAACTCAGCCATCTTCTTACCTCCTTCATGATTTTGACATCTACAGTAATTAGTATGGCTTTTTTTATCCGGCCTATTCAATCAGTAAAACAGAATGCCTATATTATTTCCTGTCCGCCAAACATCATTGACAGATACATAAATCCATACCAGCCGTTTGCATCCTGCAGAAGGTTTAAATCATAGCCGGCCGGAATGGTAAATGTGTATTTCCTGCCTTTATATGTAAAAATAATTTTTAACGACAGATTCGGATTATTCCTTAAAGCGGCCAATGTTTTTTTGTTAAAGCTGAACCAGGGCAGTTCCGAGCAGTCCAGCACTAAACTGTCACCACTGCATCCATTAATAAAGTCTGCAGCTTTTTCCAGAAAATACTTAAAAGAACAGCGTCTTACAAAGTAGACACTCTTACCTGCGCCGCCGGAAAAATCATCAATAATGACATCACCCATGTTGACCGGATCCACGTCTGCCTGTACTGTCTCGTAAGACGCAGCAGGTGCGCTGTGTGAATCCTGGGGTTTGAAACGCTCATAATCAGCCTGTGCGATTGCCAGATTTGCCAGCGCAAGCGAATAAGAGTCTTTTGCTTTCTGCAAATTCTCCAGTTTCACGGCAAGTATATCTGTTTTTTCCTGAAGGTTTTGGTCTGCATCTGCTTTTGCTTCCACCGCCGCCGCCAGTTCCTTCTGTGCCTTAAGCAGATTGCTGTCCGCTGCTGTCTGTGATTCTAATGCCATTGCATATGCCGACCTGGCCTGCGCCAGATTTCCCGAAGCCTCCAGAACTGCCGCGCCATAATTTTCTTCTATTTCTTTCCGAAGAGCCTCATAAGCTTCCTGCTTCTGCTGTAAATCCTTCTGGATACTTTCAAAATTTACCCTGCTCTGCTCAAATTCCGCCTGTGCGGTCTTATTTTTCTGTACGCCAGCATTGTAGGCAGCCTGTACCTCATTTAACTTCTCCAGCTTTTCTTCCGCATTAACCTTTGCAGCCTCCAGTCTGGCCGTAGCTTTATCCAGTTCAGCTTTCTTAACGGAAATATCCGTCTGGCTTCCTCCTGTTACCACCCCTCCTGCGGCAACTGCCTTGTCATAGGCATCTTTTGCGGCATTGTAGGCAGCCTGTGCATCGCTTAAAGTCTTCATGACAGAATTGTAATAGGACATAAAACGGGCCTCATATTCGTCCACGCTATAGCTTTGTCCATAAGAATAATAACTCATCAGGCTGTCACTTGAAAATTCCTGTGCGCAGTTCAAACGGATTTGCCCGGATTTTTCAGACAAATTCACGCCAAACCCCGTTGCACTGTAACTGCCCCTTACGATATTTTCATAATGGCCGGTAACTCCGCCGGTTTTGTTATCATAATCTTTTTTCTCCTCATAATACCATCCCGCAAAAGGGTCATTCATTCCGGGAACATCCAGATAATACCAGGCAAGATTTTCCCCTGCATTAAATACTTTGGAATGACTGTTATATGTACCGTCAGCGTTGTATGTTGCCCAGTTTGCGTTTAACTGCGCAATTGCCATCATGGCATCATTTACCACAAGAGCGCTAAGTCCGGGGAAGTTCCCGTCCGCCATCCGGAGTTCGTTACATTCTCTTATAAACGCAATGGCCCGGCGCATATTTTCAAGGCTTGTGGCATCATTCCCGTCTCCAATCTTTGTGTAGGAGGTAAATTTTTCCCAGCTTTCCGCTGTCCAGATGCTTTCATTCCCCAGCCCCTTCACTTCCGATTTATCTTTGGATGTGAGAATCGTCACAGCCTCCTGGGCGCTTCCGGAGCCTTCTCCCGCCAGATACTGGAAAAATCCAAGGGAGCCGCTTGCAACCTTTTCCTGTGCGGCATTTAAAGCCGCCTGTGCTTTATCCAGATTCTGCTTTGCCAAAGCCGAACCTGTGTTTTCTTTCAGGGCGTCGTCATACGCTTTCTGGGCAGCCGCCTGCTCCTGCCGGGAAACAGATACCTCTTCCTCTGCCGCCTGTTTTTCGCTATTTGCAGTATCAAGGGCTGACTGGAGTTTTTCCACTTCCGCTGCCGCCTCTTCCGCCGCGGTCTTCTTTTCGTTATATTCGGCTTCTACAGATGCGGATTCCTTTTCCGCTTTATCCAGCGCCTCTTTTTTCTCATCCAGTTCCTTCTGCACATCATTGTAGGCATCTTTATCCACACCTTCATTTTCAAGTGTCTCGTCAAGATTTTTCTCTGCCTCGGATACTGCCTGCTCTGTTTTGGATACTTCTGCGTCCGCCTTATCCTTTTCGGCTTCCGCTTCCTGTTTCTTATCCTGTGCCTGATTTAATGCGTTGTCAGCCTCCTGTACATCCTGCTGGGCTTTATCTACATCTTCCTGGGCCTTGTCAGCTTCCCCCTGGGCCTTGTCGAGTTCCGCTTTTGACTGGGTTTCTTCCTCTTCCGCTTTCTCAAGGTTATCCTTTGCTTCCTCAAAATTGGAAGGACCGGTTATCTGGGGTTTGTCTTCTTCCGGTCTGGTCTGTGTTCCGCTTTCACCTGTCTGTTCAGGTTCCTGCTGGTCGGGCTGCTGTGTTCCGTCATTTCCCGGCTCCTGTACCTCTCCGCCTCCTTTTGTCCCCTCCGGTTCCTGCTGGTCGGGTAATTGGATCTGGTCAGTTACCAGTTCACCGGATGTCTCACCACTTCCTGTCTCTGGCAGTTCCGGTTTTACAGAAGGCTGCTGCTCCGGTATCTGGTCAGGGTTCTGTTCGGACTGGCCGGGCTGCTGCTCCGGCGTCTGGTCTGGATTCTGTTCTTCAGACCGGCCGGGCTGCTCTGGCTGTACATTTTCTGTCTCCTGTCCGGCATTTTCCCCGTCTGTTTCTGTCTGGGCAGGTGCCGGTGCATCATCCTCTGAGGATTCTCGCGCTTCCTTGCCGGAAACATTCTGCTCCGAAACCACTGTGCTTTCCTGCGGCAGTTCTTCTGCCTTTGCCGCTATGGAAGCGTTGGTAAACAAAAAACCGGCAGCAGTAGCCGCAAACAGCTTGTTTATTGTTTTTAGTTTCATAACTCCCTCCTTAAATACTTTTTTACTTATATACCCCATACATTAATATATGAAATCTATATTGGTAACAATTTTACAGCTAACTATATAAAGAATATGGCAGGTTATTTTGGGATGGTTTCTAAATTGTAAAGACTGTAAATATTAAACCAGTATCTCTCCACCATGACACTGGCCGTCTCCCGTGCGCCAATTCCGGCACGGTTCCATTTCTCTATAATTTCCTCTCTGGCATTACCGCTTCCAAAGAACCAGACTTTCCCTTCCTCTGCCAAAAGCTTTTTGAGAGCTTCTATTCCCGCCTGGTCGGAAAATTCTCCCTCCACCAGCGCACGGTTTGCCGGGTACATTTCCTGTATCAGCGCTTCCGGCTTTCCATACCAGAGATAAGAAGTGTTGTCCAGATAGTAGGACAATACAGCCTGGGTCTGGTCAAAATTGTAAATGATTACGTCCTCTTCCCCCACTTCTGCAATGGCTTCCCCGGCTATATCCATCTGTACCTTTTTCCACATTTCCTCCCCATAAAAGGCCCGGTAATTTCTGGCGCCAATTACGAAAAGTACGCAGACAACAGGCAGGAACAAAAACTTCCTGTTCCTTAACTCCGACGTCATAAGGGCAAAGGCCAGCCAGAATACGCCCAGTCCGGGCAACATATAACGGTATACAAAAACAGGCCTGATAAACACAGACGCCAGCATGCCGAACAGAATAATACCTGCCAGAATGTTCATACACCCTTGTGCAAAAAGTCTTTTGGGCATCTTTTCCGTACTTTCGTTTCCCCTTCCGGTACCTGCAAGAACCGGCAGCACACCATATAAAAGGAAAAGCAGAACTGTCAGCGCCACATTTACCTTTTCATTTGTAAAAGAAGGCTGAAAAATAAATTTGATGCATCCCGGAATGGTGCGCCAGCTAAGAGGCTGAATCCAGTAATTTTCTTTCACCTGTCCCACCTGCATGATGACAGCCGCAGACACCCATGGCAGATAGCAGACACCGCAGCAGACGCCGCTTATAAAAAAAATCTTCAACTCCTGCCACCGTTTTTCCCTGATAAATGCCGTCAGCAGGTACAGGTAAATCATACAGGCCGCCGCACAGGCAAAATAATGGGTATAGCATGCTCCAACAGCATAAATGGTCAGCGCCGCCCAGTTTACATAACGCTTCCTTCCGGTATCCTTTCCGCAGGCCAGTTCATAGGCGTGGAGCATTCCCGCTGTAATGAAAAACAGGGCGTATCCATACATCCTCACTTCCACCGTGTAATCCGCCAGCTTGGGCATGGTTATCACCAGGAAAGCAAAAAGTCCGGCGCAGGAAAGCCCGAAATGTTTCCTCACTTTCGTAACAGCATAGATAATACACAGAAAAAAAGGGAAAACCGATGCCAGTTTTGCCACCGCCACATAATCTGCGTTTCCCACAGTCCCAAAAAGGGCAAGAAACAATTTTACAATCACATAGTAGAGAGGCGGATGCACATCCCTTGCCGTGATGGAAATAAGTTCCCCAAGGGGCCGTACCGCCAGCCCCATGGTAAACAGTTCATCATACCAGATATCCCTGCCAAAGCTTAAATATGCAGAAATTCCAAGAAGGAACACGCTGGCAGAGAGCAAAAATATTCCTATATAGTCATCCCATTTTATTCTCTGCTTCATTTTGAAAGCCTCTTTTCTCTCAGCCCATATTATTTTTCTCCTGCAGGGCTTCTTCCTTACGGATTTCTTTGGTGCGGATTTCCTTACAAATCTGATCTATAAATTCCTCTAAAGGCTTCACGCCTTCATCCCCTGCAAAGCGGCTCCTTACAGATACGGTGCCGTTCTCTTCCTCCTGCTGTCCTACCACCAGCATATAGGGAAGTCTGGCAAGCCGTGCCTCCCGGATCTTAAAGCCGATTTTCTCGGAACGGTTGTCACATTCCGCCTGCACACCCATCTGGCGAAGCCGTGCCTTTATCTTTTCAGCATACGCTTCATATTTTTCAGAGATAGGCAGTACTCTCACCTGTTCCGGGCACAGCCAGGTGGGAAACCTGCCCTCATATTTCTCAGTCAGCCATGCAAGCGTCCTCTCATAACATCCCATGGATGTCCTGTGAATAATATACGGGCGCACCTTATCGCCGTTCTGGTCAATATAATACATATCAAAATTTTCGGCGATGGCACAGTCAAGCTGTATGGTAATCATGGTGTCTTCCTTGCCGTATACATTCTTTGCCTGGATATCAATCTTAGGCCCGTAAAAAGCAGCTTCTCCGTCCGCCTCTGTAAAGGGCACCCCATAGGCCAGAAGGATTTCCCTGATTTTACTCTGGGAGGATTCCCAATACTCCTCATCCCCCAAGTACTTTTCCTTGTTATTGGGGTCCCACTTGGAAAGCCTGTATGTGACCTCATCCTGAAGCCCTAAGGTGGTCAGGCAGTATACCGCTAAATCCAGACATCTTTTCAGTTCCTCCTGAGCCTGGTCGGGACGGATAATCAAATGTCCCTCGGAAATGGTAAACTGGCGCACTCTGGTAAGCCCGTGCATCTCGCCGGAGTCCTCATTCCGGAACAGCGTGGAAGTTTCCCCGTAACGCAGCGGGAGATCCCTGTAAGAGTGCTGGGATGCCTTATAAACATAGTATTGGAAAGGACAGGTCATGGGACGCAGGGCAAAGACTTCCTTATCTTTGTCTTCGTCTCCCAATACAAACATTCCTTCTTTATAATGATCCCAATGACCGGAAATCTTATACAAATCGCTTTTCGCCATAAGGGGAGTTTTCGTTCTCACATAGCCCCATTCATTGTCTTCCAGATCTTCAATCCACCGCTGCATGGTCTGAATCATCTTTGCGCCCTTGGGCATCAGAAGGGGAAGCCCCTGTCCAATCACGTCAACGGTTGTAAACAGTTCCATCTCACGGCCTAATTTGTTGTGATCCCGGAGTCTGATATTTTCCAGATATTCCAGGTAATCCGCCAGTTCTTCCTTCTTATTAAAAGCAGTCCCGTAAATCCTCTGGAGCATGGCATTTTCCGATTTTCCCCTCCAGTAAGCCCCGGAAGAAGAAGTAAGTTTGAACGCTTTGATACCCCTGGTGCTCATCAGATGGGGCCCGGCGCACAGGTCAGTGAAATCTCCCTGACTGTAAAAAGAAATCTCAGCGTCCTCCGGCAGGTCCTTAATCAGTTCCACCTTATAAGGCTCGCCCTTTTCCTCCATAAACCGGATAGCCTCCTGCCTGGGCAGGGTAAAACGTTCCAGTTTACGGCCTTCTTTGATAATCTTCTTCATTTCGGCTTCTATCTTGTCCAAATCTTCCCTTGAAAAAGGGGTATGGTCATAATCATAATAATAGCCTGTGTCAATACTGGGGCCAATTGCCAGCTTTGCATCCGGGAACACCCTCTTGACCGCTTCCGCCATCACATGGGAACAGGTATGTCTGACCACCCGGAGTCCCTCCGGGTCATTTGCCGTCAAAATGCTTAACGTACAGTCCCTGTCAATGACCGTACGCAAATCCACTACCTCTCCGTCCACTTCTCCGGCGCAGGCCGCCCTTGCAAGGCCCTCGCTGATATCAGCCGCAATTTCATAAACGCTTCTGGCACTGTCATACTCCTTTACAGAGCCGTCTTTTAATGTAATTTTCATTATGCTTCCTCTCCTTCTTCCAGTTCCTGCCCGCCGCAGCATCCGTTCCCGCTGTTGCCGTTCCCGCTGTTATTTCCGTTATTGCTGCCTATGACCGTGCTCTTTCTGGGTGAAAACAGCATGCCGAATACCATGCCGCCCAAAATGCATACGGCTACTGTCAGCAAAAACTCCCTCCTGCTCATGGCTGTTATGTCAGATAAAGATGCTTTAAAATTTTCCCATTTTTCTTTCATAATATGATCCCTTTCTATTTCTTCCGCCATATTCCGTCAACCAGGCGTCCGGCATTTGAGCAAAAACCCCATGCGTTACCTTGTAATGCATGGGATATCATATCTTTCAGATTGATACAATACTATTTTATGCTACTTCACAGAAGATGTAAAGAAAAAAATCCGCGGAACCCCGCGGAAATCTATTGACCAGTAACATGCAAAAATCCATCGAAAGCTGCCTTCGGCAATGGGATTTTTGCACTCTCGAATCACTTTCTTACGACCAGCGCTGTAAATGCGCAGGTCTGTGTGACCAGTAACAGCTACCCAAACGTACTCATGGTATCAAAGACTTCTATCCTGAATGAATCCATCTCTGACATTCCGATAAATACAGCTCCATATCTGTATTGCTTCTCATCCAGCCTTTCCATCCTGACAATCTGGATAAATGCATGGATCGTCTCCTTCATCCATATGGTTAGAAAGGTTTCATAAATTGTATCGGAATTCAATTCGCTCTCACAAGTAAAGCCAATTCCTGTCTTGGATATATTTACCACTTCAATCTGGACATTTTCCTCTTTTCCGTTTAAGTTTTTAATCAATATGCTGGAGGATAATTCCATTCGCCTGTGTTTCCGCCGTTCTTCCATTATCATTGTCATATTTTCCGCCTTTCAAAAGTTACTTATAAATGTATTTTTCATCGTTCAGCCTGTAGACATCTTCTTCCCCCTTCTATGGGATTTTTAGTGATTTCCCGGATATATTCATCAAACAGGACAGTATTTTTGTAAAGCTTGGCAGCCTTTGCCGGGGGTAAATCTAATAATTCGCTAAGGCCTGAGGTAGTAAATACATAACTGATTTCCCGCTCGTACTCAAAAGCTGCCAAGGGGACACAGCCGCCACAGTGTCTAATTTCCTCTGTATTCCTGTCGCGGTACTTTTCATTATACATCCTTTTCCTGCCTCTTCACTCTCCTTTTTTACACAAAACCGCCTAAAATTTCGCAAACACAATGACATGGAAAATCCCCTTTTCGCAATAGCAGCCGATATTCCCCCCTATTTTGTCCGAAAAGGCAGAAACGCTCTGCATCCCCAGACCATGCATTTTTCCCTTTCTGCTCTTGGGAAGTCCGGTGGACAAGTCAAATTCCACATCCTCTTCACACTCGTTTTCTGTCTGTATCAGTATATGCTCCTGGGTACAATGTACTTTCACATTGACATACCGCTTTTCCTTTTCTTTAAAATCCTTGACATAAATCAGTGCGTTTTCCAGAAGGTTCCCAACCACTGCCCCAAGTTCGTAGTCGCTTACCTTTATTTCTTTCGGAATATTCACGTCTAAAATCACATCCACATCCAGGGCGGCGGCTTTTTCCATCATCTGGGAAAGAATGGAATGCATGACAATATTCTCGCAGTATTTTATTACCTTATTGTCATCCGTCACTTTATGTATGTACGCTGTTATTTTTTTAATCTCCTCATATTCCCCCTGTTCCAGGAGGGAATCAATCATATTGGAATAATGCCGCATATCGTGGCGCAGGATTTTCAGATTCTTTTCCGACTGCTCCACCAGATAATATTGGTTTTCCAGACCTTTTATATAGGTTTCAAAAAGCACATTTTTCCAGTAAATCCCGACTCTGTTGGCTTCACTTTCCACATACCGGAACACCACCACGTAGGATACGAACATGGTGATCATGAACATGCAGACTCCCAGACTGTTTGGAGGATAGTCATAAATTGAATTTGGAAAAATTACGAGAAAAGAAAAACCACAGTAAAAAAAGACAGGAATCAGACACAGCTCCCACCAGACCTTCACACTTTCCCCTTCATAACAGTCCAGCCAGATATCCCTGATTTTAACATACAGGAATAGTAAAATGGCAAGATGGATGGCCAGTCCTCCTATTAAAGAAAAAAGCATACTGCCCGTATAAATATGTAAAACAGCAGCGACAATACTGCCGGCTATCACATAATTAGAGGAAGTAAGCCCCATAAAAAGAACTCTGCCGTCCCGCGTCCCGGATATGAAAATCCCCGTAAACTGTGTCACAAATATCTGGAAAAGGGTTACTGTGAAATAGCATAAGCTACTGTCCGGAAACAGGTTCAGTTTCAGACAGTCAGTTATGGTTAATATCAAAAAAGAAGAAAAACAAATCCCAATTGTTTTTCTTTTAGAATAACGGTGTGTGACAAACAAATAGATAAACAGCATCAAAAATATATGACTGATTAAATAAGATACATTTCTAAAATAATCCATGCCCGGTTCCTACCTGTATTGCTCGGAGACGTATAGAAGATATTCTTTTTTCACGCCTGCGCTTCTCGCCTTGCTGATAGGAATACTTTTACCGCTTTCCATAATTACATTATTCTGCGTCAGAGTTTTGACGTATTTCATGTTAATCACAAAGGATTTATGAACCTGCAGAAAACTGTTTCCCTTTAACAGCCCTTCTATTTCCGAATCAAAGGATTTTCTGATGAATATACTTCTGATGCTCTCTCCGCCTGCCAGATGTATATCCAGAATCCTGGATACATTTTCAATGTATTCTATCCGGGAAGAAGGAATGGATACAAAGCCGTCCTTTGTCTTTATCAGATAACCGGAGTCTCTTTTGTCCTGCATACAGGACATGGCATAGTCCATTGCCTCAAAAAAATCTTCCTCCCGGACCGGCTTTAAGAGATACCTGGCCGCATGTACGCGGTAAGCCTCCAGCGCAAAATCATCAGAGGAAGTAACGTAAATAATTACATTTTTACTGCTGAATTTCCTAACCTGGCTGCCGATATCAATTCCTGTCTTTTCGGCCATGAGCATATCCAATATGTAAATATCTGCCAGTTCCTTTTTACCTATCTGGTCATACAGCTTTACCGGATTGGAATATTTGTCAATCTCATCTTCAGCATCTGCGTAAAAATCTATATATTTCCGCAAAAGCTTTTCTATTTTCATCAAGTCTTCTATACTGTCGTCACAAATTACTATTTTCATTTGTTTAAGCATATCACAAGAAACTGTGGATGTCAAAAAAATCCGCAGGTCTGTGTGACCAGTATCGGCGCAGTTGTTACTGTTCACTCCGTGACCAGTAACATGCAAAAATCCATCGAAAATTGCCTT
>CAMWUN010000052.1 GCA_947177425.1 uncultured bacterium
TCCGTCAGTTCTTTTAACTGCTCCAGCAGCATCTTTTGTGTGATGCCGTCTATGTCCCGTTCCAGCTTCGCCAAAGATGTAGCCCCTAAACGCAACCGCCATAAGATAATCGGTTTCCATTTTCCCTTGATCATGTCATGCACAAGTTCCAAAGGGCAGGTATATTCTGTCCGCATTTTCATAGGCTGATACTCCTTTTGCTTTCTATCATCCCCACTGCTGTTTCCTATTACTTCGGCAGAAAGCCATTCCTGCTAAAGTAAACGCACCCATTGATTATACCACAGAAAATTCCCCGTATTTTATTGGATTGCATAAAACGGCTATTTTCCGGGAATGAAAAGCCTACACAGTTCATTACATTTTTCCATTATTTTCTATCAATTCTCCCATACACAATTTGGCAAAACTGCCACTTTTTCCAAATCGTATGAGGTTTTGCCAAATTGTATCCGACTTTCGTCATATCTCCATTTTCCAACAGCATTTTCGGACAAAATAATATATCTTTCAGCCAAAATCCACAATATTCTATTCCTTTTTACATACAATTCCGGAAACCCCTGACTTTTGCCGAAAGGTATACTTTTGCCAAATTGTATCAATCGCCCCTTTATCAGCGGTATCAAAAACGCCAAAAAAGAGAGGCCCACCAGCCATCCCGGTGAACCCCCTTACGCCCGAAATCCCTAGCTGAAAGCCCTGCTTTCAGCTTTTTCAAGCCATTTCTCTATACTTTCGCCAAATCGTTCAAAATTCCTATGGCATTATTTCTGAATAGCCGCCTGTGCCGCTGTTAGATTCTGATGATGTTTACCCCTTTTACCCCACCTGCGAGGAATTTACCCCGCCCCGATTTTGATTCGACAAATCGACAAATTGCAGTTTATACAAGGCCATTATTTTTTCCCTTTTCAGAAAAGTGTTCCCATTGCCCTGGAGCCCTATTGCTCTATTTTTTTCTTTTGGGTGCGTTTTTTTGTTAAAAAATACTTCAACAACGTTGTTATGACTCCAAGACAGAAAACCAAAGCAGCGCCTATCTTCCATATTGTCTGAAACACCAAAACGCTTTCCACGTCATCAGAAATATATTTAAGATACAAATATCCTTCCAAATAAAGCCCCAAAACTGTAGAAATGAATAAATGAACTTCCAACATAAAAACGGTCTGCCATTTTGGGGTATTGCAATAATTCAACCAGGACAGGCATATCTGTAATACAGGTAAAATAAGAGCCAGTACACCACCACCTATGAATCCCGCAACACATATAAATAATATCAAATAACTCAATAGAATTTTGAAGATCAACTTTTTCCTTTTCTGCATTCTCTTTATACACATGGCTTATATAATGAATTGGGGTACATAATTTTGAAAAGAGATTTATTTTTTAATATCGAATTGGTGACTCCTTCGGCTGCCGCTGTAATAAGTGCTGTAGATATCGTTTTTATTGTTCCTGTAATCAGCAGAATCCCTTTCTCACTTATCACCGATTTTGTCCTATTCCAAACTGTGTCTGCCCGTATCTTATCAAGCAGGTCAAACCCTTCCGAAGTTAGGTTTCCTACATTACATGACTTACTTTCCAGTGACGAAGTGTCAAGAATTCTTCCTATCAAGCCGTCATTTCTCATTAAGATACAGTGTTCATAAACCACACTATCTGAATACCCATCAATATGAACAGGTATTTCCGGGCCACCAGCTACATAATTTTCTTCAACATAAAATAAAATTTTCCTTACTAAATCCATATCACGTTGCATTATTTTTCCTCCTTAAACTGACAACTATTGTGATGATCCTTTTTATTTTCCTATCGAAAGTTCCTTAACTAAATTTATCTCATTTGTATCATCACTGGTGTTGCTGAATATCTTTCATTTAAGAAGTACCGCAACATTTGTATACAATCATCGTCCACATCAAAAATGCGCTTGACTGCTACTTCCAATCCTCCAATGTTTCTTCTCTAGTGCCGCTTTCCTTTGTACACAAAAATACAAAACCTCCTATATTTTTCAAATAGCATATCTTGTATGTGATGTCAATATGCTTTCAACATTTAGTATTTGTTCCAAAAAACCCCTTGCTTTTTTTGCGGAATCCGGCATAAAATGATTTCAGCGGAACGCTCCGCAACGTTTGACAGACGCAGGGGAATCTGTTACAATGAAAATACAAAAGGGAATACTGCCGATAGACGGTCAGCCCCGATAAAATTACTTACAAAGAAGTGACCTTACCTTTGGCTGGGGCGGTCACTTTTTTGTGTGGTTTATGTACGCTATCAAGATCGACACGATGATTCCAAGAATCATCAAAACAACCGTCAGCAGTTCATAGTCACTCATCAAGCATCCCCCCTTTCCCGGTTTTACCCGTAGTCAGAGGGGCAGTCCCCTCTGCGTTTGCATCGGAAAACTGACCGCCTATCCCGTTATGGCAGTACCCCATGTGAATATATTATCAGAAAATGTCGGACGCCACAAGCGGTTTTCCGGCTTTTTTATTTTTCCGCTTGCTATCCCGCAAAAACAGAGGTAAGATACGACACCACAGAGAGGAGGGATTGGATTAGTCCCTCTAAATTATATATTGAGCAGTCTCGGAAACCTTTAAAGCCCGAATTTCCACTCTTTTTCATGTTCTTCTTTTTTGCTTTCCTGCATATCCGGAAAGCTTTTTTGTATAATTTTCAAAAACCATTGACATATAAGTCAAAATGTGCGGCGCGTTTGGTGACCATATACGCCAGTCACCAAACGCGCCCCTTGTAGTTAAGAAGCGTCTATGCCCCACGCACAGCACTAAACGGTCTTCCCGACCAGCTCACAAATGACCGCCTCCCTGCTGCCCCTCGGTTCTTATTTTGACTTCATGGACAGGCTCTGGACTGCACGGCTTCTTCTATCATACGGCTGTCCTGTCTTCCATGCAATCCCGCCTCATACCAGGGCAGCACCTTACGATTTCCGGAGACGGCACCGCTGTGCATACCCATGCCTGCCCACGCGGGCATGCATGGGCTGGCGTGCTGGAAGGACTGCGGCATTTTCCCGACCCCGATGCTTCCTGGGGCTTGGATAGCGACCTCGAAAAATATTACTTCGGTTACACTCTGTTCCAGCTATCCTGTTATAACAATGAACTCAGGACAGACATCCCGCTGCTCCTGCGTTTTACCAGCGCAAGGCGGCATGATCCGGTCAGTTTCCTTGTCGCTTTCCATGAGCTGGAAATACATATGCCGGCAGTTTCCACCACGAATATGTGCCTGGATTCTTTCAGTCAACCCTTTCCTGCCTATTCTCTATTGAATTTCCGAGAGTGCTCTTAATTTATCTCCATCAGAAGAAAACCGGGGATACCTGCCCTGTCTGTAGCTTATTGGGGATATGCGTCTAATGGAAGTTATATCTTTACTATGAAATCTTAATGCCTGCCAGCAACTGCGATAATGTACCCGCATCAGGATTGAACGCCGCATATTTCTCCTTAAACGAAGCAACTGCACTGAGCATCTTCCCGTTAAGGTTCTCAGGAACCTTATCAGTCCCCCTTGCCTTTTGCTCTTTAAGGAAATCTGCCGCCGATGTTTCCCTTCTGCTGATTTTTGCGATTTTCTCCGCTTCCTCACCAATGATTGTGCGGGCGTGCTGGTTCGTCTGCTCCATTGCCACAAAGCTGTCCACCGTCTTCCTGTACGCTGCATCCAAGGCATCCAGCTCCTCTTCCTTCGTGAGTTTATGGGGGCCGTCTTCACCCGCTGCATATATCTCCCGTGTCCCGTCCTCATAGCCCTGCACGATCTCATCATACAATTCCGCGTATGCCTTCACATAACCGTCCGCCCTGCCAGCCACGCTTGAGACGCTTTCCCCGGCACCAGCCCTCTTTGAAATTTCATAGCCGTAGTCAACTAAGCTGATTTTTTCATTCTTTAACTGCTCCCTCCGCTGAAGCACGGAATCATAGCTTTCCTGCCCGCCCTGCCGAATGCTGTTGCGGTAATGCTCCTTCCCCTCATTGGAAAGGGAAAGCCTTACGGGCTGTTCCGCCATCTTCCTGCCCGCATCCTTGGCGGTTGTCTTCTCCTGCACATAATTTGCAGCAGCTCCAATTTGGTTATAGCTGCTCCCGATTCCTGAAATTGCCATACTCTTATCCTCCTAAAAATTTTTATAATTTAAGTACGGACACTCCGCAAAGGCAAAGGTTTATGTGCCCCTGCGTAATAGGGTGTAATGATCATATCTTCATATCCACTGAACTGCCCGAAACAGATGACCTTTTCACAAGCGTATTGCCGCTTTTCATCAGATTAGCTTCAACACTTTCCCTTGTAACACTGTCTAAAATACTTGCATCAAATGGATCTCCGTTTTTCCAGTTCGGATTAGATGCTCTTACCGCCGCTGCAAGTGCTGCCGTGTATTGCTTTTCATACTGCTGCAATGACCATGTTCCCTTTAAACGGTCATCCTCCTTGACGCTTAACTGGTATGCGCGGAAAACCTCCGAACGCTTTGTGGTATCTCCATTCGCTACACCATTTTCCTGCAAAAAATGACGTTTACATTCATCAAACATTTTCTGGCGGTATTCTTCCGAAACATCTATCATCTGATGCATCTCTGATTCGCTTTTGCCGTTCATGATCATCCCTCTTACACAAATACCGCTTTCATAAATAATTTCTTCAATTTCTTTATCCGACTTTACAGACTTATTTGCCATGCCTAAGCCCTTCTGGTTTTTGGCATTGATTATATCTGCCGGGTTCAACAAGCCATTGCTTTGGTTCTTTTTTACCCCAGACAACTGCGACATCAAATTATATCTTGATGTTAAATTTGTAAAATTAAAATTGATATTCACATTTTTATCCTCCACTCCTGTTTAAATCTATGCTTCCTGGTACAAAAGTTCATCCACTGTCATATCCCCGTCAGCATCCAGGGCAATGCCCTCCATATTTTTCAGATAGCTGTCTATCTTCTCCCATTCTTTATTCCGGGACAGTGCCGACAGGGCAATGATATGATTCTTCATATCATGCCGCAGCCTCTCCGACTGCCTGTACTGCTCTGACAGCATTTTCATCACCTCTTTTACGGGTATATCGTATATATCGACACAAATACAGACAAAGTTTATCTAATGCTATGAACGGACATTTCGGTGTAATAGCCGTAATTTTACCACACCCTTGAATCAAAACTAATATGAGCAGCTTTATCCAATAACACCTATCCCGCCACTTGCATATTACCTATAAGTTCCCAACAATTTAAGTAATTTCCGTTATCATGCCGCCCGGCCTGCCTGCGGAAACGGCAGACCGCCGCATATGGTGGTGAGCCATAGCGGCGGTTGTCTTTTGTATAATTCCTCATCCTAAAGATTTCAGGTTTCTGCGGTTTTCCAGTATCCCCTGCCTTTCCCCGCAAGCCCGGTCATGTAGACAAAATAATATTCGAGTCCCGTCTTGTACGCAAGAACTTTTTCAAGCATGTCCTCTGTCTCTCTCTGCGGCATACGGTTGAAACAGTAATTCCTGTAGGTGGTGCGCTCGTCCTCATGCTTGACCTGTTTCCGAATCTTATTGATATTGAATTGACAGGTCTTTCTGTAAATGAAGCCCGTGCGCAAACTATATCGGAAAAATTGGTTTTCCTAACATGATAGGTTAACGTCATCTTTTTCAAAATTGTTATGTAGTTTTAAATTCGGCAAAGTGGAATTTATCGTTTCATATAAAAGTTTGCAACCTCTACTTTTCCGTCCATCATTTTTTCCCCGATGTTAAATCCACATCTCTCAGTATAAAATTTTACATTCTGTTCTTTATCTGCAGGAGTGACCAAAGTGATTTGTTTCCAATCAGGACAAACTGATAACAGATATTGAAATGCTTGCGTACCAATTCCTTTTCCTTGATAATGCCGTTGTTATTGGTTTATAAAGAAGGAATGTAAATCCTGCGTTCAGCCCTGCCTTTAACCGATGGGCCACTTATGTAATGAATCCGGGGGAGTTACTTCTCCAAAAATCCCAGGAACTTCTTCCACTCCATGTATCCCTTCAAATCCCCATAGCGGTACTCGGACTGCATGATATCGTTCACGATTTTTACCCAATCCGTCTTTTCCGAAAAGCTCCATGTTGCAGAACTCCTCTGCTCTGCATTTTTTACAGCTTTTGCAACTGCGGCTTTCAGAACGGTGTCTTCAAAGCTGCCCTTCCCGCTTTCCTTCAAATGAGCCGTGTACGCATACATTTCAGCCGTATCGCAGTTCTCCGGGTCTACCTTTGACACGTCCACCATCTGCTCCGTCACGTTCCCCGACTTATCCCATGTTTTCACTTTATACACGGGATTGGATGCATCAAAATCCTGTGTCTTATAAACTGAAATGGATGAGCCGCTCACCACATCCGCCCATGAACTGATTGCAATGTCCCCTGAGCCTTCATCAGCGCCATGCAGGGTGGCTGTTGCCTGTGCCGCTTCCGCTGCCTGTTCTGCAAAATTCCCTCCTGCCACATTCCTTCCTGTCCTTCTCGTTTCATACCCTGCCACCGGGTAGCCCGCTGTTCCTATTTCATTAACATTCATTTCTTTTAATCCTCCAATATTTTTAGTATTGCAGCTCATCTGTCATTCAGAGCCATCTCTGCTCTCTCATAATAAGTCCGAGCAGTTTATTGCTTTATTCAATCCTAGAGTTTCCCCTGTCAAACTTCATGACAAACACCTCCCTTCGCTGCTCTCTCGTTCAGTGCCGCCCCTGCAGTCCGCAGAGGCAAAGTTTTTTGCACCTCTGCGGAATACGGTGTAAGGTATATACCTTTATATGATTTCCTTATTTCAATAACCTGTGGAACAAGGTACTTTATGCTTTTATGTCAAAACTCCCCCCTGCGAATGATGATGTACCAGATGCCGCCGCAACAATATTCTGTGTAACACTTTTCACATCCGTGCCAGTGGCAGATACCGTGAACGTACCTTCCATCCGCTCTTTTCTTTCCGCCCGCCGTTCTGCCGCCTTTTCTTCCTCCGCCTTTTTCTCTTCCCGCCTTTTAGCCGCTTTTTCCTCCTGCTCCTTCTTTTCTTTTGCCCGCCGTTCCGCATTTTCTTTGGCTATTTTTCCGTCCGGGTCACTTGTGCCGGATATCGCCACCGAAATATTCCCATTTGCATCAACACTATAACTGAGATTGGTCAGCGTGCCACGGCAGCCAGCTACTGCACTTTTCGCACAATCTGGAATCGCCGCCAGATTCTCTTCCAGATATTTAGCTTTTTCCGGGTCATCCATGCACTTTTTCAAAAATGCGCTTGATACTGATACCGTTGTCGGAACTCCCTGCATTGAAGTTGTACCCGAATTCATATAGCTGTATTTTCCCTGCAGATATTTGGAATAGTCATTGACATTGCTGTAACCCGTCTTGATCTGCTCTGTTTTGGTTACGCCGGGTTTTGAGGTCTTTAACTCCACCGTGCTTGTTGTCACATTACCTTCCTTTGCCGTGTTTGTGTAGCCTTTACCATAATCGCTGTAATTGTTTGTAATCTCCATTAACATAACATCATCCTCCTTGATAAAAATATTTCAGCGGCGGCAAGCAGGCTGTCCCCTGTCTCAAAAAGTTCAGGGCATAAGCCCGTTTTTTCTATCAGTTCCTTTATCTGTTCACGGATGGCTTTCTCGTCATCACATATGGCTATGTTCAATTTTCATCACCTGCAATTCTTTTCCCATGCGAATGCTCTTCTCGTATTGAGCATCAGCTTCCCCACAGGCAGTTCTTTTTACTGTAGAAAGTTTTCTTTCTACTTATATCGGCAAATATTTTTCGTTTTTCGCCCGAAGGGAACGAAACCCTATTTGAAATGGAACGAAATCTTTTTTTCTCAAAAATGTAAAAATTGGCTCTAAAGTTTTTCGTCCGATAAGCCCACCCGCATATTCCCTTTCCAAGTAATTTCCGTTATCTGGCCGCCCGGCCTGCCTGCGGAAATGGCAGACCGCCGCATATGGCGGATGAAGTCCATAGTACGGCGGTTTGTCTTTTGCATAATTCCAAATATTCCCGATAAACATCCTCTCAAACTGTATACCCATGATTTTTCATAGCTGGTCTTATTACTGAATGGCTTCTTCTGCTTCGCTTAGACTATTCAAGTAATTTTGCATTTCTTCTTTGAATGTTAGCAACGCTTTATCTCGCTCTGCTACCGTTACAAGTTTCGGTTCGTTGATGGAGTAAGAGATATTTGACTCAACGAAACAGGTAAAATCATATACCGTTTCCCCATCCTCGTCCACATAGTTACATGGTCTGCTCATTTTTGCCAGACTAATAAAAAATGTCAATTCTTCTCCCATATGCTCGCAATATAATTCTTGGGACGAAAAACGGATTGTTGTGTCTAAAAAATCATAATTTTCGTCATCGTAGGATATGGTGCCGCTCACATCAGCTACTGCGGCAAGGAACTCTGTTAATTCATCGGGTGTGGAAGCAAGTGCCCCGTTAAAATCGGCTATGCTCTGCTTTTCGTAGCCCTCGGTCTTGTATGCAATCAGCTTTTTATATGCAGCAGACACATTAGTGGAAACGGTCGAGCTTGAAGCCTCATTTGCTGGTGTTGCAGAATCTCCTTTCTGTAAACAACGATTTTTGTTGTTTTCCCTTTTTCGGGTACAAGGAAAGAATAGCATTCTAACTTGAACCTACTTTGTATTGAATATGTTTTTTATGTGGAGAAACGCAAATATTGCGTTAGAAAAAGACGGCAAGCTAAAAACTCACCGCCTTCCCGATATTCCTAAAACTGCAGGTCAACGATAACGCCCTGACCGATATGTTTCACAAGCTATTGACAAATTCCGTTCCCCCCTATTACTTCGGCTGAACGCCTTTCCTGCTAAAGTAAAAGCATCTATTGATTGTACCACAGAAATTTCCTGAATTGTACCGGATCTGCCCCGGCAAGCAGTTTATTTGGCCCGGCCAGTTCCGCTTTCGCTGTTTTCAGTTCCTCTTTTGGGTTAATTAAACCCGAACTGACCTCTGAATTTCTTCCAGTTACCGATTGCTTCATCTTTCAGCAGTGCAAATTCTACATTATAGCCTGCCTGCATAATGTTCTCAATTGCCTGCGCCTCTTCCTGCGTAATCGACTGGTTGTTTCCCAGTTTTGTAGTTCCCGGCCTGTCGTTGCAGGGGCCGATGATTACATCCGCAACACCCGGTTTAAATCCCTGTCTTACCAGAATTTTCTCCATGTCAAGAGGGTTTTTGGTAATCAGGAAATAATTATCCTTACTGTCAAGCACCTCCTGGCTCTTTTCCTTAAACTCTTCCAACGTCCATACGAATGTCTTCTTGCCGCTGACGTTCTTATATGCCGCTTTCAGCACATAATTTCCTGCCGCCGCATTGTTGACTGCAATTAAGCCGTCACAAGGGTATTCCAAAGCCCATCTGGTACATATCTGCCCATGAATCATACGATCATCCACACGAATAAATGAAACTGCCATTTTCTTTTCCTCCTATCTCCCTGACTTGCCATTCGTCCTTAACTGTAATGTCATGCTGAAAAGGCGGCACATGTTCATCTCACATGTGTCACCTTTTCAGCATGACGTTTGTCACTTTTTATATGATTTCTGTCATCCCATGTCATCTCTCCATACGGTTTTTCAAAAAGTTATTAATTTCCCTGTTCCATATAATCTGCTCCATACTGATATTGGAACTTCCTTTCATAATATCCCTTACTGCTTTATCCACTTCCGCTGCAACCTCCGTATTGTTTCTGAATTTTGGAGCCACCACCGCATTTTCCACTGCATTGCTCAACACCCTCAGATTCAGTCCGTTGTCATCCCCGGAACTGTCTATAAGCAGTTGCAGTGTCCTGTCCGCTTCTGTCACATCCCTTATCACGGATACCCCTTCCGAATAGGCAAAAATTTCCGACTGAATCCGTTCATCCCCGGAGAGCAGTTTCATAAATTCCCAGGCATATTCTGTTTGTGTAGTGTTGCCATTCATGGCAAGCAGCAAGGTATCCAGTTCCGCTATATTGGCCCCGCGCCTGCCGGAAGGCATGGGGATGCATTCCCACTCAAAACTGGAATATTTCTTTATGCTTAAAGGATAAGGCTTATATGCCCTGTATTCAGCAAAAAACATTGGCTGGAACGCCACGTTCCCTAAGTCAAAATCCCTGCTGGTAACATTGTATCCGTCATACAGCCCATCCAGTTTCTCCATAAACAAAATGGCCTCCCTGACACCCTCATCTGTTAAATGACACTCTGTCCCTTTCCGGTCAAAAAGCCGTACGCCATTGGAATCAAACGCATCCGACCATGTATACCCCACCACACCGAACTGGTCCAGGGTACCGTTTCCGTCCGTATCCTTCGTGACCGCTTCACATATTTCATAAAAATCATCCCAGGTCCAGTCCTCGTCGGGGAGTTCAATTCCCTCCTGCGTTAAAATGGTCTTATTGACAAACATCAGTTTAGGCGCACATTCATAGGGCAGCGCATACTGCTGCTCCCCGTACTTCCCACAGTTCAGTGCCGATGTATAAAATCTTTCCTGTGCAAAACCATTATCCCCCTCCATCAGCCTGCCCAAATCCTTTAACGCGCCGATTTCCGCAAGGTTATTGAAATTTTCCCCAAATATAAAAAACAAATCCGGCGACTTGCCCAGAAGCATCTGCTCCGCCAGCCATTCCGGATAATCTTCTTTTAAAATACCGCTGACATACTGCACCTTCACGCCTTCATGTTCTTCTTCAAACAACGCAATGGCGTCCTCCAGTATCTGATAGGAATATCCGTTCTGGACTTCCCAATAGCTGTCGGAAAACACTCCGATTGTGAGCACGGTATCCTGCCGGAATGGTATTTTTTTGTAGCCGTCATTCATAATAAATACAGCCCCCAGAAACAGGACTGCTCCTATTATGGTCATCCAACTGTTTTTGTGTTTTATTTTATCCACATGCCGCCCCCTTCTTGATAATCGAAAATCCTGTTTACCGCCCCTGTCTGCACGGCCCATATGGCAAGCTGACTTTTCAAACTGCCCATCTCACCCGCCCCATCTGATGGGAATACTTGCTTCCAGTATAAAGCCGTTGTCCACATAATAATTTAGACTGCCGTGAAGCATTGCCAGTCTCTCTTCCATGTGGTGCAGGCCGAATCCTTTCTCAATATGGGTACAGCCAATGCCGTTATCCTTAACCCATATATTCATAACATTGTACTCTATACTAATGGCTATCATGATTTTCCCTGCCCTGCCGTGTCTGATTGCATTGGTAATGCTCTCCTGCACAATTCTGTAAATAATCTCCTCTTCATCCTTATTGTAATGGCCCAGTTCCGCTGTACAGCAATAATCTATCTCCACATGGGAAGCTTTCCTTGTCTCTTCCATCATTGCCAGCAGTGCTTTTTCCAATTCCATCTTTTCCAGTGCGTCAGGCCGCAGCGCTTTGACAGATCTGCGCACATCTGCCATTCCGTTTCTTGCCACATCGGCAATCACTTTAAGCTGTTCCCTGACGGCTTCCGGCGCAGTGTCAATCAGCGTGACACAGGCATCCAGCCCTGTAATAATTCCGGTAAGGCTGTGCCCTAAGGTGTCATGTATTTCTCTTGCCAGCCTGTTTCTCTCCTGTGTCTCTGCGTTCTTAATGGATTCCCTGGCGTATTCCTCCATCTGCCTGTTTGCAAGCTGTAACTCTTCATTTGCCTGATTCAGTTTGTCATTCAGGCTTAAAATCCTCTCCTTCTCATTCATCTGGGCGCGCATAAGCTGAATCGTATAAATGATGAAAAACAAAATATTCAGGGAAAACAGCACATTTTTCACGCCCAGAAAAACAGCACGGATATCTCCCCTGTAATAAAGCAGATAGGTCTCCAGCGCCGTAATGTGGTATCTGCCCGAAAGCAGATCGTAATCCATCAGAAGATACATGCCGCATACAACGCCAATGACTGCATACCGCCATCTTACCCTGCCTGTCCTTCTGATAACGTCAGCTAAAATAAGCAGAAGCATACCACTGTAACTGAAATTAAGCAGATAACCAGTCATAAAACTGATGACCACCTCTACAGCAGTTTTCACATACAAAAATATATTATTTTCCGCACGCGCACAAAGCAGAAGGACCAGACTCCCATACAGCAAAACTGCAGTCACAGGAATTTTCCAGGGTGCCATGGTAACGCTGTTGACCTGCTGCATAAATTCGAGCGCAGAATTTTCATGTACATGTCCCAGCAGCCCGGCCGCCATAATACCGGTAATATAGAGAATAATTATCAGATTCAGATTCAGCATCCAAATATATATAATATTGGTTTTCCGGTTTGCCTCCATGTCTTTCCTTTCTTTCTACTGCCATCTGTCAATACCGAACTGCCTTACATTCTCCTGGGTAACAAGTTCCACCGGTACAAGAATATTCTTCTCAACACTCTCCCCGTCCAGCAGGAGGTATATAATTTCTGCCGCTTTCTTTCCAATTTCCGTTGGAAACTGCGCCGCTGATGCTTCCATCATTCCCTCCGCCATCAGTGCTTTGGCATCCGGCGAAGCATCTACGCCATACAATTTCACCTTTCCCAGCAGATGTTTCTCATCCAATGCCGCCGCTGCCCCCACACCTGCCAGATCATTCAGACAGAACACACTGTCAAATACCACGCCCGATTCTATCCTCTGCCGCAGTTTTGGCATGGCGATCTCTAACTGTCCCTCGCACTCAATCTTTTCTACAATTGCCACATCTGTGTTTTTTGTGACCGTATCCACAAATCCCTTCACCCGCTGCTGCCCGGAAATTGCGGCGTCATGGGTCATAACAATAACCTGTGCATCGTCATGTTGTGTGAGAAAATATTCTCCCACTATCACTCCCGCCTGGTAATTATCGGAAGTAATCGTGCAGTCCACCAGTTCACTGTCCTGTACGTTGGTATCCAGCACCACAATCAGGGTTCCCTGCTCCCTGGCTTTCGTCAGTATGTCTGTCAGTCCCTCCCAGTCCACAGGCGTGATAATCAACACATCAATGCCCATATCCAGCATCTCCTGAACCTGCTCAATCTGACGCCCGGCACTTAACGCAGGGTCACGCAGAATAATTCTGTCTCCTTCCGCCTCCACCCTGTACGCAATCTCTTCACCGATAATCTTATAAAACTCGTTATTCATGGTCATATAACTTGCGCCAATCAAATATGAGTTTTCTTTTTGGTTAAAGGAGAAATCCTTAGGGCCAAAGAAGAAAAAAATCCCTGCACAGATGACAATTACATTCACCAGTATAAAAGCTGCCCTGTTGGCAATAACCATTTTTTTATCCATGCCCTTTTCCAATCAGCCCCTTCCATCTCCGCAGTCTCTTTTTGAAACATTTTTTTGAAACATACTTTCTGAGAATTTACTTTCTTATATTTGTTTTCCAAATAATCATTTTCGGAAAGTAACTTTCCGAAAGCTACTTTCCGAAAGTTACTTTCGTAGTTCCGCCAGCGACTTTTCAAAAGGCGCCCTTGCAATGCCATGCTCCGTCACAATGGCAGTAATCAGTTCATGGTCTGTCACATCAAAAGCCGGATTAAATACCTTCACTCCCTCCGGCGCCATAGGCTCTTTGTACCACATCCGGGTCACTTCCTCCGCTGGTCTTTGCTCAATATAGATATCCTCCCCTGTAGGCGTGTCAAAATCAATTGTGGAAAAAGGCGCGCACACATAAAAAGGAATCCCGTACCTTTTCGCCACTGCAGCCACCACGGAAGTGCCAATCTTGTTTGCCGTATCCCCGTTAGCTGCCACCCGGTCACATCCCACAAACACTGCGTTGACCCAGCCCTTTTTCATAACCATGGCGGACATATTGTCGCAAATCAGCGTCACATCCACCCCTGCGCTGTGCAGTTCGTAAGCGGTAAGCCTTGCCCCCTGCAAAAGAGGTCTTGTTTCATCCGCAAACACGCGGAAATGATAGCCTTTTTCCTGGCCCAGATAAATAGGAGCCGTAGCAGTCCCATACTTGCAGGTGGCAAGCTGCCCTGCGTTGCAGTGGGTAAGTATACCGTCCCCCGGTTTAACCAGACTTAAGCCGTTTTCACCGATAGCCCGGCAGACACGGATATCCTCGTCCTTGATTTCCTTTGCTTCCCGGCCAAGTATCTCTACGATTTCCGCCACATTTTTTCCTTCCTCATGAGCCTTCATACATACCCCGTCCATCCGGTTCAGGGCCCAGGACAGATTTACAGCCGTAGGTCTTGCAGAATTCAGAAAATCCTTCTGCTGCTGGAATTTTCCATAAAAATCCTCAAAATTTCCTGCGCCGTTCTGTAAAATCTGTTTTGCCAGCACGTAAATGCCAAAAGCCGCCGACACCCCGATAGCCGGCGCTCCCCTCACTTTAAGCAGATAGATGGCGTCCCAAATCTCCTGGGCAGTGCGAAGCTTAATTATCTCCGTCCTGCCAGGCAGCTTTGTCTGGTCGATAATTATGACACTATTGTCATTTTCATCAATGTCTACTGTTTCGTACTCCAATATGCTCTTATTCATACATGGTATCTCCTTCCAATACTTCCCAGCCTTTGACCGTACAGCCTGTCTGTTTTCTGAATACTTCCCCAGCCCTGGGTTTTACAATTATTTTAACCATTTACTTCCGCCTATTTTGTGCTTCCAGAACCGATGCCGCAATGCATACCATAACAGCCAGAAAAGACACAGTCCTTTCTATCCTGCGGTTGATGCGTTTTCTTTTCTTCTTTTCCAGCTTTTCCTTCTTCTTCTCCAGCCTGTTCATTTCTATCTTACCTCATTTCTGCACTGCTTTAGCGTCCCAGCTTTGCCGGACCTGCGTGCATAACAGATTTTCACCTGCATAATATGGTTTTAAACACTAATTTATTTTATCAATAATAGATTTAAAAAGCAATGTACTCACAAACTTCTTTCTGCGCATATAATATAAAAAAGGCCAGAGAAGAACGGCTGACGGAACCGTTCTCTTTGCCCATAAAATATCAAACGCTGCCGCGTTCCGCCAGCCAGTTTATTATCAAACGCTTTCATGCTTTGCGGGCCGTCTATTGCCAAACGCTGCGTACTCCGCGAGTCAGCTTATTGATATAAAATTGGTGATGAAATGGCTATAACCTCATTAGATATCCTGAATCTGTCCCACTCTCTTAAAGATGTATGTGAAGTAAACTGCAATACCCCGGAATGTCTGTCCCAGACCTTAAAAATTCTTCTCCAGTATAATCTGATACAGGCAAATCTGGAATTTGGAAAACAGTTTGACTGCGGCTGTAATTTTCCCTCCTGCCAAATGCCGCCCCACAATGCTCCCGCTATAAAGCAGGGGACAGGGCTTGACCTGACCAACCCGAACTTTACCCACCGCAGTGAAAGGAACGACGGATGAACTGCATAAGCTGCAAATTTCCGCTCTATACAGAAAAATAATCGTTTCTGTTTATTTCTAATTCCAAAATCCTCCACTTTTCACCAGCCAGTTCACATTCCTCCTGCTTTTCTGGCTGGACATCATGAAAACCTGCAGCTTTATAACAGTTATAGGCAGGTTTATTATTTTCAAATACACCTATGGAAACCTGCCGGGCTCCTGCAATCCTGAAAGCATATTCTATCGCAAGCTGTATCATTTTCTTACCATAACCGCATCCTCTTTTCTTATCGTCTACAATGACAAAACCAATTCGCAGAATATGCGGATTACCACCCACATATCTCAAAATAAAATGACCTGCAATTCCGCTCTCGTCGCAGGCAGTCATTGGATAAAAATTGTCCGCCTCCGGACAGTCGCCATTACAATCAAAATATTTTTCATTCATATCGTCTTCCGTGATTGGATATGAGGGATATCTGTCAGACGTCCATTTTCTAAAAACAGTTTCATCTCCGCACCATGAAATAATAGTTTTTGCATCTTCTTTTTTATATGGTCTTAAGTATAACATTTTCCCTTTTAACCTTTCCGCTGCTTCTCCAGCCCCATCATGCCTTTCACTCTTAACAGAGTACTTCATTATCCGTTCTTTGTCAAATAACGCATCCTAATCGTTACTACCTTCCCTCTGACTTCCCCGCTGCGTCCCTGTGGGCAGGCTTACAGTCAGTGATTGGCGGCAAGTCCTCAGGAATCTAATATCTCAATACCGTAACCTTGTAGCGATACCCATTATTCTCCAGAAATTCATCCCCCCAGAACACCACTGCCTGGTCCCCCACAATCTTTATCTGGTTCAGACTTTCATAATTATCCTTATACAGGACAACAGGCTGGCCGTCGGCTTTCCCGTCCACAATATGCACACCACTGATCTGATACATGGAATAATTGATCCATTCCATCAAAAACACATGGTCTCCATTTACACAGACACATGGGAAGGGATCATAAGCCCCCGCTTTACCCGAGATCAATTTTGTTTTCACTGGCTGCGAACGGATATCCCTGATCAGATAAAGGTCTCCGTTCTCCTCCTGAACGAACAGTCCGGCCTGTGTATACCTGACAGGATAGACGGCCGTCTCCGAATATTCCGGCAGCGCCTCCGCCGTGACAGTATCCGGCAGGAGCATCCAGTTACAGGTATGTGGGGATTCGCCCATTACTTCCGCAGCAGTCATGTTACTTTCAACATCATAATTGGTATATACACCATCCACACCATTCTCCCACTCATTGGACATGGAACTGCCAAAAGTACTGAGCTGCTCCCGCACATATATCTCCGAGCCGTCCGCATTGGGACAGACGGATCTCCACGCAGGTCCGTTGCCCTTCATCTGAAACCGAACCACTATGCACTGAAAGCCGTCCTTTGGGTCAGCTTCCATCTCATAACGGGTCACTTGCCATTCCTTATAAGCATCTCCGGTATCGCCATTCTGCCAGGAAAAAAGCATAGTACCGTCATCACTCCAGATATAGGAAAAGGTTTCCTCTGACCCCTCCCACCTGTGAAGAATCTGCCATGTCTTCTGCCCCGGGCAAAAAACAATCAGCTTCATCTCCTCCCCATCCTGCACTTCATAGGAAAGATACCCTCCTCCCGGGGCGATGGATACATTGGCCAGGGAACGGTCATCCACAAAAATACTGCTTAAGACAGTATCATCGCCTGTGTCAATGGCCTGATAGATATATCCTCCATCTTCTTTTTTCAGCAGACAGAGCATATCTGTCCCCGGATCTCCCCAGGCCAGACAGAGCACATTCTCTGCATAACCGCTGCCAATGTACTGCTGAATATGGTCGATACGAAATTTTTCCGAATCTATCACATGATTCTCCAATGGCGGAAGAACCACGGTCCTGTCCTGTTCTTCTGCGCCGCAGCCGCAAAAAACTGCTGCCATCAGGAACCCTCCCCAAAAGCCGATACAGCATTTACGTTTTCTCCGATTCATATATCCATTCCTTTCGCCCCACCTTAGACTTTCTCCTTCCGATCCGCCGCCGGAAAGCTGATGGTAAACACTGTTTCTTTACCGGGAATACTGGCGGCCGTAATGCGTCCCCGATGCTCCTCCATAATCCTGGCGGCAATGGAAAGTCCAAGCCCGGAACTTCCCATCTCCCTTGACAGCCCCTTGTCCGCCCGGTAAAAGGGTTCAAAAATCGTTTCCAGCTCATCTTTCCGGATTCCCTGTCCCTGATTAGATACCGTAATCTGAACCTGCCCGGCTTGTCTTGTGAGCCGAATGGGAATCGGCTTTCCCGGTTCCCCGTATTTGATGGCATTGTCAATCACATTGATCAGTACCTGCCGAATCTTATCTTCCTTCCCAATCACAGGGGCGCATTCTTTTGTCCCTTTCAGTGTCAGCGTATTGTCATAGCGGTTTGCTTTTATCTTCATGGTTTCCGTTACACTCTCTACGATCTCCGCCAGGTTCAGTCGTCTTGCATCTTCTGCATCCGCCTTATCCTGCATCTCCAGCAACTGTACCACCATTCGGTGAAGCCGGGTGCTCTCCTTCAATATGTGCTCCGTTCCAATATAAAACAACTCTTCATCTCCAGGCCCGTTTTTCTCCATCAACTGTGCATACCCGGAAATAGTGGTAAGGGGTGTCTTTAATTCATGGGTCACATTATTGTAAAATTCCTGCCGGCTGCTCCACAGCGTGAGAATGCGCTCCTTGTCTTCCCGGATCCTTTGAAACTGTTCCTCTGTCACCCGAAGCATTTCCATATAATTTGCACACAGTTCCCCGATTTCATCTCTACGCCCCTGGAACTGCAGCTTATCCAGAATCATGCTGCCCTGCCTGCCGTCAGCCAGATGGGCAGAAATTTCACCAGCCGCCCGGCTCAGCTTGCGGATGGGTAACAGTATCCGATAGACCGTAAACCAGATAATCAGGCAAATCAGGGTAAAGACCGCCACTGCGGTCCAGACCATCCGCTCAATGGCATCCGACTGTCCCCTGTACAACTCCCCATAATCAAAAAAACTGCTGATAATACCAATGAACTGCCCGTTAAGATTCACCGGCATGGAAAAATACACCTCACATTGGCCACCGTTTCCATAACGGACAGAAAAGGCGCTTTCCTGCTCTTTAGCCCGTGCAAAATCCTCCTGCTCTTTCCGTAACCCAAAAACTTTTGAATCCCCTGCCAGCAGCATTCCCTCAGGATCACAGAGAATAATCTCTCTATATCCGGCACTGCTTAACTGCTTTTCAATTTCGTTCCGGTACAGTTCAAAACCGGCAACATCCATCCTGCTGTCATTTATCAGCAGCGTCTGCCGCACATAGAGCAGGCTGTTATCACGCACCCGCTGCATCTCCTCCGCGATCTGTTTTTCGATATAATAATGCATCTGCATTTCCACAAAATAAGCGACCAGAAGCATCCCGGCAATGCCGGGCAGCAGGATCCAAAGGCTGATCCGAAATAAGATGCTGTGAAAAAATCTACGTTTCTTCCGGTACATACTTATACCCCACTCCAAATACCGTAATAATGGCTTCTCCCGCACGGAGTTTTTTCCGAAGTCGTTGTATATGGATATCCACCGTTCTGGTATCTCCCGCATAATCATAACCCCAGACAGCATCCAGAAGCCTTTCCCTGGTAAAAACCTGCCTTGGATGGCGAACCATCCACAGCAGCAAATCAAATTCTTTGGGCGTCAGTTCCACCTGCTCCCCGTCCTGGACAACAGTCCTCTCATTTTCATAAATCAGACCGTCAGGAATCCTGATCTGCTCTCTCTTTTCCAGCCCCAGCGTCTTCTGAAACCTCCGCAAAACCGTCCGGATGCGGATATTGACCTCCCTTAAGTCAAAGGGCTTGGTGATATAGTCGTCCGCCCCACATGACATCCCGTACACCTTATCTTCAATGGCTCCCCGTGCCGTCAGCATAATCACAGGAATATCATAGTTGTCTGTCAAAAGCTTTAACAGATCCACGCCGCTAAAGTCGGGAAGCATCCAGTCCAGAAGCACCAGATGCGGTTCGAACTCTTCCATCCCCAGCATTCCCTGGGCTCCGGTATAAGCACATTTTACGGCAAACCCTTCCCGGCACAGGTCATATTTTAAAAGATCTGCAATGGGTTTTTCATCTTCTATGATGAGGATCCGCGTTTCACCAGTATCTATTTCTTCCACTCGTTCCATTCTTATACCTCCGCATACCGCTGGCTCTGCCTGCGGTACTGCACCAACAACGGACAGCACGCTTTGCGAACTGTCCTTATGTCAACAAACGCTGTTACGCTTCGCGAGCCGTACCTTCCTCAAAGTAAATCTGATGCCACAGCAGAAAAATATAAACTGTCCATATTTTTCTGCTGTGATCCTCCTTCCCGTTCCTGTGTTCCTCCAACAGTTTTAAAAGATACTCCCTGTGAAAATAAACCGAGGCTGTTTCACCGGCAAATACTTCTTTGACCTGCAGGTACCAGTCCTCCTCCCTCAGCCAGTTGCGGATGGGAATAGGGAACCCCAGTTTCCTTCTGTCAGATGCCCGCTTTGGCATAACACTTTGCGCGGCCTTTCTCAATGCATATTTGGTGACGCCATGGCGGAATTTCATCCGGCTGGGCAGCCGTCTTGCCATTTCATAGATATCCAGATCCAGAAATGGCACTCTGACCTCCAGAGAATGAGCCATACTCATCCGGTCCGTCTTCTTTAAGATATCTCCCGGAAGCCAGTATGCCAGATCGATGCTCTGCATCTGGTCGGAATCCTTCAGATGTCCGATACTGTCATAGGTCCGTTGCAGCAGTTCTTCCGGTTCCGCCCCTGTACTGTGTATCAGCAGCTTCTCCTTTTCCTTCTGCCTGAAAATATAGGCATTCCCTATGTAACGCTGCCGTAAGGGCAATGCTCCCCGCATCAGGTACCCTCTTCCCTTCGGATGTCCGGGAAGCTTTCCGGCGAAAGCCGCAACCTTTTTGCGGAATCCTTCAGGGAGCCACTGGATATACCACAGCATATCCGGCTCCAAATAGATATTATATCCGCCGAACAGTTCATCAGCTCCTTCCCCTGACAAAACTGTTTTCACTTTTTCAGATGCTGCTTCCGAAAGGAAATAGAGAGCCACTGCAGAAGCATCCCCCAGCGGTTCGTCCAGATAGTAGACGACCCTGGGAAGCGCTTCCTGAAATTCTTCTTTTGTGATATATCTGCAATGATTTTCAGCCTGGAGATTCTCCGCCTGTTTTCCTGCAAAGACGGTCTCGTCGTACATACTCCCCTCGTTTCGGAATCCTACGGTAAAAGTTTCGCCACAACCGGAAACAGACGCCAAAAAACCGGAATCCACCCCGCCGGATAAAAAGCTTCCCACATTCACATCACTGACAAGGTGCCTCTCTACCGACTGTTTCACGGCCTGTTGCACTTCCCTGATTTTTTCCTTTTGTTTTCCTTTTCGGTCAGGCAAAAGTTCCGGCTTAAAATATTGCATTACATGAAGTCTCCGGTCTTTGTAAGTAAGACAATGTCCCGGCAGTAGCTGGTAGATTCCCTGAAAAAAGGTTTCCGGCAGAACGGAATACTGGAAAGAAAGGTACTGCTCCAACGCCTCCTCATTGACCTTTCTACGATAACCCGGATATTCCAGAATACTTTTGATCTCGGAGGCAAATACCAGAACCTGATCCACTACCGCGTAATAAAAAGGCTTGATGCCGAAGAAGTCCCGGGCAGCAAACAACTCCTCCTTTTCCTCATCCCAGACGGCAAAACTGAACATCCCACGGAGTCTCTCAATCAGTCCGATACCATACTCCTCATATCCGTGGAGCAGCACCTCCGAATCGGACAGACTTTTAAATATATGTTTTCTCTGAATCAATTCCTCCCTCAGTGCCTGATAGTTATAAATCTCACCGTTAAAGACCAGCGCTTTGCTTCCGCTCTCATTATACATGGGCTGCATGCCATGCTCCAGATCGATAATACTCAGCCGCTGAAATCCAAGGGCGGCCTTTCTTGAAAAATAAGCGTCACTCCCGTCAGGCCCACGGTGCCGGATTACCCGCATCATACGCTCCAGCACCTGCTCCCTCTCAACGGTATCCCCAATAAACCCACATATTCCACACATTTCATATTCTCCTTTATCCCTTATTTCTATGGGGATATTGTAGCGGACGGATATATCAGGGATACAATGAAATTGTATCAGAAATGTAAAAGTTCGTCCATCAGGCTTTCTGTCAGGCACGCTTCGCGAGCCAGCTTATTGTAATAAAAGAGCGTTCATTGTTTTTACAACAAACGCTCTCCTGACTTAATTGCTAATCTCTTTATTAATCACCTGTTGATACTGCAAAGGTATCTGCTATCAATGGCAATAACGCTCCCCACCCTTCTTCCGCTTCAATTGGATAGCAATAGAATACACCCCATACATCATTTCCAGATTCATAAAGCCTGACTTTGTATATAACTTCACTTTCCTGCTTGATTATATCAGAATTTTCCGATGTATAACCATCACTTTCCAGTTCTTCCTTAACTTGATTTGCAGTTTTGTCTTCATAATGAGTTATCCAAAGCTGAACCTGACCATTTAGCACAAGTTCTCCGTCAAAGGCGCCTGACCATGCATCGGGCGCGTGCTGCTGCCAGTCTCCATCAGTTAAATAAATGGAATATCCTTCTCCTGCAAAGAGTGTGGCAGGTATTTCATCCATTTCACCCTCTCTCATAACCTTAAGAACCGTTTTATCCTCTTTTTCCACTTCCTCATCTGAAGATTCAGGCACTGTCGTGTTTTCTAATATGTCGTTGTCAGCAGGGGCATCCTCAACAGGTAGAATATTTTCACTTTCTGACTGTTCAGATACTTCCTCTGCATTTTCTTTTGTCATCGAGCAGCCTGCCAGTGTCCCAAAGCTAATCGTTATAATAACTGCACATATCAATATGGAAATATCATTTTTCTTCTTTTTTCTTAATAAAATATTTTTTATACGTTTTTTCAAAGCTTTCTTTCCTCCGTAAAATTGTGTCGATAAAGTTGTTCTCTCCGTACACCGCTTATCCTGATAGTTATAAATCCCATCGCTAAAGACCAGCGCTTTGATTCCGCTCTCATTATGCATAGGCTGCATGCCATGCTCCAAACCGATAACACTCAGCCGCTGAACCCCCGGAACGGACTATCTGGAAAATAAGCGCCACTCCCGTCAGGCCCACGGTACCGGATTACCCGCATCATACGTTCCAGCACCTGCTCCCTCTCCATGGTATTCCCAATGAGTCCACATATTCCACACATAGCACATTCTCCTTTATCCCTTATTTCTATGGGATATTGTAGCGGACGAATATATCAGGAATACAATGAAATTGTATCAGAAATGTAAAAAGTATTAAGCCGCAAGTAAATAACAGGCTTTTATCTCCAACTTTATTCCCAACTTTACTGATTTAGCAGTATAAATCCAGAGAAAAATGCTTTTTCAATCTGCATTCCCTTCATGCGGCTCCGCCGAAATAATCTCTCCTTGTCCGTTGGAATCCTCCGAAACTTCCTTTAGGTCATCAACGTCAAGCTGCGGCTCCTCCGCTATAGGGTCATCAACATAGATTGCCGTACCATCGTCCTCTGTCTGATGCACGACATCCGGCGCAGAGTCTGACGTATCATTTCCTTGTATGGTACATCCGCTGATTAAAAAAAACATTGTTAGTGCAATCAGCAATGCCGACAATCTGTTTTCCCAGATTCTGTTAACACTCACTTCCAAATATCCTCCAACTCTTTTAATAAGTTATAAAACTTTCTTGAACTGGTATTTATACATATCAGAATACATATTGCCGGAGGATTGTGGTGTCAGCCTCCCGTCCAATGCACCCATATCCACCGGAAAACCGCTGTCCTCCACGGAAAATGCCCCGTCTTTGAAGCGGAACTGTGAAGTAAAATCGGGAATCCCTATATCGCCGCTTATCCTGATATTCCCTATGATATTAACCAGCGCATCCTTCACCCGCTCTATCTTGGCATTGCCCTTCGTCTTGTTAATCAGATTGTCTGCTTTTTCCGGCAGCCCTCCGATCTTCCCGTCGGGTGTCAGATAGAGATTTTCTAATGATACGTCTTCTCCCGTAACCCCTTTCAGATAACGCCGCACTTCCTGCACGTCTGTTGCATACTGATATGTGCCAGTGGATAGAGAGCCTACACTGTCTGCAATTCCTATGTAATACCGGTACATCTGGTCACTATACTTTTCATCCACCAGCTTCTGCACCTGTTCCCGGACGGCTTCATTCTCTATCCCGTCCACGGTCACACTTTTGCTGCTTCCGATTCTTACAACCATCCCTTCTATATCATCACGGGAAATACCCATGCCTTCCAGTTCCTTAATGAAGTCATCTGAAAAGCTGTTTTTCAGTTCCGCTTTCTGCTGTGCCTTTTCCATGTCTTTCAGGTTAGCAAAAATCTTCACATACTCCAGTTCCGCATCGCTTAAGTCCTTCCCCTCTGCCATGTCCTGCAACAGTTCATCCACCGTGCGCCCGCCTTTGTACTTCTTTTCTTCCGGCAGGCTTTCAAACTGCTTCTGGTGAAGCAGCTCTACTTCCTTTCTATAATTTTGCTCCGTTTCCTTCAGAACCGCATTATATTTATCAAGGTAGTCACGCCAGTTTTTGTCCTTCCGGCTGTATGCATTGTGGAGGTTTCCGAACGCCTCCCTTATGGCGTCAGTTTTTCCGTGCTCCTTATTTTCGGAAACATGGAAACTAATCTTGTAATAATCATCCGGGGATACCTCTTCCCCGTTTTCGTTTTCTATCTTAATGCAATATTTATTGGTCTGTGTATCCCAGTTAGGAATTTCCAGTGTTTTCCGGCCTTCCCCGTCCCACTGCGCCTTCCCCACCTGATTGCCGTATTCGTCATACAGGGTGAGGCTGTAATCGCATCCCTCCGGCATATCCATTCGGATTTCTACCCCGAAGTAATTCTGCACAGTACGGTTAAAGGGTATGGAAAAATTGTAAAAATCCACATCCTTATCATCACTGAGACTCCCTTTCAGGCTGCTGGTCTCGTCTCTGATCAAAAAACCAAAATCAAGAAAAAACTTTTCTTTATTATCATTTTCAACTTTATATGCCGTATGGTTGCGATAGGAGTTATTCGAACTCAATGTACAGCTATCCTCATGTAAGGACATATTGCTATGCATCTTCCCATCCAAAAACGCACTCACTTCCATATGTGTTTTCAGCATTAAAGGTTTGTTACGAAAAGCGGCTCCCCATGCAGAGTTTTGGTCATTTACACTATTTATTCCCATTCCTAAATCTCCCTCCATTGTTGATAATTTTTTTACAAAAGCTGCCGGCCAGACATGGCAGCTTTTGTTTCTGTAAAATTAGTCGGCAGATGCGCCCGCTTTTCAAACCCGTACTGCACCAAGTGACTATTTTTTGCACGAAATGACCATAAAGTTTATAACATCACCACTGCCTGGAACTTTTCCTGATCACAGGAGATGGCAAAGTCGCCGCCATATTTCTCCACCACTGCTTTTACGTTCGACAGACCGACACCATGCATCTCTCCACCAGAATCCAGAACGATGCCGTCCGTGACCTGTACTTTTTCCACCACGGGGTTCTTTACGGAAAAGATTATCTTCCCGCCCTCCTGCACCAGCTTAATGTGGATAACAGCTTTCCGCCCTGCTTTCACGACCTTTACACATTCATGGATTGCATTGTCCAGCAGGTTGGAAAGCAGGATTACCGTCTTCTCCCCATCCAGCCGCATTCCGCTCATGTCGCCCACCTTGAATATCATGGACACCCCCTGTTCCCTTGCTGCATGGAACTTCTGGTTCAGGACTGCATTCACGACAGGATGGTTCGTATTGACTGCCGACATCTCTACCGATATGCTCTCCGTCAGCCGCTCCGCAAGTTCGGCGGCGGCCTGCATATTACCTTTCTTTAGCAGAACCTGCATTGTTCTTATCTGGTTCTTATAATCGTGCATCTTCCTGCCCTGCCGTTCATAGACCGCCTGCATATCCCGGTAATGGGCAAGCTGGCTTTCTGTCTTTCTGGCAGACTCGTTCCCCATCCGTATTTTCTTCCCCCTCTCCAGTATCTCCCGCAACAGCCAGATAACAAGGAAGTTAACCGCGGCTAATCCTAAAGAGAGGAAAAGGCAGATTGACAGTATTTCCGGCTGCTCCTGGCACCGCAAAAACATCGCCACAATGAAAAACAATGTAAACAGGGGCAGCAGCCCCAGTTTCAGCCATTCCCTATCCGTAAGTTCCCTGTAATCCGCCCCATCTTTCCATATACTGCCAAAAATGGAAATAAAGACAATCCAGGATAACTTTGCAGGCACTGCCCCAATTCCACCCTGCATCCCCCATAGATCCATCAGGCAGAATATCATCAGGTCAGTTAAAAATATCATGCAATAATTCAGCAAAGAAAAAAAGAATCCCTGGATCCACCCTGCCTGATAAATCATCCTGCCAAGCAGGACATACCCTAAGATAAATAAAGGCAGTTTCCACATGCCAATCCAATGTCCTGCAATATTGGCAGTAAGCATCATGGTGAAATATACTGGAAATCTGTATTGATAAAAGGGAGTCCTTTTCTTCCGGCCCAGAAAAGTATCAAAAGTATACACACTCCCCCACACTTCTATCGCCATGATGCAAAATGAAAGTATCCACGTTCCTGTTCCCATAATCACTCCGCCCCCTTAAACAGCATGTACTGCCGCTTCACTTCCGGATACCTTGACTTCGGCACGGATATCTCCTTCCCTGTGGTCAGGAGCATGACATAGCTGCTGATCTTTTCAATGTACTTCATGTTAACGAGAAAACTCTGGTGTATCCGCACAAACCCCATGTCTCTCAGTTCCTCTTCCAGGTCATCCATTTTCTTATAAATGCTGAATGTCTGCCCCGCCGTGTGAAAAACATTCTTGTGTCTGCTCGTTTCAATATAGATAATATTATCCACTCGCAGGCACACGTTTCCCTCTACAAATCCAAACTCCACCACCCGTTCCTCCCGCAGGAGGTCATCCAGGCACTCCTGCAGAGTCTGTTCCAAATCATCCTTTAAGAGGAACCGGCTGGCCTTCACCTTGTACCCATCCAGCGCATAGTTCACATAGGCAGTAACCAGCACGATATGTACCTTCGGGCTTTCCGCCTTTATCTTTCTTGCCGCTTCCAGCCCGTCCATCCCCTCCATGTTGATGTCAAGGAACACGATGCCGCATTCCCGTACATAACCCATATCTGCACAAAGTCCCTCGCCGGAGCCGTACTCCCTTATTTCAAAATCCTGTCCGCAGGCTTCCAGCAGCGCCCGCAGTACGCCCCGGTCCTCCCTGTTGTCATCACAGACTGCTATCTTCATCATTTTTCCCTCTATTCTGGATTCTTTTCCATCATAAATTATATCGGATTATGGGGTACCTTATTAAACGCCGCTGCACAAAACGGGTTACTGTTCACACAGACCTGCGCATTTACTGCGCTGGTCGTAAGAAAGTGAT
>CAMWUN010000053.1 GCA_947177425.1 uncultured bacterium
TCGGCTCGGCAGCCGCCCTATAGGCATCTTCTGAATAATAGCGAGAATGGGCATTCTCCCCGGCAACCATCAGAATTGGACGGGGAGACACTTCCCGAATATTGGTCATCAGCGGAAAAATTTTCAGTCTCCTTTATATCCTTACATTTTTTTAAGCTTATAAAGCAGGTAATCAAGACAGTCAATCTGCTCCTGACCTTTATGGATCACGCCAAGCAAAGCCTTTCTGTGTTTTGTAAGTATAGGTATCATATCCACATACCGGCCATCCTTTACAAATGTCATGCACTGCTTAACTGTCTGCTGGTCACAGCCCGCATCCAGTAAATTCTGATATATACTTCCATACAGATCATTTGCTTCTGCCATCTTTTTGTTCCTCCTTCTGATTACATTTTAATCCACATAAAATACAATATCAAATACATATAAAATATAGTTTTTCATACCTAAAAAGTATTCAATGTAAAATTAAAAAGATGCCCCGCCACCTCAGCACCCTCCCGAAAAGCATCAACCATTTGTTTTGTATTCCCTTTCGCACGGGGACTTCCGCTTAAAACCAAAATATTCATCATCATACTCTCCTTTTTCTATTCCTTAAACACAAAGGGCATAATCATAAGCAATACATAAGATGCCAGTCGGAACCATTTCACCGCATCCGGTATCTCTCTCCTCATCTTTTTTGAAAGCGTACCTGTCACGACCACCAACAGTAAAACAGGGCTTACCATACTGGAAAGACTGAATGTAATACCTGTCAGTGCCGCCAGTGGAACAGACAGAGTGAAGCAGTATCCAATCATCAAAAGCAGTGGTGCACAAGGTGTCATGCCATAAGTCAGACCTGCCATCAACATAGGAACAACTCCGGATTTCCCTTCTGATTTCCCACACTGCTTACAGCCGCCGCATTTCTTTCCCTTCTTCCATTCAAATATCCAGCGTATTACCATTACCACGCCAGTCACACTCATGGCTGCCTGGGAAAACAGCCGCAGATTAAAAGAACCAATATAACCGTCAGCACTGATAAACTGCCTGCTTACCAATGCGGAGATTACACAGAGCAAAGACACACTAACCATCTTTCCGGTAAAGAAGCTCACAAACGATAACAGTCCCTTTTTCACACTGCCTGCGTGGGACACCACATAAGTGGAAAGAAATGTACTGATAATCGGGCTGCAGCAGGTTCCGCATCCAAGCCCAACAGAAACAGCGGTTGTAAGGGCGGGGACAATCCACAATGAACTCATGCGCCACCTCTCTCACTGGCAATCAGGGCTGCGCCCACTGCGCCATTAAACTGCGGATACTTCGCCACATAAACATCCCTCATCATTTCTTCCTCAAAAGCCCTGTGGATGCCGATATTCAACGCCCCGCCTCCCGTCATCAGAATATCCCCGCCTTTCTCGGATTTTTTTATCATTTTTATAATCCTCTTTGCCATGGACAGATGCATTCCTGCCAGAATATCACGCCTGTCAGACTTTCTCGCCACAAGAGAGATTACCTCAGACTGGGCAAACACCACACAGGTACTGTTGATGTCGCAGGGCGCGGTGCTTTCCAGAGAAAGAGGCCCCACCTGGTCTATGGTGGTTTCCAGTATCTGCGCGATTACTTCCATAAATTTTCCCGTTCCCGCAGCGCATTTGTCATTCATGGTAAAATTCTTTACATTGTAGTTTCCATCCAGATAGATAATCTTGCTGTCCTGTCCGCCTATATCCACAACCATACCGGGATTGTACTCTTTTGGCGCTGTCAGCCGTACTCCATAAGCATGAGCCGTAATCTCAGAAATATCATCATCAGCAACGTCAAGGATTTTGCGGCTGTAACCGGTGGCCATGATGTAACCGATATCACTGCGGTTGATTTCATATTTTTTACACAGGGCAGCCACAATCTTTTTAGCCGTAGCGCTGTTGTCAATCCCTGTAGGCAATACCACAGTATTGACGATCTTTCCATCCTTCAGAAAGGCGGCTTTCAGATAAGTGGAACCGCCATCCAGTCCAAGGTAATATTTTCCCATAGAGATCACTCACTTTCTTTTATTTTTGTTCAGATTTTTCCAGCCCTGAAGGTCTGCATACTCTTTTAATTTTATCAATTCAATAAATGCTTCTATCCGGATACGGAGCTGCTCCACATCTTCCTCATTGTAATCGCTCTCTACACGGATAATGGGTACATTCAGCTTCCCCATTTCCTCTTCCATAATCTGATATTCATAATCATAGACCAGACACCCCCGCAGCACATGATATATGATTCCCTGAATCTTATGCTCCCTGATCATCTGCCTGATCCGGTATACCCTCTGGCTGTTATCCACAAACACCGGGCAGGTACAGGGCTTTGTATATCTGGAGGCAAGAGCACGCATCATACCGTCAAAACCAGGATCAATGACCGATACCGGGTCATACAGCCCCCGTTCTCCCATACAGGTTTCATCTGCCGCAAGGATTCCGCCCATTTCTTCTATCAACAGCGGAATCTTCAGATTTGGAAATGCGATGGGAGAGCCCGTTACAAGAATGCGGGGCTGGTTCTTCCTGCTGACAAATTTCCCCTGTTCCAGCCGTGACTTCATCTCCCTGTTCAACCTGTGCATTTGTCTGGCCCATGCGTCTGCCGGCATATAAGAATAAGCGTTCATAATCGCCATCACCTGCGTTCCATGCAGGAGCGCCGGATCATGCCTGCGATACCATAAAAACTCTGACATTTCATACTGGGCCTCTCCCACTATATTGATTCCCTGAGCCAGAGAGCCTGCCGTAATCTCCCTGCCTGTCGCGCCTTCCAGAACCGGTATCAGACGGTACAGTTCCCGCAGGAACACCTCCGTATCCGCATCCTCTTTTTTCAGCGGCGGGATATGGAGAGGAACCGTATTCTTTACAGAGTCAATCACCCCTGCCAGTTTCTTTTTGCAGTCACAGGTGACAGGCGCTACAAGAAGGGAGCATTGCTCAAACACCGGCAATGCCTTGATTTCTCCAAAGCCCATGACAGCTTTTACCAGAGGACAGGCATCACGGGGAATGGTGTCATCCCCAATGGAGTATGCGGTATAGCTGCCGGAACACAAACGCACTGGTACAGCCCCTGCGGCATAGATAAGTTCCGAAGGAACCATAACACACAGCGTGCCTATGGTTTTTCTGCTCTCTTTCTCCGACAGTTCCCGCAGTTTCACATAAGTATCTTCCAGTACATTAAAGAAAGGCTTTGCGGCTTCCGGCATTTCAGAAAGTGCTTTTGCCCGGTTCAGATAAGAGGCCGCTACCCTTGTTGACTTTTTGATAAACAACTCCTGCCGCCGGTGTCCGGACTGTATGGTTTCTGACATATCTTTACTCTTCTCCTTCCTGTTCGTTATTCGTGCCATCATTTTTTCTGTCTTTTACGGCAAACTTTGACATAAAGGTTTTCCTGGATGAGTGATAAATGGTCTTTCCGCAAAAGGTCATGCACAGCGCATTGTCCTCCGGGCATTTATGGATGCACTCACCGCACATCATGCAGTCAACAGTCTGCACATTTGTTTTTTCTCTTTCCGTATAAATGCTTTTGATCCGCATGGGACAGGCATGGTAACAGGCGCCGCATTCCGTGCAGGAAGTACAATCCTTTTTAAGCTTGAACAGATTGAACCTTTTAAACAGCCCCATCAGGTACCCCATGGGACAGATAATACACCAGAATCGTTTGATAAAAAAACTGCCCACCAGTATCACTATGGCAAAAAAACCGCCAAGATACAGATTTGTCCAATAGCCTCCCTGAGCAGTCGCAAAGCCCTTTAACGGGCAGATGTCGCAAAAATCCCTTCCTGTAAACGCAAAACCTAAAAACAGAATAATCCATACCCATTTGACAGGCTGCAGAAACCGGTTCATTCTGTCCGTGACTACAATGGGCCGGATATGTAATGCCTGCCGCAGCTTATCCATTAAATCCTGCAAAAGACCTGCGGGGCATAAGAAACCGCAGAGAATCCTGCCAAGAAACACAAAGCATAAAAGTGTTGTCGCCAGGAATATTACGGCATACACCATGTTGCGTATGGGAAAATCCGCACCAAACCGCCCAAACAAAGCAGGAAGATGGGACAAATAATAACATGGCACCTCTACTGGCTGATCCAGATTAAAGGGACAGCTGAATACCGGGATGGAAATTTCATTCAATACCTGCCCCTGATGAATCAGTTTTCCGGCATAGGTCCATAAAAACATTCCGGAAAAAAGACACAGCCAACGTACCAGTAAAAATTTAGAATCTGTTTTCTGCCGCAGGGTACCTGGATAAATCCCCACCCGTTCCCTGGAACAGATTTCATAAGCCGGGTCGCTCCCGGCCATCCGTTTCCGTATTCCATGGACTGCCACAATTCCGAAAGCTGTCAGGGCAAAAATAATCCCTAACGGAATATGAGCCGCAAAAAAATGAGGAGAAAAGTATGGGTAATCTTCCAATGCGTAATGCATGCGGTATACAAGTATTCCGTCCGGGGAATAAGACGCCGTAAATCCCTCCCGTATATCCCTGCCCCGAAGTCCCTGAATCCACCCGTGTTCATCCGTCCGGTATCTTTTTTGTTCCCCGTTATAAGAGGTCACAAGAACCTCCGCATTCTTCAGAATCTCATTTCTGTAATAGACCATGATATACTTACGCTCTGCAAACACCAGCTCAAACGGAATTTCCGCTGTCAGAAATCTCTGTGGTGCAGGATTAAAGGCATTTGCTCCCAAATCTGCCCGTGCATAATCATAGACCTTCTCCGCCTTTCCGTCTCCGTCTATATCCAGCTCCATCATAGGGGCCGCTGCAATAAAATGTCCCAATGAATCCTGCCTGATCGGATTTTCATTGCCGTTGGTTATGGAAATCTCTCCTGTCTGCGTAAGAGCATAGACTGTCAGGCTTTCTTCCGGAATTTCCTCATTTATCCCGTAATAAACTGCCTTTCCACCATCTCCATAGGTAAACCATACAGAAGTATCAACGGACAGAGGTTTTTCTTCTTCCGTTTTTGCATAATGGTAGTCCGGAACATTCATATGAAAATCATACAGAACAAAATCCTTTGCAAAAAAAGCTGACACAATCAAAAACGCACAGATGGCACATACAACCGCTGTCCCGATTTTTCTCCCTTTCATACTGCCACCGTTTCCTTTCCAAATCTTCTGTATCTGCGCTGGTTCAGAATTTCCGAAAATGCTTCCAACCGGATACGAAGCTGTTCTATATCCTGATAGTTGTAATCTGTTTCCAGCCGGAATACCGGAATATTCAGCTTTTCAAACAATTCCTCAAAATGCCCTAATTCAAAGTCATACTCAATCTGTCCTTTCAGGACATGATAAACAACACCGTCTATCTCTTTTTCCGTAAGCAGTTTTTCAATGCGTTCATACAGCGAATCGTTTTTTACATAGGCTGGAGAAGTATCATTCCTATAAAAAATATCTGCCACATGCTCTTTCCGCATCTGTTCCAGCCCGGTATAACCCTGCATGGAAAGCGTCGTATAATCCGCCTGCCAAAGTAATTCAAGCCCGGATTCCTCAATCAAAAATGGGACCTTGTAATTAGGGAAATAAATCGGAGAGCCAAGCAGCAAAACCTTACTCTTTCCACTGTTCTGGCGCTTATGCTCCCTTCGCAGTCTTGCAGTCAGGCATTCCAACTGAAAGTTCCATTCCGAAAGGTTGTCCGCACAATAATAGCTGCCTAAAATGAACATTCTACTTGTTCCGTTCAGCGTATCCTGTGATACCTCCATAAAATCCTGTATCTGCATTTTTGCCATAGAAATCCGTTCCTTAGACTTTTGCAGGGCTCGTTTTGTCAATGGCCTTTTCAGATGCAGCGCAATCGCATCCCGGCACGCTTCGTATTGCCGCCTCCATTCCAAAAACGTCTGAGCGTCTTTCACAGGCGGAAAATGACAGGTATGTACCTTTAATCCCCTTGATTTGAGGATATAAGCAAGTTTTCTTGTACTATCACTGACCAGAGGTATCAAAATCAATGATTTTTCCGCAAAACCAGAAAGAACATATCCAAGCCCTGATCTGCTGACTGGATCAGTATCTCTTGGCACAATGTCATCCGCCCACATGGAACTTACCCTGCTTCCGCCTAAAATCCAGTAGGGCATTTTACCCTGCACAAGGACTAATTCCTCCGGAATGTTGGAACCAATCACAACAATATTGGAATTATTTTTCTCCAGGTCTGCCAGGTAATGATTGATAACACATTTCACAAAAAATTGCAATTCTTTATATGCTGGCATTGTTTTCACCAGTCTTTGCAACACGTCCTTCATTTCTTTTTTATATGTACTTAAATCCGGCATGTAAATCCTCCATTCTCCATATTGCGAACTATCTCCAGCTATTATAATAAGTTTTTTTACATATAATATCAAATACATATATAGAATGGTTTTCCATACTTGAAAAGTATGTGTTTTTTTGTTATTGTTTAGATAAAGATTTAATTAAGGAGGATTTTCACTTGGATATTCGGGTATTGCAATATTTTCTTGCGGTCGCAAGGGAAGAAAGTATCACAAAAGCGGCAGAGGCACTCCGCATGACACAGCCGCCGCTTTCCAGGCAACTAAAAGATTTGGAAGAAGAACTAGGGAAACAGCTACTCATACGTGGAAGTAAGAAAGTTACACTGACAGAGGACGGAATGCTGCTTCGTAAACGTGCGGAAGAATTAGTTGATTTAATGGAAAAAACAAAAGCAGAACTGACATCCTCTAACGAGAATATCAATGGCGATATTTATATCGGCTGCGGAGAAACCGAAAGCATATCCTTTTTGGCTCAGGCAGCTCAGAATTTACAGAAAAAACACCCGCTCATTCATTACCACATTTACAGCGGCGATGCTGAACGTGTTATGGAAAAACTGGATAAGGGTTTGATTGACTTCGGATTGTTAGTTGGAGAAGCAGATATTGACAAATATGATTACCTCAAACTTTCGCAAAAAGACCTATGGGGTGTCTTGATGCGCAAGGACAGTCCTTTGGCAGAAAAAGAAGCAATCTTTGCAGAAGATTTGTGGGATAAACCCCTGATTGTATCCCATCAGACCTCTATCAATGCAGAAATGTTCCACTGGCTAAAGGCTGATATTTCAAAACTCAATATCGTTGCAACTTACGATCTGATTTACAACGCAGCGCAATTTGTCAAAAAAGGCTTTGGATATGTGATTGCATTGGACAAACTGATTAACACAACAGGGGACAGCAATTTATGTTTTAAGCCGCTTTCTCCAACATTAGAGGCAGAACTCTGCATTATTTGGAAAAAATATCAGGTTCTTTCGAGAGCCTCCAGTGCATTTCTGCAACAAATACAAAATGAGGCAAAGGATATTATTTAGAGAAATACAATTTTGAAATAGGCTATAAAAAACCTTTTTTATAGCCTATTTTAAAAAGAAGGTTAAAATCATTAATGCCCGCGCCGTAATGCTTCGACGGCAGTTCTGTTAATAACTTCATAACACTTTGCGTACTTCTGCAAAATGGCAACGGATGAGATTGAACCCATCCATGTGCAAAGCTGGCAACTGGAACTTGCAAAGATACTTTTATCAGACAACTGATGTCTATTCGTCATCGTTTTTCTTAAAAATCAAGAACGCCCCTATCCCAAGAGCCGCGCTGCCTAAAACAATCAGGGCTATGATTCCTGCCGCCTTGCCGGGTTCTTTGGCAGGCAGCTCTTCTTTTGCCTGCGCCAGGGCCGCCGCTTCCTGCGTCTTTACTTCCTCTAATGCCTCTTCTTTCTCATCCACCAGTCCCTCCATGGTTTCTGCGCTTAAAATAATCACATAGTCTGAAGCATGACTAAACTCAAATGCCGCACTGCCTGTGCTGTTTATCTGGGAAGCACACATAAATTCAAATTCATCTGCCTCCTCATTATAATAGAACAAATTTGCATACTCTGAAGGCTGCGCATTTTCCAGTTTCACAGAAAGCACTGCTGTAAAACCAAACTCCCCATCGTGGGCCAGTGACATTTCTACGTATCTCTCCCCGGAGACAAATACTTCCAGCCTGCTCTTTGGTATGTTACTTCTGCCCATTTCCACTTTCATATCCACATCCTGCAGGTCATCGCTTTCCATAGTATTTCCATGGATAGTCCAGCTTATTTCATCGCTCATATTGAGAACCACTTCCATTCCCTGATCTTTTATCTGCTTCAAGGTCTGGGAGTAAATCATGTCTGTTTTACTCATGTCAATTGTAAGTGTATTCTTATCTTTGGGCGCCGTCTGGGGTTTAGGCGTCGGCGCTGTTACAGTCACACCCCCAGAACTGGTATTGGAATCCGTTTTATCTGGTTCCTGCAAAACAGGCGCAGGGCTTACAGGCACAGCCGTGCTTGCCGCCGCAGGCTTTTCTGTCCCACTGTTACTCTGACCATTATCCCCAGAGGATATTCCCTGACTGCCCTGTCCTGTCCCCGTCTCCGATTTTGCGGCTGGCGCTGCGGTGGGCTTTGCAGTGGGTGCCGCCGTTGGCTTCGCTGTTGGATTTGCGGTGGGTGCCGCAGTGGGTTTCGCCGTTGGCGCCGCGGTAGGTGCCGCAGTGGGTTTCGCTGTGGGTGCCGCTGTAGGTTTTGCTGTGGGCGCCGCTGTAGGATTCGCGGTGGGTGCCGCAGTAGGTTTTGCTGTAGGTGCCGCCGTTGGCGCCGCAGTCGGTTTTGCTGTAGGTGCCGCCGTTGGTGCTGCAGTCGGTTTTGCTGTAGGCTCGGCAGTGGGTACCGCAGTCGGTTTTAAATCAGGTGTTGTGGTGGACTTTGGGATTTCCTCCTCAGGCCCTGATGTAGGTTTTGCGGTGCTATCCGGGTCCTGCCCGTCTGCCTCTGACGGCTTCACTGTTGGCGCTGGCGTTGCTTTCCCGTCCGGCTCTGCTGTAGGCTTCGCCGTTGGCACGGCGGTGGGCTTTGCAGTCGGTTCCGGTGTTGCCCCGGCCACAGGCGCCACAGTCGGTTTTGCTGTAGGTGCCGCCGTAGGCTTTGCAGTGGGATTCGCCGTAGGCTTCGCAGTCGGTTTCGCAGTTGGTACAGCCGTAGGCTTTGCAGTCGGTTTCGCTGTAGGCTTTGCGGTAGGTTTTGCCGTTGGCTTCGCGGTAGGCTGGGGCACAGGTACCGGACATGCGCCAGAGGGCATGTCTTTATAAACCGGAATCTTGAACACGAAAGTATTTTCAAGGGCCCCCGATTTTGTATAGGCATCCTTTACCTTTTTTGATTCTGAATAAGGCGCCCTGATGTTCTGCATATACTGATGGACAAACAGAGAATTGTCGCTGTTATCCACATCAAATTTCTGCAGATAAAGGGTATCCTGTCCTCTTAAAATATAATCTTTTGAGATAACCTGCGCACCGCCTTTGAGTGCGGCGTAGGGCGTATTCCATCCCATTTCCTTCGCTTTTTTAAGCCCTGACTCTATTACCTTTTCTACCGTACTGCCCGATGCTCCTATGTTAAAATAATTATAATATCCTTCATATCCTTTATATTTGCCGGAAATCAGCGCGGATTTCCCTTGTCCCTGTTCCTGGTAGACGCGGCATGCCAGATGAAAGGGGCTGACTTTCAACGAAACCCCAATCTCATAAAAAGCTTCCGAATATTTTCTGCCTGCCCCCGGCAGTGCGCCGCTCATAAAGGTATCATCTAAAATATTCTGCACTGCACTCTGGGAATGGTAGGAAGGATTGTAGGTAAGCTGCTCAAACTGGAATATCCTTACCTCATCAAAAAAGTTTCTCGGATCCAGATAATACTTAATGGCAGCCTCCGATGCATAATCCCAATTGGGGCTGTGGTATTCTTTCCGGTATTCCTCTCCCATAGAAGTGCTGATTAAACTTCTATCCCTGAAGCACTCCTCACTGACCACCTTGTCCCAGCTAAGCCCTGTATTCTGGGGTACAAAAATCCAGTTGGGATGGGCCCGCTTTAAGGCTCTTAATTTGTCCTGGTAAGAAGCCGGGAACATGGCTATTTCCCTGTCATTTATGCTTTCTGCGGCAAACATCGTCTGGGGAAAATAGTTTTCTTCCCAGGCAAGAAGCATCTCATTGGAATAAGCAAGGTAAATCTTTTCTATGTAACCAGTATAAGAACCGCCGCCGGATTCCACGGCCGCCTTAAACCAGACATTGTACTCTTCATCCAGTTCCATGCCGTTAATTACTACTGTGGTTCCTGAAACGGCATTGACAACTGTTTCCCCGTTTATATCGGGCGTACTCTTCACTGCATAGCTGTCGCACAGGTATACAATTGCCATCAGGGTATTCTTACCTGCAATTTCACTAAGCGCCTGCTTTGCTTCATTAATATACTCCTGCAGTTCCTGGTCGTCCCCATCAGGTTCCTCCTCCCCGGCATCTTCTCTGGGAGCGCCTTCCCCGTCAGTCCCCTCACTTTCCTCATCCTCCACAGGAATCTCTTCCCCGTCAGTTCCTTCCGCGGAAGCATCTTCTTTCGAATCCCCTTCCCTGGAATTCTCATCCTGGGCCTTTTCCTGTGCGCCGTCCTCATCTTTGGAGTCTTTTCCCTCCTCACCAAAAGCATCGTCTTGCGTATCTGTTTTCTCCTGTGATTCATCGGCTGTATTCTTTTCCCCGGAATCTTCCCCGCCGGATATCTCCTGCTCTGTTTCCAGAATATCTTCCCCTGTAAGCTCTGAGGCCCATACGCCCAGACCGGACTGGAGCAAAATTGCCATACTTAATATTAAAACAAAAACTTTTCTTTTCTTCATTGGTATACCTGTATCCTAATACAACACCCTTTCGGGAACTTCAAGAAATTGATTGACATGTTATACCTTACTATATTCCCGAAATCATGTCAACTAATGAATTTCATTAAATTTTTCTCTCATTGTGAGGAGGATTTTCTTCTCCATCCTGCTGACCTGCACCTGGCTTATCCCCAAAACCCTGGCCACCTCTGTCTGGGTTTTTTCCTGATAATAGCGCATCTTAATCAGCTTCTGTTCTTTCTGGGGCAGACCATTTATAAGCTGATGCACCACAAGATGATTTAAGACCGTTTCCTGTTCATTGGCCTTTTCGTCTGCAAGCTGGTCTACCATGAATATTTCATTGCCGTCATTTTGATAAACAGACTTATAAATAGACTCCACCTGCACGTTGGCCTCCATAGCCAGCACCACTTCCTCTACAGTAAGGGCTGCTTCCCTGGCAACCTCTTCAAGGGTAGGTTCCCGGTTCTGCTTATTGCCAAGGCGCTCCCTGGCATACTTCACCCTCATACCGTTTTCTTTGAGGGTTCGTGATACTTTCACCATGCCGTCGTCCCTCAGAAAACGCTTGATTTCCCCTGTAATAAGGGGAACTGCATAGGTAGAAAATTTCACATCATAGCTTGTATTAAATTTGTCTATAGATTTAATCAGTCCGATGACGCCGATTTGGAACAGGTCTTCCGTCTCATAACCTCTCCCGGAAAACCGCTTTACAATGTGGCGCACCAGTCCCAGATTCTGCTCTATCAGTACCTCTCTTGCTTCTTTTTCTCCAGCCTGTGCCCTTTCGATTAGTACTGCATTCTCCGTCATGGTTCATTCCTCTTGCCGAATCCATGAAGTAGTTCCCAGCTTTTTCTTCATAAGCACTACTGTACCGCATCCCGGCTGGGACACTACTTCTAAATCATCCATAAAGGCTTCCATAAAGGCAAATCCCATCCCGGACCTGTCCATCTCCGGTTTGGTGGTAAAAAGAGGTTCCATTGCCTGTTCAATATTTTCGATTCCTTTTCCTGTATCCCGGATTTCCACATGCAACACATCCTCATCCATAAGACAGTGCAGGAAAACCTGGTTTGTCTCTCCCTGCTGCCCCTCCTGCGGATTCTCCCCCGGAAATTCCCCGTCATAGCCATGTATAATGGCATTGGTAACGGCCTCCGAAACTGCTGTCTTGATGTCTGATATTTCTTCCATGGTGGGATTTAAGGGCGCTACAAAAGCCGCAACCGCCAGTCTGGCAAATGCCTCATTTATAGATAGTGCGTCAAACTGTATCTTCATTTCGTTTCTTGGGATGACATGATTTTTCATCCTGCTTTCTGTTCTTTGTCCTGTTTCCATATTTTACCTCATTCCATGATTTCTATAACTTTATGTAAACCGCAAATCATCAGTGTCTTTTTAATTCTCGTATCAATATTAATGGCATATACTTTTCCCCCGAAATAGGATATCTTTTTATATCGCCCGATAATAATCCCGATTCCTGAGCTGTCCATAAACCGTGTGTCCTCAAAATCAAAAACTACATTTCCCACCCCTTCCTTCATTATATACTCGTCCGCCGTCCTGCTTATGTAAATGGATTTGTGATGGTCCACCTCCTCAGGCATTTTGACCATCAGGTAATTTTCAATTACTTTAAAGTTTTCTTCCATGCCTATTCCCCTTTCCTGATACGTCCTTTACGTCGCCACAATTTCCTACTTATATAAAAAAAGAGAACAAACCCAAAAAGTCTGTCCTCTTTTGTATTTGACTGATTCTATTACTTTGATTCTCAAACACGCTTTAGTTTTGTTGTTCCGCGTTGTTGATTTCCGCCAGGTTTGTCTCCGACTGTGCCGCTGTCCTGGTTCCCGGGAAGTTATCAATTACCTGCGCATAAATCTCTTTTGCCGTATCAAGTTCCCCTATGCCGCGGTAGCTGTTCCCAAGATAAAACAGGGCTTCATTGTTAGCGCTGTTATACTGGTATGCCCATTGCAGATTGGGAATTGATGTATCGTAGTCTTCGTCGAAATAAGCTGTGCGTCCAATATTATAATAATAATCCGCCAGCCTTGGCCCTACCGCTTTTACCAGATTGTCGTAAAGCGCCACAAAGCTTTCCGACCTATTGTCTTCAGCATTTTCCCCATTTTCCGCTTCGCTGCTTTCATCTTCCGCCGCCAGTGCCTCCAGATATCCGGCAATCTTCTCTATATCATCAGGCGCCTCCAGATAAGCGCCTGCTGCCATCATCAGCCCGTCCGTTGCTTTCAGTGTGTCATCGGTTTCCTGGCTGGCGGCAAGTTCCTCCGCAAGGGCTGCTTTTTCATCTGTCAGCTTTTGTACCTTCTGTTCCAGCTCGTCTATGGTGGCAGTCTTGGCGTCAGACTGCTCGCTTACCATACGCAGTTCGTCATTGATGCCTGCCTTGGCATTCTGAATCTGACTGGGCAGAATCAGGAAACATGCAATCGCCACTCCAATAATTACCCCTATCCCTAAATTAAGCAGGGAAGAAACTCCCTTGGATTCCTTCACGTTAACAGGCTGGATAATTGTCTCATTCCCACTCTGATAGCGCACCACATTTTCTGCTGTCTTTTTTTTCCTGGGTGTATTCTTGGCCGGTTCCTCCGGCATCAGCATATGCTCCACCTCACGCATGTAACGCAGGGTGGCTGTATTGTTCGTATCTATCTGGCTGCATTTCTGCAGTTCCTTCTGGGCCTTTTCCCACTCTTCCGCATTAATGTAAAGAAGTGCAAGAAGCTGGTGGGCGCGCACATATTTGGGGTTATAGGACAAAACCTTTTTAAGCTGTATCACTGCCAGATCCTGGCTGTCCTGATAACAGTACATGAGCGCCTGGTTGTACTTTTTAATCGTCTGGTTGATTGCGTCAAGCCTGGTCTGGTTGGCCTGTATCATATTAATATAATCATCCGCAATATTTTTCTTGGGACGGAGGTTCTTGCTGATGACCCACTCCTGCAAAGCGGTGACTACCTCGCCCATTTCAAAATAAACCAGCCCCAGCAGGTTTCTGGCGTCGATATTATTCTTATTAAATTTTATACTTTGCCGCAAACTGATAATTGCCCCGGACAAATCTCTTACCGAAGCCTTTTCCAGCCCGTCATTATAAAAACGGTTGGACATGAACATAATCTTCTTATAAATGGTTACATCCACGCCGCATCCCGTACAAAAATCATATTCCGACAGACGGCACCCACAATTATAACAATTCATGCCGTCTCTCCTTATTCTTCTTCCGTTTTAGTCTTCTCTACCATTTTTATCAGTAAATCTGCCATATCTGTCAAATCCTGGCCATAGATAGCCTCTTCCGCATCCTCCACTTCAAGGCTGGGATGAAATTTCTTCAATTCCTCTTCAAAATCTATCATTCTGGGATCTCCTTATCAGGGACTTTATTTGTCCGACCAAATACAATGAACCGGCAATGTAGATGATATCATCCCTTCCTTTATCAGCTAAGAGCGCTCCGAGAGCCTCTCCGGCGTCATTGTAAAAACTGTATGCTATTGCTTTATACTTCTCCCAAATCACTTTCAGTTCATCTATGGAAGCGCTTCTGTCCGACTTTATCACGGTCACGGCCGTCTTTTCAAAAAGCCCTGCTTCTGCGGTTTTCTGTATCATTTTATCGTACCGCTTGTCTGCCGCTGCCCCGAACAGTAAAAACCTTCTTCCCCTGCATCCGTCATTTCTGACAGTATCCAGAAGCGCCTCAACCCCGTCTTCATTGTGGGCGCCGTCTAAGTAAACACCAGGTAAGACCTCCTCCATCCTTCCCGGCCAGCGTTCTGCCCACAGCCCTTTCCTTACTGCGTCCGGCGTAATCTTTTCATCCATAAGCGCCTGTGCCGCTGCAACTGCCAGCGAGGCGTTTTCTGTCTGATACAGCGCAGGCGTATCCAGAAAAAGACTAACATAATTATAATAACCAGTATGAAGAGAAAAATCAATGGTTTTATTGTTTATATTCACATCTAAAATATCATCTTTTTTGAGTATAATCACGGGACTTTTTGCTTTTTTTGCATATTCGGCCAAAACCGCCGTGCTTTCCGGACGCTTATCGACAAAAACCACCGGAACTCCCTGCTTAATGATTCCCGCTTTTTCCGCCGCTATCTTTTCAATCGTATTTCCCAGATACTGCATGTGGTCATATCCGATTTCCGTAATCACACATACCCTGGGATTGGCAATACAGTTGGTGGCATCCAGTCTTCCTCCCATACCTGTTTCCAGAATAATGTAATCGGGATTTTTCCGCCCGAAAAAACACATTGCCATGAGAAAAAGGAATTCCGGGAAAGACGGGAAACTGTATCCCTGTTTTCTTTCCTTTACCGCCGCCTGCATAACCCTGTCAAAGACCATTGCAAACTCTTCTTCTGCAATCCATTCCCTTCCAATGCAGATTCTCTCCCGCATGGTTTCCAGATGGGGAGAGATGAACATCCCCACTGTGCCCCCGCTTTCCATAATAATGGAGCGCAAATAAGCACAAACGGAACCTTTTCCGTTTGTGCCTGCTATATGGATGACTCTGCTTTTTATGGAATCCCCGGTTATCTGCCGAAGGAGCCGTTCCGTATCCTTAAGGGTGCGTCCTGGGACAAATTTGGGGATCCCCATAATATAATTTTCCGCTTCTGTATAGGTCTGCATGACCTGCTCTTTCATCCTCTTTTGCATATGCCGGGATATACCTTTCGCAATCTTTTCCGCATAAATTACTGTAGCTGTCCCAGGCGGCTCTTTACCTGTTCCATCATCCGGGTATACTTCTCCAGCTTTTCTCGCTCCTGGACAATCTTTGCTTCCGGCGCTTTGGACATAAATCTTTCATTGTTCAGCATACCGTTCACTCTGGCAAGTTCCCCGTCCAGCCTCTGTTCTTCTTTCTTTAACCGTTCAATTTCCTGCTGGATGTCCACCAGTTCCGCAAAGGGAATGTACAGGGTGGCATTGGCAATCACAACAGAAACCGCATCCTGCCCAATGCCCTCCTTGTCCTTCTGGATGGTCACTTCCGAAGCATAGGCAAGAGATTTGAAGAACAGCCTGCCTTCGGTAAAGGCATTGATGATATCCTCATTTTCACTGACAACAAAAACCTGGGCTTTCCGGCTGGGAGCCACATTCATTTCCGTACGGACATTCCGTATACCTCTTACCGCTTCCTTGATGATTTCAATGTCTTTTTCTTCCTTTTCAAAGTTCCACTGCTTTTGATACGCCGGCCACTTGGAAATCATGATGGATTCCTCTTCTGTCTGCAGGGTACAGAAAATTTCCTCCGTAATAAAAGGCATATAAGGGTGGAGAAGTTTGAGCGCGTCAATGAGTACTGTCTTTAAGGTCCAGAGCGCCGCGTCCTTGCTGTCCTGATTATCCGAATTATAAAGTCTGGGCTTTACCATCTCAATATACCAGTCACAGAACTCATCCCAGATGAAATCATAAACCTTCTGCACCGCAATACCCAGTTCAAAGTTTTCCATATTGTCAGTGGCCTCTTTGATGAGTCTGTTTAATTTGGAAAGAATCCATTTGTCCACAGGCTCTAAAGAAGGAGTCTCTGTCTTAAGCCCTTCTTCCGGCATATTCATCATAATAAACCGGGAGGCGTTCCATATCTTATTGGCAAAATTCCTGCTGGCTTCCACTCTCTCATAGTAGAAACGCATATCGTTGCCCGGCGCATTTCCGGTAATCAGCGTCAGACGCAGCGCGTCCGCGCCGTACTGGTCAATGATTTCAAGGGGATCAATGCCATTGCCTAAGGATTTACTCATCTTCCGTCCCTGGGAATCCCTTACAAGGCCATGGAACAGTACCGTCTTAAAGGGTTTTTCCCCCATCTGCTCAAAGCCGGAGAAAATCATGCGGATTACCCAGAAGAAAATAATATCATATCCTGTCACAAGTACATCTGTGGGATAAAAATACTTCAGATCCTCTGTCTGTTCCGGCCAGCCCAGGGTTGAAAAAGGCCACAGTGCGGAGGAAAACCAGGTGTCCAGCGTATCCGGGTCCTGGGTAAAATGTTCATGTCCGCATTTAGGACACTTTTCCGGCTTCTGCGGGCTTACCACAACTTCCCCGCATTTATCGCAGTAATATGCCGGAATCCTGTGCCCCCACCAGAGCTGACGGGAGATGCACCAGTCCCTGATATTGTCTGTCCAGTTGAAATAAGTCTTTTCCATACGGCTGGGGATAAGCTGGATATCGCCGCTTTTTACTGCTTCCACAGCAGGCTTAATCAGTTCGTCCATTTTAACGAACCACTGCTGCTTAATCATCGGCTCAATGGTGGTCTTACAGCGGTCGTGGGTTCCCACATTGTGGGAGTAGTCCTCAATCTTTACCAGCAGTCCCATCTCATCCAGTTCTTTTACAATTGCTTTCCTGGCCTCATAACGGTCCATGCCGCAGAATTTGCCGCCATTTTCATTGATGGTGGCATCGTCGTTCAATATATTGACTTCGGGAAGATGATGGCGCCTTCCCACCTCAAAGTCATTAGGGTCGTGGGCAGGCGTGATTTTCACAACGCCGGTTCCAAATTCCATATCCACATAAGCGTCAGCTACCACGGGAATTTCCCTGTTGACAATAGGCAGCATCAGCTTTCTGCCTATAATGTCCTTATATCTTTCATCCTCCGGGTTTACCGCAACCGCAGTATCCCCCAGCATAGTCTCCGGCCTTGTGGTTGCAAATTCCACAAACCGCTCTTTGCTGACGCTTCCATCCTCCTCAATAACCGGATATTTGATGTGCCAGAAATGGCCTGCCTGCTCTGCATACTCTACTTCCGCGTCGGAAATGGAAGTGTTGCACACCGGGCACCAGTTGATAATTCGGCTTCCTTTATATATCCATCCTTTTTCGTGCATCTTGCAGAATACTTCCGTAACCGCCTTGTTGCAGCCCTCGTCCATGGTGAACCGTTCTCTGTCCCAGTCGCAGGAAGACCCCAGCTTCTTAAGCTGGCTGATAATACGCCCGCCGTATTCCTTCTTCCAGTCCCATGCACGTTCCAGAAATCCCTCCCTGCCAAGGTCTTCTTTATTAATGCCTTCTTCCTTCAGCTTCTCAATAATCTTGACCTCTGTGGCAATACTCGCGTGATCTGTTCCCGGCTGCCAGAGGGCATTGTATCCCTGCATTCTTTTAAAACGGATCAAAATATCCTGCATGGTATTGTCCAGCGCGTGCCCCATATGAAGCTGCCCGGTAATATTCGGGGGCGGAATCACAATGGTAAAGGGCGTCCGGGAATGATCTGCCTCTGCATGAAAATACTTCCTGTCCATCCACTTCTGATAAAGCCTGTCCTCAATCCCTTTCGGGTCGTACGTTTTTGCAAGTTCTCTGCTCATAATGCGTCTCCTTAAAAAAGCCCTTCACAGACAGTTCCTCTCTGCAAAGGGCCGTATCACCTTCCGTAGTCTGTTACTATTCACGGCTTGGGAGCCGCTCATAGCAACGATTCGGGACGATATTTAAAGTTTGCTTCGCAAAAATCGCCCCTCACACCTGAATCATGTTCTCACAGAATGCGCAGTAAATGCGCATTCCTGACCCGTGAAAAGTAACCGTAGTCTTACTTTCTTATCTTAGTGGCAGTTTTTTTATTTGTCAAGGGCAAACCTGTATAAAACAGTTCACCTTTCCGCACTGGGCATTTTCTTAATTTCTTCCAGATATTTCTGCCCCAGAGGGCTGAGAGCCACGCCTTTGCGTTTCAGATACCCAATAGTCATCACTTCCCCGGATCTTAGCTTCACAGCGCAGTAATCGGAGCCGTTCAGGCTTTCACAGATAATGCCGGAACACAGAGTATAGCCGTTAAGCCCCACCATAAGATTCAGCAGCGTAGCCCTGTCGTTTGCCTTAATCAGACGCTTATAGGCGTAAGTGCTTAAGACTTCCTCCGCAAAATAAAAGGAGTTGTTGACGCCCTGGTCAAAAGACAGGCAGGGGTATTCATCCAGCTCTTCCAAAGCAATTTCCTCCTTCCGGGCCAGCGGATGTCCCTTCCACATATACACATAAATGCCGCATTGTATCAGTTCATGAAATTCCAGTTCTGATTCCTGGAAAAGCTTGGTCAGCACGGCACGGTTGAAATCATTCAGATAAAGAATACCGATTTCACTTCTGAAATTCTTCACGTTTTCTATAACCTCATGAGTTTTTGTCTCGTGCACCGCAAATTCATATTCGTCCATACCGAACTGCTTTACCATCTCCACAAAAGCTTTCACGGCAAAGGTATAGTGCTGCATAGAAACGCTGAAACGCTTTTTACTGTTTTTCTTTTCTATATACCTGTCTTCCAGAAGCCGGCACTGCTCTGTCACCTGCCTTGCATATCCTAAAAATTCCTCCCCCTCCGGCGTAACCTTTACTCCCCTGTTACTTCTGTTAAAAAGGATAATCCCAATTTCCTCCTCAAGTTCCCTTACGGCCTGGGAAAGGCTGGGCTGGGCAATAAAAAGGGTTCTCGCCGCTTCATTCATGGAGTGGGTGTCTGCAATAGCAATCACATACTTTAATTGTGTCAGTGTCATAATTCACCTCATATCTTTCACTGAACCGGGAAAGCAGCAGGTTCCGCACAGCTTTTACGTTGCGGACACAGGCATCCTGCAGTTTTCTCCGGTGTGTACAAAAAAACTTTCTGCCGGACATGTTTCAAACGCCCCCTGGCAAACGCTGCCGCGCTCCGGGAGCCGGCTTATTGTAAACAAATACAACCCCGGAACCGCAATCCCAGGGCTGCACAATTTCATTATATATGATTTTTCTTATAGTTAACAACATTAAAAATTTCGTTTTCTATCCTGCCAAAGTTCCCGTATATGGCTTTGGCAGGAACCGGAAGCAGAAATTTGTTATGTCGTTTACTATAATTATTCAAAAGGTATTACTGCACCGTCATAAGTTCCTGTAATGTAACTCTTGATGTCATCAGACTTAAGCACTTCCACCAGCGCTTTGATTTTGTCTGTTCCTTCACTGCCTTCTTTAACTGCAATTACATTTACATATGTTTTGGCTGCTTCTGAATCAGAACTCTCATAAGCCAGCGCGTCCTTTGCCACGGAGTAGCCTGCCTCCAGCGCATAGTTGCCGTTTAACACCACAAAGGCAACCTCATCTACTACCCTTGGCACCTGTGCGGCTTCCAGTTCCACAATTTCCAGTCCATAGGGATTGTCTTCGATATCATTTACGGTAGCCTCAAGCCCTGCCCCGCTCTTTAACGTGATAAGGCCGTTGTCCTGCAAAAGCAGAAGTGCTCTTGCTTCATTGGTGGTATCGTTGGGAACTGCAATGCTGTCCCCCTGGGCAACATCAGCCAGCGCACTCTTAACCCCGGGATAAATCCCGAAAGGCTCATAATGAATACCTCCGGCATTTACAAGGTGTGTGCCCTTCTCCGCATTGAAACTGTCAAGATAAGGGATATGCTGGAAATAATTAGCGTCAAAATCGCCGCTTTCCACTACCTCATTTGGCTGCACATAGTCGTCAAAAACCGTTACCTGCAGGTCATATCCTTTCTCCGCAAGAATAGGTTTCGCCTGCTCCAGAATTTCTGCATGGGGAGTTGCCGACGCCGCCACTTTAATCACCTTGTCGTCTGCGCCGCCCTTGCCCCCGCATCCTGTAAGGACTCCGGCTGCCAATGCGCCTGTCAGTAATAATGCTACAAACTTTTTCATAATATTATCCTCCTGTATTTCGTTTTTTCAATAGACAGAGTATAACATCACTTCACCTTTCTGTACAATATCTAAAAAATTTTGCCGGCCATAGGTTTTACCTATGGCCGGCACATATTAATTTAATCCAGTTCGCTAAGTCCTGTATACAGTTCATAGTAGCGGCCTTTCTGCAGCAAAAGGTCATCATGGTCGCCCCGCTCGATGATTTCCCCGTTTTCCAGTACCATAATCGCATTGGCGTTCCGCACGGTTGAAAGCCTGTGGGCAATCACCAGCGTGGTTCTTGTAGCCATCAGACGGTCCATTCCCTTTTCAATATGTTTTTCCGTCCGGGTATCCACTGAGCTGGTAGCTTCGTCCAGAATCAGTATGGGCGCTTTGGAAACCGCCGCCCTGGCAATATTGATAAGCTGTCTCTGGCCCTGGCTTAAGTTGGCGCCGTCTCCCTCCAGCATAGTATCATACCCGTGCTCCAGACGCATAATAAAGGAATGGGCGCTGGCAGTTCTTGCTGCCTGCTCCACCTCTTCGTCGGTAGCGTCCAGCCTTCCGTAACGGATATTCTCCCTGACTGTCCCTGTAAACAAATGGGTGTCCTGCAGAACCATGGCAATGTTCCTCCGCAGAGAGTCCCTTTCCAGTTCCAGTACCGGAATATTATCCACTGTAATACATCCCTCATCAATATCATAAAACCTGTTGATCAGATTGGTAATGGTTGTTTTTCCTGCCCCGGTGGAGCCTACAAAAGCAATTTTCTGGCCCGGCTTCGCGTATAAAGATACATCTTTTAAAATCTTTTTATCAGGATTATAGCCGAATGTCACATTGGTAAGGGTGACAGCCCCCTTTACTTCCTTGTAATAATAATCTGCATCTTCCCCGCATACATCTTCCATAAATCCTTCTTCTCCGGTAAGGGCATTTTCTTTGGGAATCACATAGAAATTCTTAGCCTGTTCTGCATCTTCTGCAATGCGGATAGCCCCGGGCACATCTTCCTTCTCCGGTTCCTCATCCATCACGGCAAACACACGCTCCGCTCCTGCCAGCGCGGAAAAAATGGTATTTACCTGCATTGCCACCTCATTGATGGGGCGTGAAAACTGTCTGGAGTAGTTCACGAATACCGTAAGACCGCCAATGTCAAAGCCTCTGAGTACGCAGAGGATTCCGCCGATGCAGGCTGTCAGGGAATAACTTACCTGGCTTAAGTTTCCCATCACGGGGCCCATGATTCCCCCAAAGAACTGGGCTTTAATCTGCTTTCCCCTAAGATCTTTGTTCAAGTACTCAAATTCTTCCCTTGCATCCTCCTCGTGGTTGAATACCTTCACCACTTTCTGTCCTGTCACCGTCTCTTCAATATAGCCATTCAGCGTACCAATTGCGGCCTGCTGGGCCCGGTAATACTTCCGGCTTCTTCCGCCTACAATCTGGACCGCCTTAAGCATGACCGGTATCATCACTATGGTAATCAGAGTCAGCCATACATTGGTGTAAATCATAAGGGCAAAGGTTCCTGCAATACTAATGGCTCCCGATATCAACTGCACCACCGTGCGGTCCAGCATTTCCCCCACCGCATCCACATCATTGGTAAAACGGCTCATCATGTCCCCGTGGTTGTTCGTGTCATAATAGCGGACCGGAAGCTTCTGCAGTTTTCCAAACAAGTCGTTGCGCAGCTTCACAATTGCATTTTGCGATATGCCAATCATAATCCTCTGCTGCAGATACTGTGCCAGCACCCCAAGCAGATAAATGACTGCCATCGCCAGAACCCCTCTAAGCAGGGAAGCCGTGCTTCCGCTCTCGGATGTAAGGCCGTTGATGATAGGCCGCAGCATATAAGAACCTGCCAGACTGGCAACCGTTCCTCCTACCACGCACAGACATACAACAGCCAGTTTCCACTTTTCATTGGAAATATATCCCAGCAGGCGCCCTACCGTCTTTTTGATATTTTTAGGTTTTCCTCCGGCCATATTCCCTTTGCCGTGTCCGGGCCCTTTGGGCATACCGCCTTTAGGGCCGGCTAAAATATCCTCTTTGCCAGGGTTTAACCTGCTTTCATATTTTTTCTGTAAATATTCCAGTTTTTCCTGCCTCATGACGCACTCACCTCCTTATCCATCTGGGAGTAATAAATTTCCTGATAAGGCTCACAGGTTTTAAGAAGCTGGCTGTGGTTTCCGATTCCCACAATCTTCCCTTCATCCAGCACCAGGATCTGGTCAGCTTCCATGACAGAGGTAATCCTCTGGGCAATAATAATTTTTGTTGCATCCTTTAATGTATTGTTAAAGCTTTCGCGGATTTTGGCCTCCGTAGCCGTGTCCACCGCACTTGTGGAATCGTCCAGAATCAGTATCCTGGACTTCTTAAGCAGCGCCCTTGCAATACACAGTCTCTGCTTCTGGCCGCCGGACACATTGACACCGCCCTGCCCCAGTTCCGTAAGATATCCTTCTGTAAAGCTGTTCACAAAAGGATCGGCCTGGGCTGCCTTAGAGGCTTCCAGCAGTTCTTCCCTGGAAGCATTGGAATCGCCCCACATAAGGTTTTCCATAATCGTTCCGGAGAAAAGCACATTTTTCTGGAGAACCATTCCAACCCCGTCCCTTAAGTTCTTAAGAGAATAATCCTTCACATTCACGCCGTCCACAAGAACCTCTCCTTCGTCCACATCGTAAAGCCGGGGAATCATCTGCACCAGGGTACTCTTTCCGCTTCCGGTGGAACCGATAATACCAAGAATCTGCCCGCTTTCCACCTTAAAGCTGATATGGGATAAAACTGCCTCCTTATTATCTTTGTAATAACGGAATACCACATCTTTAAACTCAACCTGCCCGCTTTCCACTTTCTTTTCAGGCATCCGGCACCCATCGTCCGTTAAGCTTACTTCCGTGTCCAGCACTTCCGTAATACGGTGCAGGGACGCAAGGGCCCTGGAACTCTGTAAAAGCACCATGGCAAGCATCATAAGGGACATCAGTATCTGTACAATATAAGTAGTGAAAGCCGTCAAATCCCCGACAGGCATAGATCCTGCCAGAATCTGCCTGCCTCCGAACCATACTATCCCCAGGGTGGTCACATTCATAAGAAGCATCATCACAGGCATATTTAAAATAACTATCTTAAAGGCATTTAAACTGGATTGTTTTAAGTCCTCGTTTGCCCCTGCAAACCGTTGTTCTTCATAGCCTTCCCTTACAAAGGATTTGATTACCCGTACATTCGTAAGTACTTCCTGTATATTGGAGTTGAGGGAATCCAGCTTTTTCTGCATAATCTCAAATCTTGGAAATGCGATTTTAATAATAATTGCTATCAGTATCACCAAAATGGGCATGACTACCAGCACCACAAGGGCTAACTGTGCATTCATCATAAAAGCCATAATCAGGGCGCCAATCAGCATTCCCGGCGCCCGCAGCATCATGCGCAGGGCCATATTGAGCAGGTTCTGCACCTGGGTGATATCGTTGGTCAGCCTCGTTACCAGGGAACCTGTGCTGAACTGATCCAGATTTGCAAAAGAAAACTTCTGCACCTTGTCAAACACGTCGCTTCTCACATCGGCTGCAAAACTGATAGACGCCTTGGCCGCAAAATAAGCCCCTCCTATGCCGCCCAGCATCATCAAAAGAGCCGTAACCACCATAGCGGCCCCCATCCCCGCAATATAGGGCACGTTATGACTGGCAGCCCCCACATTTATAATGTTGGCCATAAACTTAGGCAGCAGTACCTCACCTAAGACCTCCACAATCATAAGCAACGGCCCGATAATAAATGCCGCCAGATATGGCTTTACATACTTCCAATACCGCTTCATAAACATATTCCTCCTGCTTCTACCTATTCTGTTCCCGGCTTGTCAGACCCCGGTAATACTCATCCCCATTTTGGATAATGCGTCTGCAAAAGTCCTCAAGCTGTCTGGTTTCTTCTGCTGTAAACCCGTCAAACAGGGCATCTTCGATTTCCTGGAAATAAACAAAACTGTTATTGATTGCCTCCTTCCCCTTGTCTGTGATTACCACATGGTTTATGCGGTTATCCTCAGCGTTGCATTTTCGTCTGATATATCCGGCCTTTTCCAGCTTCTTCATGGAAACGGCAACCGCCGCCGGTGAAATATCCATCTTTTCCGCAAGCGCCGTCTGGGAACAATCGGGATGTCTGCCCAGATACATCAAAAGCCTGTGCTGGCTCCTGTACAGTCCGGTGTTCTCCACCTTCTTGCTGATTACACGCTTTAACGTCTGATCTGTCTGCCTGAAAAGATCCATGACCTTCTTGTGCATACCCTTGCGCCTTCCTTTCTGCCATGGTTAATTGATTAATATTTAACTAGTTAAGTAATAGCATTATATGTTCCCTAAAAAAAAATGTCAACCCGAAATGTCCATTTAATAAAAATACAATTTTCTTTATAAAAACTTTACAATTTACATCATAAAGTTATATTGCAAATGTTATAAGGTATAAAACCAGCAGATGTGCCGGATAAAAGATATAAAAGAAATATTTCAGCCTGATCCCGCGCTTTCCATTATAAAAAAAGATAAAAAGAAATGCCAGGGGCGCCATCGTCTCCCACAGGAATGCTATACAGCCTGCTATTATCTGTTCTGCTTTCTTTTTCCTGAACAAAAACAACAGGGCAATTGCTATGATTCCGTTGGCGCCGTAATCGCAGTATGTCCATTCCGCCAGAAAGGCCGCCGCCAGAAAAACGGCTGCCCCGCCCGTCCATTTAGCCAGTACCGTCCGGCAGCGTTTTCCGATTTCCTCCATGGCCCATATCATCAGAAAACCTGACAGCAGCGTAAAAAATACATTCTGATGGTTCCTGTTGATGACCTGCCCGGCAAAAGCCAGGTCAAAGGGAACCTCAGACACAAGGGCAAAAACCAAAAGCCGCCCTGCATACTTACGCCTGTTCTTCGTCTTTCCAAACCCTTCCACGAGAAGAAAACAGTAAATGGGAAAGGCCCACCTTCCCACGATCCTCCTCATAATCTGATAGCACACATAAATCCATCCTGCCACCCCATCCCTTGTCAGTTCACTCATATAGGAAAATGTCGTATCCCCCAGATAAAATATCCCGTTCTGCGCCAAAATATGGGAAAGCAGAACTGCCGCTATATGATCTGTCAGCATAAAAAAAACCGCCAATATCTTCAAACCGCTTCCACTGATTCCCACTTTCCCGTGCATGCTTCCGTCCTCCTTTGATACCCCTTAATCATATGGTTCCGGCACCTCATCCATCATATATCAATACTTTATATTTTTCAACTGGCACGGTTAAAAAGTTTCAGATTGGCACTTTTTAAAATACCACTCGTGCATATAATAGGGTACATAATCGAAATTGAGGAGGTTCATACTTATGAAAAACCAAACGGCTCAAAAAATTGCACTGACCGGCCTGACGGCCGCCCTGTCTTATGTTGTGTTTACTTTTTTGCAGATTAAAATACCTCTCCCTGGCGGAGATGCAACTTCCATTCATTTAGGGAATGCTGTCTGCGTGCTGGGCGCCCTGCTTTTAGGAGGATTCTATGGAGGGCTTGGAGGCGCCATTGGCATGACGATAGGCGATCTGCTGGATCCTGTCTATATCGTATATGCCCCCAAAACTTTCCTTCTTAAATTCTGCATCGGCCTGATTTCCGGTTTCATTGCCCATAAATTAGGAAAAATCACTTTGGAAACCGACCGCAGGAAAGTGACCATATGGGCAGTTCTCGCGGCGGCCGGGGGACTGCTATTCAATGTGGTTTTCGACCCCCTTATTGGTTATCTGTATAAGCTGGCCATCCTTGGCAAACCTGCTGCCGAACTTACACTGGCATGGAACATCGCTTCCACCTCAATCAACGCAGTTACATCCACAATTGTATCTGTACTCATTTATATGGCCCTGTGCCCTGCCATGAAAAAAGCGGGATTATTTTTCACGATTGGAAGTAAAAAGCCAGATACTATGCCGAATAAATAGCAGCAGCCAAAGCCCCAAAAGTCAAACCTCCGTTACAGGCACACAGGATATTGGACCCTCGCAAAAGTCGTCAAGGTCAGGCAAGCCTGACTTTGACGACTTCTGGCTGGAATAAACATGTTCTACGGAATTTCCGGCCCACTCCCAATAAGCACCTTTTTCCCGCGAAAAGCAAATCCATATTTGCGTATGCGCTCTTTAGGAATTCCCTTTGCCGCAAGAGCTGCCTGATAATTCTTTTCTTCTATCT
>CAMWUN010000054.1 GCA_947177425.1 uncultured bacterium
CATTATCCTTACGTTTTTTCTGTGTATGTCGCTGCTGATCATGCTTTCCAATGTCACGGCGTCTCTTAAAAGCGGAAAGCTGGCGAAATATTTCGGTATGGCGGACTGCCACGTCGTTACGGACATCGGCGACGAAGTTAAGAAATTTATGACTGTGGACGGACATGAAGAGGTTGAAAAATATCTTGACGATATGGAGCAGACCCTTGCGGAAAACGGTATGCCTGCGGAATGTATGGCGGAATATTTTATTTTTTCGATGATAAGATACGGCGAATATGAAAGCAAGGCATCTATACTTCAGGGTACGGGAACAACAATGGATATGTACGAATATTTAGAGGGTACTCCTCCCCAAAACAGCGGCGAAATTGCAGTGACGACCCTATTGGCAAAAAAGCTGGGTGCGGAAATAGGCGATACTGTTACCATGTCCTACCCGACGGGCGAAACGGCGGAGTTCATCATAACCGCTCTGTATCAGTCAATGGTTAATCAGGGTATATCTGTAAGGGCTCATACCGGCTGCGATATAAACTATCTCGCAGCAAGCGGCTCCCCTGGTACACAGATAAGATTTACGGACGATCCAGGCGATGAGGAAGTATTACGCAGAATTGAAAAGATCAAGGAGCTTTACCCTGAATTTCCAAGCGTTAAAACAGCAGGCGAAACTGTAAATGATACCACCGGAGTCGGCGATGCCATAGACGCGGTGAAAAAAATGTCCGCCATCCTTATGGTAATTTTAGCCGCGCTTATCACCGTGCTTATAGAGCGTTCCTTTATCGCGAAGGAGCAGGCGGAGATCGCCCTCATGAAAGCTATAGGCATAAGGAATAACAAGATATACGGACAGTACACGTTAAGATTTTTTATTGCCGCAGCGGCGGCTGTCCTTATTGCGGAGCTTTTGGGTATGCCCCTTACAAAGCTTTGCTTCGACCCTATTTTCAGATCAATGGGTCTTGAAATGGGCGTAGAATATGTGCAAAATCCCGTGGAGATATACGTGATATTCCCCGTTATCGCTCTTGCTGCTACAGTCGTCAGCGCATTTTTGACCTCACTTTACACCAAAAAAATTAAATCCTCCGATACGGCAAGTATCGAGTAAGAAAGGAGCTTATTATGAATATTTTAGAAGTAAAGAACCTCTGCAAAACCTACATAGTAAACAAACGTCAGAACAATGTTCTGAAAAACGTAAATTTCACCGTTTCTAAGGGCGAAATGACAGCAGTTATGGGTCCCTCCGGTTCGGGCAAATCCACCCTGCTTTACAGCGTGTCCGGTATGGACGGCATTACATCGGGGGAAGTTCTGTTCTGCGGAAAAAATATCACTGCAATGGGAGAAAGAGAGCTTGCCGATGTGCGTCTTGATGAAATGGGATTTATCTTCCAGCAGATGTATATGCTGAAAAACCTCACCGTTCTGGACAACATAATCCTCCCCGCGGCACAGTCAAAAAAGAACAGGTTGAGCCGCAGGCAGACCGATGAGCGCGGCAGAGCGCTTATGCGCAGGCTCGGCATTGATGACGTGGGCGGCAACGACATCAACGAGGTGTCCGGCGGACAGCTTCAGAGAGCCTGCATCTGCCGCAGCATGATAAACAATCCCAGGATGATCTTTGCCGATGAGCCCACAGGCGCATTGAACCGGGCAAGCTCCGACGAGGTCATGAACGAGCTGCTCTCCTTAAACCGTGACGGTACGACGGTCATGTGCGTGACCCACGATTCAAAGGTTGCCGCCAGGTGCAGCAGGGTGCTTTACATTGTGGACGGCGGTATCGTCGGCGAAAAAGAAATGGGACATTTTGGCGGCGGCGACAAGGAGTTCCGTGACCGTGAAAGGGAACTGAATAACTGGCTTATAGAACAGGGCTGGTGATATTTGAAACAATACTTGCAGGTGGTGATTTTATGACCGATATTCTGATTGTGGAGGACGATAAGGAATTAGCGGACTTGCTGACCGATTTCCTGCGCGAGGAAGGATATGTCGTGTCAAGCGTGAACAGCGGAGAACGTGCCGTACATCTCTTTGAACGATATGGCGCAAGGCTTGTGGTGCTTGACATCAATCTTCCCGATATGAACGGCTTTGCGATATGCTCAAAACTCCGGGAAAACACGGATACTCCCATATTGATCGTTAGTTCAAGGACGGGCAGGGAAGACAAGCTGAACGGCTATGACCTCGGTGCTGATGATTATATTGAAAAGCCCTATGATATAGATGTTCTGATTGCTAAGATTAAGGGTATATTCAAACGGCGGTATCAGCATGATATATTATCGGGGGATGGCGTGACGCTCAACCTTGTCGATAAAACGGCGGTCATTGACGGAAAGCCCGTGGAACTGCCCTCAAAAGAGTTTGATTTGCTGGCGCTTTTGATTGAAAATCAAGGCAAAGTTCTAAAAAAAGAGTATCTGTTTGGCACTGTCTGGGGCAGCGACAGCGATTCGGAGATGCAAACGCTTCATGTTCATATCAACCGTATTCGCCAAAAACTCGGTGATGACCCTAAGAATGCAAAGCGTTTGCTTACTATCTGGGGCGTGGGGTATAAGTTTGAATGAAAGCTTACAAAAAACTGTGTATCGCAGTGATGACCGTATTTCTTTTACTGACGGCGGTATTGAATATATTTCTCATGGGTGCGAAAGATAGCAGTGAAGGTATTTATCGTGTTGAAGCCAGACGGCTTGCGGGTGAGATAGCGGAAACGGGCAGTTATGACATTGAAAAATACCCCCACATTACGGGGGTGTTTACGGGTGACGACATCTACCGTTCCGATGAGCATTATCTTATCATAGAAGCGGGCGAAACGCTTTATCGCGTTGAATATACCGTGGGGAACGGACAATATGGCATTGCGGCGGTAAACTGCGTATTGGGTGCGCTGTTCCTGTTGGTGACAGGTCTTTTGTATTATATCCGCAGACATATCATCGCGCCTTTCGACAGACTGAGCGATGTTCCTAATGAGCTTGCAAAGGGAAATCTTGCTGTCCCGATACCAGAGGAAAAAAGCCGTTTCTTCGGAAAATTTACATGGGGTGTGAATCTCCTGCGTGAGAGTATCGAGGACAGTCGCAAAAAAGAAATCTCGATGCAGAGGGACAAAAAAATCTTGCTGCTCTCCCTTTCCCACGACATCAAAACGCCTTTGTCGGCAATCAAGCTGAATGCAAAGGCTCTTGCAAAAGGATTATATAAGGACGAGGGAAAACGACGTGCTGCTGCCGAGAGTATCAATATACGAGCAGATGAGATAGAGCGTTTCGTCAGCGGAATTACCAAGGCGGCAAGCGAGGACTTTATGAGTTTCGAGGTCGCACAGGGAGAGGTTTTCTTAAGCAATATCATCACAAGGATAGATGCGAGATATGTTCTCCAGCTTGCCATGTCGGGAACGGAGCTTGTGATTCAGAAATATAATGACTGCATTCTTTCCTGCGATCCTGACCGTCTTGCAGAGTGCCTGCAAAATCTAATCGAAAATGCGATCAAATATGGGGACGGCAGACGAATTGAAATCAGCTTTGATAAAATGGACGACTGTGAGCTTATCACGGTATCAAATACAGGCTGCACGCTTGAAGCGAAAGAACTGCCGCAGATATTCGAGAGCTTTCATCGTGGAAATAATGCGGATAAGGTGCAGGGCAACGGGCTTGGACTTTTTATCTGCAAACGGTTGATGTCACTTATGGGTGGAGAGGTGTTTGCGGATATTCGCAACGGGTGGTTCTTTGTGACACTGGTTGTGAAATTGGCATAAGGTAAGAACCGCTTAGAGCGTGTTTGAAAATTGCTTTCTGACAAATGTGCGTCACAATTTGTGGGAGACTAAGAGCATGAATGCTCTGCCAAATTTAGGAGGCGTAGTGGGCTACGTTGACTAAATTTGGTGCAAATATCACGCAAAGCGGGGCGTGCAGGTGGCAGGAATGAATTTTCAAACACGCTCTAGTTGAGAGGTTTATTCTATGTTGCCCAATTTCTGACATGGTTCTTCCATCTGCTTATGTTATAGAATTGGGTAACAGCGTTATCTTAGCCGCTTTAACAATCGCCCGGAAGTCATTGTAATTGAACCTTTTAATACGGGCTTATAAAATCAATTTATAGAAAACTGAATTATAAAGCAATCTGCCCCACGACGGAAAAAGAAAAAGTCGTCGTATGGCAGATGTATTTTCATGCACTTATTATTTTTGCGGCTCGGCTCATAACGTTTGTGCATCTCAATTTTCTTTTATCTTTCCTAATAGAAAATCATTTAACACAGCATTAAGTTCCTTACTATTCCTCATAGGAAAATCATGACCTGCTTTTGGAAGTATCATCGTTTGGCAACATGCATTTTTACCGAGCATATCAAGAGATAGTTTCACGTCTTTTACATCGCCGCTGCCGCATATCGCCAACATCGGTACTTCGATAGATAAATATACAGGGATATTCCGTAAATCTAATGTGTGGGCGAAAAACGATTGATAAACCTGCGGAGTGATAAGCTTTGAATAATCTGTCATGTAATTTACCTGCTCTTTGGTATAATTCCAATACTTTCCCTGAAAACGGACGAGCCATTTTATGTGGAGCATTTTCGCCGCTATTCCTGCAAGTGAGCAATACATTTTAACAGTTTTCGGATTTGGATTCACCCATGCACTTAAAAAGACCGCAAAACTAAATTGATTTTGTCGCTCACAAACAAGCATAATTGCAAGCTGCCCACCAAGGGAATGCCCAATTATACCGATTTTCTTCTTGTGCAAACTGTCAATCAGGTCAAAAAGTTCCTGCTTCATCATATCGGGGTCATATACTATATCTGCTGATTTTCCTGCTCCATGCAAATGAGGCACAATTAAGTGGTATTGCTCGGAAAAACAGTATTGATTGCAAAATGTGTCAAGAGCCCCTGCACCATGTAGCAGTAGAATAGTTGGGTTATTCCTGTCTCCATATTCATCATAATGCAACATAGTCATTTCCTTTCCATCCGAATAATCTTGTTAATAAAATCCTCTATTTCTTTATTTACCTGCTCTGGATTGTCCCCATTTGAAAAATGTTTCGCTCCTTTTATGTAGTGGAAGGGGTAACCTGTTCGTTTTGACCATTCCCTGCAATATGTTTTTACTTTTCCTGTACTGTCTTTTTTGCCTACAAGTATCAATACAGGAAACTGAAAATCAACATCTTTATTTTCCATAGGGAAATACTCATACGCCGCCCGCATTTGATCTATGATTTCCGCTTTTAAAAGCGGTTTCAGAATAGACATCATCTTCTGAAACGAGTATTTACGCTTCGACACCGACCAGGCTATGCTCACCTTTAGAATATGTGTGGGAAAATATTCTGCTATTGGAACGACCTGTTTCAGCCACCATAAATCCGACTTTGAGTAATAGCTTAAACCTAACGGCGTTGTGTCCAAAGCTATAAATCCTTTTACCATATCGGGATAAATACTTGCAAAATGCTGGCTGGTATAACCGCCCATAGACATTCCAACCAGAAATAATTTTTCTAAATTTTCCTGCCGCAAAATGTTATGCAATATTTCAGCCGTATTACGATAAGAAAAGCCCTGATAAGGTCTGGACAGACCATGCATGGGAACATCCCAAAGGATTATTGTGTAGTTATCATAAAAATAAGATACCTGCTGTTCAAACATTGTATGGTCTGCCGTTGCGCCATGTGTGAAAACAATACAGTCAGTTGCATTTTCTTTTCTGCTGATCCAATAATGTACCATTCCACCTTGCGTCAAAATCATCTTATGCTGCATTTTTCCCCCTCCTGAGTGTAAACTTTTTTCCAAAAGTCAATTAAAACAATAATCTCCTGTTCGGTTATACCCGCCTTTTTTGCAAAATCGTCTTTTCTCCCGATAAGTTCCAACTGTTTTCCTTTGGGCAGACTATTGAATAGTTCCTCATAGAGAACATCATCTAACTGCATTTCCTTAGCAAGTAAAACACATTTAGATTGAACCATTCATCCCAAAGCCCCTCAAATAAGCTGTTATTGTCTGTATAGGTGTCAAGTTCTTCTCCCTAACCTTTTCAGATCTGCTCTGTAAATCTCCAATTCATAAGACTTCCCACTGCGCTGGTCTGTCCTCTGCTCGGAATACTGGTAAACCAATCCACAGGATAATGCCAGCGCCTTTGAAGCAAGATTCCCTGACCGTGTAGAATAACAGAACTCCTGACCGCCTAAAGTAATACAATATTTCATCAACAAACGCAGTATCTGTTTTCCATATCCCCTTCCCACATACTCCGGCCCCAACGCAATACCAGTCTCATGATAAATAAGCGGCTCTATTTCTTCCACTCCGGCAAAACCGATGGCCTGCCTGCTGCCCTTCTCATAGACCAGCCACGCATCATGGGTTTCCTGCCATGCGATCGTCCTTTGTATCCTCTCCCTGGCTCCATCCTCGTCAGAAGTCACCTTCCATACCATATATTCCGCTGTTTCCGGCCTTGACCAGACATTGCGGTACATTGATCTCCAATCCTTATATTTTGCTTTCTCAAGAATAATATCTTCTGCCTCCATCGCCTTTATCCCTCACAAACTTCCCTGTCACAGCCAGACTGCCCTGTCCCCATAATCAAAAGTCCCGCTCCCATGATGCAGCTTCCCGCTTTCTTTCAATTCCCGGAACCTGTCCCTCATCCGGGCAATAATCTCCGGCTGGATATCCAGTTCCCCTCCCAGATGCCATACATTGACCAAATCACTTATTCCCAATGCTATACATCATATCATAGGCCAATTTCTTTTTCTACAGAAACCGCTGACATAATATAAAAATACGCCAGCAACAGACTATTCCAAACCAAAGGCCAGAAAACAGCCAGCTATATATATTCCACAAATGCCATCTACTGCGGAAACCCTCTCATTCCTATAGCCTAATATCCAAATAACAGGAATCCGAAAATTGCTCTATTGAATCAAAAAAACATATTTAATTCTATACCGCTTTGGAAAAGGTGAGAATTAGGTAAAAGTTCAGCCGGAGTAATTGACAAACAGACTTTGCATATATATAATTTATGTTATATAACATAAATTGTAATTTGGGAGAAAAAGTAATGCCACCAAAAGCAAAGATTACAAAAGATATGATTATTACCGCTGCATTTGAGGTTGCCCGCAAAACAGGCGCTGAAAGCATCAATGCAAGGACGGTATCACAAAAGCTGAATTGTTCTACGCAGCCCATTATGTACCATTTTGCAACGATTGAAGAATTAAAAAAAGCTGCTTATGAAAAAACGAATGTGTATCATGCAAAATATCTGATGAACATCCCGAAAGAGCAGGAAGATGTTATGCTTGGAATTGGGTTAAATTATATCCGTTTTGCGGTTGAAGAACCTAATTTGTTCTGTTTTCTATTTCAATCGGGCTTTGTCATTGAAAACAATCTGCTTGAAATGATAAATTCCAAAGAACTTATCCCTGTTATTTCTGCAATGCAGGAAGCAATGAATATGAGCATAGAGCAGACAAAAGAAGTTTTTGTAACACTTGCGCTATTTGTCCATGGATATGCCAGTATCATTGCCAACAATTCATTAGAATATGACGAAAAACTCATAACGACACATTTGGGACGGGTATACACAGGTGCAATATTAGCCATACAGGAGGAAACGAAATGAAGAAGCTATACGCCAAAAGCGAGCTTGCCTTTGCGATTGTCTGGATCATAATTTATTGTGTTCTACAGTCCTTCGCAAATCCACTAAATGAAATCATTGGAATCGAATACTCTGCAAGTGCTATTTTGTGCAGCATACAAGCTGTTATCATTTTGGTCTTTATTTGGAAGAACAGCTTACTGCAGCGGTATGGGCTTTGCAAACCTTCTGTACCCGCCCGCCAGTTTCTTTACTATGTGCCGCTGATAATCTTAGCCACGGGAAATCTTTGGAATGGAGCCGCTGTTAATTATTCATTGGCGGGTACTATCTGTCGTATTGTCGGTATGGTTTGTGTTGGATTTGTTGAGGAAGTTCTTTTTAGGGGCTTCCTGTTCAAAGCAATGGCAAAAGACAATATAAAATCCGCAATTATCATTTCAAGCGTGACCTTTGGCGCAGGGCATTTAGTGAATTTATTTAACGGCAGCGGTATGGATTTGGTAAATAATTTGTGTCAAATTGCCTTTGCAGTTACGGCAGGCTTCTTACTTGTAATAATATTTTATCGAGGCGAAAGTCTGCTCCCCTGCATTATTACCCATTCTGCAATCAACACCCTCAATACTTTTGTAAATGAAGCGGGGTTTACAATGGAAAAACAAATCATTCATAGTCTTGTTATGATTGTTTTAATTATTGCCTACATTTTAATACTCATAAAGACACTTCCGAAAAGCGGCAAAGATGATTTCTAAATGAATATACTGTGCTCTGCAAGGCAGTTTACGCTTAATCTCATATAAACCTGCTTTATTTCGTTCATCCAGACTTTTACATCTGATTCCTATATTCGTTGGCCGATATTCCAACTGTCTTTTTAAACACTCTGGAGAAATGCGCCACATCCAGGAATCCCACTTCATCAGCAATATCCCCGATACGCAGGGCCGGGTCTTTGAGCAGTTCTTTTGCCTGGCTGATCCGCACGCCGTTTAATATTTCCGAAAAATTTTGTCCCAGATAGCGGTTCATCAGCTTGCTCAAATGCCACTGGCTCACATAAACCTGATCCGCCACATCAGACAATTTCAGCTTTTCCTTATAATGCTCTTCAATATAGCTTACGGCATTTTTTACAATGTAGCTGTTCGCTGCACTCTCCGGTGCGCCTTCCGGCGTCTCTGGCCTTTTGTCCTCTGCCGGCCGGCAAGGTCCGTTTCCGTCGTCTTCCGTATATGCCCCGGGAGCGCCCCCTGCCTGTGCATGGCTGCCTTCCTGCCTGTATTCCTGTTCATACTGCTGTTCATATTTCCGGCCGGATTCATCCAGCTTTTTCGTCATTGCCCGGAGCGCCTCCTCGATTTCATCCATTCTGGAAGGTTTGAGCAGGAACCGGGATACCCCCAGGCTGATTGCCTTCTGGGCATAATCAAAGTCCCTGTACCCTGTAAGAATGGCAATTTGTGTGCCCGGGAATTCAGATTTCATTGCCGCTATCATTGTAAGCCCGTCCATGCATGGCATCCTGATATCCGAAAAAATAATATGGGGTTTTTCTTTCCGAATCAGCCCAAGACCCTCTTCGCCGCTACCTGCCGTGCCTGCCACCGTACAGTGAAAAGCATCCCATTTGACCCCTCTGCTGAGGCCTTCAACAATAATCGGTTCATCATCAATAATTACCACTTTGTACATAATTCTCACCCAAAAACTGTTAAACCAATGTCACCAGGCCAGGAGTACGGCACGCCCCGGACAGGCAGCCGGATAAAAGTCCATGCAGGGCCTTATGGAAGGCGGCTAGCAGGACTTAGTATCTCCTGACATACCCAGCAATCAGCAGACACGATGTCTGATGAAGGCGCAACTTGGCCAAGGATGGCCAACTGCGCCGATTGCGTTCTCATTTCATCCCCTATGGCGGAGATACTTAGTCCTCCTTACCGCTGGACATAGGCCCAGCATTGACTTTTATCCGGCTGCCTGTCCGTGGCGTGCCGTACTCCTGTGGGCTGCCGCTTCCTGGCCTGATGACATTGGCTGCTGAACTGTTGCGATATATCAACCTTTGATTGCGCCTGCCGTCATACCTTTAATTATATATTTCTGCAGGAAAATGTATACAATTACAACCGGTACCACCACCAGCGTAACCGCTGCCGCCATCAGACCGTAATTGGTGCCTTCCTGGGAAGTCAGACGGTTTAGCAGCACGGTGATGCCGTACATTTTCTGTGTCCTTAAATAGAACATCTGGGTAAACAAATCATTGTAACTCCAGAGGAAGGAGAAAATAGCCACTGTTGCAAAGGAAGGTTTGGTCAGAGGTACCACCACTTTGAAGAAAATCTGGAAAGCATTGCATCCTTCCATAAAAGCGGCTTCTTCCAGTTCCACCGGAAGCCCTTTGATGAAGCCTGTCAGAACCACAATGGCAAAGGAAAGGTTTCCGGCCACCTGGGGCAGGATAACGGACAACATGGTAAGCCCCCAATTGCTGGTGTTGGTAATCCCCCATTTTGCCTGCATATTATATACAGGAATTACAGTTGCAAACACAGGGAACATCATACCCGCTATGACTAAGGAATGCAAAGCCCCCTTCAGCTTAAAGCTGTACCGGACAAGGGCAAAGGAGGCCATCCCTGCAAGCATGAGAACCGTAAAGGCCACCACCGTAGAGATAAAAATACTGTTTTTGTAAGCCCCCAGAATATTCAGACTGCCAAAAGCTTTCCTGTAGTTAGCCATCGTGAACAACTCCCCAAGGGGCAGGGAAAAGGAGTCGGCCAGAATCTTGTCTTTTCCCTTAAAGGAATTCTGTATGACCCAGATAATCGGATATATGGTCGTCAGTGACCAGATAATCAGCAGGATATATATGATAACGGAGGACAAACTAAATTTATTCTTTTTCATCTGCCACGCCTCCTTCTAATAGTCTTTTTCTTTGAAAACTGCGTTAACTACTTTGGATGTGAGAACTCCCAGCAGCACCAGCATGATTGCCAGGGTTGCGCCGTAGTCCACATTTTTAGCTTCCATTGTCTGATAATACATATAGGTACCTGTCAGGAATGTTGACTTAAGGGGCATCCCCTTGGGGAACATGGTCCACGGAAGGTCGAATACCTTGAGGGCCCCGGTCACTGCAAGCACCACGCAGGTGCAGATTACATTATGTAAAAGGGGCAGGGAAATATATCTGACTCTCTGGAACCTTGTAGCGCCGTCAATGGACGCGGACTCGTACAGTTCCTCGGAAATATTATTCAGTCCTGTAATCAGGATTACAAAGTAAAACCCTACATATTGCCACATAACCGGAAGCATCATGGTAAACAAAGCGTGGGATTCATCCTTCCAGTCCGTCAGGCCCGTCTTCCCAAGGGCTTCCAGAAACTGGTTGAGCATACCCTTGTCATAAAGGAAAATCAGGTTAAACAAAAGCCCTAAAGCCGTTGCTGATATTACAATGGGGAAAAAGTAAACTGTCCGGAAGAACTTTGCCCCTGCGTGGATATTATCCACCAGAAGCGCCAGTACCAGCGCAATCCCCACCTGTCCCACAATCGTCACCAGCATCATGACCAGTGTATTTTTGATGGATGTCCAGACAACCGGATCCTGTACCAGTTCCACATAGTTTGTATACCATGGATCATTCCATGTTGCTGTAATCTGCCCCAGATTTTTTATATGCTGAAAGCTGTTTATAATATTTTTAAAAAACGGATAGTACAAATAGACAATCATAAATAGAAACGCGGGAAGCAGGAAAACAAACAATGGTTTTTTATTCTTATAAATACTTGCGCCCATAATCGTCACCCTTCTTTATCAGCAGGGCCGGAAACCTCCGCCTCCGGCCCTCTGGTTTATGTTTTTATTGCAACAATACTTTACTCCATCTGCAGTTACTGTGCATGGTATGCTTCAATGCCTTCTGCCACTGCGTCCACTGCCGACACTCTTCCTGTCACGATTTCAGGCATGCCGTCAAAAGTGGAAACACGGCAGTCGCCCTGGAAAATATCCTGTACCGCTCCTGTCAGGGAAGTAACGCCTGACATCATCGCCATTGCTTTTACCTGTAAAGGATTGAACGTGGATTCGTCCACTTCGGGGGCATTTTTAAGTGCAGATGCCGTATGCTGTGCAAATACAGGCACGATTTCGTCTGAGGTCATGTAAGTAACAAAGTCAACTGCCGCTGCTCTCTTGTCGGGATCTTCCCATGCCTTTGCAGTGATATAGTAACCCATTGACAAACCGCCGATTAAGTCAGTTGCCTTTCTGTCTCCCTGCCCGGGAATATAGGTAACATCAAAATTTGCAAGTTTCTCTGTATCCAGCGTAGAAGCATCTTCCGGGTCAGACTGGCATGCATTCACAATGCCGCCCACTTTCCAGGAACCGTCAATCAGAAATGCTGCCTTGCCTTCCGTGAACATTGCAAAAGTCTCATCATCTGTTGCTGACAGAGTATTCTCCGGGAAAAATCCGGCTTCATACAGTTCTTTGATGTCTTCCATACCTGCTACCCATGCTGCGCCCTGGTCGCTGTCCACTGATTCGGGGATGTTCAGGTGTGTTGACGGTGATGTATGGTTAAAGATTGCAAACTCCCACCAGTAATGAGGGATATTTCCAAGGGCACATGCGATAGGTGCATAGCCTGCGTCCTTAATTTTCTGGCAGTCTTCCTTAAACTGGTCCCATGTGTAATTTGCACCGGGAACGGCTACCCCTGCTGCCTCTAAAACTTCTGTGTTGACGAACATTGCCTCCCAGAATCCGTTTACAGGTACGGCGTATTTCTTTCCGTCCACCAGTGAAGCCGTAATCAGGTCATCGTTCATGTTCCCTGCATAGTCGGGATATTCTGCCCGGATGTCGTCGATGGAAACCACCTTGCCTGCCTCGATAAAGCTGTTGGCGTCGGCCCCGTTAAAGAAGAACAGTACATCCGGCTCCGAGCCTGTCTCAAAGTCTGTGATAACCCTTGTCTTAAATGTCTCGTCCGAGGTTGCAGATGCGTCGGCCACTGTATTGCCTGTCTTTTCACACCATGCGTCTACGGCGTTTTTGAAGTTCTGGGCATTGGTATCCTCACCTGCAAAGGTAGTGGTGACATTTAATTCCACCTGTTTAGCGCTCTCCTCTGCTTTCGCCTCTTCCCCTGAAGCCCCGGAATCCGCGGATTCTGTTTTTGCTGCCGGTTCGCTGGCGGAACCTGTGTCTTTGCTGCCGCATGCTGCTAAGGACAATACCATGGCAGATGCTAAAATAAGTGATAAAACTCGTCTCTTCATTCTTTATTCCTCCCTGGATTTTATTTAAAGGTTTATGTGTTTCATCTAAACTAATGATATAATATCCAGGCCCAAAGGTTAATGATTAGACTTGTGATTATTTGTCTTTTATTGCCCACCTTCATTGTCTATTTTGACCATAATTGTGCTAACCGTGTGCATTTCATTGTTACTTTTGATGGTAAGTCCGCACTCCGGGCCATAAATAATCTTTAGTCTTTTATTAACATTGCGGATACCAAGGCTTAAAGATGTTGTTCCCGTTGTGCTTTCTGTATGGAGGAGACTGTCAATCTTTTTCTTTGACTCTTCCGTCAGCACACCATTGTCTATCACTTCTATAAACAGCATCCCTTCCTCTTTGCGGATAATTATCTTTACTTTCCCTTTACTCCTGATGTCCATGCCATGTTCCACTGCATTTTCAATTATCGGCTGGATAATCAGCCTGGGTACTTTGACATGCAGAAGGCTTTCATCAATCTCCTTTTCCACCTGGAAATTGTCCCCGTATCTCTGGGCAATAATATACAGATAAGCCTCCACATAACTTAATTCTTCCGCAAGAGGAATCAACTGCTCCTTCTTTCTGTTCATAGTGGCCTCCAGCATGGTGGAAAGGGCTTCTATCATATTGCTGACTTTGTAATTGCCCGTCAGCCTGGATTCCCAGTTGATAATCTCCAGGGTATTGTTTAAAAAGTGGGGATTAATCTGGGACTGCAGGGCCATAATGTTGGCATCCCGAAGGGCTAACTCTTCCAGATAGTTCTTTTCAAACTGATATTTCAGGGTGTTGGACATACTGTTAAAGGCGTTTCCAAGGTCATAAAATTCCTCGTCTCCGTCCCCCACATCAATCTGATAGCCGTAATTTTCCTTCTCAATCTCCTTATGGGCCTGCCGCAGTACCCTTATGGGCATATTCACCCGCTTATGGAAAAACCAGAATATAACTATAATAAGGGGTATCATAAAAGCCAGCAGCAGATAGAACATATACTTGATGGTATCCATCTCACTGATGATGGCGGAGGAGTCCAGCAGCACAATATAGGAAAAGCAGTGGCGACTGTTCTCCGCTTTTTTGTACACATAGGCTTCCGAATGGCTCCGCTCGTAATAACTGTGTGTCATAATCCGCTGTGGAAAATCGTCAATATAAGGATCTGATTCGTACAGTTTCAGCAAGGATATGCCGTCCACAAATACATCCGCTCCCTTATAAGCCCATATACTGTCAAGTCCTTCCAGAATTTTCTCCATATTCAGTTCCATGACAATCACCGCATAAGCGTGGAATTTACTGTCCATAATATTCCTGACCAGATAAACCCTTCCATCTATGTTCATAAAAGCAATATCTGTATCCAGTTCCGGGGCTTTCGCCTGCACAGACTCTATGGCATTTTTCTCATAAGCTTTTACCGCCGCATAAGTGACCGTATTGTTGTTGCTGTAACAGTAATACATTTTCTCCGGCTCAATATTAAAGTAAAGGGCCGTCATATTAATGTAGGAATTGTAACGGTACTGCTGGGACATAAAAAGCTCCACCTCCTGTTTCAGCCTTCCCGACTCCCCGCTTGCCAGATAATCATTATAACTGCTCCGCACCACAGGCAGATAAGAAGAAAGCTTTGACGCCACAATCACATCATTAATCCGCATCTGGCAGATCTCCACCACTTTGTCCGCAGAAGCCACAATAGTCTTCTCCACCTGACTGTTAATCTGGTTTTCCACAATAAAAAAGATGATTGCCGACAAAATCACCAGCGGCATAAACCACCCTACCGCCAGCATCGTAATCATACTCCATTTCAACTGCCTTCTCTTCTTCATCCTTCTGCCTCCTCTTCCCCAGGCATCCCCGGAAAGTATGGGAACGGCGATCAATCCGCCGCCCTGATAACAAACGCCGGCACGCTTCGCGAGTCAGCTTTATTGTAAGTATAACAGGCAGGAATTACTTTGTGCAATTCCTGCCTGTCAGCTATACGGAAGTCCATTATTGTACTTTAAATTTACTGATTGCCCGGGTAAGTTTCTGGGCTTCTCCGCCCAGCTTTCCAGTGGCTTCATTTAGTTCTTTCACTGCATCCACCTGCATCTGCGCCGCGTCATTCATCTGATTCATGGATTCCAGCGTCTGTCTGGATACCCCGGATATATTTGCCACGGCTTCCATGGTCATATCCTTGCTGCGTTCCATATTCCGCATATTTCCGGCAATTTTTTCTATTTTTCCTGCCAGGCCGTCCACACTGCCGCTCATTTCGCGGAAGGCTTCCACCGTATCTCCCATGGCGGCTTCCTGCTCCTCCACTATCTTTTCCGATGCTCTTGCCACCCGTACGGTATTCTGGGTTTCGCTCTCGATGCGGTTTACAATCTCCCCGATATGTTCCACTGACTTCATGGACTCATGGGAAAGTTTTTCCACCTCCTGGGCCACAACAGCAAAACCGCTTCCGGCGCTTCCCACCCGTGCTGCTTCTATCCTTGCATTTAAGGACAACAGTCTGGTTCTGGCGGCAATCTCCCGGATGGATACAATGATATCCGTTATGGCCCTTGTCTCATTGGCCAGTGATTCTATTTTGTCAATGACCTGTCCGGTCACTTTTGCCGTCTCCTCCGCCTTGCTCTCCAAAAGACTGATTGCCGATATTCCCTTTTCCATAACTGCTTTGCTCTTGTCCGCACGCTTCATGGCCCCTTCGGTTTCTTCATCCACCTGTTCAATCTGCACAGCCAGTTCGTCCATCTTGGCAAGGCATTGTTCCACTTCCTCATTCTGACGGTAGACACCCTCATTTACTTTAAAGACCGCTTCCCGGATATTGTCCGCCGTGACCATCATCCGGCCCGACGTATCCGCCACATGGGTAACTGATGTAAGTACCTGGCCGGAAACCAGCCCTGCTTTCTGAATCAGTTCCTTGGTGTTTGAAAGCATGTCTCCTGCATGGTCCCCCAGCTTCTTGAATTCGTCCCTGCCCTCCATATTGACTTCTATGGTCAAATCTCCTTCCGCCACAGATTTCATCACCCTTCCCACACGCTTTATGGAAGTATTGATTCCTGTAGAGATAACTGCTCCGGTACAGGAAGATATCATAAGAGCCAGTACCACAATAACTGCCGTTGCAGTCTGGATGCCTTTCAGCTTTGAGGTAATCAGCGACCTGGGGATCATGGTGCCAACCGTAAAGCCTGTATTCCCTACCTTTGAAAAAAGAAGCAGGTAGGTTTTCCCCTCATGTTTCACATAAACAGAACTGCTTTCCTCTCCTCCTTCCAGAAAGCTTTGATATTCCTCCATATCTGCAAATGAAGCGGCATCCTCATCCAGATTGGAAATCTGCCTGCCGTCCCCGGATACCAGGGCACAGACGCTTCCCTCCCCCAAATCCATCTGAAGGAGCGGCTCCCTTGCGGCCTCCATGGACACATCCATAATGATGACGCCTACAGGCGATGAAGACTGGCTGGTGATATTCCTTTTCACAGAAAAAGCATACTCACCGGGAAGATGTCCCGTCATGGCGTCCAAATCGCTGTGATAGCCGGAAAACACAATGTTCTCTTTAGCCCCGGCCATTTCCTTTCCTTCCTCTGTCTCACAATACCGCCCGTATGCCAGCTTTTTTACATCCAGATAGGAGACACAGGCGCTCCCGTATTCCCCAAAGGTATAAATCCCTCCCACGAAATCGCTGGAAAAGGCATCCAGAAACATGCTCTTTTTGATTTCTTGAAAATTTTTCTTTTCCTGCAGAGGTTCATTTTGGTATGCGCCCCGGTAATAGGCCCGAAGGGTACTGTCAATGGCAATCTGGCTGCAGTTGGCCGCAATGGTATTCATCATAAGTTCATAATACTCTGAGGTCTTCTGGATAGTTGTTTCCATGGAAATCTCATAATTTGTGATAATCATTTCAGCAGCTTTCCGGTAGGAAATGATTCCAAGAGCCAGAATCAGAATGACCGGAATCAGGTAACTTACAATCAGCTTCCCCCTGATGCTGCACAATGCATTTTTCTGCTTACTTAAGTCCCAGGAAATCTTCATATATCTCACACACCTTTATCGCTTCATCCTTTGCAGGCATCTCGCAGAAAATCCTAAGAAGCGGTTCGGTACCGGAGAATCTGGCCGTCACCCAGCCGCCGTTTTCAAAATATACTTTACTGCCGTCCAAATAAGATACGTCTGCAATTGCAAAGGGCAGACAGGGCAGTTTCTTTTCCTCAAGCAATATTTTACGTATACTGTCCTTTTTTTCCTGATTAAATTTGTAGTCCCTCTCCTCCATAGATATGGAACCGCACTCTTTCTCAATGTCGCCGACTATCTCCGACAGCTTTTTCCCTGTAACGGCAATCATCTCTACCAGAAGGGCGGCCGCGTAAATACCATCCTTCCCCTTAATGTGCCCTCGCACCGTAAGGCCGCCGGAAGATTCCCCGCCGATTACGGCGTTGGTGGCATACATCCTGGCGGAAATATGCTTAAATCCCACCGGAACTTCGTAACATTTCTCACCAAATGTTTCCGCCACCTTATCCAGCATGTGGGTGGTACAGATATTGCGGACAACCGGGCCGGTCCATCCTTTATACTTGACCAGATAGTAGTAAAGCAGCACAAGGATGTCGTTGGGATGGAGAAACCTTCCGGTGTCGTCAATAACGCCGATTCTGTCGGCGTCGCCGTCAGTGGCAATACCGATGTCACATTTCTTGTCTATCACATAATTCTGTAAGGTCCGAAGGGTAAGCGCCGTAGGCGCAGGCAGTTTTCCACCAAACAGGGTGTCGTGCCTTTCGTGAATCGTCTCCACATCGCACCTTGCAGTGAGCAGAATCGTTTTTAAGGAAGTCTCGCTGACCCCGTACATGGGATCTAAGGCCACCTTCAGCCCCGCTTCCCGTATTTTGTCCATATCCACCGCCGCAATGATATTGTCAAGATATTCGTTGAGGGGATAAATCTCCTGAATCAGCCCCTGCTCCAGGGCCGTCTCATATTCCATTTCTTCCGGCGGAATATCGGTCAAATCCTTTATGTAATTTTCAATCTCCGCTGTCTGGGTTTCATCCGCGTCGCGGCCTCCTGCCGTAAATACCTTAATGCCGTTGTAAATAGCCGGATTATGGCTTGCGGTAATCATCATTCCATAAGGGAATTCATGCTTCATTACATAAAACATAATAAGGGGCGTGGGCGCCGATTTGTTCACCAGATAAGCGGTAATCCCCTCCTTCGCAAAAACCTGCCCTGCCCACTGCATGGCCTCCTTGGACAGAAACCGCCTGTCATAGCCGATGACAATTCCCTTCCCGGCCACCCCTTCCACACGCATCTTATCCGCAATGGCCCTTGCCAGAATCTGTATGTTTTCCTTTGTAAATCCGTCCCCAATCACGGCTCTCCAGCCGCCTGTACCAAATTTTATCATCTTTTACCCTCTCTTCTTTTCTTAACCCATAATTATTTTTACCTGATGCTCTGACCCCTTTTCCATCACGGGAATCTTCTCCACTTTCACGCCGTCCAGCCAGATTTCTTTCACGCCCTTTGAAACTTTGCAGGGGTTTTCCACCTGTATATGGAATTTTGCCCCTCTCCATACCCTGTCCGCGGAAAAGCCTTCCCACCCGGCGGGAATACAGGGATTAATCTCCAGACAGTCAAACCAGGGCCTGATGCCCAGAATATAACGGGTTGCGCTGAAATATGCCCAGCCCCCTGTTCCTGTCATAAAAGGATGCCTTGCCCTTCCAAATGCGGTGTGGTCTTTACCCATAACAAACTGACAGTAGGAATAAGGCTCCGCCTCCCGGATTTCAATTTTATCGTTCTGGTAATAGGGGCACAGCGCATCATAATATTCCATGGCCCTGTCCCCTCTGCCCAGTTCGCACTCCGCCGCCCAGGCCCAGGGATTGGGGTGGGAAAAGATAGCGCCGTTTTCCTTCACTCCCGGATACACCCTTGTGACGAAGCCGATATCATCATCGGGTACGGTGTACGAAGGGGCGTTCAGCATAATCCCGTAGGGTGTAAAAAGATATTCTCTTACACTGTCCATGGCCTGTATCCCTTTTTCTTTTCCGGCCGCTCCCGAGAGGACTGCCCATGCATTGGATTCCAGATGAACCCTTCCTTCCTCATCCTGCATGGTTCCGATTTTCCGGCCCTTACTGGTAATCCCTCTGATAAACCACTTTTCATCCCAAAGCTGTTCGTCGCAGACCTTACGCACTTTCTCCGCCATGGCTGTGTATTTTTCCACATCTTCCTGTCTGCCCAGATATGCCGCTGTCTGTAAAAAGTTTGTGATTGCCCAATAGTGGAGGAAAGACACCATGGCGCTTTCGCCGCCCCCCAGATTCAGGCAGTCGTTCCAGTCCGCCCGCAGGCCTTTGCAGACGCCTGTTGCGCCCACCTGCTCATTGGAAAAATCCAGAATCCTTGTCATATGTTCATATACCGTCCCCTCACCTCCGTCTGCATAGGTGAGAATCTGGTCTAAAAACTCCGTCTCCCCTGTCTCCTTTACATACTCTGTGATGGCGGAAACCAGCCACAGGGCATCATCGGAACAGGCGTCCTTTAAGCCATGAATCATATTGCTTTTGTCAAACTCCGGTATTACCGTAGGGGATTTAAAAGGCTTCACCTGGGCGTCCGGCTCGAACCATTCGGGCTGGAACAAATGCAGGCCATAGCCCTGGGACACCAGCCCCCTTAAAAGTTCCACAATTCTCTGTTTGCACTTTTCGGGGTTAGAGTGAGGCACCGTCATGGCATCCTGGGCCGTATCCCGGTAGCCAAGGCCGGTCCGTCCTCCCACTTCTATAAAAGAGGCAAACCTTGAAAACATCACATTGATTTCAGCCTGATACAGTGTCCATGTATTAATCAGCGTGTTCATTCCCTGATTGGGAGTGGAAATCTGCAGTTTGCCAAGCTTTTTCTCCCAAAAGCCGCGAAGTCTCTCATAAGCTGCATCCACTTCCCTGAAATCACGGTACTTTTCCCTTGCCTTCCTGCCTGCCTCCCGGTTCCCTTCCCCAAGGATAAAGAGAATACGCTTCTCCTCCCCCGGCGCCAGGATAATATCTTTCTGTAAAGCCCCGCAGTGATTATTTCCCTTTTCAAAAGAGCCGCTGCACCTTCCGGCAAGAACCGCCTGGGGATTGTCCTCCGTGTGGTAAAGCCCCAGAAATTTATCCCGCAGACAGTCAAACCCGTCCGGTTCTTCATTCATGGTAAAATACTGATAACCGAATTCTTCATAAAACAAATCATGCTCTATAATCCCATCCTCATAGCTGCTCCCTGCGCAGTACATGCTCATCTGGAAATTCTGGTTGTCAATCATAATATGATGGAAAGAAAACTCACAGTAGGAAAAAACCTGAAGTTTCCTTGGCACGGTGTCCTCATTTTTTATTTTCACATCCCACAGCTCCAGTGAATCCCCTATAGGAACGCATAAAGTCTGGCTTGCCTTAATGCGGCTGTATTCGCATTCATATACCGTATAGGAAAGCCCGTGACGGCAGGTATACTTTGCCTTATCCAAAGGCTTCCCCACGGGCTGCCATGAAACGCTCCAGTAATCCCCGTTTTCCACGTCCCTTAAATACACATAGTGACCGGGACGGTCCATGGGAACGCTGTTTCCCCGGAAACGGGTAATCCTGTGATATTCCGGTGTCTTGTAGAACATATATCCCCCCGCTGTGTGGTTCACCACCACGCAGGTATCTTCCACCCCAAGATAATTCGTCCATGACGCAGGCAGATCAACCCTGTCAATTACATACTCCCTGCATCCGTCATCAAAATGCCCATATTGCATGATAGAAAATCCCTCCTCTTCCTTCCCGCTGTCCCGGAATCCGCCCCGGACAGCAGTTCATCCCATCTGGCTGATGGAGATTTTATACTTAGTAATTTTATTATAGCTGTGTGGGATTTATTGCGGAATTGCCATTCATGTGAATATTTGACGATTCTTGTCCAGTGTCTTGTATTATCCAGTAAAAGTCTGCCATTCATCCTTCAAATCACCTTCCCATGGAAGTCAATTTCCCCAATGCTTAAAATTTCAGTCGAAATCTGAAATACTGTGTGCTAAAATAGAAACTAGGAAATCCGTAGCAAAGGAGATACATCTATGAACAGAAAAGAACTTGCCATTGAACTTCACAAGAAAAAATTCAACTGCTGCCAGTCCGTTGTCTGCGCTTTCAGCGGAACCGTTGATGTTGATGAAAAAACCCTTTTCCAGGCCGGGGAAGCTTTCGGTCTTGGCATGGGCTGCATGGAATGTACCTGCGGCGCTTTATCCGGCGCCATGCTGCTTGCAGGTTTCAAAAACAGTGATGGGAATACGGATTCCCCTGCCACCAAGGCAGAAACCTACAAGCTGGCTAAAGAGATGGTCAGACGCTTCAGGGAAAGGGCCGGAAGCTGTGTCTGCAGGGAACTAAAGGGAATCGAAACAGGAAAGCTTCTCTGCTCCTGCCCTGACTGCATCAGATACGGCGTGGAAATAGCAGAAGAAGTGCTGGAGTTGTGAGATGATATTTTTACCTCATATTATTTTATTGTTACATTTGACGAGTGCTTTGCTGTCTCCTGCAGCAGCATTTTCTGTATCTTTGTCCCTTATCCTGATTTACATACTGAATCTCTGCTGTCTGCACATCATGCCCTACAGGGATAAAAACCAGGCTGCCTCCCGCCTCAAGATAATGAACGGGGGACGGCGTATTTTCCGTCTGTGTTTTTGGGGCATCCTTGCCCAGCCTTTTCTATATATTTTCAAATTTCACAGATATGCTTTATTCAATCTCAGTGGCAGCGGCATGTTCTATATCCTGTTCGACGGCGCTCTGACCGCCCTGTTTTTTTACGGCCTGATTTTAAACGGATGCATCCGCATTCTTCTGACATGCCGGAGTCTCGGTGTCTGGAAAAGAATCCTGATTATTTTCTTTTTGTGGATGCCGGTGGTGCATCTTTTCTGTGCAAAATACTTAAGCAAAAGAGCTGCCATAGAGTACAGCGCGGAAGTATGCCGCTTTGAAAACCGCAAAGAACGGGACGGCTCTATGGTCTGTGCCACAAAATATCCCCTTATTATGCTCCACGGAATCGGGTTCCGGGATTTGTGTTATTTCAATTACTGGGGACGTATTCCCAAAGAACTGGCGGAAAACGGCGCTGTAGTTTACTATGGCCACCAGCAGGCATGGGGGACGATTGAAAACAATGCCGACATTATCCGCCGTAACATCAGAAAAATCCTGGAGGAAAACCACTGCGGAAAAGTAAATATCATCGCCCACTCCAAGGGCGGCCTTGACGCCCGCTATCTGATATCGGGCCTGCATATGGAAGATTATGTGGCCTCTCTTACCACCATCTCCACCCCTCACAGAGGCTCAGAACTTTTAAATATTTTAAATAAGCTTCCCGACAGCATTTACCGTTTCATTGCCTCGGGTTTTGACCGTACCTTCAAAAGACTGGGCGACCCATGCCCTGACTGCTACCATGCCAGCAAACAGCTTTCCTCGGGGTTCTGTCAGGAATTCAATGCAAAATACCCGGATTCTCCCAAAGTTTATTACCAGAGTTACGCTTCCTATGTGAAACATACCTTCGGCGATAACCTTTTGAGCATACCGAATCTTTTAATGTTTTTTGCAGGGGCTTCCAAAAACGACGGACTGGTGACGGTGGATTCCGCAAAGTGGGGAAATTTTAAGAAAACCTTCGTAAGCAGCGGAAGAAGAGGGATTTCACACGGGGATATGATTGATTTGAAGAGAGAAGACTATAAAGGATTTGATGTGATTGAAGCTTATGTGCAGATTGTGGCGGAGTTGAAGGATATGGGACTTTAAACAGCGGGCTGCACGCTCCACGAGCCAGTTCATTGTAATAAAATGTAATTCAGCCTGGCCGGACTGCCGCGATATATTTTTAAAAAGGGTGTGATGAAATGATACTGAATACTGGCAGCAGGACGGATATACCTGCCTATTACAGCGACTGGTTTTATAACCGTGTTAAAGAGGGTTATGTGCTTTCACGCAATCCCTATTATCCGGCACAGATAACCAAATACCTGTTAAATCCAGAGGTCATAGACGTCATGGTGTTCTGTACCAAAAATCCTTTTCCCATGCTTGAGCGGATTTCGCTTTTGTCGGAATTTGATATGTTCTGGTTTGTCACAATCACACCATACGGAAAAGAAATCGAACCCTGTGTGCCGCCAAAAGAATTGGTTATCAGGTATTTCCATGAGCTTTCCGGGTTAATCGGAAAAGACCGGATAAGCTGGCGGTACGACCCGGTTTTTGTTACGGACAGATATTCGACGGATTACCATATAGAAAAGTTTCATGAAATGGCAAAAGCGCTTTCGGGATATACCAGACAGTGCGTGGTAAGCTTTATTGATTTGTACGAAAAAACAAAAAGGAATTTTGGCCAAATCCGCAGCGTTACAAAGAAAGAACAGGAAAAAATGATTGACGCATTTTCTGATATTGCAAAGGAGAATGGACTGCAGATACATTTATGCTGCGAAAATGCAGGTCTTGTGCGGGAAAATGTGGATACTGACGGCTGTATGTCCAAAGCCGTGCTGGAAAATGCCTTAGGCTGTAAGCTGGATGTACCGCAAAAGAAAATGGCACGGCCGGAATGTTCCTGCCTGCTTGGAGCAGATATTGGCGCATATAATACCTGCGGACATGGCTGCTTATATTGTTATGCCAACTATGATAAAGAAACCGTTGCGAAAAACAGGAAATTACATCATGTTTCTTCACCGCTTCTAGTCGGTCAGCTAAAGGAAAATGATGTTATAAAACAGGCGGAGCAAAAATCATGGAAAAATAAGCAGCTAGATTTTTTTGATTTACTGTAAATTACCTGCTATGCCCTGCCAGCCCCATGCCGTCCATACCTGCGCCAAAGCCGCCCATTTCTATATCCAGAAATACAAGGTCATGCTCCCTGCCGTCTGACAAATACGCATCGGCAGAGGCATATTCCGTGATGCTGCATTCCCCGCTCTGCTTTTTGATGAGCGAAGCAAGATAAGACCTTATGTTTTTTTCATCATCACACACCGCAATTTTTATCGTTTCTGCCACCTCCAGTCTTCAACTAACTTATCGGAAAAAACAAGGCGATTTCTAACGCCTGCTTCGTGAATGGTTAATCTGGCTACGTGAATCGCAGATTTTTTGTTTTTTAAGGACCAAATCACCTCTAAAGTTGCCACCGTTCCGTCATCTGATCCTGAAATCCCCCGCAAGTGTTCCTCTTATTTTCTCATCCAACGCAGTATCCTCTATGCAACATTGTCAAGTGATGAGTTTGATTTTTCGCACAAAAAAAACAGAGACTCTCTTGAATCTCTGCTCTCTAAAATATTAATCCTATGTTATTGTACCCTAAATTCCTCTGCTTCCTCCTCCGTGAGAGATCTGCCTGACATCTTAAACCTTTCTATCATCTCTGTCCATCTGTACCGCTTGCCATCTGGTACTCCGTTTCCACTTCTTCCCCTTGAATTTTATCACATTTTCCTGCAAGATGCCATTAAAAACACTTTACATTCTAGAATCACTTTCTTACGACCAGCGCAGTAAATGTTTTAACTGAAAACCTAACTCTTTATAAAAAAGAATTTGTTGCAGGGTTTGCAAAGTTTCATCATCATATAACCGATAACCAGATGAAGTAAGTTTGCTTGGTTTTTAATATCCCTATTTCATCATACTCACACACATAATTTTAATAAAACCCTAAACCTCCTTTACGTAAAAACAGAGCGCATAGACTTTTGATTGTTTCTATACGCTCTGACGCTGTGTTACTTATTCAGTTGTGATTGTGATAATGGGTATCTAACATGCATTAGCATGACTTACTCAGTTCATAAAATAGAATTAACAACGCTCAAAAGATAAATATCTCGTTCCCTGAAAAGATAGTTTTCCCCTATCTCCATCAACTAACATTCCATACTCAGAACCTGAAACAGATAATTCCATTCTATCTCCACTGTCAACCTGAAAAGTCACATAATACCAAGTAGAAAAAGTGGTATGGTATCCATGCGCACCAGTCAAATCTCCGGCGTTTGCATGTCTATGATGCGGGACATCTATCCTTTTTGACACAACTTCTGCTACTACTGTTAAGCGTGGAGAATTATTATTTTTATTCCAAGTGCTTATGCCTTTTACTATAATTACAACGAAGATTCCAATAATAACTATAAATACAAGTATAAACATTATACCAAATACACTAAACCCTACATCAAATCCACTATATCTAAATCCCATTTTAACCTCCCGCCAATTATGATTTGTATTTCTAACAGAATACCACAATCACTCTCATATTTCTATTAAATTTCTTTCTCCCTCCGATTAGTCCTGATGTCTGTTATGCTGTCTGCTCTCGTTCTGAAGCTCTCTCATTTTCATATCCTCCATTTTCCATAAAATCTAAGGACATACAGATTTTTCCGCATGCTCCCGCATTTAATGCAAATTCTGTTATTTTTTCTTCTTGGGAAATTCCAGCTTTACCTTATACTGTGCGCCTTTGATCTCCTTCCCGTCTTTGGTATAGGAATAATCAGTGATCCCCTCCGGGATAAGGTACGCATCATAACTGCCTTTCTTCCCCTTCAAGCCTTTTACAAGGGTCTTTTTCCCCTCCAGCATACTCTTTATCTGGCTGTCGGTAAGCACTGCCCCCATTGCCCGTGATACATTCATGCCGCACTTGTTTTTACAGTAAGCGCCGAATTTCCCTTTTACCACATCGCCGCCGCACTTCGGGTATTTCCCAAGAGCTTCCTGCGTGCTGCTCCCAAACATGGTTTTCTGTTCGTCACTGATGCTGTGGTAGGTCTGCACAAGCCTGTTTACCATATCCTCAATGCCGTCCATAAACTCCTGCATGGAATACTCGCCCTTTGCAACAAGTGTCAGGGCATTTTCCCAATCGGCGGTAAGTTTAGGCGATTTTACCACATCAGTAAATACGGTGATGAGTTTCGCACCGTTCTCCGTGGGAAGCATCTGCTTTTTCTCACGCTTCACAAAACCGTCCCTAACTAACTTCTCGATCACGTCCGCCCTTGTCGCAGGTGTACCAAGTCCCTTGCGCTCTGCGTCTGCCCCAATATCCTCTGCTCCGGTACGTTCCATAGCAGACAATAAGTTGTCCACTGATAATGGGTGTAAAATGTTGACGTGGATTTTTTCTGATTTTTTTCATGACACTCATTGATAATCAGCTTTTGCACTCTTTCCTTAAAGGTTTTGTCAGTGTCTTTACTGAAATGTACCTTGACGGTGTAAGTGGTGTTCCCCAACTTTCGCTTGAAACTGTGGGGCTGTTGCTCGTTTTTGGTTTCTGCCATATTCTCTGCTCCTTTACATAAAAATAGAGCGCATAGACTAGTTTCTATACGCTCTGACGCTGTGTTATATTACTCATTCAGTTGTGATTGTGGTAATGGTCGTTTCGACAAACTGGATTTATCTTACTTCTCTTTATCCTTGTATGTTCTGTAACTCGCCAAACAAGCCAAAGCAATCACCATAGGAATTACTGCATATCCAGCATTTGCTGTTCCATTAGATGTTAGAACATACCTAGCACCAACAAATGCCAGAAGGATAAAGACGATTGATAGTATCAACAATATCTTTTTCATACAATCACACTCCTTTTTAAACTCCATTCCTATTAGGTAATTGTCCGACAAACTGGAATTGAACAAAATCGCTGCGCGATGGCCTGTCAAGGCTGTGGCATAGC
>CAMWUN010000055.1 GCA_947177425.1 uncultured bacterium
GAATCACTTTCTTACGACCAGCGCAGTAAATGCGCAGGTCTGTGTGAGCAGTAACTAAATCAGCTACTATTCATGGCGGAATGCGCACGGGCTGCTGCCTAACTTTCTGTTGTCAACTATAAAGTCTATTGACAATATGCTCCAGAATGACTATAATGTACTTGTTCAATAAGTACATTATAAAAACTAAACTTACCTATATAAACTGTATTATCATTTTCAATCTATCAGGAGGACAGACGGCATGGAAAATATTTTAGAATTACAGCAGGTTTCCAAAACCTTTCCCAAGTCGGGTTTTAAGCTGGACAATGTGACATTTTCACTTCCATACGGATCCATTTCAGGCTTTGTCGGTGAAAACGGGGCAGGCAAGACTACCACCATCGGTTGTATTCTGAATACCGTCATAAAGGACAGCGGCACCGTCAGATTGTTTGGCAGGGAAATGGGGGACGAGGATACGGACATGCGGGAGGAAATTGGCGTTGTCTTTGATGGCGACAATTTTCCCGCCTACTGGACTGCCCGGCAGTTAGCCCAGGTCATGGAGGGGATTTATGCCAAGTGGGATAATTCCTTATTCCAAAAGTATTTGGAGGACTTTCATTTACCCGCAAGGCAGAAAATCAGGCATTATTCCAGAGGAATGACCATGAAATTAGCTCTTGCGGCGGCACTTTCCCACCACCCGAAGCTGCTCATCCTGGACGAAGCAACCAGCGGTCTTGACCCTGTTATGCGCGACGAAATACTGGATGTATTTCTTGAATTTGTGCAGGCAGAAGACCACTCTATCCTGCTTTCTTCCCACATTACCAGCGATTTGGAAAAAGTTGCGGATTATATTACCTTTATCCATAATGGCAGAATCATTATGACCGTATCCAAAAACGACCTTGTATATCATTATGCCGTCCTGCGCTGTAAGGAAAGCCAGTTCCACGCTTTAGACCCCGGCGATATTATTGCATACCGGAAGCGTGATTTCCAGATTGACGTGTTAGTCCCGGATGGAAATGAAGCAGGACGTAAATACAAAGACGTTATTGCCGACCATGTTTCTGTTGACGAAATTATGCTGCTGCTTGTAAAGGGGGAACGAGTATGAAAGGACTATTAAAAAATAATTTTTTTTCCGTGCTGGCAAATGCAAAAGTATTCTCCATTTTTATGCTTATATCCGGAGCCTTTGTGACTGCGGTAGTCAGCCAGTCCCTTCTGATAGGCTATGTGATGATTGGCATAGTGGGATTCTCCCTAAATGCTGCAGCCGTTGCCAAAAATGAATTTATCTCAAAATGGGGTAAATACAAATTGACTCTTCCAGTCAAGCGTGCGGATATTATCAAAAGCTTATTTTTAAATCACATCTTCTGGCTCCTTATCGGAACAGCCTTTGCCGGAACCGTAACGGGCCTGTCCTGGCTTTTGCACGGATGCCCTTTTGACATCCCTGTCGATACCCTTTCCATGTTTGTGCTGGGAATCAGTACCAGCCTCTTTGCGGGCGCAATCTTTTTCCCTCTGTTCTATTTAGGAGGCGTGGAGCGAAACGAGGTGTTTCTGGTAATTGCCCTGGTGTGTTCATTCGGCATTGACCTGGTGATTATCACCGTAATCAATGATTTGGCAGAACCGGGAAGCACCTCCTTACTGACCGGGCTGGCTGTCCTGTCTGCATCTTCACTCCTTGCTTTTGCCCTGTCCTATCCGCTGACCCTTTTTATTTTCAGGAGGAAAGAATACTAATCCCCGCCGCCATTTTCAGGAGCATGTTTTGTTTATGATGAAAATGCTGTATAATGGATACAAACACATTTTGAAAATAATACACATATAATTGATATCCTGGAGGCGCTTGTTATGAGAAAGGTTATATTATTTATTGCCATGAGTCTGGACGGCTATATTGCAGATAAGGATGACCGGGTGGACTGGCTTGGCGGACAGTGCAGCGACATGGGGGACGGCGACGCTTATTCTGAATTCATAAAAGACATTGACACGGTTGTCATGGGATGGAAAACATATCATCAAGTGGCATCCGAGCTTTCCCCTTCCGAATGGGTCTATCAGAACCTTACCAGTTATGTGATTACACATCGGGAAAATGTTTCCACCAAAGAAATTAAATTTGTCAATGAATCGCCGGAACTGCTGGTGCAGAGGTTAAAAGAGCAATGTGGAAAAGATATCTGGATATGCGGCGGAGCAAATATCATAGCACAGCTTATGTCCAGGGGGCTGATAGATAAATTCCATATCTCTATCATCCCCACCATATTAGGAAATGGGATCCGTTTATTTGGAACACTCGATTCGGAATTTCCGCTAAAGTTAACGGAAATAAAACACTACAACGGAATTACAGAAGTGATATACGAAAAGCGCTGACCCCTTTTGGCATACCAGAATCTGCCCATTTCAAATCGCCTTCGGCGAAGGGGAGATTCCCTACCGGTCCAATATTTACATGTTCTCACAGACTGAATCGTTATGTGAAGCCGGGCTGATAGAAGTAGCACGCGGAACTGACGGCACAGTTGCCGCCAGCACCTGCAGGGCATACAGCCGCACATTTTCCGCACTGGTTACAGGATGGATGGGAAACAGGTGTCATTGTCACACTCATTCCATTTTTATAGGGACAATTTCCGGGAACTTTAACCGGACTGTCACTGCCGCTTTCAAGCTTCTCCAGCACTTTTTTTGCAAACGCAGGTATCTCCTTTGCGTCCTGTCCGTCCGGCCTTCCCCTGCCCGCTTTCAGATAACAGTATACTTTTTTCAAGGCACTATCTCCTCTGCCGTCTGCGCATCTATAATTACCTGAATTGTCTGTTGCTTTTCCCCGGATTCTTCAATCCCTTTTATTATCCACACCGGCCTGACATCATATATTCCCATTCCTGATGACAAATCAACATAGTAATACAATTCTGCATTTGTCATTTCATATGTTGAACTTCCAAGTATTTGCGTATACTTATTTGCAGCCGTTTCAGCAATGGCATCTATGGGAAGCAATTGAATTCCTGTCTTTTCCTCGGAAATATCAAACACTTTTTCAATATTCAAATACTCTATTCCCTTTTGTGACACAAATGCCTGCACCGGCGCATTCGCGTCTTTTACATCTGAAAAGATTTCACAATATACATGGTAAAGCGGAAGCCCCCTATAAATTTCATTTATACAAAAATAATACCCTTCGTCTGAGACAGACCACGTTTCTTTGTACTGTGCATTATCAATATTACCATCCATATCTTCATGATACTCCTGTGACTGCATGCATGCATAATCCAAAGCATATCCTGTATAGTCGTATTCAAATTCCATGTTGATTTTCGTTAAGATATCACTTACTATCTGAAGTGCATCTTCACGATCCATAAAAGATAATTGTTCTTCTTTAGAATATAAACCGGCATTGTACCGTTCATCTTCATCATCCAATACAAATGCGCTGCGTATGTATGGCATTAACGTCCTCTGCATATATGTCATTTGACTAGAAACCGGTCCATATGACAAGGTTGTTTCTTCCGGGCTTACATATGTTCCCGTTTTTACAGTCTTTCCATACTCATCTTTTTCCTCATACTCATATGTTTCATATGTATTATTATTGCTAAATAACAGTTCAAAGGTCTGCCCTGCATCCACCTTTTTCATCCGGGCTTTTGCTATCACAGGAGTTTCTACTGCCAGATCTGCATCAACTATTATATCCATGCTAAACTTAACATTCTCTATGGTATTTTCATAACGTGCAGGAAATGATATATCATCAGACGGAGCCTCCTTAACATCCATACTTTCCACTGTTTCAAGATCCTGCACATTCTCCTTTATGTTTTCCCTGCTCCCACAGCCCGACAAAAAAACAAAAAATAGAATGGCTGGCACGAAACTACGCGCGATAACTTTTCTTTTACTCTTTCTCTTTGTTTTTTCCATAATTACGTCCCTCCGATAAAAATTTTATGATGCATGTCATCTTTGTGAAATCAATGACATCTCACATTATCCATGTTTTCATCATCATTTCAACCTTTTGGGCATGAAACGACATTTTATGCCGGTTTTTGGTCACTCCCTTCAAATCTCTTTGAAGATGCATGGGATCTGCAGCCCGGTTTTGTCCCAAAATCCACAAAAAAATGTCTTTTCATGTACTTTCGATAGATTTTTCAGCTTAGGCATTGTATACTTTAGGTGCTATTTATTTTGAATAAGCAAACTGTAAATGAGGTTGAAATGCGAATACTTATCTGCGATGATGACCCTTTGACGATTGAACAACTTAAAAAGAACTGCGAAATTTTTTTTGATAAGCTCCATGTGAAATGTCCGGAATTAGTCTGTTTTTCCGACGGGGAGTCTTTATTGGCTGATAAAGGCGACAAAGATATTCTTTTCCTTGATATAGAAATGCCCGGAATGAACGGCATTTATGTGGGAAATGAATTAAAAAGAGCAAATAATAATATTATCATTTTTATTGTGACGTCTTATTCTGAATACCTTGATGACGCCATGCGGTTTCAGGTATTCCGTTATCTGTCAAAACCTGTAGATCAGCAGCGGTTCTTCCGGAATATGAAAGATGCGGTTGAACTGTATAATACTATGACGTTCAAAATACCGATTGAAACAAAACAGGGCATACATACCCTTCCTGCTTCCTCCGTCATCGCAATAGAAGCACAGGCAAGAAAAGTAATCGTGCATACAACCTTGTGTGATTTTGAATCCGTCCATAATATGCAGTATTGGCTGAAACAGCTCCCCAAAAACTGTTTTTTCCAGACACACCGCAGCTTCATCATCAACCTGGAACATGTCACGGATTTTGACCATACCCTTGTCCATATGGCCGGCAATCAGATTCACGCTTATCTGACAAAAAGAAAATACACTGCATTTAAAGAAGCCTACCTTCTTTATCTGGAAAGCACGAGGTAAACCAAATGAGCAATGCTGTTTGTTATTTTTTTGCTTTTCTTATAGAGGCAGTAATACTGTGGCAATATTCCTCCAGCCTTTTTACTGCCAGACGAAAACCGCATATACAATTTGCAATGCTTCTCCTTTTTTATTTGACGATGTTTGCCATTTCTCTGTTGGAACATAAATGGCTGAATGTGACATTATATTTTATCCTGAATTTTATTTTCCTGCTTACCCAGTATGACCTCAAATGGTATTCTGCGCTGTTTCATTCTGCTGTCATAGCCGCTGTTATGGGAATGTGCGAATTGACAGTATACAGCACAATGGAACGTTTTTCACCTCATTTTCTTGCAGAATCCGGACAGTTTCAGAACATGGTAATCTTTATTATTTTCAGCAAGATGATATTCTTTACCATTGTATATATCCTGATCCATTTATTGAAAGGGCAGCAGGCACAAGCCCGGCAGCATGACAAGTCTGTCCTGCTTCTGATTTTTATTCCCGTGACATCTGTCTTTATCATGCTCACATTAGTAAGTGTCAGTGATTCTTTCCTTCTCTCTCCCCTCTTAGAAGGAATGGTTACGCTTAGCGCCTTTTTCTTACTGATAAGCAATCTGCTAGTATTTGGAATCAACCAACACAACCAGAAAAAAGGCATGGAATTTACACAAACGCAGTTACTGCTCCAAAGAGAGTCTAATTCTGCTGATTATTATGAAATGCTGCGCCTGCAAAACGAAAACCAGCGTATTTTAATCCATGATATTAAAAAGCACCTGCATTCCATTGATACGCTGAACAAGCAGAAAGAACATGATAAAATAGATGCATATCTGCATCAGTTGATTCGTTCTTCTGACTTGAAAGAATCCGCCCGGTTATGTGAACATGAAATGCTTAATTCCATTTTATGCCGGTATATGCAACAGTGTACTAATAAGCACATAGCTTTTCATGCCGATATACGAAGCGGAACGACGGATTTTATTGCTGACAATGACCTTACTTCCCTGTTTTGCAATCTGCTCGACAATGCTGTGAAAGCGGCTGAAGGCATCCCTGAATCCTTTATTGATATCAGTACAGGAAAAAAAGAAAAAACTCCATTTACCGTTCTGACAGTAATCAACTCCTGCCGGACAAATCCTTTCACAACGGAAAATGGTAATTCGACTATAAGTATACCCCACAGCCATAAGCATGGTTTCGGACTAAAGAGCATCCGGAAAACCATCGCTAAATACAATGGAGATATGCAGATATATTACAATGCCGATACGCGGACATTCCATACAATCATTACAATAAGGCAGCAGGGATTATGAAAACCCATGATCCCTGCTTCTGCTTTTCCCAATTTCTATTTTCTCAACATTCTTACGCCCATCTGTTTGTCGCGGGTTTTGCTGCCACAGATAGGGCAGCGTATCCACTTTATTTCTATCATTTTAAGTACTCAATATCAAAACTTTCCGTTTTCAAATCACAATAATATCTTCCCTTTATTGCAGTAAATTTTAATACACAGTAATCTGGGTCAGTTACGCCTTGTTTATAAAACATGGTATCTCCAGCGCTCCAGATTTCTTGCTTTGTTTCATCGTCCTGCAAGACTTCCATTGTACCAATCAGCATAATACCCTCATATCTGAAGAGCCCCTTGCTATAAAAATAAATACTTGCCTTTGGATTTTTTATAAACTGTTGTGAGCGCATAGCGGATGTATTCGTTGAAAAATAAAAACAATTTCCCTCAATCTTGCGTGGTACAAACATTGCTTTTATATTGGGGAAACCTTCTTCGTCTACAGAAGCAACAAATGACACTCTTTGTTTTTTTATAAATTCAATAATATGTTCTCTTGTTTTCATTGGAAATTATCCTTCTCATAAAAATTATTAGTTTGTATGTAGATTTTCAATCAAGGTTTCAAGTATTCGAGCAAGATACCGTTCAAATTGTCTTTGCTCTTCTTCTGAAAAGCCTTGGTAAAATAATACATTCATCTGCTGAGATACCATTTCATATTTTTCCTGTAAAGATTTTGCATACTCAGTGAGTGACACAATCATTTGCCGGCGATTGTGTGGGTTAATATTTCTTTCTACAATTCCCTTATTTACCATTCCATTTATTACAACAGATACAGTATTTTTTGCAAGAGAGGTTTTTTCACTTATTTCACTAATCGTAAGATTATCTGTTTTCCATAGAATAAATAAAATTCGTCCCTGCCCACCACTTATTTCAATGCCATTTTTAAGTAGTAACCGTTCAAAAATCCTATCTTGAAGTTGCTTAATTTGTGTAATATAAAATCCCCCCTTTGTTTCCAAATGTATCACCTCGATTCCTATTAGAATATTTCCATATAGAATAATTATACTAAATAAAATTTGTAAAATCAATCTCTAATTAACTCTGTGAGCAAAACCGGGATAATGTTTGCACTTGCCGCTTTGTTTGTCGTAATTCATGACCTCATTTATTTATTTTTCATGTCCTCAGTAAAACAAAAAGGACACTCCTATTATCAAGAAATGTCCTCATTTGCTATAATTAGCAAAATTGCTAATATATACAATTTTTCCAGGTCTGTGTAGAATCATCGGTCAGCTTAGCATTTCACCACTTCCTTGATATGGTTCTATTCTGCCAACAGCAGGGGCTGCTGTTTGGTTCTGACAGATACATCCGCCCTGCTTATTGTCCATACGGGTCAATGTAATGCGCAGCACTTGAAGGGATTCAGAAACCACCCTGTCAGTTTAAAGCATCCCAGCCCCAACGGAATAAGCAGCAGTGTACAGCAGAGTACCACGCCTGCCACTGCGCATAAAATAGCACATGGAAGACAGAAAATCAACTGAAAAGTCAGTTTAAGCACACCGCCTGCCAGACGGAAGCACAGTCCCAGAACCATAAACAGTATCACCAGCACAAACAGCAAAATTAATGTTACCATACCTTCTCCTCCTAATCCTGGAACTCAATATTTATATTTCCCATATTACACTCTATTTCAAAAGTACTGGCAGACCCATTGTTGATTTTTCGTTCAGCCGCCAGTGTGCCTGTGCTGAATCCGCCAACAACAACGTTCCCTGCACCGCACTCTATTTCGTAATTATGGTCTGTCTCTTTTCCCGTCAGTTTCATTTCGAGGTTTCCCATGCCGCATTCCACATCCAGGTCTCCCATGATGCTTCCATTAAAAGCAAGAGAACCCATATTTACATTAATATCCGCCTCTCCTCTTACGGTCATCGTATTCGCTTCTACCACGCCTGCGCCAACTTCCACAGACCACTCATTTGTTTCGACATCATACAATACCAGTTCCCCTGCACCGACAGTCGCTTCCAGTTCATAAACGCTTATATTGCCAACTTCCATAATACCTGCGCCGATTGCCAGTTCCACTTCCTCAAACTGACAGCCTGCCGGCAGTACTATGGTAATGCAATTGTTTTCATAAGCGTTTGTTCCTATTATATTGGTAATCCCCTTAAAACCTTCCACATAAAGGGTGCCGTCCCCTTCTTTGATATAATGGCTGCATTTTCCCACACCCTGCATATAAATATCAATGGTATTGTCAACTGCATCCTTTTCCTTGATAATCAGGGTTCCAGCACCTAAATCCAAGTCCAGCTTCCTGATATTTTCCATGAAAAAATGTTCTTCATATCCCCCATCATAATATGCTTCCCCATTCACTTCCAGCCAGCTCGAGTCATCGCTGCCCGTTATACTGTTAACAATTTCATGCGTCCTGTTACTATGGGAACCAGCATGGGTGAAAGATTCGGAAATGCTCTCAAAAACCTCCTCTGCTGCCTCTATCCTTTTCTCCATATATTCATCATTATGGACATACCGGATAATGCCTGTTCCTCCCACTGCCACACTGACAATGCACAAAATGATTCCTGTCACAGCCAGTATTCCGGCCGCCATCAGACTGACCTTTACAAAATTTTTCATCCTTTTGAACCTCCTTTATTCCCAAAAATTTTTTTACATATATAACTGATTCCCTGAAAAATACCGGGAATACACTTTCCTGCCAGAAATCCCGTAAGCAGCATAAACAAAATCCCTAATGCCCCACACAGGAAGCCTCCTCCCAGCAGACCAATTCCGGTCAGCGGATGGGCAAACATACATCCCAGGCCCGCAACTACAAGCGATATCCCTACAATATATAATATAATCATTGCCAGCCCTGAACCGAAAACTATCCCCACTGCCGCCGCAATCACACCAATAATGACAGCAAAAGCGGCACAGACAATACCAAGGATCGCCGGTGAAAAAAGTATGCAGCCAATGACAATCAGCACAATTGCCCAGGTGGGCATATTGTCTTTCCCTTCCTTCTGGCCTTCGCTGTTCTGGCTTTGCGAATAAACACCGTCGTTCTGCCCATATGTCCCATCATCTTGACCGTAGGGGTCATTGTTTTGTCCATTGGAACTGTTACCCTGGCTGTAACTTCCGGTATTGTGTCCATCGGCGCTGTTTCCCTGGCCATAAGAGTTTTGGCTGGAAGTATATGCCGCGTCTCTCTGCCGGCTCCCGTCTTCCCCTGCTGCTCCGCTTTCTTCTTTTATAAGATTATCACCAAAGCTTCCCTCTGCGCGGCTCTCCGGGGTCCTCTTCATAATCTCATTCTGTGCATATGCGGGCCCGTTTATAAATCCGTTTTCTGTAAACTCTCCCTGACTGACATTATCTCCAAGTCCATCCTTCACAATCTTTGCCACCTGCTCCGGTGAGCCGAGGGCATCTATGACTTCCTTTTCATTTTCCTTTCCGGCATCATTAAAATAATCATTATAATATTGAAGGGCTTCCTCACGCTCATTGGGCGAAATATCCGAGAGCAATTCCTCCAGCCGCCTCATAAATTCCCATCTACTCATTTGTCATTCCTCCCTCAAATATATAATTAATCTTTGCAGAATATTTTCTCCATTCACTTTCATACAGATTAAGCTGCAGCCGCCCTCTCTCCGTGGCCTTATAATATCTGCGGTTTCTGCCTGCGCACTCTTTATCATAAACTTCAAGACATTCATCCTTTTGCAGCCTTCTCAGCACCGGATACAAAGTGGACTCTGAAAGTTCTATTACCTGCCTTACATCCTGCGTGATTTTGTACCCATAAGCCCCTTCCGGCTCTCTGGACACAACTGCCAGCACAATTGCGTCAAGCAGCGCTGCTCCTGTGTTAAATACCATCGCCGTCTCTCCTTCCCTTATTCTTTGTTTTTTATAATATTATATGCCGTATAGTATTATCTGATGAATATACTATACGGCATATAATATTGTTTGTCAACATATGATTTGCATGTTTTTATTATAATTAAAAAAATCTGTTGTTTACAAAAGGGTGGCGTCAGCACACTAAATTTTATGTTTATGGTATGCGTATGCTGTAATATAGGAAAACAGAAAAACATCCAGCATAAAAAGCATTGCCTTTATCAGCACAGGCTCGTAAATCCCACATATCATTGCCGACGCTGTGCCCACAAGCAGCACGACCTTTATTGCCGTCTTTCCCGCTCTGCTTCCAATTTCCATTAGCCTTTCATCGGTATTTTCCAGACGGTTCATTTTTAGTTTCGCTTCATTTCCGAGCAGAATCATGTTCCGTACAAACACAATAATTCCCGCAATAGCCAGTCCTGTGCCAAAACCACAATACACTCCCAGAATATACTCAGGCAAAGCCGAGGCTCCGCTGTGTTCTGCCACAAGTGCGGCGGCGGCAATCATTATCCCCGCCACAGCAAGGGCCGCCATCCATACGTTCCGCTTTTTTAGCACTTTCCTGTACTCCTCATTATTTGCCGCTGTAGTACAGCAAAAAATTCCTCTTATCTTCATAAATTCTCATCCTCCCTGTCAAAAATAAACATCTCCTCAATTGTCACTCCAAAAAACTGCGCGATTTTATGAGCCAATACCAGCGACGCCTTATACTTCCCATTTTCCAGAGAAATAATCGTCTGTCTTGTGACATTGACTGCATCGGCCAATTCCTCCTGTGTTATTTTTCTTTCTTTCCTGTACTGTGCAATCCTGGTCTGCATGAAGTCTCTTCCTTTCTGCTTTGCCAATTAAATTGCTTCCGGTATCATACCGCCTAAAATGTATAGCATGCTTTACATCATAAAGTATAGTACACTTTACATTATTTGTCAAGTCTACTTTACATTCTAATGCCAAACACTGTCACGCTTCGCGAGCCAGCCTATTAGCAAACGCTGCTTATTGTAATAAAAAGAGTGCATATCGCCGGACATGCACTCTTTCCATCTAACAAACAAACTGACTCGCAAAGCGTGACAGCATTTAACAATTCTATATTTTACCGTTCTATGCTGTGGCTTTGAAATATACTGGCAAAAAGCAGACTATCTTTCCATCTTCCAGAAATATGCACTGTAGGGAGGAAGAAGGCTGCCGCCGCCAAAATCATGCATTTCTCCACTAATTAAGTCTACAGCCTGTCCACAGCCGGCATCAAAGTGTGCGGTGTAAGACTCACTGTCTGCATTGATTGCCACAAGTACCCTCTCGTCGTCTATTTTTCTCTCGAAAATACACTGCTTATTGGTAAGCACAACTGAACGGAAATCCCCGTAATTTAACGCTCTGGATTCTTTCTTTGCCTTTGCCAGCCTGCTGATCCACTGGGAGAGATCGTTAAATACAGGTTCTTCATAGCAGGCGCGCAGAGCAGGATCCCCCTGGGATTTTTCTGCCTTTGCTCCCCATTCGCTTCCGTAATATATACAGGGAATTCCCGGCATTCCAAAGCATAAAGCGTAAATCAGGGGAAGATGCTTTTCATTAGTCAGGATACTTGCCACTCTCGTCACATCATGGTTATCCACAAAAGAAAGCATGTGTTTTCCTTTATAGAGCGTCCAGTTTTCCGGTCCGAACTGACGGAGCAGGGAATGGACAATCTCAAACATATTCATGCTGTTGAAGCTGGAGAACAGCCCCTTATAGCATTCATAATTGGTAGCGGAATGAAGCATCCCATCATTAACCATACGGTTGTAATCTCCATGAAGCATTTCCCCAAGAAGATAAAATTCCGGTTTCAGACCTTCCGAAAAGCTTCTAAGCCTTCTCACAAAATTCTCGTCCAGACAATACGCCACATCCAGCCTGAGTCCATCAATATCAAATTCCTCCACCCAGTATTTCACTGCATCCAGCAGATGATCCACCACCTGGCCGTTCTGGAGATTTAATTTGACCAAATCATAATTCCCTTCCCATCCTTCATACCAAAGGCCGTCATTATAATTGGAATTTCCATCCAGACTAATGCGGAACCAATTTAAATAAGGAGAGTTTTCCCTGTTCTTAATAACATCCTGGAACTGGTAAAAACCTCTTCCCACATGATTGAACACACCGTCCAAAACCACTTTGATCCCATTTTCATGAAGCTTCTGGCAGACCGCCTTAAAATCCTCATTGGTGCCAAGGCGCACATCAATCTTCTTATAATCTCTGGTATTATATCCATGTGTATCAGATTCAAATACCGGGGAAAAATAGACTGCGTCTACATTAAGCTTTTTCATATGAGGAATCCATTCCTCCACCTTTCTGATCCGGCTTGTCAGAACGCCGTCGTTTTCAAAAGGTGCGCCGCAAAACCCAAGCGGATAAATCTGATAAAAAACACTTTCATATGCCCACATATTCTCTGCCTCCTATTTCTGGCCGGCTCCGGCTCTTTTATTTACGTACCAGAGTAACCAAGTATTATTTTACCATATTTTTGCTTTTATGTACATGCCTGCACCCTACAAAATTAAACTATCCTTATGTTAATTAAAGAGTGGGAGACTAATTTGTACCCTTCACATAAGAAAGTGGAAGGTACGAAGGTGTCCTGTATCAAATTATAGTATTGGTTTTTATGCCGTTTTTCATTGTATGAATGCTTCTGTTTCAAGCGTTCTTGGCACATTTCTTCATATTCTTCAGCAGATAAATAACTGCCCGAAAATGTGAGCTTTATCCCAAAGACTTCAAATTGTTTCTATATTCCTGCATTTCCATTTCGTCCGTGTTATCTAAAACATATTGCAGTTCGCTTGTTACCTTTTCACGGTCATACGGAAGGTACGCCGTTACTGGTGTGAAATTAGATACTGTGTTTGCAAACAGGTGTGTGCGTATATTTAGGTCATTGATTAGGGTTTGCAATTCACGGATACGCTCTTTTTCTTCTGCCGGTACAAACAAGCCTTGCTGTGCCATTTGATACAGCTCCGTGCCTGGAAAAAGCGTGAGAGAGTCCACGGAAATGAAATACGGATTAAGCCGGCTGAACAGTTTGGCACTATTCCTTGCATTTTGGTATCCGCCTTCTTTTCCCGCAAGCCCCGTCATATAAACAAAATAGTATTCAATGCCTGCTTCATCCAACTTCCTGCATTGCTCCAGAATATCAGCCGAAGTATATCCTTTATTTGCAAGGGCAAGCGTTTCGTCATCGCCACTTTCTACGCCTATACTCAGTCCGTTAATGCCCATTGCCCTCAATTTCCTAAGTTGCCATATCTCTTTATTTTTAATATCACGAATGCTTGCAAACATAGCCATTGTCTGACATTTAATCAGATAATCCCTTACGGTCAAAGCCCTAAGTTTCAGATTTTCATAACTCATGGCAAAAGGATTTGCCCCTGTCCAAAAGATTCTCCTTGCATATGGCTGGCAGCCTTTTATCTCTGCTAAATCTTCCTCAAACTCTTCCATAGACGACATTCGAAAACACTCGTTTTTATACAGGCTACAAAACTTGCATTTATTATAAGTGCAGCCAGAGGTAGCCTGTATGATGACCGAATAAGCTTCATATGGCGGTCGCCAAGTTCTGCCTGTAAAGTGCATGATTGTCCCTCCTTCACTTACAGATGATGAACACTTCTTCTATACCGCTGTAATTCTTCTTCGCTGACATTTCCAATAATTTTATCAAGAAACGACAGCAGCCTTTTCTTGTCTTTTGGCAGTTGCCCGTGAAACTGGTACGCATTGGAAGCTCCCATTGCCGCAAAAATTGTAGATATCTGCAAATTTTCAATGAGTGTCCGTATCTCTTTGTACTTTTCGAGTTCCCCTTCCTCCTGCCAATTCCCACGCTGTATTTCTGCATAAAGTTCAGAATCGGGATAAATCGTAAGCATATTTGCCCCGATGAGCGTAGGGTGTATCTGATTACATATATCAGCCGTTGATTTTGCTCCGATTTCTCCACGGCCTGCCCCAGAAATACTTACCAAATAAAAGAAATTGTAATCAATATCCGCTACATCTAATCTTTGGCATTGCTCTATGATGTCAGCAGAAGTATATCCCTTGTTCATAAACCGCAGAGCTTCGTCATCCCCCGTTTCTATTCCTATCGTTAGACCGTCATACCCTAAAGCCCGCAGTTTGGCAAGTTCTTCATTGGTTTTAGGGATAACGTCTGTAATCCTTGCAAACGAGCCGATAGACTTTACGGATGGGAGATATTTGTGGATCAGCCCTGCAATCGCAACTAATTTTTCATAGGATAAAACGAATGGGTTAGCTCCCGTCAGAAACACTCGGTCTATACGCCCGCTGTTTAAACCATTGACTGCTCTTTTCACCTCCTGCAGATCACATTCAACATCCTCCATAGGGGACATTCTGAACTTAAACGGCAAATCATTATACAGCGTACAAAACTTACACTTGTGATGCGTACATCCCGCCGTCACCTCAACCAGAAGCGATGCCGCTTCATATGGCGGTCGCCAAATTGTTCCTGTATAGTGCATAAACACATCTCCTTTCCTTACCCCTGCACTGTTTCCTGTGCATGTAGGTATACCCGCTGGGTATTTTATATAATTTATACTAATTATACTTTTGTACAATATCTTTACAAGTACTGTACTTTTTTATAGTACCTATATAAAATCGGTACATTGTTTTTTTAAAATATGTGTGCTATACTGTTTCGGAAAGGAGTGGCAGAAATGAAAAAAAGTACATTGGCTGTTGAACGCTGCAAAACAGTTTCTACCATACAAAAAATTTTAGGCGGTAAATGGAAAATTGAAATTATTTATTATATCGCTTTTCAAGATATACATCGCTTCGGGGAACTTCGCAGACATATCGGTGACATTACGGAATCAAGCCTGACAAAGCAGCTTCGGGAATTGGAGGCAGACGGCTTCATTACCCGTTATGACTACAAAGAAGTACCTCCCCATGTGGAATATAATCTTACTGACTTGGGGAAAAGCTTCATTCCTGTCTTTGAACATATGAAACAATGGGGTGATGAAAACCTCAGTGAGTAAATAAGGCATGGTATCTGGCAAGCACATAAGTAAGGCACAACGCAGGCATAAACTTCGCAAACAGATAAAGGCCATCTTCTCCTGCAATGACTTCGTGCGGCACTCCGACGGAAAAAATGGAAATTATACCTGCTTCATAGGGCAATTCCGTTTTATTGTTCACACATACGCCTGCACTAAAAATTGCGGAATAGAAAACAGAGCCAGTAAGCAGTGAGAGATTCCCACTTGCTATTAGCTCTGCCTTGTCTGCCAAGATACGAAAGACCATTTGGCTTACATGCTGTAAGCCATTTTCTTCGGAGTTATAAAATTTGTACCAGTATCGTATGCTTTTTAAATTTTGTACTGAAAAACCCGACATATCAGGAAAGGTTTTTCGCAAATCCCTGCTCATTGTTGCGTGAAGTGTCTCTTCCCCCCTCAGTTAACCGTTTATCAGTAAATACCCTTTATGTTCTTCAACTTATCAATCCCCATACTTTGCTTTAAATCCTTCTCTTAATGAATTACCTCTCAACTCAATTGTCTCCAGAGTATTCTTATATGGTATTGCCGGAAAAAAGTTCCAACCAGTTCTGTCCCCTTCTTCACATGTATATATTGGAACTCCCTGGAAATCATTTGCAGAGCAACTCCACTCTGGATATTCCTCCGGGTATACGATTGCTATTTTCCCATTACTTAAAATGAAGCCTCCCAGTAGATAAACAGAATACATTCCCACCACGCAATAGCATATCATTCCTATTAATCTGCCACCTTTTATTTTTTTTATTACTATTCCTAATAAAATTAAAGGCTGAATATACAAATATATACGCCCATATCGTATAAGCGGAGCGCTAAAGAACCAACCTAGTAAACAAACAACGCCTGTAATCCATATGGGTATCCAGCTTTTATTTCCGTGCTTCCTATAACAGGTTATACATTCTATTCCCAAAATAATAAAACAGATTATATTCCCACCACTAAGAAGCATTTGCAGCCTTGTCAAAGTTTTCCACCATATGGGAAACCAGCTTTCTATTCCCAGTTCATACTTACGTACATCATTCAGACTTCTGCCCCACGCTATAATTTCATTGTGGTCAAACTCCACCAGCCGCTTAGGCATTTTCCAATCCACATTAAAAAAATCCAGTTGTGCGTAAGGATATAATATATATCCAGATATAATAATATTTCTTACTAAAAACACTGACACAGTAATACAACTGACTATCCCACATATTATTATAAATTTCCTTTTCCTGTCTTTAGCCAGTTTAAAAATTACAGGAATTGCCAGCACTACAATCAAAGCTGATGACAATTTAACCGTAACACTAAAAATACCAAGGAGACAAAGCACACCTCTTTCCTCATCGGATTTGCACCTAAACCACTTGGAGATAATATAACCCACTAATACCATGGCAAAATAATCTGTATTGGGCGATGAGATTGTATATATAACACACCCTGTATAAAGAATTATCGCCAGGTTCATTGCATCTCCAATCACCTCATCCTCTACCTTGAAAAATTTAAAAGATAATAATGCATATCCTATCATAAGCACAGAAATATATGCATTCATATTATGTAACGGTTTCATAATGAATTTCCAGTCATATAATGCTTGCAAGCATAAAAAACTGCTGTTATATGCAAACCGATTATGTAAATTTCCCAGCCCCTTTACACACCCGTAATCGTTAATCCATCTAATTGCCTGTGCATGGTATAAACCGGTGTCATAAGCCGTTGGAGCAAAACTTGAAATTACCCCCCCCCGCTCCTAAAAGCAGTATTAGAACAAAATATGTCAAAAATCGTTTTTCTTTTATGATACTTCGCACATAGCTTATTATTTCTTTATGCAACAGAAAAAAAATTACTATACCTATTACTCCCAGTCCTATGGATGCCCATAGATTAACAGGACCAAAAATACTAAAAGCCTCTGCATATACGGTCACTGTCATCAACCCAGCCGCTAATATCAAATCCACGTGATGTTTTGCTCGTCCATTCCCTAATATTAATCTGATACCCCCATATCCTAAAAGAAAAGTAGTTATAAATATCCAGCCAAAGTTAATAATTGACAAAACCATACCTGTCCTCCGTTCTATCTCCCTAAATATATTCCCCCATTTCCCTTTTCGGGCTGTCTCATTTTTCTCTATTTAATCATAAAAAAGGGAATAAATATTTTGTACACTATTTGATTACAAACACACTTCATGACATTATATTACAATATATAACATTTTTTTTGCATTACTATTGTAGCATTATGCAGATTATTTGTCCAATAATTCAAAAAGCTTCAAAAAATCCATTGCCAAATGCAATTTTCAATGGATTTTTCCAGTTGCTATCCACGGAGTGAACGGTAACAGTTCGAAATTGTTTTGACAGCTTGTCTGGCACAGTTTTTATAATGTGGTACGTCTTTAGTCAATTTAGCCGGAAATCCCATTGACCAGATGAGTATTTTTTTAATTCTGAAATTATCTCCCTGCAATTTTTTACTGTAAATCATCTATCCAATTTTTACGAAAAATGTGAAAAAAGGAAAGAAATCCCCAATTTCCACATAGTTATCCACAATGACACGTGTGTCATATTTTATGACTCTCATATCTTTTTCTTCAAAATACGACGTCATTTTCCCAACAATCCTTCAATTTTCAAGTTTTTTGCCATTTTTTCGCCAAAATTCCCAACATTCAAACTCTCTGCCCCCAGAAACAGACATACTGAGTTATCCACATACTGTTATCCATATATCTACAGCCATTCATTCCAGAACCGTTCTACCCTTTTTCCTATTTGCTCTATAGACACCCTCTCATATTCCTCCCATTCCCTTGGGAACATCCGCAGATAGGGAGCGGTCAGAAACCTTTCATCCAGAAGAACCACAATCCCCACATCTTCCACTGTCCTTATCACCCTTCCGGCCGCCTGCAGTACTTTGTTCATTCCCGGATATTTGTAGGCAAAGTCAAAGCCGTTATCCCCCTGGCTGTCAAAATATTTCTTAAGTATCTCCCTTTCATTACACACCTGGGGCAGGCCCGTCCCCACAATAACCGCCCCTATCAGGCTGTCATTCTTCAAATCAATTCCTTCGCTGAAAATACCTCCCAGAACACAGAATCCCACAAGGGTTTCCTTTTCTCTTTCCACAATTCCTTCGTCCATGGTAAATCTGGCCAGAAAGGCTTCCCGCTCCTCTTCTTCCATGCGTTCTTCCTGTAGCAGGCATTCTGTCTTTGACGCGTCCAGAAAATAACTGCTGTAAGAATCATAGACGTTCTGTAAAAATGTGTGGGATGGAAAAAATATCATATAATTTCCCTCCCGCTGGATGATTACCTGGTGGATATAGGATGCAATTTTGTAATATTCCATATCCGACCTTCTGGTATATTTGCTGGTCACGTCATTTGCAATGAACAGCCCCTTCCTCCGGGCATCAAATACAGAGCGGGCATACACCTCATAGTCCCCCTCTTTAGCCCCAAGCAGTCTTTTATAATACTGGATAGGCAGAAGGGTCGCTGAAAATAAAATCGTGCTTCTTCCCCGCATCATACATTCCCCAAGATTTTTTGAGGGATTGACGCAAAACAGTCTGATGCAGAACCCGCCGTCAGATTCCAACTGTGTGTAAGTCACATAATTGGAGTCCAGTTTGTCATGAATCAAAAGAAAATGGGATACTTCAAAATAAAAATCCAGAATATCTTTCCTTACGGGGCTTTCCTCATGTTCCTCCAGATAAGTTTCCATGGCGGATGAAAGCCTGACAAGCGCCCTGACAAAAGGCATGGCTTCTGTCTCATCCAGATAAGCATAATCTTCACATTCCCTTTTCAGGCTCAGTAGTTCCCTGTTACACCTTTCCAGACGGTAATGTATACCCGGGGCATACTCTTTCACTACCTTCTTTAAGGCAATAAAGTCCTCTTTCTTAAGAACTGCGCTGTACATTTCCCGTCCCCGGTCCACCAGATTATGTGCCTCATCTATCAAAAAAAGGTAGTCTTCCTTAATTCCTTCCGAAAAGAAACGCTTCAAATACACGTGGGGATCAAACAGGTAATTGTAATCACCTATCACTGCATCCGCAAAAAGGCTCATATCCAGACACATTTCAAAAGGGCATACCTGATGTGCCCTGGCAAAGGTTTCAAGGGCTTCCCGGTTGAAATTGTCCCGATTGGTCAACAAATCATAAATCGCATCGTTAATACGGTCATAGTGCCCTTTTGCATAAGGACAGTATTCTGGATTGCACTCTGTTTCTTCCATAAAACATATTTTGTCCTTAGCGGTCAATATAACCGACTTAAATTTGAGCCCCCGCTCTCTCAGTAATTCAATTGCATTGTCCGCCACCGTCCTCGTGATCGTCTTGGCAGTCAGATAAAAAATCTTCTGTCCTATCCCCTCCCCCATAGCCTTCACAGAAGGGAAAATTGTCGTGAGGGTCTTTCCCACGCCAGTAGGGGCTTCAATAAACAGCTTCCTCTTATGGTAAATCGTCTGGTAAACATAAGAAGCAAGTTCCTTCTGCCCCTGGCGGTATGCAAAGGGAAACACCAGACTCTTAATCGATCTGCCCCGCAGGTTCTGCCATTCAAACTGGAAATCCGACCACTTCCTATACTGTTCCATAATTCCCAGAAACCAGTCTTCCAGTTCCTCAAAATCATACTCAAAATGGAAATACCTGATTTCCTCTGTTTCAATATTACAGTAAGTCAGTCTCACCCTGACAGCTTTCAGGCTGTTCTGCACCCCGTATATGTAGGCATAACACCGTGCCTGGGCTAAATGTACAGGCACCGCATCCTTCATCTTGTGGATATCCCTGTAAGTGCCCTTGATTTCATCAATAGTGACTGTCACCAAGTCCTTATAGGCAGGCGTAATTTTATCCTCCGTCAGTTCCGGTGTCTGGGCAAGACTTCCTCCCGACTGAATGATTATGCCGTCTGCCCGTCCTTCCACATGTATCTCATAATCAGGAGTCCTGTAAATATGGCGCAGAAAAACCTCCGCATGATAATCAGAACCCATTCTTCTCTGAATCATGCGGTGTATCCTGCCGCCTTCCTGCATGGCATTTTCAGGAGACGCAGTTCTTCTATTGTCAATATTGCCAGAACGCAGAATGAATTCCACTAAATTCCTGACTGATATTTGGATTTCCATAATTCACACCATTTTTTACACAGAAAACTCCCTAAAAAGATAGTACGCTATCCTTTTTAGGGAGTCAACCAGATAACCTGTTTCATTTCGCAAGCTGGCTGTCAGCTTGCCAGTGCCAGACGGCTAATTGCTTTTTCAAATTCGGGATCATATCCATTGTAAGACACCGTAAGCGGCTGGGTCAAATCAAGTCCCAGCACTCCGACTATTGATTTGGCGTCCACTGTATACCTGTTATAGCAAACGTCAATATCAAAATCGCATTTCGAAGCTGCTGTCACAAAAGCTTTTACTTCATCCAATCTTAATCTTATTTTACGCTGCATCATATTATCACCTTTCCTTTTCCTCAGTGCAGGTTCCGAAAACGTTTTCTTGTACTTTAAGAAAGACTACCACTCATAAAGAAATTTGTAAAGTTTTTTTTTAAGTACAATTTTCCAGAATAGGTAATATCTTACCATTCAGGCACATCCTTCCTGCCTGATATTCCGTATCAAAGACACTATGCAAATTTTCAAGGATACGGAATGCCAGTACATCAAATATTAATTATCTAATGTACTAGTTATTATTGACCGGACGGCAGTATATTATACTTTATTTCCCCTGAAATTCCGTCATATATTCCCGATAGCGCAGAGGCAGCATATTTCTCTGCAGTCCGTAATTTTTGCGTTCTTTTATTGCTATAGTATGAAAAAAACTGCTAAACAGTGCACTGTACTTTTTCTCTCCCTCAGAAAGGTTCTGCTCTGCCTGCTTTAATTTTTCATCCCCGTATACAAGATACCAGTCCCGTCTGGCAGGATGCACTGCAAAAATATTTCTGACATCATCATGGATAATAAAATTTTCAAGAGGAAGCCTGTCTGCAAAGTGAGGGACAATAAATGTGATCAAATTATTCTTTGGACCTATGGGCGCATAGAGAATCCCACTTTCCAATTCCCTAAACCGCAGAAATTCCACATGAAAATGGGCTTCGTTAGCCGTGAATCTGGCCAGTTCAAATACACGGTGGATATAGGGATTCGCCAGATTTCCCATAACCTGTCTTTTATTTTTCATGGCAAGCCCGGCCGCAACCGTCTTATAAATGGCCTCCCCTTTATCTGGTTCCCGGGACGCAAGCGCACGACAGATAGCGAGATACGCCTCCTCTCCAAATTCCCGCATAATAGTTCCTGCCACTTTGGCTGCTTTCCCCTCATCCGGTGTGCAGGTTTCATACACAGCAAAGAGCCGGTAATTTTCCTCTCCGCCTGTCAAAAGATGAATCTGCCCATGAGGCTTCTTTTTCAAATAAGCATCATATATTCCTGTGAAAATCCCCTCCAGCGAGTCTTCGCAGATTAAATAAAATTCCTCCATAGTTCTATCCCTTCCAAAATATGTCCCCACAGTCGTCAAACAAAGACAACTGCCTGTAAGTCATCCCGTCCCTGTCAAAGGGCAGCCGCTCCTTTTCCCCAATCAGATTACGTGTAATGTAGTCCTCTTCCATCTTCGTGGGATACATCATCTTCCCGCTGCATGTGATAAAATACAAAGCGCGTTTTAAAGTGACGCCTATTTTCTTAAGGTCGTTAAAATTCAGGCTGCCATTTTGTCTGGCCCTTAGGATCCTCTGGGCGCTTTTAACCCCTATGCCGGGTACCCTGAGAATCATCCGGTAGTCCGCCCGGTTAATTTCAACAGGAAATAATTCCAGATGCCGCAGCGCCCAATCTGCTTTCGGGTCCAGCAGAATATTGAAATTAGGTTTCTTTTCGCTTAGAAGCTCCTGCGCCTCAAACCCATAAAAGCGCAGCAGCCAGTCTGCCTGATACAGCCTGTGCTCTCTTAAAAGCGGCGGCCCTCCCGGCAGGGCAGGCAGTTCCTTATCCTCATTAACACTCACGAACGCTGAGTAGTATACCCTTTTTAAGTCAAATTTCCTGTATAAACTTTCGGCAACCATCATAATCTGATAGTCGCTTTCCGGAGTAGCCCCGATAATCATCTGGGTAGACTGGCCGGCAGGCACAAAAGAAGGGGCATGTCTGTACAAGGCAATTTCATTTTTATTCTGGGTTATTCCCTGCTGTATCTGACGCATAGGAGTCAGAATATTTTTGCGGTGTTTGTTGGGCGCAAGCCTTTTTAACCCTTCTGCTGTGGGCAGTTCCAGATTCACGCTCATCCTGTCCGCCAAAATCCCCAGCCTGCGCACAATTTCGGCATCTGCCCCGGGAATAGCTTTCACATGGATGTATCCCTGAAAACGGTAAAGTGTCCTCAGCTTGTACACCGCTTCATAAATCAACTCCATGGTATAAGTAGGGCTGTACAGGATACCGGAACTTAAAAACAGTCCCTCAATATAATTTCTCCTGTAGAACTGGATTGTCAGTTCACAGATTTCGTCCGGCGTAAAGGAAGCCCTGGGCACATCGTTGGATTTGCGGTTAACACAATATTTGCAGTCATAAATACATTCATTGGTAAAAAGAATCTTAAGCAGGGAAACGCACCTTCCATCCGCACTGAAACTGTGACAGATTCCTGCTGCCAGCGTATTCCCGATTCCGGTTCCGTCCCCCCTGCGCCCCACACCGCTGGAAGAGCAGGAAACATCATACTTTGCTGCATCTGACAGGATGCCCAGCTTCTCCATAACTGACATCTCTTCATTTCTTCTGACAATAAGATTGCTTTCCATAACCGCGCCTCTTAGAACATTTGTTTGTCCCATCATACCACAACGCGATATGGAAAGCAATACTTTTTCCGAACATTTGTTTTGCACATATTAAATTAGAGGCTTCCTATATGCCTTTCCAATACACTCTGGGAATGCAGCTTTTTCTTATACTCTTTTACCTGCTCCAGCTTTTTCTTAACTGCAGCTTCCTCACCCTGTACCGTGGGCATATAATACTCCCTGCCCTCCAGTGAATCCGGCAGACACTTCATATCCGTCAGCTTATCCTCCGTATCATGGGCATACTGGTATCCTTCCCCATAATGCAGTTCCTGCATAAGGCTGGTCACGCCGTTTCTTATCTGAAGCGGTACCGGTTCAGTCAACATTTTCCCGGCATCTTCTTTTGCCCTTACATATCCGGTGTAAAGGGCATTGGACTTAGGCGCCATGGAAAGATAAACCACCGCATGGGTGAGATTTACGTTACATTCCGGCATCCCGTTAAAGTGACAAGCCTGATAAGCGGCAACAGCCACCTGCAAAGCCCTGGAATCCGCCATTCCTACATCCTCGCTGGCAAACCGTATCAGCCGTCTCGCCACATAAAGAGGATCTTCCCCTGCCTCCAGCATTCTTGCCAGCCAGTAAATCGCTGCATCGGGGTCACTGTTTCTCATTGATTTATGCAGCGCTGATATCAGATTGTAATGCTCTTCCCCGTCCCGGTCATATAAAAGAATCTTTCTGCCTATACACTGTTCCAGCACTTCCTCCAGCACAGTAATGCTCCCGTCTGTCTCTATCTGGCCATTCAGAACCGCCATATCCAGTGTATTAAGGGCTGTTCTGGCATCGCCGTTTGAAAAAACAGCGATGGCCTTCAACAGTCTTTCTTCTATATTAATAGTCTGATTTCCCAACCCCCGTTTATCCGTAAGTGCATTTTGAAGAAGTTTCATCATGTCCAGTTCGGTCAATGCCTGCAGCACAAACACTTTGCATCTGGATAAAAGAGCAGAATTGATTTCAAAAGACGGATTTTCTGTAGTAGCCCCAATTAAAATAATACTTCCCTTTTCCACATAAGGAAGGAACGCATCCTGCTGCGCTTTATTAAAACGGTGAATCTCGTCCACAAACACAATCGTTTTAAGCCCCATCATGCGGTCGTTCTCTGCATGCTTCATAACATCCTTGATTTCCTTAATTCCGCTTGTGACAGCGCTGAAATCTATAAATGACGCACGTGTCATATGTGCGATAATTCTTGCCAGTGTGGTCTTTCCCACTCCGGGAGGCCCCCAGAATATCATAGAAGATATCATATCCTTATCCAGCATCCGGCGCAGGACCTTCCCTTTTCCTACCAAGTGTTCCTGACCGATATAGTCATCAATCGTCTGCGGCCGCAGTCTGCTGGCAAGAGGAGCGTTCAAATTTACTTCCCGGTCAAAAAGCGATAATTGTTCCATACAGTCTCTCCTTCCCTGCTATAACTGTATTATCTTTGTTGCAATGGCATCCCGGAATGCCCTGTCATGCTCCACAAAAATCATTGCAGGCTGAAACTCCTTTATAAGCTGTTCAATCTGCATACGGGAATAAACATCAACAAAATTGAGTGGTTCATCCCATATATATAAATGTCTCTGCTCACAAAGACTCCCTGCAAGCAGTACCTTTTTCTTCTGGCCCTCCGAAAAATCATGCATGTCCTTTTCAAACTGCGTCCTCTCAAATCCCATTTTCCGGAGAACTGCCTTGAAAAGGCTTTCCGGTATACCGCTTTTTTCTGCAAACTCCGGCAAATATCCATGCAAATGGGAAGTATCCTGCGACACATACGAAACAGCCAGCCCTGCCCCTGCCGTCACTACTCCTGTATGCTCTGACACTTCTCCGGTCAGAAGTTTCAGCAGACTGCTCTTTCCACTTCCGTTTTTGCCGACAATTGCAACCCTCTCTCCCCGATGCACAGTAAATGTAACCGGATTGCAGACCTGCCTTCCATTATAGCAGGGAGCAGCATTGTAAAAAGAAACAAGTGTGTCTGCATGGTACAATAATGGCATTATTTTCAGATTTTCCGCCTGTTCAAGATTTTTCAGCAGGCCGGACTTTTGCTCAATTGCCTTCTGCTGTCTTGTCTCAGCCGCTTTTGACCGTTTCATCATTTTAGCTGCCTTATGCCCGATGAATCCCCTGTCTACCGGACCGTTTCCATATTTCAATGCTTCTGTCTTATCTGACCAGTCTGCGGCACGTTTCGCTGACTGCTGCAGGCGGCTGATATCCTTTTTCAGACGTTCATTCTCAGCTATTTCAAACGCCTGCTGACGTTCAAAATTTTCCGCCCATGATGAAAAATTACCTGCCTGCACTTCTATATCCGCCCTGTTCAGCGACAAAATATGGTCAACACATCCGTCCAGAAAATGACGGTCGTGGGATACCAGTATGAATCCTTTTTTCTTCTTCAGATACGTTGACACCATTTCCCTCGCCCCTGCGTCCAAATGGTTCGTCGGTTCGTCAATCAGAAGGAAACGCCCTTCATTCAAAAAAAGTGCCGCAAGCAGAACCTTCGTCTGCTCACCCTTAGAAAGCGTCGCAAAAGGCCGCCACAAAACGCCGCTGTCCACTTCAAGATATGATAATTCCCGCATCAGTTCCCATCCTTCGGCATGGGGACATACTTCCTGCAAAATTTCTTCTGTCAGCCGCTCCTTATCCGCCACAGGATATGGGAAATAGTCAAACCAAACCTGACTGGTTATCCTGCCGCTGTACTCATACTTTCCAAGTAATAAATTTAAAAAGGTTGTTTTCCCCCTGCCATTTCTTCCTACAAACCCCAGCTTCCAGTCCGTATCAATCTGAAAAGAAGCACTTTCAAAAATATTATCATAACTTCCCGGATAGGAAAAAGTAAGATTTTCTATTTTAATCATTGACATAAACGAATCCCTCCCTATAGTGTGTCCTGTTGCCTGCACAATGAACGAAACCGGCCGGAATATTTTTAAGCTAAAAAGAGCTGCAGAAAAGTCCTATTTCCGCAGCCCGTTATAGCATACTTACACCGCTTCAAAAAGCGGCGGCAACACTATATGGAGATTCAGATAGACATATAACTTTCCTGCAATGGTACGACAACGCCCTAAATTTTCCCTCTGCAATAAACTGCAAAGACCGGCGTTACCGCTTATTCCGGTTTTATCTGCAAGAAAAGTTAAACATCCCTTCACCTCTTTCTTCTTAAGTCCAAATAGAAGTATATCATAAATCTGAAAATAATCAAGTACCCTTTTCCTGTATTTAAAAACAGGGTTTGAAAACGTTACTGTTCACACAGACCTGCGCATTTACTGCGCTGGTCGTAAGAAAGTGAT
>CAMWUN010000056.1 GCA_947177425.1 uncultured bacterium
ACTTTCTTACGACCAGCGCAGTAAATGCGCAGGTCTGTGTGAACAGTAACCTCTTACTTACTGCCATGTTCCTTTCTTGCTTCTGTATGTTGAAATCTTCTGCACAATGAACAGACCTCCTCAAACTTCATATCTCCCCCAAATAAATCCAGCGCACTGCCAATCGTTACATCAATCTTTCCTTTTCCCAGCTCTCTCAGCTTTTCCAAATCCTGGAAATTATGTACGCCTCCTGCATAGGTGGCAGGAATCTTACATTCTTCCCCAAGCAGGGCGGCCAGCTTTTCTTCAATCCCTTCCGCCTTTCCCTCCACGTCCACAGCGTGAACAAGAAATTCATCGCAGTATGCAGAAAGTTCTTCTATGGTATTTCTATCCACTTTCACATCCGTATATTTCTGCCATCTGTCTGTAACAATATAGTAATCTTCCCCTTTTTTTCTGCAGCTTAAATCAAGTACAAGCCGCTTACTGCCCACTGCCCTGGTCAGTTCCTTAAGCCTGTCATAATGAAGTTTTCCGTCTTTGAAGACATAGGAAGTGACAATTACATGGGAAGCCCCTGCATTTAAAAATTCTTCCGCATTAAAAGGATTGATTCCCCCGCCCGCCTGCATCCCTCCCGGATACACCCGCAGGGCTTCAAGGGCCTGCCGTTTCGTCTCGTCATAGTACCCGCTTTCGGAAGGGTTGAGCAGAATAATATGACCTCCCTCCAGCCCCTTTTCTTTATAGAGCCGGGCAAAAAAAGCGGCATCCTGCCGGGCCACAAAATTTTCTGCCGCCTCATCTCCCTTATCCTTAAGACTCCCCCCCACAATCTGTTTTACTTTTCCGTTATGTATATCTATGCATGGCCTGAATTTCATTTCTCTCTCCCGTCTTTTTCTTTTTATCTTACAGTATTTTTATAGTATAGCATACTTTTTCTTATTTATTTTAAAAAAAGCGCCTGTAAAAAATTCTTCCATTCATTTTGAAGTATATTTCCATACACAGTGTGCATAATAGCAATAGAACTGACAATAATGCAGTTCTTATATAAAGGAGGAAAATTATGAAGAATATGAGAAAATTTATTGCGGTATCTCTTGTCCTTACAATGCTCTGTATCTTCACGGCCTGCGGAACTGACAAAAATAAAAATGCAGACGACATGGCGGGAAATACCAACACAACCACTCAGGAAGGTACTGCCGGAAATAATACAGCCGGCGGTACTGCTGGAAACGGTACTTCCACTGGCGACAATACAGACACTGGGAGCATGACAGGGGAAGATACTACAGACTCCATGAACGGCGGCGACGGAATGGGCAGCGATAATGCTGCAGACACCGGAAATGTAAATGATGCCACTGCCGGAACCGGCAATACAAACGGCACCGGAAACACTACTGGCACCAATGACGACGGGGATTCTGTTTTAGATGATGCCGGTAATGCTGTAGGCAACGTAGTTGACGATATTGCTGACGGCGTTTCCGACATCACGGACGATGTGGTAGGCGATGGCAACAGCACTGACAACGGAACCGGCACAGACAACAACACTAACACAACCGGAGCCACTGCCAGAAGATAGCCTGGGTCTGGCACAAACAAACGCTGTCACGCTTTGCGAGCCAGCTTATTGTAACAACGGACAGTAAGCACTCTTTTCCAACTGTCCGTTGTAAAAAAAAGGAGGACAGGTTTTCATGCCTGCCCTCTCTTTTTCTATTATGCTGTTACTTTTCTATGATTATGCCATCCCGGTATGCCTGCAGGAGCTGTTCAAGCTGTTTAATCGTCTCTCGCAGTTCGGTGCCCGCATCCGTATCAGACACCCGGATTCTCACAGGGGCCGTCTCCACTACGGTAGAGTCGGAAAAAATATCGTACTCTCTAAGGATTGCCGCCTCGGTGGATTCAAAAGGTTCATGGGCTACCAGACGCATCCCATGGGAATTAGCTACCAGCGTATACCCTGCAATTCCTGTCTTACTCTGGTATGCCTTGGAGAAACCGCCATCAATAATCAGGAGTTTTCCGTCACATTTAACCGGTGTCTCACCCTTTTTCAGTTCCACAGGCACATGGCCGTTGACAATGTGGGATTTTTTCGTGTCCAGGCCAAATTCTTTCAGGATACGGTTTAAAATATCCTCATTGTCCAGCAAAGAATAATAAACATTCTTTGTCTCCTTGTGAGTCTTCTTGTCCTCAATAAAATATCTCTCGAAAGTAGACATCTTGTCTTTACCGAATACCGGGGAATTAGGGCCAGCCCAGATATACCAGATATAGTCCTGGGCTTTGCGCATTTCTAAAGGCTCATTTTTGGCATAATATCCCTTTCTGGCCAGGTTGTCAAGCACATCGTATAATTCCTTTCCCCTGTACCTTCTGCCATCCACTTCTACCGACTTGAAATTTCCCTCCTCGTCTAAGGGCATACAGCCGTGGTAAAGAAGATTGGAATTATGTATTTTGTAAAGTCCTCCGTTTGAAAATAGGAAGCGCACATGCTTCTGCAGTTTCTCGCACTTAAGGAATGCCTGCCGGAGCCGTTCCATAACCTGTTCCTCGTCAGTGGTCAGGGCATAAGGATCAGCCGGATCTATGGTGGGAAGCTCAATATCTTTCATGGGATATTCCTTACCATAAACAGTGACCGTCTTTTTTTCAAAATTGATCTTATCCAAAAGAAGCCTGTCATCCATCTCAAATTCGGGATGTCTCTTAATCGCCTGTCCCTCCAGCTTAAGCTGCATGATTGCAATCGCCTTATGGATTTTCATATCCATACTTAAATCTTTGGTATTGTAATCTGTGTTGTACTTGATGGCAAAAGCATCACAGTTCACATCTTTATACACATCCAGCGCAAAGGTTGCCAGGGGAATCAGATTAATCCCGTAGCCGTCCTCTATAGTATCCAGACTGCCATATCTGACTGCAATCCGGATTACTGTGGCTATGCAGGCCAGATGCCCGCAGGCCGCCCCCATCCACACCATGTCATGGTTTCCCCACTGGATATCCACGGAATGGTAATTCATCAGCGTGTCCATTATCACATGGGGGCCGGGGCCTCTGTCATAAATATCCCCTACAATGTGCAGATGGTCAATAACCAGCCTCTGTATCAGGTTACTGAGGGCCACGATAAAGTCAGGCGCCCTGCCGATACGTATGATGGTATGGATAATTTCATTATAATATCCTTCCTTATCGGAAATATCGAATTTCTCCGTAATCAGTTCTTCAATAATATAAGAAAAATCCTTGGGCAGCGCCTTGCGCACCTTGGAACGGGTGTATTTCGATGCCACCCGCTTGGTTATCTGCACCAGCCTGTGGAGTGTAATCTTATACCAGTCCTCAATATTGTCCTCTTCCATGGCCACAATATCCAGCTTTTCCTGAGGGTAATAAATAAGCGTTGCCAGAGACTTCTTGTCCCTGCTGCTTAAGGTATTCCCAAATTCCTCGTCAATCTGTCTGCGTACCGCCCCGGAACCGTTTTTGAGCACATGGTTAAACTGCTCATATTCCCCATGGATATCCGTCATAAAATGCTCCGTGCCCTTTGGCAGGTTTAAGATAGCCTGGAGATTAATTATCTCTGTGGACGCCGCCGCAATATTGGGATACTGGTTCGCCAGGCTTTTCAAATATTTAAGTTCCATCTGTTGAAGTTCATTCATGATACTCCCCCTGTTTTCTGTTTTGCTATGTGTATCCGCGTAAATCCTTTTTCAAAGCATATGTCGGATATGTAAAAATCAATTTATGCAGATGCACGCCCTCTCTAATGCTGTCCACGGTTATCTGTCTGCCTCAATCACATGGCTCATATCATATAACCCGGCCGGCCGGCCTTTTAAAAACTTCGCCGCCTGAATAGCCCCTTTTCCAAAAACTGCTTTGGAGTATGCCCTGTGGGAAAAGGTGACAACTTCGTCTTCCCCTGCAAAAATCACGTCATGATCCCCCACAATGGTACCTCCCCGCACGACAGAGAACCCGATTTCCTTTTTAGGCCGCTTTATCCTTCTGCCGCTTCTGTCATAAACATATTCATATTCTTCCTCAAGAACTTCCTGAATGGAATCCCCAAGCGCCAGCGCTGTTCCGCTGGGGGCATCCACTTTCAGCCTGTGATGCTTTTCCACAATCTCAATATCAAATCCTGCCGGTTCTAAAACTGCCGCTACTTCCTTCAAAATCTTAAGCAGCATATTGATGCCCAGAGACATATTTGCGGATTTTAAAATTGCCACCTTCCCTGAAGCTTCCTCCACCTTTGCAAGCTGCTCCTTTGAAAGGCCCGTGGTGCACAGAACACAGGGCACCTGTTCCCTCACACAGTAATCCAGAAGCCCGTCCACTGCCGGAGCTACACTGAAATCAATGACCACATCAGCCTTCACCGTGCATTCACTGATATCCTTAAATACAGGAAAAGGATTTTTGCCCTCGTCAAAAGCATCCACCCCTGCTGCCAGCGTAATATCATCATCATTTGCAATCAATCCGGCAATGATCTGCCCCATCTTGCCGTTGCATCCATGCATAATCACCTTCGTCATAAAAAATTCCTCCCATTATTAGTTCCGCATCTGCCCTCCCAAGTACCACTAATCTGCAGAGGAAATCCTGTCTGCCTTTCAGCCAGTATTTCCTCTGGGTACTTGTTCGGGCTGATGCTGTTCTGCAGTTCCGCATCTGCCCTCCCAAGTACCACTAATCTGCAGAGGAAATCCTGTCTGTCTTTCAGCCAGTGTTTCCTCTGGGTACTTGTTTGGGCTGATGCTGTTCTGCAGTTCCGCATCTGCCTGCTTTCTACCATCTAATATAAGGTCTTTCCCGGATTCTGGAAAGACCTTATTTAAAACTTAAGACTAAATTTATAAAATCCCGTATTCCTTCATTGCCTTTTCAAGCTTAACTGCATTTTCTTCTTCCATGTCGGTAAGGGGCGGACGCAGGGTACCTGCTTCTTTTCCCATCAGATTAAGGGCTTTCTTTACAGGAATGGGGTTCACCTCGCAAAACAGTGCATTGCAAAGGGGAATGGCCCGGAGCTGTTCCCGACAGCTTCCCTCAATGTCGCCTTCAAAGAATTTCGCACAGATATCATGGGTCTGTCCAGGTGCCACATTGGAAAGGACAGAGATAACGCCTTTTCCTCCCAGAGCTAAAAAGGGTACAATCTGGTCGTCATTTCCCGAATACAAATCCACCTTACCGTCTGCAAGGGACATAAGTTTAACTACCTGGCTGATATTCCCGCTGGCTTCCTTGACACCTACAATATTCTCCACATCCGTGCACAGTCTTACCACTGTTTCCGGCGCAATATTGCAGCCTGTTCTGCTGGGAACATTATAAAGAATACAGGGGATTTTTACGGAATCCGCAATTGCCTTATAATGCTTATAAAGTCCATTCTGGGTAGCCTTATTGTAATAAGGGGAAACCAGAAGCAGCCCGTCAGCGCCATACTTCTCCGCCTCCGTGGAAAGATAGATTGCAGTTTCTGTACAGTTGGACCCGGTTCCAGCCACCACCGGAATACGCCCGGCCACCTTTTCCACGCAATATTTAATCACGTCCAAATGTTCCTCATGGGTAAGGGTGGATGACTCTCCTGTGGTCCCACATACGATAATTGCATCCGTCCCTCCTGCAATCTGATCTTCAATCAAATCTGCAAATTTCTCGTAATTCACTTCCCCGTCTGCCTTAAATGGTGTAACAATTGCAACACCTGCTCCTGTAAAAACAGCCATAACTTTTCCTCCTTCAAATCAAATGCCGACACGCTTCACGAAACGACTTATTGTTCAAACGCCGGCGCATTTCTCAGACCGGCTTATTGATAAAAAAACGATGCACATTCCGCGCACCGACTCCAACTAACTTTTCACCGGATAGCGCCCCATCAGCTACTGATGACAGTCATACAGCTATTGACTGTATGCCCAAAAATCTGACCGCAGGAAATCCAGACTCTTTCGGCGTTTTTTCCTTTCATTTTTCTTCTTCTGTGCCTGCCACATCCAAAAAACTACTCATAAAACACGCAACCTCTACCTCTCACTTCTATGAAATTGTACTTCCCGCTTCCAGTTAACTAATATAAAAACATCATAGCACCCTGCGCAAAGGCTGTCAACGCATAGATGCTATGATTTCATGCTTAAAATCTTGCAAAAGGTGCTGCTACTGTTTCAGATTCACTGTCTCAATTCTGGAAACCTCGTCCGCCAGCATACAAATCTCTTCACTTGCAAAAATCCCTGTGAGAATGATGCTCGTGTCCTCATCTTTGGCATCCAGAAGATTTTTCAGTTCCTCCACCGTAATAATCCCGTTGTCAATCAGGCCAAGGATTTCATCCAGTATCAACAGATCACACTCACTGGTAGCCAGAACCTTCTTCGCGAAGTTAATGCCGTTTTTAATGTTGAAAATCTCTTCCGTCTTTTTCTCCTGGGTAAGCTCCGCATAATCCAAATCCGCTTTTTCAAAACGGAAAATCTTAATTTCCGGCTCAAGTCTGCTGAAAAATGCAGGGTCAGCAGCCCCCTTTCCTTTAAGGAACTGGATAATCACAACACTTTTGCCGGAAGCCGCCATCATCACTGCCTTTCCCAGCGCAGCCGGTGACTTTCCATGACCATCTCCACTGTATATATGTATCAATCCCTGTTTCATAATACACCTCATATGTACATTCTGCCAGAATCCAGGCGGTACTTTATTAAATTACGCCCTTTATCATATCATAGAAATATATGAAAATCAATCATTATCAGCCAACCTATTCTTCCATGAGTTCCAGCTTACTTACAGAAACTTCATAAGCAATCCTCTTTTCTGCATCGTCCTCGGAAAGTCTCTTCATGTATTCCCTGCTCTGGATCCTCCCCCAGATTTCGCATCTCGTGCCAACCGTAAAGTTACTTGCAAATCTTGCATTTCTGCCCCAGCAGATGCAGGGAATATAATCGCTTTTTCCATACGGCCTGTTTACCGCCAGCAGTAAATCAGCAATTTCCCTTCCAAGCGGCGTTTTCCGGTACACAGGCTCCTTGCAGATGTAACCGTCCAGATAAATCTGATTGGTCTTGGAACTTTCCGGCGTTTCGTCCACAAATTCAATTTCCCTTGCAAAAACGGAAAGCACCAGCCTGTTCTTACGCTCTTCGTGACGGTTATAGGAGCGGAACTGCCCCTGAACCATAATATTCATCCCCTTATAGTCCTCCTCCACATTAAGCAGACGCTCCGATACCATCAGCGGAATTATATCACTGGAATCGCTTAATCTCGGCACGTTTACATCAACTATGTAAAATCCTTCCCCGAAAATTTCATGACTGAATACGAAATCGCTCACGATTTCTCCCATGATTACCACCTGGTTGTTCTCAATTACCTTATCTGTCATTGTTGTTCTCCCTTCTTACACTTTAAGAATTTTTTCCTGCCATGTATTACTATTTTATGAAGGAAATTCCATAAAAGAACCGTCAGTTACCGCAAATTCCGACAGACGGGCAGATGTATATCCCGGACGAATCAGAAGTTATTTGTCTCTGGCTTGTGTCGCATTGACTTCATACCGAATTTCTTTAGTATTTGCATTATGGGAAGGTTGGTGCTATACTAATACGGTTTGAGACGTGATAAATACTGTATATGCGCAGGCACCTGCGCCCATTATGAGGAGTAAATTTATGAAACAGAAACGAGAAGATGTAAGAAACATCGCAATCATCGCCCATGTAGATCATGGAAAAACCACTCTGGTAGATGAACTTTTAAAGCAAAGCGGCGTCTTTCGTGAAAATCAGGAGGTTGCCGAACGCATTATGGATTCCAATGACATTGAACGTGAACGGGGCATCACCATTCTTTCCAAAAACACTGCCGTCACTTATAAAGGAACCAAAATCAATATCATCGACACCCCCGGACACGCGGATTTCGGCGGAGAGGTGGAACGTGTCCTGAAAATGGTAAACGGCGTCATTCTTGTGGTGGACGCTTTTGAAGGGGCCATGCCCCAGACCAAGTTCGTCCTGCGCAAGGCGCTGGAACTTAAACTTCCTGTCATCGTATGCGTAAACAAGATTGACAGGCCCGAAGCGCGCCCCTTAGAAGTGGTAGACGAAGTGTTAGAACTTTTTATTGATTTAGAGGCAGACGAAGCCCAGCTTGACTGTCCCTTCGTGTTTGCATCAGCCAAGACCGGAACTGCAACCCTTGATTTGGAACAGCCCGGCACAAGCATGGTTCCTTTATTTGAAACCATTCTCGATTATATCCCTGCCCCTGAAGGCGACAGGGAAGCCGGAACCCAGATGCTTATCAGCACTATTGATTACAATGAATATGTAGGAAGAATCGGCGTCGGCAAGATAGACAACGGTTCCGTCAGGGTCAATCAGGAAGTAGTCATTGTCAACCACCACGACCCTGACAAGTCAAGAAAAGTCAAGATAAGCAAGCTTTACGAGTTTGACGGCTTAAATAAAATAGATGTTACACAGGCTGACATAGGCTCAATCGTGGCAATCTCCGGCATTGCCGATATCCATATCGGCGATACCCTCTGCTCCCCTGACGCCCCTGCCCCTATCCCTTTCCAGAAAATTTCAGAGCCTACCATTGCCATGCATTTCATCGTCAATGACTCTCCCCTTGCAGGGCAGGAAGGCAAATATATTACCAGCCGCCATTTGCGGGACAGGCTTTTCCGGGAACTGAACACTGACGTGTCTTTGCGGGTGGAGGAGACTGACACCACCGAAGCCTTCAAGGTGTCGGGCCGGGGAGAACTCCATCTGTCTGTGCTGATTGAAAACATGCGCAGGGAAGGCTACGAATTTGCTGTCAGCAAAGCGGAAGTCCTTTACAAAAAAGATGAAAACGGCAAAAAGCTGGAACCCATGGAACTGTGCTATGTGGATGTGCCGGAAGAGTTTTCAGGCTCTGTTATCGAAAAATTAAGTCAGCGCAAAGGGGAACTGCGAAGCATGGGCGCTGCCTCCGGCGGCTATACCCGCCTGGAATTCTCCATTCCTTCCCGTGGCCTTATCGGATACCGCGGGGAATTTATGACAGACACCAAAGGAAACGGCATCATGAACAGCATTTTTGACGGCTACGGTCCTTACAAAGGGGACATCCAGTACCGTAAGCAGGGTTCCCTGATTGCCTTTGAAGCAGGGGAAGCCATCACCTACGGCCTTTATAACGCACAGGAGCGTGGCATCCTCTTTATCAGCCCCGGCGAAAAAGTCTACTCGGGCATGGTCGTAGGCCAAAACGGCAAAGGCGAAGATATCGAGCTGAACGTCTGCAAGAAAAAGCAGCTCACTAACACCCGTTCCTCCAGCGCCGACGAGGCCCTGCGCCTGACGCCGCCCAAGGTACTCAGCTTAGAGCAGGCTTTGGAATTCATTGATACCGATGAACTTTTAGAGGTCACGCCAAAGTCCCTGCGGATACGCAAAAAAATTCTTGATCCTACCATGAGGAAACGTTCCGCCATGCGCGCCGCTTCCCTGGCCCAGAATGAAAAAGCATAAATTTTTAAAGGCGTATGGAACCATCCATACGCCTTAAATTATGCTTTTAGGAAAGATGCAGCAGTTGTGACGCTATCTGGAAGTATACCAAAAGCGAAAGCACGTCCACAATTGTGGTAATGAAAGGGCTTGCCATCACTGCCGGGTCGAAGCCGATTTTTTTTGCAAGCATGGGCAGGGTGCACCCCACAACTTTTGCGATTATCACTGCCGCTACCAGTGTCAGGCATACCACAAGGGCCACGATGACTTCCACTCTGTCCAAAAAGAGCAGCTTCACAAAATTAGCCGCTGCCAGCGTTGCCCCGCAAAGAAGTGCCACCCGGATTTCCTTCCACACTACCTGTAAAGCATCCTTAAATTCTATTTCATTCAGAGAAAGGCCGCGGATAATCGTAACGCTGGCCTGTCCTCCCGCATTTCCCCCTGTATCCATCAGCATGGGAATATAAGCTATCAAAATACCGCATTTCATCAGTGCGTCTTCAAAGGTCGTAAGAATACTCCCTGTAAATGTGGCTGAAATCATGAGAAGAAGCAGCCAGGGCATACGTTTCTTCCAGGTTTCAAAAACGCTGGTCTTCATATAAGGTTTATCGGAGGGCACAATAGCCGCCATTTTTTCCATATCCTCCGTGGCTTCTTCCTGAAGGATATCCACAACGTCGTCTACCGTAATAATACCCACAAGACGGTTCTCATTATCCACTACCGGCATGGCGGTAAAGTCATATTTCTGGAACTGTCTGGCAACTTCCTCCTGATCCATCATGGTATTGATATAAATGACATTCTCATGCATGATTTCCCCGATTACAGCATCTCCCGGGCTAATCAGCAGATACCGCAGCGCCACCGTTCCTACCAGTGTCCTCTTGGCGTCAAGAACGTAACAGATATTGATTGTCTCACTGTCCATACCGATTTTTCTGATACGGGCTATGGCGTCCTCCACCGTCATATTTTCCTTTAAGTCCACGTATTCCACCGTCATGATACTTCCGGCTGAATCCTCCGGATACCTTAAAAGATGGTTGATGTCCCTTCTGGTTTCCGGGCTTGCGTTGGCAAGCAGTTTCTTGACCACATTGGCGGGCATTTCCTCCAGCAGGTCGGTTGCGTCATCGGCCATCAGATTATTGATAATACCCGCTGCGTCCCTTTCAGACAGACTTGTGATAATAAATTGCTGGCTGTCCACCTCCAGATAAGAAAATACGTCCGCCGCCATGCTCTTGGGCAGAATACGGAAAATTTTCAGCAAATCTTCCTCGTCAAGTTCCTCCATAATAACCGCAATGTCCGCCTCGTTCATTTCAGCCATTTTCTGACGGAGCCGGGTGTATTGCTTTGTCTCAAGCAGTTCCTTTACTACTTCAAAATCCTTGATCTCTTCCATAGCAGTTCTCCTTTATATGTGATTTTTATGCTCCGTTCATGAGGAGGAATATCTGCATTGCCTGCTGTCATACTCTTTTTCATAAAAACCACCACCTTTCAAAAAACTGCTTTTTATTTTACTGCCACCTTTACTTTAGCCCAAGGACTTCTCTTTGTCAACGGATTTTCTGCTCCAGCCGTTCACAGTAACGGTTTTTCCCTGCCGCGCAGATACCGCCCAAAGCTAATATTTCATAAGCCGGTTTCTATGTCTGCCTGTCCATATAATACCCGGAATTCTTTATTGTAATTCCTGCCCTTGCGCAGGTTGCCTCAATAATCTTCTTCTTTATGGATTCCTCCTGCTCTTTCGGAACCCGGATGTCAAATTCTACCTTTTCAGTATACCTGGAGTCCAGTGTCTGTACCGGAAGGCCGGCTATAAGATACTGCACCTTTCCCACATCGGTATAGTCCATATGCACAGTCATTTCCGTCCCATAACGCATCAGGGCAATTTCCGCATTGTCCAGTGCGGCCTGGACGGCCTGGGTATAGGCGCGCACCAGCCCTCCTGTGCCCAGAAGGGTTCCGCCAAAATACCGGGTGACAACCGCCGCTCCATTAGTGACGCCAGCCGAAAGGAGTACCTCCAGCATGGGCTTACCGGCCGTTCCCCCGGGTTCCCCGTCATCATTACACCTTGTCAGTTCCCGGTTCCTTCCTATTACAAAGGCCGAACAGTTATGTCTGGCATCATAATGTTTTTTCTTAATCGAATCTATGAAAGCAACAGCCTCCTCCTCCGTCCCGGCCGGAGAGATGTGGGCAATAAACCTTGACTTCTTTTCCTCATACTCCCCGTATCCTGGCTGATAAATTACCTGATACGGCAGAAATTCCATTTCTTTCCCCATCTTTTTATGCCTCTTTTCCACTATATTTTGGAAACCAGTCTGCCAAATGTTTCCCCTTCATATATATATTGAAGTTTATCACAGCAGGGAATAAATGTATAATAAATTGTGAATAATTCTTAATAAACTATAAAAAACTTTATTTCAGTCCCGCATTTTGGTATACTTTAAGTATTGCAATCTTAAAGTTTGAATTTATGATGGAGGCAATATAAATGAATTACAGCAAAAGAGGGATTTTGGCCAAACAGAAATCCCTGCATACAATTTCAAGCAAACTTGGGAAAAAGCTGCTTTTAGCGGTTTTAAATCTTTCCCTGCTGGGTATCCTGGCTGTCGGCATTATCGGCCTCAGCATGGGCTTCGGCATCTTTAAAGGCGTCATAGATACCGCGCCCAGTATTGAGAATGTCCAGGTTACGCCCACCAGTTTCTCCACTTTTGTCTACGATTTGGAAGGGAATCAGACGGCGAAACTGGTTTCCCAGAATTCCAACCGTATTCCGGTTACTCTGGATATGATTCCCGAAGATCTGGCTCATGCATTTGTTGCCATTGAGGATGAACGTTTTTATGAACATAACGGTATTGATATTAAAGGCATCTTCCGTGCCGCCTACGTCGGCATTTCCAATGGATTCCATTTTTCGGAAGGCGCCAGCACCATCACCCAGCAGCTTTTGAAAAACAATGTGTTTACTGACTGGACCAGTGAAACGGGTTTTGCCGACAGCATGAAGCGTAAAATCCAGGAGCAGTATCTGGCTATTGAACTTACCAAGACCATGTCCAAGGATGATGTGCTGCTCAATTACATGAACAGTATCAACTTAGGGCAGAATACCCTGGGTGTCCAGGCTGCGTCCCTGCGCTATTTTAACAAGTCAGTCAACTCTCTCACCCTGTCAGAGTGTGCCGTTATTGCCGGAATCACACAGAACCCTTCACGGCTCAATCCCATTTCCCACCCCGATGCAAATGCAGATCGGCGCAAAAAGGTTTTGGACAATATGCTGGACCAGGGCTACATTACCCAGGCTGAGTATGACGAAGCCATGGCTGATGATGTTTACTCACGCATACAGATTGTCAATGAAGATGCGGAAGAATCACTGGTTAATACATACTTTGTAGACGCATTAACCGATGATGTCATGAATGATCTCCTTGCCGCAGGATATAATGAGACGCAGGCGTTTACCCTGCTCTACAGCGGCGGACTGAAAATTTATTCCACCCAGGATCCCCATATCCAGTCCATCTGTGACGAGGTATTTTCCAATGAAGAAAATTATCCTGCTGACACGCGCTGGTATCTGAATTATGCCCTGACCATCAAAAAGGCAAACGGGGATTTTGAAAACCACAGCACGGAAATGTTCCGGGCGTATTTTAAGGAGCAGAACCCTTCCTTTAACCTGATTTTTGACTCCCAGGAAGCTGCATACACACAGATTGAAGAGTACAAGCTTGCCTTTGTAGGCTCCGGTGATGAGGTTTTTGACGAGAGCGTCACTCTTACCCCCCAGCCCCAGGTATCCATTACCGTGGAAGACCAGCATACGGGTTATGTAGTAGCCATGGTAGGGGGACGGGGTGCGAAGGAAGGAAGCAAGACTCTGAACCGGGCCACAGACACCAAAAGACAGCCCGGCTCCACCTTCAAAATTGTTGCTGTCTACGCTCCTGCTCTTGACAGCGCAGGGCTGACCCTTGCAACCATGCTGAATGACGCACCCTTTAATTACGCTAACGGCAGACCGGTAAATAACTGGTACAGTACCGGATACAGAGGCCCCAACTCTTTGAGAAAGGGAATCATTGATTCCATGAACATTATTGCCGTCAAGACACTGACCATTATCACGCCCCAGCTTGGCTTTGACTATTTAAAGAACTTTGGTTTTACCACCGTTGTGGACCGCAAAGAGATTACCAACAACGGCGAAACCCAGATTTTCTCTGATATCCAGCAGTCTCTTGCCCTTGGCGGCGTCACCGACGGCGTCACCAACGAAGAACTGAATGCTGCTTACGCTGCCATTGCCAACGGTGGGACTTATATTAAACCCAAACTCTATACGAAAGTGGTAGACCATGACGGTAATGTGATTCTGGACAACACCCAGGCGGATTCCAGACAGGTAATTAAAGAAACCACCGCATGGCTGCTGACTGATGCCATGGTGGATGTAGTGACCCAGGGTACCGGCACTGCCGTTAACTTTGGAAACATGGCAATTGCCGGAAAAACAGGCACTACCTCAGATTACAACGATGTGTGGTTTGCCGGTTATACCCCTTACTATACGGCTACCACATGGACAGGATATGACAACAACACCAAGCTTCGTAAAGGCGAAGAACGGAATGTGGCTAAAAAATTATGGCGGGCAGTCATGGCAAAGATACATGAGGATCTGCCCAGCGAATCCTTTCAGATGCCCTCCAGCGGCATCGTCCAGGCAACTGTATGCGCCCGTTCCGGAAAGCTTCCCATTGCCGGGCTTTGTGACGGCACTCTGAAATCAGAGTATTTCGCAGAAGGAACCGTGCCTACAGAAAGCTGTGATGTCCACTATCAGGGACTCATCTGCCAGTACAGTAACCTGCCTGCCAGCGAGCCATGTCCGTTTAAGGTAGAAGGCGTACTTGAACTGCCTCTTCCGGAACACCCGTCTCTGGCACAGGGTTCCTCAGTCACCCAGCAGGTAACAAACCCAGACGGCAGTGTCTCCACTGTGACTGTACCCCAGAACACTACAGGCACCTGCCCGCATAATGCAGAATTCTACGCCCAGCCCGATGCTATGGCAATTGAGGAACAGCAGCGCAATGAAATTGCAGCTGCCCAGGCCGCTGCTGCAGCCGCAGCAGCACAGGCGGCGGCTCCTCCGCCGGAAGCAGCCGCTCCGCCGGACGACAGCCAGGGGGATGCAACTGAATAAAACCGCTATATATGCGGGCAGGCCACGGCTCCCTGCCCGCGGATATCAAAACAGGCGGATGCACCATTAAATTCTCACTGGTGCATCCGCCTGCCTTATGTATAAAGGTTTTAAAAATCTATTTTGGCAAATTTATTTGTTTGGCAAAATAATTTATCTCTTGACTATCGTTATGCCTGCTGTCGGAATATGATTTCTCCGGTATCAGCATTCATGCTGTCCACAATTGCCAGGGATTCCACTCTCACGCCTTTACTCCGTAACAGCCTGCCGCCTTCCTGAAACCCCTTCTCTACAGCAATCCCAACGCCCTCTACCGTTGCCCCGGCACTCTTTACCAAATCAATCAGTCCTGCCGCCGCACAGCCGTTTGCAAGGAAATCGTCAATAATCAGCACATGGTCATCCTTACCAAGAAACTTCTTGGCAACTATCACATCATACACTCTCTTGTGGGTAAAGGACTCTATCTTCGTCACATACTGCTCCCCATCAAGGTTAATACTCTGGGATTTCTTAGCGAAAACCACCGGCACCTGAAAATACTGGGCTGTAATACACGCAATCCCAATTCCTGACGCTTCAATCGTCAATATCTTGTTAATCTCCTTCCCTGGAAATAACCGCCTGAATTCCTTCCCCATTTCACTGAACAGTTCCACATCCATCTGATGGTTCAGAAAACTGTCCACCTTAAGTACATTACCAGGTTTTACCTTACCGTCCCTGCGGATTCTTTCTTCTAAAAGCTCCATAACCTTCCCTCCTGTGTGCATATGCAGATGCCTGTTCCGGCACGTCCTAAAATCCATTCCAGTCCCCAGCCATCCCTGGAGCGTGTTTAAAAATTTATTCCCGCTGTCTGCACGCCCCACTTTGCGGCATCTTTCATCTGTCTTATCCATATTTTACTACTACTCTTCTACCCTTATCAACTTCTTTCTGCTCCATTTTCCAGACAAATATCTGATAAAGGAAATCAGGTAGTTGGAAGCCCATCCCACAGGAACCGCAATCCACACAGCCTGTACGCCCCATACTGATGCAAAGGCAAAAGCAATCGTAACACGAATCCCAAGGTTCACCAGATTTGCCAGGGTAAATACCAGCACATCGCCTGCTCCCCGCAGCACTCCGTCCGTAATTGCCTTAAGACCTATAAATACAAAGAAAAACCCAATGAAAGACAGGTATGCGTTTCCCGTCTCAAAAGCTGCCGCCTCACTGCCTGCCTCTAAAAAGGAACGGATAATACTTTCATGGAAAAGAGTCAGAGTCAGACAAATAATTACTGCAAAAGCAGCTACCATCTTAACGGCCGCACGGTATCCTTCTTTTACCCTGGAAGATGCACCCGCACCCAGATTCTGGGCTGTAAAAGTGGAAACCGCATTGCCTGACGCAATCATTGGTACGATACAGATAGATTCAATTCTCATGCCGGCCGTGTAGCCTGCCAGCACCGAAGAGCCAAATCCATTGACCACTGACTGGACCAGCAGCATCCCTATGGATACAATAGACTGCTGTAACATGGATGGAATAGCCACTTTTATCATATTTCCAAGCATCTGTACATCAAACAACGCCGCCCTAAACTCTTCGGGCACATTTCCGGCTTTCCGGCTCTGCCAGCCGTCTTCTCCCTGTCCCTCCAATCCGGTCCGGTTCTGCCCGTCTGCCGCCGTCAGTTCCCCAAATACAGCCTTATCCGGCATCTCCCTGCCTGCTTCCCCGCTCCTGTAAGTTTTCAAAGATTTCATTAAAAGACAAAATGAAATAAAAGCAGAAAGCCCCTGTGCAAACACCGTGGCTCCTGCCGCGCCTGCAATGCCAAAACCAAATCCCCTTACAAGTATTAAATCCAGCGCAATGTTCAGCAATGAGGAAAAAATCAGCAGATACAAAGGCGTCCTGGAATTTCCAAGGGCATTAAACACAGAAGACAAAATATTGTACATGAAAAGAAAGGGAAGACCAGCAAAATAAATTTTCAGATAAAGCATGGCATCCGCCAGAATATTTTCCGGCGTGTTCAGGGCAGTCAATATTAACCTGCTGAAAAACAGCCCTATAGTCCCCAGAACAATACTTACCGTTAAGAAACTTATTAAAGCCGTATATACAGAAGTTTTCATCTTTCTGTAAAGCCCAGCTCCCAGATATTGGGACGTGATAACCGAAGCGCCGATTCCCCCGCCAATGGCAATCATAATAAACACTGTCGTCAGGGAGTAAGATGCGCCCACCGCCGCAAGGGCCTCCTCTCCCACAAACTGCCCTACGATAATGGAGTCCATCGTTGAGTAAAACTGCTGGAAAAGATTACCCAGTATCATGGGCAATGCAAAGAAAAACAAAGATTTTCCGGGATTGTCTGTAAGCATATTGTACTTTTTCATTATTTTTAACCTGCCATTTCTAAAGCATATTTTTAAAAATTGTTTCCATTTTAACCGTAGGTTTTTATGGTCTGCCAAACTATTATAGCAGTTGTTGGGAGAAAATTCTACTTTTTCGTTGACAAAACAATTCAGTCTGTGATACAATACTGCTTGTCGATGTGAGACAGATACATCAAAGGCTGCTATAGCACAGTCGGTAGTGCGCAACATTGGTAGTGTTGAGGTCACCAGTTCGATTCTGGTTAGCAGCTCTGAAATGATTGAAAATAAAGGCTTTTCAAGGAAATCACTCTTTGAAACGTCTTTATTTTTATTATATTAACCGAACCAATGATTCTTTTCTATTTACTATCTGTTTTTGGGTAGGAAATTCGCGGTTTGGGAAAGAAATCATACTATTACCATACTATTCTACTAAAGGGGTATGAATCATTGAATTTCAAAGGGATTCATGGAAAGACACCTGATATTTTTGAAAATTTTATTAAGAATCACAAATTTATTGTTTTTCCAGTATCCGTTTGTTATACTTTAATTGAAAATGTATAAAATTATGAATTGACAGAAAGTATATTTTGTGTACGGCTTAAATTGTTATATATCATTATTGGATATTAGCAGATTAATAAATATAAATACAAATATAGCTGAAAGGATGTGTTTTTATGGCATATGATACATTGGTTAGAGAAGCGAAAGACCTTCCCGAAGATATGATAGAAAAGGTAATTGAATTTATGAGATTTTTGAAATATGCATCTAAAAAGGAACAAACAGAGCATTCTATAAGCGATGGCATTGCATTTCACAGGTCGGTAAATCCGTTAGCAGATGAATTTATTTCTATTGCAGAGGATTTTGACGAAACACCAGAATGTTTTAAGGAGTATATATAATGTATCTGTTGGACACAAACGCTTTGCTATTCTTTTTATATGATAGTGAAAAATTTTCAAAAAGAGCATCAGAGGTAATTTACCATAATGATGAAAAAATCTGTGTAAGCATTGTTTCCCTGTGGGAAATTGCAATTAAGTCAAGTATTGGGAAACTGGAAATTAAAAGTTCAATTTCTAAAATTGCAGAAACGTGTGAAAAAGAGCAATTTGATATTCTTTCTATAAAACCGTTTCACCTTGACGAAATCGGACGACTTCCCATGATTCATGGAGACCCATTTGACCGATTGATTATTTCACAGGCTATTGCAGAAAATCTGATAATTATTACAAAAGACGGAACAATACCGTTATATAATGTCAAGGTTCTGTGGTAAGCTGAAACGATATAGAAGTATTCATTTTCCGGGACGTCCTAGGATTGATTTTAGGGATTGGGATATATAAATGACCAACCAAGAGATTAAAACCGATATACGGATGACTGGGAGGCCCAGGGAATGGGATATAAGGATTGATTCATGGTTTACCGATTCAGAAAAGAAATATTTTTTCTGATTTTATTGACAATTTTCAGAATATTTGATATAATTAGATAAATATAAAGAGTTGAGAGAAAATTTATCAGTTTGACTGTGTGATAGTCGCAAGTGCTTAGAGAAGCAAAAGTTTACCTAGTGGGGTAAGTATGCTTCTCTTTTTTTGTTGTCTAAAAATATACTATCAAAATTATAAGATGAAAGGACGTGATACTATCACAAAAGAACGAAAAACGAGAATGGTAAAGGATAAGGCCAAACAAGGTACAGACGGTTATATATTTGAAGTTAGTTTTCAAGGAGATTTAAAGAATTTGCCAAAACAGCCTTTAATCAATGAACAAGGAAAAAGGTATGGTTCAGTTGAGGTCAAGGACAAAAAAGCTACTGTTGCATTAGTATTACCACAGTTTATCAGAGATAATAATGTACAACCTTTTACAATTAAAGATTCTATCTATTTAGAAATCATAAATTGTGATTGTGAAAAACAGTTGAAACAGCTTCTAGGGGGTGAATTACATAGCAAAGTAAAATCTATTGAATGTAACATTACACAGAGAGTCAGCGGAGAAACTACCCAATCAGATGTATTGAATCTTTTAGACCATGCTTTTCTGACTTCCGAAAGGGATAATCTGAAATATGTAGGAGCAGGGAAAAAGTGTAAATACAAAGAAGAAACCCATACTGTAATAGTGAAAAGACCTCATTACTATATCTTGAAAGCATATGATAAAACAGAACAGCAGAAAAAAGAGCTAAAACATCAGAACCAAAATTCTGATATTGTACCGGACGGATTGCTTCGCATAGAGATAATCATGGTGGAAAGAACGCTTAAAAAGATGTTTGGAGATAAAATGAGTTTTTCAGATATTCTTACAAAGGATTGTCTGATTGAGATATTGAGAGAATACAAACGGATTTTCTGTAATGATATTAAGATTCAGATAAAACGATACCTTGATTCTTGTGTAACATTTCTTATTGAATCATTATGTGAAACAGAATCGGTTGATTTAACCGTTGCAAGAGAACGTGAGTTGATACCTGATAAAAAAGTTTTGAGAAAAGCAATGCAAAAATGGCAGAGAATGAGAGATGTATCGGATAATTCATTAAGAGATTCAGAATATTACGCACAGAAATATGATTTACCCAGAGATACGGTACTTACAATTCACGATTTTAAAGAATCATGTGGGTAACTTTATTGCGAAGATTCATTCATAGCATGAAGAAAAAACAGCAGAAAGTTTTGAACAGCAATTTTTAAAAATAGTTCATAGAATGGAAAATACAAGTGTTTTAACATCTTCTATGATGTATTTGAGAGAAAACAACATTTTTTGGCCTGTCCTGTCATTGGAATATAAATCAGACAGATACCATTGTAATTATCAATGAAAAAACAATAGACGGACACAGACAGATACAGAGAAAAGTTTTTCGTAAAATAATCTGATAACACAATCAGAATTACTACTACACATAGGACAACACAACAACATAGATTGGAAGTGATGAAAAATGCCATTTGAGAAAGGAAAAAGTGGGAATCCTAAAGGACGGCCAAAACAGACCTTAGAACAGAAAAAGGAAAAAGAGAAATTTCAGGAGTTATTACAGAGTGCAACGGTAGATGCTCTGAAATCCATAATTGCTATTTCTAATGATAAATACAACAAGAACAGATTAAATGCTTGTAAATATATCATTGATAAAGCATACGGTTCCGATACTGCTTTTTTAGTGGATGAAGAAGAAGGACAACCGTTTATTATAGAAGTGAGAACACGATGTAAAGAGGACGACTAAATGAAAATCAAAAATAAAATAATAACAGAGATACAGTATTCAGAGTAATTTGTATTTCTTCTCTGTTACATGGAAGAGAGGACAAATTGAAATGAATAATACTACTACATTAAAATTACCTGTCATGAAAACAATTAAGGAAATAATGACAGAAACCGGATTCAGTTACAGACATATTTCACAGTTATGTCACCAGAATAAAATTGTTTATATCAGAACGGGAAAGAAGTTCCTAATCAATTATGAAAAGTTTATAGAATATCTGAATACAGGCGACACTGAATAATGTATGAATCTGAATGCAGTACAACCTTGAATGAGAATGATATAACACTGACAGAAAGTGATACTGATAGTATATAGGATATAGTATTAAAATCTATGAATTTTGAGACTACAAAAAAGAATGGTTAAAAAGGTATCAAAAAGTCGACACAAAATATATTGAGAATCCTCAAAAATAACTGTGAACTTTTTGATACTAGCCTGATATAATTAAATCATCAAAACGAACATATGTTCGTTTTAGTTCTTAGAAAGAGGTGTTCAGATGAATAAATTCGTAGCATATCATAGGACAAGTACAAAAGACCAGCATTTGGACAGAGGTATCAATGAGATTACAGAGTATTGTAATAGTAACAACATTAAACTCTACAAAAATAAAGTATATACCGACCAAAAGACTGGAAAAAACTTTGACAGACCACGTTATCAGATGTTAAAGGATGAAATCTTAGAAGAGGGAGATGTTCTGATAGTCACAGAGTTAGACCGATTAGGACGAAACAAAGAAGCTACCCTACAAGAATTGAGATTCTACAAAGAACACAATATTCGTGTTATGGTTCTTGAATTACCTACAACTTTGATTGATTTATCAAGTATGGAAAATTCAATGGCTCGTATGATGATGGAAACCATAAACAATATGATGATTGAATTATATGCAAGTATGGCTCAAGCAGAGATAGAGAAGAAAGAAAAAAGACAACGGGAAGGAATCGAAGCAAAGAAAGCTCGCGGAGAATGGGGAGATTACGGCAGACCAAGAAAAATGACTTTTGAAGAATTTTCTACTCATTATCGTTTAGTACAGGAAGGGAAAAAGAAACCTTTTGAACTTATGGGAGAATTAGGACTGTCAAAACCCACCTTCTACCGTTATAAAAATCAGATTGAGAAAGGATGTTGATGATATGGCATCAGTAAAAAGAATTGAACATAAAAGTGGCAGAATTGTCTATCGTATTGTGATATGTCTTGGATATGATAAAAAAGGAAACAAGTTGGTTAAAAATCTTACATATTCAGTGAATCAGACAGCTACACCGAAACAGCAGGAAAAAGAAGCATTAAAATATGCTATGGATATGGAAGATAAAATCAAGTATGGATATGACCTTGACGCAGAAAAGATGTCTTTTGAAGATTTTTCAGAGAAATGGTTGGAAAGTGTGAAATCTGAATTAGCATACAGTACCTATGAAAATTATGTGATGATTCTCAACAACAGACTTTTACCATATTTCAAGACATATAAAGTAGCAAATATTAAGACGCCGTTGGTTGAATCTTATTATAAGACACTGGTCAAGGATTATTCACATGGAACGATTGTAAAACACGCAAATGTATTAAGTGGAATGTTCCGAACTGCAATCCGTTGGGGAATGATTCAGATAAATCCATGCCACAATGCAAAGATACCAAAAACGGATGATGAAGAACCAGCATTGAAATATTTCACACCACAACAAGCGATTATGTTTCTGAAATCTCTGAATCTGTCATACGAAACAGTTTACAGAGGACATCAACGAATTGATGATACTGGAAAACCCTACTATGTAAATGATTACACAGAATCCCATGAGGTAAGTACCCAATATAAAGTATTCTATACATTATCCCTCTATTGTGGATTCCGTAAGGGAGAAACATTAGCGATACATTGGGACGATATAGACTTTGAAAAAAGAGAAATCTCAATCAGTAAATCAGTCGGGAAAGCAGAAACCGGGGTTGAATGAATACAAAAAACCAAAAACAAAGACTTCTATCCGTACCGTTACTTTCCCCGAACAGATTATCCCATTATTGAAACAATACCGAACAGAGTATAATCTCTTACGGTTACGATTAGGAAGTGCTTGGAAAGGTGACGGAAATCTTTTCATTCGTGATGACGGACAACTAATGGGAAGAAGTACACCGTATCAGTTCTTTAAAAGACATTTAAAAAGATACAATCAGTGGGTGAAAGACAATCCGACTGAAGCAAAAAATAAAGGGTTTGAAGAATTACCGATAATACCGCTTCATGGACTCAGACATTCATGTGCTACCCTGTTAAACAGTATTGATGTAAATATCATTGATATTTCAGAAATCTTAGGACACGCAAAGAGTTCTACCACAATGGATATTTACGCACATAGTTTTGAGAAACAGAAAAAAGATGTAGCGAACAAATTAGAGGAATTTCTTTCCAAACAAGCATAAAGTATTGAAGAATGAGAACAGAGAGAGCCGACGGAGAAATCCCATAAGCTCTCTTTTATTGAGTTATTTGTCTTGAATCTCCATATTGTCAAGTGCATATTGAAGTGCCATACCGATAAGTTCATTTCGTGAACGGTTCGTCTTTGCGGAGAGTTCGTTGTACTTCTCTTGTAAGGTTCTATCTATACGGATCGTCATAGTAACAGCTTTATCCTCTTTGGGAGTGACAATAAATCTTTCCATAGTTTCAAAACCTCCATACTTTTTGAGTACATTATAGTTTGAACTGACAAAGCAAATCTATAACACATAGAAAACACAAAGTGATGTGAACTTTGATTTAAAATTTTAATTGACGAGTGAATTAAAACCAATTATAATCTATTTTGATATGGTATCTTGGACAAATTATGCTTATGGAGGTATTTTCAATGAAAGAGAAAAAGAGGTTCTATCAGAAAAAGTGGTTCTTATGGGTATGGTTGATTGTTCTTCCACCAGTGGGAATTGTCCTATTGTGGACGGTACATAAGACCATGAAGAAGAAAACAAAGGTTATTTTGTCAGTGGTGTTTGCTTTATGGTTTATCATACTGATAGGTGCAAGCAATAATAGTTCTGATACACCGACCAATACGGGGAATGAGACACCACAGACGGAACAAGAAGATGTCACATTGTCAACAGATGATGATTCAGAAAATGAAGCAGAAACAGTTCCTCACCGAGACGGTATGTATGGGGTAAGTGACAAAGATATTGAAAGCCTTGACATTGACAGTGATTTTACAGTATCAAAAGTAATCAATGATGTAACAGGGAACTGGAGAATATCAGTCATAAACAAAAGTATGAATTTTGAAGAATATGCTTTGAGTTACTACAAGAAGTATTTCACAGATGATAAAGAGATTCATGCAATCGTCAACTTTGCTTATAATACGACTACAAAGATTCAGGCGTTTAGTGATACATTATACATCACAGTGTATGAGTATGTAAAGGGTGAAGAACACGACGCAAAAAAATTGTTCGGGGGAATGCTCTACTCGGAGTATCAGATTTATCTTGATAACGGAGACATTGTTAAAGTAGAACATACAGATAATTCTGATGTGGAAGTGACACCCGAAAATTTCATATCAGACATAAAAAGTCTGATTGATAACAATACCGTAACAGATGTAACTCTTGAAAACAGCAACCTGTGTATTTATGTTGATACCAACGCAAACACCACTTCATTACCCATTGAAAACTGGGCAACCATACAAGCAACATCTATTACAGACAATATTCTCTCTCTTAGCACACAGTATGATACATTGTGGAACACGATAACAGTCGATTTTGGAGAAGCAGGAAAAGTAATCAACAGCAAGTCCGATATGGATGCAACAGAAAGATGCTTCCTCAACTTCGTGTTAGAGTAGGGGGAGGGGCCTCTATCTTGGTGTGAAATTCCAGTACAAGTACGGGGCCTCATTCAGATGAGAGCTGTATAAAAATCATCATGGAGATATGAACACAAAAAAAGAAGTCTTGACCTATTGCAGTTAAGACTTCTTTTTGATATACATACCTTAGTATGAACGTCATACTATCATCATACTAAAGATAGATAGTAGTATGATGAATTACGCTGAGTTAAGTTGAGTTAGCTGTTGAAAAATACCATAAAATAAGGGATTCCGTAGTGATAAGCAAAACCACGCAGAATAATATCTATAATTGGTAGTGTTGAGGTCACCAGTTCGATTCTGGTTAGCAGCTCTGAAAGACCACAAATAAAGACTTTTCAAGGAAATTACTCTTTGAAAAGTCTTTATTTTTATTTTAAATAAGGACAGTTTGCAAAGCGTACTGTCCGTTATTTTATTATCCGAACCAATGATTCTTTTCTTTCTACAGAGGATTGACGCAAACTTTCACATACCTTTTAACGATGATGAAATCAATCTATCAGTTTTAAGAACAGGGCAAAGAGAAATTAGGCAAAACTTAATAATAGTTCAAAGGAAAATCAAGAAAAACTTAATGAAGCTGTGTGTTAATTTGTGGTAATATAACAGCGTTGAACAATTCACCAAATTGGGAGAAAGAACAAATGGAAAAAGGTTCAAATATACGTCCACTTATTATGCCATTTATCATTGGTATTGTTCTAGGAATAATTGCAAAACTTATAGATGTACCATACATCACATCTGACTTTCCTATCTTTGATGATATAATGGGTCGATTTGGAATATGGGTTTGGGCGGCTGCATTAATCTCCATTCGTTCAAAAACTGCCTTATTTGCAGCAACGCGTTCTTTTGTGTTTTTTGCCGGAATGTTATCTGCATATTATGGTTATACTGTTATTTTCTTGAAATTTTATCCAAAATCGCAAATTATTTTGTGGAGCGGCATCTGTCTGATTACTCCGTTTTGCGGTTTTCTGATATGGCATGTACACAAAGAAAGTTATTGTGCAAATTTTATTTCTTCCTTACCTTTATGTATCTTCTTTACTGAATGGTATTTAACCGCTTTTGCTGATTGGAATTGGAGTGCCAAAGATAAACTGTTGTTATTTATTGCTTATTTATGTTTTTCTATCTCATTGCTGGCAGTTGTTCCTACAAATAAAAAACGATTACTCAGTCTGATTTACGGAGTATTGATATCAATTGTACTGATAAAACTAATACAGGCAGAAATCATAGTCAATCTGTACGATCAACTGCTAAACGTGTAAATTCCAGTTGTTTTTAGATGCCGCCCCTTTGAATTATAAAAATGTAACCGTCAACTATGCACTGCCCATGTGGGAGAAAGAAAAAATTATGAAGCAGAAATGTATACTGGTATTTATGGTAATTTTGACAATAGGAATGACCGCTTGTTCATCAGATTCAAAAGAGGACTCAGCACTTACTGAAACTATCGCCGAACGGGAAACTGAAAATGAAGATCTTTCAGAAACAGAAACTAATGCCACGGAATCGCCAAAGTCTGAAATTACTGAAGATGTTGGAAAAGAATCCGCAACAGATGAGGAAAACATAGAGGGCGATCCCATTACGGGAATTGTTGAAAATTATGCGGATAATATAATTATAATAAAAGATTCCTCTGACGAAATGCTCTATTATTTTTCTACGAAAAACGCTCAAATAGCAGAGGGAGATTCGCCTATTGCTGTGGGGGATAAGGTAGAGATTACTTATCAGGGACTGCTTGGTGATGAAAAAAATCCAGGTGAGGCTGTGAAAATTGTAGCAGTCATAGTTAAATAAATCCCTTTTGGGAATTATATACCCGTTAAAAACGGGTTATAGCCTGCTTATTAACAAACGCCGTCACGCTTCGCGAGCCTGCTTATTAACAAACGCCGTCACGCTTCGCGAGCCTGCTTATTGTGGTAAAAAGAAGTCTCGACATATTGCAGTTGAGACTTCTTTTTGATATAGCGTAAACGGTAGATAGTGCGTACCTCGACTGTGAGGGAAAGGTATGTGACAATA
>CAMWUN010000057.1 GCA_947177425.1 uncultured bacterium
GGAGAGCATCTGCCTTACAAGCAGAGGGTCATAGGTTCGAGCCCTATAGGTCCCACGAATCAATTTTATATTGATTATGCCGGCGTGGCGGAACTGGCAGACGCACAGGACTTAAAATCCTGCGGGACTAATCTCCCGTACCGGTTCGATTCCGGTCGCCGGCATTTAGAGGAACGTTGAAGTAACGTTTCTCTATTTTTATGTTCAGAATTTGACAGACAGTCATGCCATTAGAAGCAGGGAGTCGTAATACATGAAAGATAAAAATGAAAAGAAAAAGCGAATAAAAATGTTAAATAGATTTGAAAGGAACTTTGCGTTCCATGAATATTCAGGAAAAGGCAAAGAAGTTTTGGAAATCCTAAAGGGAACATCTAATATAGCTGCTTCTGCATTACAGTCGGTAAATTATTTTGACACAGAAAAAAGAATGGCATGTCCATTTACAGGCGGATTGGTTAAGCTTTTGTCTTTTGAGACAAAGTGCCATATTTTTTGTGCCGAAAAGGCATACAATGTTAGCCAAAAGGAATTATTGACTAATCAAATAAAGGAATATATAAATGAAAATGATATTAAGGTACTGATTGATTTTTATACTATAGATGAAAATAGTGACTATGTGGCGCAATTATGGGCAGAGGGAAAGAGTAAGTACAGGTTTGTAAAAAAGTTAATTCAATATGCTTTTGAATATGAATATCAAGATAAACTTTCAGAAAAAGCAGTTATAAAATTTGAAAGAAATAGGCAGGATACGATTGCTTTGAATACAGCCCGTAATGCAAAAATATTTTTTGTACATATAGGATTAAATAAGAAATATTTTAATTCATATGATCAAGATAAATTTTTACATGTGATTGACATTTTGATAAAAACTTTCAAAGTTTTATCGTATGTTGACTGGAAAGCCGAAAAAATAGAGGCATTTCGCTTATGGCAGTCAACAAAGCACAAGCTCCAGGATAAAATTGAAATATATAATGCAGGAGAAAAGAATTGTTTTTTTAAAATTAATAGTTTATTAAATATCTGCTCATATGGAACAGCGGGGGAAAGAGTACGGCTGTATAAGCCAGAGGGAAGAATATCCCATTGGATTTCCTAAAGTAGACAAAATTGATGGGGTATTCTTTTCGACTGCATTATTTAAACGAAAAAAATCAGAAGCAAAGGATTTTGACTATATGCTTTTTAACAGATATACGGATTCGAGGCTTCCGATTGAATTTGACAAAGCAGATTATGGGGACGGCAGAGGTGTCAGAAGCAAGGACGGGCCGGCCGAAAAAGTGATGCTTCCGCGATATTATAAAAGATTGCTTGGATATATGGACTATCCGGTTTTGATGATACGGAGTGAAGAATATTATAATATATTAGAGAAGTTAACAAAGGAAGAAAAGAAATGCTTTGAGGATTGCTATGAAGCAATAAATGGAGAGACGTTTCACAGGCTTAAAATAAATGGGAATAACACAGAAGATAATGCCAGCAGAAAGCAGCTAGGCCAAGTGGCTGATATCCAAAAAAGGCTTGGACTTTATGAAAAAGTGGAGTTATTGAAGTTTTCCAAAAAAGCTAGTGAAAAGGAACATATTTACAAACGTATTTTAAAAATGTTTTGTAAACTTAAAATGGGGTTATTGGAAAAAGCTATTGGGAAATCAGAATATCTGCTAAAGACACAGTGGACAAGTGAAACAGATGACAGAAATAGTATAGCCAGACTGAGCCCCGATATGATGAAGCTTTTAGGCGTTTTGGAAAATGACAAGATTATAATAAGTTTTGGGAAAAAACAGCAGGTATTGCGGGCCCTTGGGAATGGACAACTAACAGATTATCAAATTGGCATTCCGGCCCAGACTCGGAAAGAGCTGGGTATGAACAGCATAAATGATATTGTTGTTGTTTACCGGGATATGGGGCACATTTTTCGGAGACATTCAGAGGAACAGATAATTGCAATTTTAGGAACTATATTTACTGTATTTCAGGTTATAACAAAAATATGGATAGGCCTTTTGTTCTGCGTAATCTGTATACCGCTGATTATGTTTTTTATACTAAATGAAGAGAGAGTTAAGGTAAAGTAAAATGATGCCAGTTTCCGGTTACATTATTGAAAAATACAATAATATGGCCAACGCATACACCAGCAGCCGTCTTGTATCAGAGGCAGAAGCTCTGGGAATTGATCTTGAAATTATTGGAATACATGACTGCCACCTAAGGAGCGGCGGCATCTTTAACAGCGGCAGGATGCTTTCCGAGAGGGATTTTGTCATTAACAGGTACAAATGGGGGAAGTTAAAGGAAGAGATTAACCGTCTGGGGATGAGAAGTTACAATCCGCTGGATGCTTATGACATATATGTCAATAAGTACGAGCAGGTCAGCAGGCTGCGTTCTTCCCAGTTTCTGATTCCTCAGTATATCCTTGGCACATCCCTTTTGAAGTATGAGGAATTGGTCTTTTATCTGGGAAGCCCTTTTGTGGCTAAGGGGCTGGAGAGTTCCCAGGGTACGGAAATCATTCTTATAGAAAACATGGAAGATTACAAGCAGTTGAAGGCCGGGTACGGAATGGAAAAGGAATGGCTGTATGAGGAATTTATCACTACGAGTATTGGCAGGGACATACGGCTGTACAGTATCCGGGGGCGTGCGGAAGCCTGCATGGTCAGGAAGTCCCGGGGAGATTTCCGGGCGAATGTGGCTCTTGGCGGTGAGGTGGAGCCTTACGGGATTACCCCTGAGATTAGGGCCATAGCAAAGGATATCTACGGGCAGACAGGGCTGGATTTCCTTGGGATTGATTTGCTGTTTGGGGAAAGTAAGCCGTACTTCTGCGAGATAAATGTGATGCCCGGGATTGAAGGCATCGAAAAAGCCTCCGGCGTAAATATAGCAAAGAGAATAATGGAAACCATAAAGGGAGATTTTGAAGTTGGATAAAAAGCAGGCGGAAGATTATGTATACCAGTCTTATTTAAGGGCGGCAGAATATCAGGATTACTATGGGGAGGATGGAAGCAAGAGAAGGCCGGAATTATCCCGGGAAATCATCCGGGATTTGTCGGGGACGCCCTGCGTGGTGGTTACGGGGAGCAAAGGGAAAGGTTCTGTTTCCAATATGATTTCCCGGATTTTGCAGTCCGAAAAAAGAGTTGGACTGATGACCAGTCCCCATTTAACAGATTTCTGTGAACGGTTCAGGGTAAATGGCGTTAAAATTTCCGATGAAGATTTTATATATCATATGGGATGCATCCGTCCATATTTCGACAGTGTGGAAGCTGCTCTCCCTAAAAATGTATGCATCAGCCCAATGGGAATACAGACCGCCCTTGGGCTGAGTTATTTTAATGATGAGAAGACGGATTTTAATGTATTTGAAGGGGGAAAAGGAGCCAGATTTGATGACGTGAACAATGTGGAACACCCATATGCCGTTATAAACAGCATTTTTCTGGAACATACCAGGGAACTTGGGAATACATTGGAAAAAATTGCAGAGGATAAATCCTATGTCATAAACGGCAGGCAGAAATGTGTTTACGCTGCCCGGCAGAAGGAGGAAGTGATGAAGGTTATCCGTAAGCGGGCTGAAAAATATCAGGTTCCCCTAAAGGTTTATGGAGATGATTTCCGGGCTGTGAATATCAGATACACGCAGCAGGGGATGCTGTTTGATGTAAGTATCGGTGAGGAAGAATATAGAGACTTAAGGGTTCCCCTTCTGGGAGAATACCAGGCCGAAAACTGCGCGCTGGCAATGGCGCTGTGCAGGGATATTCTTGGCCCTCCTGATTTGGATAAGGTGAGGGGGATGCTGGCCGGGCTTTGCTGGCCGGGAAGGATGGAGATAATCAGCAGGGATCCTTTTGTGGTGCTGGATGCCTGCATCAACCGTGCAAGCTGCAAAAATATTAGGCAAAGCTTAAGCCACATGAAGCCCGGAAAATATACCCTTATATTGGGGATTCCTGATGACAAAGATTATCAGGGAGTGGCAGAGGCGATGGAGGGGTATATATCAGAGATTATTCTCACAAAATCCCGGAATCCTCATTATGTATTTACCGGGAAGCAAAAAGAGGAACTGGAAAAGACGGGAATGAAAATAACTGCTTCCGGGTCTGTTGAGGAGGCTGTTAAAAAAGCAAAAGAAGGCGGCGGCCCTATTCTGATATTGGGTACTACGGCGGTGGTATCGGAAGTAAAGAAGATGCATCCATTGTGATTTGGCGGCGCCTTTTTGGGTATGCCCATCTATAAGATAAACATCGTTACTGTTCACACAGACCTGCGCATTTACTGCGCTGGCTGTAAGAAAGTGATTCGAGAGCGCAAAAATCCCATTGCCGAAGGCAATTTTCGATGGATTTTTGCATGTTACTTGTCACAGAGTGAACAGCAACTAAACATCAGGCACATGGCGGCAGAAAGCATTTTTGCAAACATGCTCTGGAAATATGGGATGGAATATGGTAAAATGTTATAAAATATCAGGGAATGATTCAGACAGGGAGGGTTACGAAGTGAAAAGCAAATCGAAAGAAATTCAAAAAACATCGGTAACGTTACCAGATACGCCGCCCGGCACGAAAAAGGGGCGGAGAAATCCGATTCCTTTCTGGAGGCGGATTCGTTTTAAGCTGATAACGTCTTTTCTGATACCGGTTCTTTTTATTATTATTTTAGGTGTGGTTTCTTATCAGAAAGCGTCTACCCAGATTGTTGCAAGTTATGAAACTTCGGCGAACCAGACCCTGGATATGATAAATCAGTATCTGACGCTGGTTTTTGATACGGTACAGTCCAATTATAAGTCCTATCTGAATGAAGATTCGCTTTTACAGTTCTTTAAAGGCCTGATGGATGGCGATAATGTCAAACATGCTTATACTCCCAAAGAGTATAGGGATGAATTCAGCCATGCGGTGACGACGGACGCGCTGATTTCCAATATTTATTTCCTGTCAGATACCCAGCAGTCCATTACCACTTCCCAGTCCACAGCAGAAAAACTGTTGACTTCTTATATCCAGACCCGCCAGGGAGAAATGGTAAAGGAAGGACAGTATAAATTTTTCCTGTTCGGCAATCAGTGCGGTGTGGATGAGCAGTTAAGGACAGATTCAGGCAGGTATGGGGCAAGGCTTGCAAGATATGTCAATAATGCGGGCGCTATTATGATTATTGATATAGACAGGCACGTGATTGAAGATGCCCTGTCTTCCTTAGATGCAGGGGAAGGAAGCATAGTGGGATTCCTCACCTGTGACGGGACGGAGTATTTATCTTCTTTATCTGACGGGGCGGAAGGAAATGTTTTTGTGGGAAAATCCTATGTAGAAGAAGCTTTTGCAAAGGAAGAAAGCAGCGGGTTCAACTATGTGGAGGATAGGAAATATCTTTTTCTGTATTCCAGGCTTGAGGGCAGGGATGCCATGGTCTGCGCCCTTGTGCCCAGAGAGACGATTATTGGACAGACTGTGGATATACAGAGATTTTCCATGGCGCTGGTGGTGCTGGCCAGCCTGATTGCAGTGCTGCTTGGTTCCATGCTGGCAAGGCAGTATGGCGGCGCTATATACGATATGATCCATAAGCTGAAAAAGGTTTCCGAGGGGGATCTTACGGTGGAGGTAAAAACGAAGCGCAAGGATGAATTTAAGCTTCTTGCAGAAGGCGTTACCGACATGACCACTCACATGAAAACCCTTGTTACCGGGCTGAAGGATGTGAATACGGAGCTGACTGGCGCGGTAGGCGGGATGACAGCAGCCTCCGACAGCTTCTTAACCTCTTCCCGGGGGATTCAGACAGAGATTTCCGATATGAAACAGGGAATCGGAAAGATGGATGATGAATCGGAAGACTGTATGAGACAGATGGATGCGTTGTCTGAAAGAATCGGGCAGGTAGCAGATAATTCAGGGCAGATTAATGTGCTGGCCAGAGGGGCCGGGCAGGTAATCGAGACGGGAATGGATTCGGTGGCCCGGCTAAAGGACAGCACAGGCTCCACCATTACCATAACTTCCAATATTATTGATGTAATAGATAATCTGGAAGAGAAATCCAAATCCATTGGCATGATTATTGAGACAATCAATGAAATAGCGGAGCAGACCACGCTTTTATCCCTGAATGCATCCATTGAGGCGGCCAGGGCAGGAAATGCAGGCCGGGGGTTTGCAGTGGTGGCTATGGAAATCAAAAAGCTGGCTGATGAATCTATCCAGTCTGCCAGCCAGATTGCCCGGATTGTGGAGGAAATTGAGACGAACACGAAGGAAGCGTCAGAAGTGGCAAAGCAGGCGGAAGGTATTGTGGGTGAGCAGCAGCAGGCGGTTTCCCTTACCACGGATTCCTTTGACAGAATCGGCAGGCAGGTTTCCGAACTGCTGGATGCCCTTGGAATAATTAATGAAAGCGTGGCAAATATGGAAGCGGACCGCAACGCAACCCTTTCGGCTATATCAGCCATATCGGCGGTATCGGCCCAGACCGCGGCCGGTTCGGAAAATGTCTACGCAACCGCAAAAGAGCAGCTTAAATCCGTGGAAGAACTGGATAAGGCGGCGGAAATTCTTGAAAAACGTGCAGGAGAACTTTCCGGTCTTCTGGAAGTGTTCCGGGTTTAAAAACTTCTCCTGCGGGGGACGGCGCAGCCGGCATTTGGACACACTGTCCATTGCAGGCTGCGCCTGTTTTTAGAAATTCTTTAGATTCCTTTATATTGCGTTTATTGATTTATTGTTGAAAAAGAAGTAGGATATAGTACAGAACGAAAAAATGAAGGACGTGACTGTGATGAAGGAAAAATTATACCGGTTTATGCAGGGAAGATATGGGAATGACCAGTTGAACAGATTTCTGATGATTCTGGTACTGGTATGTTTTGTCATATCTTTGCTGGGCGGAAGGGCTTTTTATGTGATTGGCACAGCACTGCTGGTTTATGCATATTTCAGGATGCTGTCCAGGAACATTTACAAGCGAAGGAATGAGAATTCTGCGTATATGCGGTATGAATATAAGGTGAGGCAGGGGTTCTACACATTTAAGAGAGACATGCAGCAGAGGAAGACCCATCATATTTACCGGTGCCCATCCTGCAGACAGAAGATAAGAGTCCCCAGAGGAAAGGGGAAGATTGAAATCAGATGTCCCAAGTGCAGCCAGACTTTTATCAAAAAAAGCTGACCATTGTTTAGAGACAGGAGAAAGCAATGTTTGGATATATTATCATCAACAAAGGAGATATGAAATTCAAGGAATTTGATATATACCATTCTTATTATTGCGGACTTTGCCAGGCGCTGAAAGAAAGGTATGGGATTGCGGGACAGTTCAGTCTGTCTTACGATATGACTTTTCTTGTCATGCTGCTGGGCAGTCTGTATGAGCCGGATGTACAGGCAAGGGAGATAAAGTGTGCGGCCCACCCTTTTGAAAAGCATACGGCAAGGAGCAGTGATTTTTCTTATTATGGAGCAGATATGAACCTGCTCTTTACTTATTATAAATGCAGGGATGACTGGGCGGATGAGCGTAAGGTATCCCGCCTGGCATATGGCAGGCTGATTAAGAAAGCGTACCGAAGCATCTGTTCCCGGTATGGGGAAAAGGCAAGGCGGATCGATGCCTTGATGCGGGAAATTTCTGCCGGGGAAAAGAAACAGATTCAGGATATTGACTATATGGCAGGACTTTTTGGCGACATTATGGGAGAAATTATGGCTGTCAGGAAGGATGAGTGGCAGGAGAGCTTAAGAGCCATGGGAAATTATCTGGGTAAATTCATTTACCTCATGGATGCTTATGAGGATATTGAAGAAGATATGAAAGTGGGAAGATACAATCCACTGATTAAAAAGTATGATAACCCGGATTTTGAAGAGGAAATCAAGACCATACTGACAATGATTATGGCAGGATGTTGCAAAGAGTTTGAAAAACTTCCTGTCATTGAAAATGTTGAAATTTTAAGAAATATCCTTTATTCTGGTATCTGGTACCGGTATGAAGCCGTAAGGCAGAAGCGGGACGGGAACAAGGCTGATAAAAAGGGAAAAATGGAAAAGCTGAAAGCAGGACAAAAACAGGGAGTAAAAAATGCGCGATCCATATGAGGTCCTGGGCGTATCAAGGAGCGCCACGGAAGAAGAAATCAAAAAAGCATATAAGACATTGAGCAGAAAGTATCACCCAGATGCCAATATCAACAATCCCCGCAAAGAGGAGGCCGAGGAGCGGTTTAAGGAAATACAGCAGGCGTATCAGCAGGTCATGAAAGAGCGGACAGACGGGTATTCTTACCAGAGCCGCGGTTATGGCGGAAGTGGAAACTATGGCGGAAGCGGCAGCTATGGAGGTTTCGGAGGTTTTGGCGGATTCGGAGACTTTGGAGGATTTGGAGGCACTTACGGCGGCGGAGGAACCGGATATGAAGAGGACGGACATTTACGGGCGGCAGGCAATTATGTGAGAAACGGCTATTACAGGGAAGCAAGGAATGTGCTGGACGGCATGGAGGAGGGCGCAAGAAGCGCAAGGTGGTATTACTACAGCGCATTGGCTCATGCAGGACTTGGCAATCAGGTGTCCGCGCTGGAACATGCCAGACGGGCGGCTTCTTTGGAGCCGGGTAACAGGGATTACAGTAATCTGGTATACCAGTTTGAAAATGGAGGCACCTGGTACCGGCAGAGACAGTATACCTACGGCCAGCCATATTCCGGAGGAAACGGGCTGTGTCTGCGGCTGTGTATTGCCAATCTGATCTGCAATCTCTGCTGCGGAGGCGGAGGCTTGTGCTGTGGAGGTGTGCCCTATTACCGATTTTAATGATAGCTGGGGATTGTAATGAAGCGTATATTGCTGATTGAAGATGACGACACAATTGTGTATGGTATTTCCGAACTGCTGAAGGAGGAAGGCTTTGACACGGCGGCTGTTTCCACTCTTGCGGGAGCTTTTGGCGCAGATGTAAGAGACTTTTGCCTGGTTCTGCTGGATTTGGGACTGCCAGACGGGGAAGGCTGGGATTTCCTTGAGGAAACGGGGAAGAATGGAGAGACGCCCGTGATTATCCTGACGGCAAGGGAGGATGAGAAGGATATTATCAAAGGGCTGGATATGGGGGCAGACGATTATGTAACCAAGCCTTTTAAAGCAGGCATACTTTTGTCAAGGATCCGGGCGGTTCTGCGCCGACAGAGGGAATATAAGGAAACCGGGGCGGTTCTGCGCTGCGGGAATATTGTGCTGGACAAAAACGGAACCCTTGTTATGTCCGGGGACAGGGAGATTGGACTGACGGCAGGGGAATTCCGGCTGCTTATGTATCTGATGGAAAATAAGAACATTACCCTTACAAGAAATACGCTGCTTGGGTATTTATGGGACAGCGGCGGCGATTATGTGAATGACAATACCTTAACCGTTACGGTCAAAAGGCTGCGGGAAAAGCTGGGAGAGGATGCAGGGCGGATGCTTAGGACTGTCCGGGGCATTGGATACAAACTGGAGGATGGAAATGACTGACACAACAAAAAACGTGATTCTGACTATAGAAATATTTGGAGTCTGCCTGTTTTTCTGCGCTATGGCAGGCTTTGGCATTTACCGGTGGAATGAGAGGCTTTTTTATGACAGAATGGCCGCTGTGGTTTCCGTGCTGCCCGACAGGCAGGGGGATATCATGAAAGCCCTAAAAGATGTGGATGCCTGCGACGTAAGGGCAGGCAGGGAGATTTTGGGCAGATACAGTTACTATGGGCATTTGCCGGAAAAGATTTTTTATGTCCTTCCCGGGCTGGGAAGCGTTGCAGCAGCCTTCGCAGCAGCCGGAGGGGCTTTTTTTCTTATTTACAGGGAGAAAAGGAAGCTAAAGAAAAGGACGGTATATCTGACGGAATATCTGAGACAGGTGGAGGAAGGAACTTATGGGATTTCGCTTGAAAAGTCCCAGGATATCTTTTCCAATCTGGAAGATGAAATATATAAGACAGTGCTTGCATTAAGGGAAAGCCGTGAGCGGCTGGAGAAGGAGAAAGAAAATCTTGCCCGGAACCTTGCAGATATTTCCCACCAGCTTAAGACACCCCTTACTTCCCTTAATGTGCTGAATGAACTTTTGCAGCGTCGTCTGGTAAACAAGGAGGACATTGCCCTGGCACGGAAGATGGAAATCCAGACAGAACGGCTAAGCGGTCTTACTGCGGCGCTGCTTACTTTATCCAGGGCCGATGCAGGGGTACTGTCTTTTGAGATTAGGGAAGTCCCGGTAAGTGAACTGATTTCCTGTGCCCTTGAATCGGTCCTGCCCCTTTTGGAAGAAAAGAAACAGAGAATTAGAATCTGTGGGGAAAGCGATGTCTTTCTGCCCTGTGATTTGGGATGGACCAAGGAAGCGGTTGGGAATCTTCTGAAAAATGCTTCCGAACAGTCGCCGGAGCAGACGGAAATTACGATACGTGTATGGGAGAATCCAATCTATACGGGGATTGCCATTGAAGATGAAGGGCGGGGATTTTCAGACAAAGAACTGCCCCGTCTGTTTGAACGTTTTTACAGGGGAGAGTCCGCCCGAAAGGGCGGCGCCGGCATCGGGCTTTCACTGGCAAAATCACTGGTTGAAAGCCAGAATGGGGAAATCCGGGCGCAGAACAGGGCGGAGGGAGGAGCGCGGTTTTTAATGAAGTTCTATAAGAAAGCGCAGGGGTATTAGGAACCCTTACAAGTGGGCTATTTATTCAATAAGCTGGCTTGTGAAGCGTTTGCTCTTCAACCTGGTTTAACATTCATCTTTTTCATTCTTTTTCAATTTGCTAATCAGATCTTGAATCATAAAGGCACAGATAAGTGAAGAATCTGTGTATCTATATCAAAAGAAGGCTTTTCGGAAAATTCATTTAATGAAATTTATCATGCATCTCTCCGTTATGTATGGTTTGCAAATACAACAAATGATATGCACTATTTCCCCAAAAGATTAATGGAACATTGTATTATGTTAAAAGTGAGATGTTATATAAAAGCTGAGTAAAATAATGGTGGAATTTTGACAAAATTATCAGAATAATAACATGGTGATTTTTGTGTATAAGATATACTGTAATTATTAAGGGCATCAGGGAATATTTTATAAACGATTTTCTTATAGGCGGATATGTAAAAATAAAATAAGAGGAGGGATGTGATAAAGGATGTCACGATATCAAAAAAGTGTGGAATTTTTACGCTTGCCGTATACTCCTGACAGAATAAACGCTGCACCAGATTATATTATGACTGCACGTCAGATATCTGCCTTATCCGTAGTTCTAATGGTATAATATTATACGGAAGGATTTGAGGGTAAGTAAGCAGGTTTCTGTCTCAGCCTTCATTTCAGCATTTTTTGAATAAGTACAGCGATTTAAGGGGATTAAAAATAACTGCGGGGGAGAGAAATGTCAGGATTAATGAAAAATATGGAGTTGCTTTTTGAAATGCCTGTTTTTTTTACAGAAGGCAGGGGAAAGACGCTAAAGAGTTTTGGGACATTTCCAGAACAGGAAAGTCCCTTCACCCACGCAGCATTTCTTGTAGACTTGCTGCTTAAAAGAGCAGAACAGCAGAAACTCCCGGTAATGTATAAAGATGAATACGAAGTGTTTTTTCTTTGTGTAAAAGGAAAAGAAGGTTTTTATCTGACAGGACCGGTTTGTACAGAAAAAATGGATTTTGCGCGGCTCCATTCTTTTTACAAAAGTTATGGGATTGCTGTAAAGGAAGAAAAACATCCTGTAAAAACGGTTCTTTCCAGGATTGCAACTTTTGCCGCAGTGATTTACGAACTTGAAAATGGAATTACGGAAGATATTGAGACAATTTTGAATGTAAATGGCATAACAAAGGAGGAACTGACGGGGAGAGAAATTGATAAGGTGACGCTGGAAATGCAGACGGCTGATGATGAGATATGTCATCATACTTATCTTGAGGAATGCTATATTATGGAGTGCATCAGGGAGGGGAAGCCAGAGGAAGCAAGAAACAGGGCAGATGCCCCGGCAGGAGACACCGGAATCCTTTCGCCTAAGAAAGCGAACCATTATAAAAATCTTGCTATTGCAGCAGTGGCTATTTCAACCAGAGAGGCCATTAAGGGTGGAGTATCGCCGGCAAAAGCTTATTATTTAAGCGATGTTTTTATCAACAGGATAGACTTGTGTACAAATTTAGAAGAACTGGAAGGATACAGCAAAAAAATAATCTACGAATTTGCAAAGCTGGTTGCGGAAACAAAGAAAGAAAAAGTAGCGTCCGGATATACGGAACAGTGTAAAGAGTATATAGCAAAACACTATCATAATAAAATTTATCTTGAAAATATTGCGGAAGCCATTGGGATTAGCCAGGGGCATCTTTCCAGAACATTTCGTAAGGAAATGGGCATGAGTATTCAGGATTACATTCAGAAGTTCAGGATAGAACGTGCGGCAAACCTTCTGAAATATTCAGAGGCCGGACTGACGGAAATCAGTGACTATTTGTGTTTTCATTCCCAGAGTCATTTTGGCTGTGTATTTAAGCAGTATATGCATATGACGCCGAAGCAATATCGGGATGCATATAAGGAAAAGGAATTCCGGTCAAAATAGAAAGTATTTTGACAACGAAACAAACGAGGAGGCAAAACATGCAGATATTAAAACATGAATCAAATTATTATCAGACAACGAGTTTTAGATGGAGACAACGTATTGGATTTGGTATCAGTGATTATGCCTGTAATCTGGCATATTTGCTGGCAAACACCTATTTACTGTTCTATTATACGAACTGTGCGGGACTTGCCGCAGGAGCAGTAGGATTTATGTTTGTTGTTACAAAATTTATTGATGCCGGAACTGATTATCTGGTAGGGGTTATGGTAGACCATACGGATACAAAAATGGGACGTTATCGTCCGTGGATGTTGTTTGGAGCCCCAGTGCTTGCCGTTGGTATGATTCTTCTGTTTTCTGTACCGACAGGCTGGGGGGCAGGAGCAAAGCTTGCATGGGCGTATATTACTTATGTTATCTTTTCATTTGGCTATACTTTGGTGAATATTCCATTGACGCCGATCGTGACAGCATTATCATCCAATCCGGCTGAGCGCACTAAAATTTCAACGACACGTCAGGTATTTGCCAATCTGGGCTCTTTAACTTCGTCTCTGTTTGTTATTCCGATGGTTTACTATTTTGCGGGGTCTTCTGATGCCACGGGAGCCGCTTTGGCAGTCGGATATAGAAATACAAATATCGTGTTGGGGATAGTTGTGGTTGTTATTATGTGCATATGTGTATTCAGCATTGTGGAAATTAATCCGCCGACACAGACAGCCGAAAAATCAACTTTCCTGCAGGATCTGGGAAATGCATTTAAAAATAAATACTATATTATGCTGTTGATCCTGATCTTTGTTATGTATGCAGGTTATCTTGGCATGTATGGAGCCATGCAGTATTATTATAATTATGTTATTGGGGATGTAAGTGCGATGCCGACAGCATTGTCACTTTTGACAATTCTGGCAATCCCGACTATGATCGTTGCCGCTTTTTTAAATGGAAAAGGGATACATAAAGTTAAAATTGTGCAAATGGGAGCTGTAATTGATTTGGCTGGTTATTTGATTTTATTTTTTACATCGAATAGCGCAGTTGCAACGGCTGCGTTAGGATTGATTGGGTTTGGGTTCGGTTTCCGGTCGGGGATGTTTTTTTCAATGATGCCAGATGTTTTTGATTATACAGAGTGGAAATGCGGAAGGTGTCTTGCGGGAACGCAGTCGGCAATCTCAGGTTTTTTAAACAAACTGGCATCAGCATCAGCATCGGCAATTGTTTCAGCGTTTCTTGCATGGGGAGGTTATAATGCAGTAAAACTCGACAATGCGATAGCAGCAGGCCAGAAGATTGCGGAAGTATTCCCGAAAACTCATATGGCAATCAATTTTGCATTCAGTGGATTATCGATTGTTACAGCCGTTATTGCAATTCTTGTGATGATACCGTATGATTTAGATAAAAAATATCCGGGAATCCGTGCCGATCTGGATAAGCGCAGATCCAAAAATCCAGAAGTATAAAAGGGGGACATGAAACATGTGGAAATATGAGTACACAGTTCCGGAAAATAAGAAAATACGTCTGATCGTGCACACAGATTGTAAAAATGAAGCAGACGATCAGTTTGCCCTTGCCCATCATCTGATGACGCCGCGGTTTGATGTGAAGGGAATTGTGGCGGGGCATTTTTGCAAGAATCCTCAGGATTACGGGAAAGAAGAGACTGCAAAAGCCAGCTATGATGAAGTGTTGAAAATATTGAAATTAATGGAACTGGAAGGAAGATATCCGGTCTGGACAGGCGCAGAGGCCGGAATGGAAGATGAGCAGACCCCTATGGATTCAGACGGGGCGAGATTCATAATTGAAGAGGCAATGAAGGAAGATACAAGGCCTTTATATATTGCCTGTCAGGGAGCTTTGACCGATGTGGCGTCAGCACTTTTGATTAGGCCGGAAATTGCAGAGAAGATGACGGTTATATGGATTGGCGGAGGAGATTACCCTAAAGGCGGTTTTGAGTTCAATCTGGTCATGGATATCCATGCGGCAAATGTAGTTTTCTGCTCGAAAGTGCCGTTATGGCAGATACCGATAAGTTTATATAAAAATTTAGCTGTTTCGCTTGCGGAACTGCAGCTTAAAGTGCGTCCCTGTGGAAAAATCGGAGAATATTTATTCCGGCAGATGGTGATGTATAACGAGAAGGCATCCGGGCTTGGATGGGTATGGCCTCATGGGGAAATATGGGGATTAGGCGATCAGGGAACGATTGCTGTATTAATGGAAGAATTGGAAAAGGTTAGTTATGATCTCATAGCAGCGCCAAGGATCTTGGAAGATATGACTTATCTTCATGGACAGGATAATCGGGAGATTCGTGTGTACCAGTCTTTAGACGTAAGATTGACACTGGAAGATTTTTTTGCAAAGCTGGCGATTAATTTTGGAAACAATAACAGGCCCGGTTTTTAGATTTTGCGTAACTGGCTGAAAGATGAATTAAAAGAGGTGTATATTTATGGAGCGGAATTTGAAAGAATTGATATCTAAGATGACATTGGAAGAAAAAGCAGGCATGTGTTCCGGACTTGATTTCTGGAAGCTAAAAAGCGTAGAACGTCTTGGAATTCCAAGCGTTATGGTCAGTGATGGGCCTCACGGACTGCGCAAACAGGAGGAAAAAGCAGACCATCTGGGAATGAATGGCAGTATAGAGGCAGTGTGCTTTCCGCCGGCATGTCTGTCTGCATGCTCCTTTGACAGGGAACTTATGAAAGAATTCGGCGAGGTCATTGGAAAAGAAGCACAGGCTAACGATATAGCTGTTGTGCTCGGCCCGGCAGTAAACATCAAGCGTTCTCCCTTGTGTGGGCGGAATTTTGAATATTATTCGGAAGATCCGTATCTTGCAGGAGAAAGCGCAGCAGCTTTTATCGGCGGAGTGCAGTCCCGGCATGTGGGAACTTCTATCAAACATTTTGCTGCGAATAACCAGGAATTTAATCGTATGAGCAATTCTTCGGAGGTAGATGAAAGGTCGTTGCGTGAAATTTATTTTCCGGCATTTGAAACTGCAGTAAAGAAATCACAGCCTTATACTGTCATGTGCTCTTATAATCGCATCAATGGAACATATGCATCAGAATATCCATGGCTTCTTACAGATATACTCCGTAAGGAGTGGGGATTTGAAGGTTATGTAATATCAGACTGGGGGGCGGTGAATGACAGAGTTTCGGCGTTGAAGGCAGGGATGGATCTGGAAATGCCGTCCACCGGAGGGGTGAGCGATAAGGAATTAATCAAAGCTGTAGAGGACGGTATTTTGGATGAAACTGTATTAGATAGGGCAGTAGAGAGGATTCTGCGGATTTCATTTCTTTATACGGATAATAAAAAAGAGCAGGATTTCACGTTAGAGTCAGACCATGATTTTGCACGTTATGTTGCAGAACAGTCCATGGTACTTTTAAAAAATGAAAATGTCCTTCCGCTGAAAACGGATGAAAAGATAGCATTTATCGGAGGATTTGCCAGAACACCACGTTTTCAGGGGGGCGGAAGTTCTCATATTAACAACTTCCGTATCAGCAGCGCATTAGAAGCTGTTTCTAATATGGAGCAGATTTCGGGAAATGTAATTTATGCAGAGGGATTTTCAACTACAGGAGATGTTTGGGATGAAGCATTAGCCGCAGAAGCGATAGAAGCTGCAGGCAAGGCAGATAAGGCTGTTATTTTTGCAGGGCTTCCGGAAAGTTTTGAATCCGAAAGTTATGACAGAACTCATATGCGTCTTCCGGATTGCCAGAACCGTCTGATTGCAGAAATTATTAAAGTACAGCCCAATACGATTGTGGTACTGCATAATGGCTCCCCGGTGGAAATGCCATGGCTGTCAGGGATAAAAGGATTGCTGGAAGCGTATCTTGGCGGGCAGGCTGTGGGAGAAGCTGAAGTAAATCTTTTGTACGGAAAAGTAAATCCTTCGGGAAAGCTGGCAGAGACGATTCCTTGTAAGCTGACAGACACTTCATCGTATTTAACATTCGGCGACAGTGAAAAAACGGTTTACAGTGAGGGAGTATTTGTTGGATACCGCTATTATGATGCCAGAGAAATGGAAGTATCATTTCCTTTTGGCCATGGCTTGTCCTACACAAATTTTGCATACAGTAACCTGAAACTGAGTAAAAAAGAATTGACGGAACAGGATACACTGACGGTCAGTGTTGATATTACAAATACCGGAAGTGTTGCAGGAAAAGAGATTGTACAGTTATATGTTCGTGATAATACCGGTGCATGCAGGCGTCCGGATAAAGAACTGAAGGGATATGAAAAAATTGCGCTGGAACCTGGGGAAACCAGGACAGTTACGATGACATTGGATTATAGAAGTTTTGCGTGGTATCATACTGGGCTGAAAGACTGGTATGCAGCCAGCGGTTTATATGATATTTTGATTGGGGCGTCAAGCCGCGATATTCGTTTGTCTGAAGCGGTAGAGATGCATTCCGCCGTACAGCTTCCCTTGAAGCTGGATTTGAACACCACATTGGATGAATTGCTTTCCGATGAAAGAACCAAAGAATATGGAGAATACCTGACTGAAAAAATGTATACATTTTTTGGCGGTTATGAAAGCGATGGAGCACTTTCGGATGATATGAATCATGCGCTGGTTGCATCAATGCCGATACGAAATCTTGCTGCTTTTGGCGCATGCACAAAGGAAGAAGTACTGGATGGATTGAATAAACTGGTTGAAAATACGAGGAGGAACCAGTATGTTTGAAAAATTATCATGTAGCACGTGTAAAAGGCGGCAGCGGTTTAAACATTGTAGAAGTCTGCAGTATACATACGCCAAGTGCACCGAGGGGGGCGGACATACTGCCGTGCTCGCGGTTGGGGCAAGGAAGCGTGACGGAAGCGCACTTAGGGAGGCATGCAGCAGAATCGGCTGTGGTTACTTTGAAGTTGGGGATGCAGTAAGAGCAATTAATGCAACAAGAGAAGCATTTGACGTTGCCCTGTCATTTGATAAAGAGAAAGCACACTGATATTTAGGCGTAAAAAGGAGTACTTTTTATGCCAGAGACAAGGAATGCTATAAAATGAAAGGCTGCTCAGGTAAGAGTGGCTTTTTCATTTATTATATAAAATGTCACTGGATTGTCATTTAACTCTGCTATTCTTATATTGCTGCAGAAAGTTCGGGAACGGCAGTACATTTATAGATTGGGGAAAGGCAGGAAGTGTGGCATGGAGATATTAAGGTGTGAAAAGCTGTCCAAAATTTATGGCAGTGGGCAGACCAGGGTGACGGCTCTTGACGGGATAGACTTGTCAGTGAATGCGGGGGAGTTTGTGGCAATTATAGGGGCTTCCGGTTCCGGAAAGTCTACGCTGCTTCATATGCTGGGAGGCGTGGACCAGCCCAGCAGCGGAAGGGTACTGGTGGAAGATACGGATATTTCGAATTTAAGTGAAAAGCAGCGCGCCATTTTCAGAAGGCGTAAGGTGGGGCTTGTCTATCAGTTTTATAATCTGATTCCCTCCATTGATGTGAGACAGAATATTTTGCTGCCTATGCTTTTAGATAACCAGAAGCCGGATGAAGGGCGGTTTACAGAACTGGTGGGGATTTTGGGGCTGGGGGACAGGCTTACCCATCTTCCAAACCAGCTTTCCGGGGGCCAGCAGCAGCGTGTGGCCATTGCAAGGGCGCTTATTTACAGGCCGGCAATTTTGCTGGCGGACGAACCCACAGGGAATCTGGACAAAAAGAATTCAGAGGAAATTCTGGGGCTGTTGAAGCTTTCAGGCAAAAAGTATAAGCAGACCATTCTTCTGATTACCCATGATGAAAAGATTGCCTTAGAAGCGGACAGGATAATCACCATTGAGGATGGAAGGATTTTGTCTGACAAGGGGGTGGGAAAATGAGGATACTGTTTTCCTATACCCTGAATACTTTAAAGCGGAACAAGAGTACTTCCATTTCTATCATGGTGGCTGTGCTTCTGGCATCTACTCTGCTATGCGCTCTGTGTACGTATGCCTATACGGAGATGAAATGGCGGGTGGAGATAGAAGAGTACGAGAAGGGTTCGTGGCATGGAGAACTGGGAGGGGAAATTTCACCGGAAAAGCTTGCGGTAGCGGACAATAACCTGTATGTGGAAGAAACTATGGTGAAAGGCCCCTTCACCTGCTTACAACTTCCCGGCGAAAATGTGCTTCCCTATCTGATATATCGGGGCGCAGATGAAAACTACTGGCGCTCCATGGGGGAGAAAAATACGATCATGGAGGGAAGAGTTCCCTTAAGGGAGGGAGAAGTTGCAGTATCCAGATCGTTCTTTGAGCATAATCCACAATACAGTCTTGGAGATACCTTTACCATGCCGGAAGGGGAGCGGTGTGTGGGGAGCCAGGTTCTGGAAGCCGGGCGGACGAGAAGAGAAGGGGAAAGTTTTCATCAGACCGGGGAGCGTACGGTCACGCTGGTGGGAATCATGGATATGACCACCAATACCACAGTGCCCGGCTATTACGCCATGGGATATCTGGACAGGGATGCCCTTACGGGAGGGGAAGAACTGGTGGTTTATGTGAAATTAAAAGATATACGCAGGACTTATGAGGTTATGCCCCGGATTGCCGATGCCATTGGAATTCCAAAGAATGAATACGGCGAGTATGACAATCATTTCCGATATCACACCATGCTTCTTATGCTTAACTATGTTTTTCCGCCAAGAGAAGAGATTTCCCTTCTGCCAGCGCTGGAAAACTGGGGCGTGCCTCTGGTTTATGGGTGTATCCTGCTTTTGGCGGCGGGGGCTTTTGTGATGATCATCCGCGGGGCTTTCCAGATATCGGCAGCGGCCCGTATGAAACAGCTTGGGATGTTCCGGTCTGTGGGGGCAACGCCCGGACAGATAGGGATTTCCATTCTGATGGAAGGAATTATTCTGTCCATAGGGCCCATTCTGCTTAGCATCGGCATTGGGTATCTGTTTACGGTGGGAGTCATGGCTGTCTATACGGATATTGCAGGAGAAATGTTGTATTTTCCCATTACTGTGCGGTTTTCCCCCATGCTGGCGGCATTTTCCGCCGGAGTTTCTTTCCTTACGGTTCTGGCGGCTGCCCTCATTCCCGCTGTGAAGATAGCAGGGATGACGCCCCTGGAGGCCATACATATGCCGGAAGGAAGCAGTGCAGGGAAGAAAAAAGACAGAAAGAAATATAAAAAGCATCCTATTTTCAGGAAACTATTCGGTTATGCGGGGGAACTGGCCGCCGCTTCCCATTATGTAAACAGAAAGAGGTTCCGGGCAGGGGTCTTGTCGCTGACCTTATGTCTGATGCTTCTTTGCGGATTTGTCTCCCTGATGGGGATGAACAACTATTTAAGCATAAGGAACAGGCAGGCTGCTTACTATAATATTTATGCCAGACTTACCATGATAACAGAGTCAGACAGGAAACTGCCCGGTGAACTGCTCGCCATTGCAGGGCAGCAGGAGAATGTTTATTTCTGTGTATCCCGGATGGCATACTGGGCGCAGCCTTCACAGGAGACAGAGGAATTCAAAAGCAGGGGAGGATTTGCAGGACTGAACAGGGAGATGTGGAATCTGGTAGAACGGGACGGTAAATACAGAATCCAGACGTATCTGTACGGCATGGAAGAAAAAGCCTTTGATGCATACTGTAAAAGCCTTGGGGGAAATCCGGCAGAGTATTATGACACGGAACACATCAAAGCTCTTGCATGGAGCGCGGCGCCTCTTTACCCGGAGGTGCTTAACAATCGCCAGAAATCCATCCAGTCCTATTCCCATTTAAAACTTCTGCCCGGCCAGAAACTGCTGATAGAAGAAAAGACAGAGGATGATATGGATACAGATTATAAGCTTCCTGTGGAAGTGGGCGCAGTGGCAGCAAAAGGGCCGGAGATTGGGGATGTGCGGAATAATTATTCGATAAATCTTTATGTGCCTCTTAAGGTGTATTATGCCATTGCGGAAGGTTTTGGGCCGGATAAGGCCCAGAGCGCATACAGTATTTATGTGAAAATGAAGACCAGCCCGGAAAACGACCTGGCAGTGGCGGAAAGGGCAGAGGAAATATGCAGATCCTTTATGCCGGAGGAAGACTTTTATATTGTCAGTGCAGCCAGAGAGGAAAGGGATAATGCCGTGGCCATCCGGGCTATGGGGGCAGTTGTGGACTGCATCGGAATCCTGCTGGGGCTGATAGGGATTTCCAATACCTTGTCTGTGGTGTCCCGGTCAATGATGGGCCGCCGCCGGGAATTTGCCATGCTGCGCTCGGTAGGGATGGATACACAGGGAATTGGAAAGCTGCTCCTGCTGGAAGGGCTGCGGATGGCCCTTACCCCTGTGCTGGCCGCCGTGCCTGGAGTGGCTGCGCTGCTTGCGGCACTGATGTGGATTGTGGATGTGACATGGAAGGAATTACTGCCCTATATCCCCTGGGGGAAAATTGCGGCAGGGACGGCGCTGACCATGCTGGCGGCGGCAGTATCATACAGGATTTCATCGGGAAAAATCCGGAAAGATACGATTATAGAGGCAGTACGTAACGAAAATTTGGGTTGACGAAAAAAAAATCAGATGGTATAATAGTTGGCGTATAAATATAAGTAAAGTCAGGTTATCAATGAGGGTAACACCCTAATGGTGTTATCCTCTTTTCATAAGCCTTATGGGAAGCCGCTTTTGAGGAAATGTCCGGTATCGGGCAAAAGGCTGGGGAAAGGGCTTTGAAAGAAAGATAACGGGCGAAAAAGGAGGAGAATATGAAAAAAAGAGCAGCATTATTGCTGGCAGCAGTTATGGTATTTTCACTGACTGCCTGCGGCGGATCAAAGGACACGGAACAGGCAGGCGAAGCCCAGGAGGCGCCCCAGGAGACAGAGGCGGAAGCCGGACAGGAAGAGGCAGCAGCGCCGGAAGAAGACAATGCAGAAGCAGGAACAGAGGCTAAGCATTATGTGATTGCAACAGACACCACATTTGCACCTTTTGAGTTTGAAAATGACAACGGAGAGATGGTGGGTATTGATTTGGATCTGCTTGCAGCCATTGCCGAGGACCAGGGATTTACATATGAACTGCAGAGCATCGGATTTTCTGCAGCAGTGACAGCCTTAGAAGCAGGCGAAGTTGACGGCGTAATTGCCGGAATGTCCATCACAGATGAGAGAGCACAGAAATATGATTTTTCAGAAGCATACTATGATTCAGGAGTAGGCATGGCAGTAGCTGCTGACTCTGACATCGCTTCTTATGAAGCCCTTTCAGGACTTCAGGTAGCAACCAAGATCGGTACAGAAGGATGTGCTTTTGCAGAGTCCATTGCTGACCAGTATGGATTTACCATTGTACAGTTTGAAGATTCTGCAAGCATGTATCAGGACGTCCTTTCCGGGACAAGCGCAGCATGTTTCGATGACTATCCGGTGCTTGGATACGAAATCTCCAGAGGTACAGGACTGAAACTGCCTATTGACATGGAAAGAGGTTCATCCTATGGCTTTGCAACCCTTAAAGGGGAAGCGCCTGAACTGGTGGAAATGTTCAATGCAGGTCTTGCCAATCTGAAAGCAAGCGGAAAATATGATGAAATTTTAAACACATATATTTCCAAATAAAATATAAAACAAAAATAAATTTCTGCTTTTACATTTGTTTATGCCATTGGCAGGGGTCACAGCCTGCCGGTGGATTGATAAGCTGACCTATAGAGCGCGGCGGCGTCTGATGCAATACGCTGTCCTGCAAAGAGAGGCAGTCTGATGGGTATGACCCTTAAGGGGATAGGTAAAAAAGTATGGGAGAGGTGGAAAAATGGAATTTTTTCAAGTACTGACGAACAGCGTGGGAACCTTTATGGCGGCGATGGGGGAAACGGTAAAGCTTGCCATTGTGGCCTTGATTGCGGCTTCTGTGCTGGGTGTCATTTTTGGTCTTTTTACGGTTTCAAAAATAAGGATATTGGAGTTTATCTCACAGATTTATGTGGGGATTATCAGGGGAACACCTCTGCTGGTACAGACATTTATCGTGTATTACGGCCTTGCCCAGGTACTGCGGCCGCTGGGATTCCAGTGGAAACTGATCGGCGGCCCTTTTACGGCGGGAGCGGTAGCGCTTAGCCTGAATGCAGGGGCATATATGGCGGAGATTATCCGGGGCGGTATTGAAGCGGTTGATAAGGGACAAATGGAGGCGGCAAGAAGCCTTGGCCTGTCTTACAGCAAGTCCATGCGCAAAATCGTGCTTCCTCAGGCGTTCTTCACCATGCTTCCGGCGATTATCAACCAGTTTATTATCACATTGAAGGATACTTCCCTGATTTCCATTATCGGTATCAGAGAACTGACCCAGAACGGTAAGATCCTGGCCGCGAATTCTGCAAACAGGGTAATGGCTATCTGGCTGGTGGTTGCAGTTTATTATTTGATCGTATGTACCATTCTTTCACAGATTGCCAAAATAGTGGAAAGGAAGGTGTCCCATGGAAAATAAAGAAAGTTTGAAAAGTAAAGGCCCTATGATATCGGTGAAAGGGCTTAAGAAATGCTTCGGAGAACTGGAAGTCTTAAAGGGTATGGACGTGGAAGTAAAAGAAGGAGAAGTTGTGTGCCTGATTGGGCCTTCCGGTTCCGGCAAGAGTACCTTTTTGCGGTGTCTGAACAAGCTTGAGGAGGCCAATGGCGGGGAAATTATTATTGACGGACAGCGGATTACAGACAAAAAGATAAATATTAACAAAGTGCGTGAGAACATAGGCATGGTATTCCAGCATTTCAATCTGTTTGCCAATCTCACAATTATAGATAATATTACTCTGGCGCCTGTGGAACTTAAGATACTCACCAAGGAGCAGGCCAGGGAGCGGGCAATGGAACTCCTTAAGAGGGTAGGGCTGGAAGACAAGGCGGATGTATACCCCAGCCAGCTTTCGGGAGGGCAGAAGCAGAGATGCGCCATCGCAAGATCCCTAGCCATGTCACCGGATATCATGCTTTTTGACGAGCCTACTTCAGCTCTTGACCCGGAAATGGTGGGGGAAGTTCTGGATGTAATGAAAAGCCTTGCAAAGGAAGGCATGACCATGGTGATTGTCACCCATGAGATGGGATTTGCAAGGGAAGTGGCTGACAGGATTATCTTCATGGATGATGGTTATATTGTGGAGGAGGGAACTCCTGACTACATATTTAACCATGCAAAAGAAGAGCGTACCATCAGCTTTTTGAACAAAGTTCTCTAAAAGGATTTAAAAGAAATGAATAAGGGGGCCGGATATGAAACCTGTAATTGGCGTTATTCCACTGTTTGACGAAGAAAGGGACAGCATTTGGATGCTTCCCGGCTATATGGAAGGGATAAGGATGGCAGGCGGGCTTCCCATAATACTGCCGCTGAAAGCTGTGGGGGATGAGATTGCCCGGATAATGGAAGTTTGCAGCGGCTTTCTTTTTACAGGAGGACAGGATGTAAATCCTGCTCTCTATGGAGCAGAAAAAAAACCGGCGTGTGGGAAGGCCAGCCATGACAGGGATACGCTGGAAAAGGAGATATTTGCCAGGGCTCTTAAGGCTGATAAGCCTGTGTTCGGGATATGCCGGGGCATCCAGTTAATCAATGTGCTCTGCGGGGGAACGCTGTATCAGGATCTGCCTACAGAGTATAAGGGTACGAAAGCGGTTGACCATCATATGAAACCGCCTTATGACGTGCCCTGCCATCAGGTGGAAATTCTGGCGGATACGCCTCTTGGGGAACTGACAGACGAAATGACCGTTTCGGTCAACAGCTATCACCATCAGGCAGTCAAAGAACTGGCACAGGGTTTAAAGCCTATGGCGGTATCAGAGGACGGGCTGGTGGAAGCGCTGTATATGCCCGGAAAGAAGTTTGTGCAGGCGGTTCAGTGGCACCCGGAATTTATTTATGAATCAGATGAAAATGCACGTAAGTTGTTTCAGGCTTTTGTAAAAGCCTGCGGAGAATAAGGAATAACAGGCGGAGAGGGAGATATGGATAGTAAACTGATTATAACAATTGGACGGGAATTCGGCGCAGAAGGCCATGAAATTGGAAAGGAACTGGCAAGGCGGCTTGGATTTAACCTCTACGATAAGGATATGCTGGCTCTTGCGGCACAGAAAAGCGGTATCGATATCAATGTACTGGCTTCCTCGGACGAAACGATTATGGGACGTTTCTTAAGCCCATATCTTACCATAGGGAAATTAAGCCCTTCCATGGGGGATAAGCTTTTTCAGATTCAGACGGATATTATCCACAATCTGGCGGCTAAAGGCTCCTGCGTCATTATTGGGCGTCTGGCCGACTATATTTTAAAGGATAATCCCAACTGCCTGAAAGTTTTTATCTATGCGCCCTTTGAAAAAAGGGTGGAAATTATAAAAAATAAACACCAGATTGATGAGATTTCCGCTAAAAAACTGGTTAAGAATATGGATGCGGCCAGAAAAAAATATTATACCTACTATTCCAACGGCAAGTGGAACAGGAAAGAAGGAAAAGATATTATGCTGAACCGCGGGGTCTTCCAGGTGGAGGAGTGTGTGGATATTCTGGAAGCAATGGCAAAATCTCACTCCTGCTCCTGAAGTACCGATGCAAAATCAATGGTTTCATCAAAAATGAATTCCAGATATTTCTTTCCGGTATCGATTCTCTGGGATGTGGCGGAGAAGCCAAATACGGGAATCAGCCGGGAATAGGCATTGCTCTGTGAAATAAGGGGGGCGCTGTCAACAAAGATGCCCACGGGTACAGGTTCTTCCATATCCTCCGGGCGGCGGTGTCTGTCAGCTTCGGCTTCGATTTCTTCCTGCGGGGGGATTGTCATATTGTCGTAGTAAAGCAGAGCAGGATTTTCGTAGTCGATATCGCCATCCCCTTTACGTATGTAGGCATAGTCAATATAGTAAAGATGTTCCCTGTAAGGGGCCAGTTCTTCTTCCGTAAAGATGGTTCTAAGGTCAGTGAACATTTCATTATAAGCGTAATTATTGTAAACTTCGGAGTCAAACACTGCAATATCAAGATCTTTGGTCTGTGTCAGCGCCATCAGTTTCTGGGAAGTGGCCATATCATACTGGCTGGTATTGTGCATGGACATGACGGAATAGGTGTCAATGAAGCAGTCGTATGTATTCTCATCCAGTCCGGCGTATTCAGCAAAGGCAGCTTCCAGTCCATCCGAAGGCATGGAATCTGCATTGAGCATGACGGCATAGAAACTGTAGTCTTTTGAGGTGAAGATATCGTGTACCAGGGTAACGATAAGGAAAAGGGCAAACAGCCCTGCCAGTGTGTGGATTTTATAATAATCCCAGAAATATCCCAGCTTCCCCTTAAAGGACATATCCTTTGTTTTCATCTGCTGTTCTCTGATTTCATCGCGGACGCCCTGATATTCCCGGGGGCTTTTTTCTTTTTTAGCCATAATAAATCTCTCCATTTCAGCTTAAGTTGTGCACAATAAATATCATAACGGCTTTGCGAAAACATGTCAACGAAGGGGAATAAGTTATCCATTAAAAAAGCATAAATTTTTTGTAAATTACTCGTTACTGTTCACTCCGTGACCAGTAACATGCAAAAATCCATCGAAAATTGCCT
>CAMWUN010000058.1 GCA_947177425.1 uncultured bacterium
CGTCTCCTCCGGCAGCATGGGCGTCACAGTCCTGGGCCGTCTTCTCTGCGGCGCCGTCTCCTCCGGCAGCATGGGCGTCACAGTCCTGGGCCGTCTTCTCTGCGGCGCCTCCTCCTCTGACAGCATGGGCGTCACGGCGCTGGGCTGTCTTCTCTGCGGTGGCCTGCAGTTATCCAGCCTGGGTCTTCTCCGCACCGGAATTTCCTCCTGAAACTCTTCTGACCTTTCCAGCCTTATTGTCCCTGGTTCCCGCATTCTGGTTTCTGCACGGCTTTCTACCGCATGTCTTTCTGTCCTTACGCCCCTTCGTTCTTCCATATCTATCATTACCGGCGTCACTGCACGGCTTCTTCTTTGAGATGCATGTCCTGACATCCTTCTGGCATTTGAACCGTTGCTTGCACGGGGTATTTCATTTTCCTCATCTTTCGATATATCTATAAATTCCAGTCCCATTCCCATCTTCTCATCCTTTGCATGCAGAGCAATATGCACTGACGGGTCTTAGTATAACAAACAGATAGATTAATTTTTTTAAAAGAAAATAAATTTTTTCTTAATTTTTTCTCGCACGTTTCCTGTCATTTTTGTCCTGGTACAATTCCACATTCCCAATACCCTGGACAAACTTTGAAAACTGACTGTAGCCGAAATCCTTTACATTGAAATTGTTGTATTTATTATATACACGGTTGCTCAGTTCGCTGATTCCTATCCCCTTTTTCCCAGATTTATCAATAGTCTCTTTTACATAATTTCTGATTTCTTCCTGGGACTGCTCATTGTCCTTTAAATATATGGTAATAACATTCTGGCGTTTTTCCAAGAGAAACAGTCCTGCATCTTCCACGAATTTTGACAAAAGACTATACCCATAATTTCTCACGTCAAAGTCTGGATACATATTGACGAGACGGTTTCCCACTGCGGCAAGCTCCACGCTCTTACCCTTGTTTTCATTTTCATTGATAATATTGGTGATGGCATTGTAAATTACATCTCTTCCAATTGTATTATCCTTGCCGCCTTTTTCTTCATTTTCCTCATCCTGATTACCGATGTTTTCCAAATTTACAAACCTTGTACAGGCCACGCGGAAGGAGCGGGGCGTCTTTTCTTCTCCCATCCCAATCACTTCCATGCCGGATTCCCGCAGCCTGCTTGCCAGACGCGTAAAATCACTATCGCTCGACACAATGCAGAAACCATCCACATTTCCGGTATAAAGAATATCCATAGCATCAATAATCAGTGTGGAATCTGTGGCGTTTTTACCCACTGTATTGCTGAACTGCTGTACGGGAATGACAGAATTTTCCAAAAGTTCTCCCTTCCACTTGTTCGCCTGCGTACTGGTCCAGTCCCCGTAAATTCTTTTATAGGTGGTTATTCCGTAAGTGGAAAGTTCCTCCAGAATATCACCAATATATTTTGCCGATATATTATCTGCATCTATGAGCAGGGCAAAACGCTTATTCTCCATGCTTTCCTCATTTCTACGCTGCTTTTTGCGCATATCAGGTTTGTGGATGCAGCGCAGACACAAACCGTTGCGTACAGGATCAAAAAAATCCTTCGCTCTTTCCTTCTAAAAATCCCCCATACCATTTATGTATGGGGGATAAAGTCAACAACTGCCATTACAGCCAGCAGTCCTGGGCCAGCCGCCAAATATATGCGTAACTGCATCTGCCCGGCTTACTGCCTGAGGAATAATTATACAGGGTAAGCTGCATTCTTAGTATCAGCCTGCGTCATATCAACTTTTTCCTGCTGTGCCTGACGGTATTTAAAGAAGTCAGTTGCCACCTGCGGGAACAATGCGTAGGACAATACATCCTCATCCTGCTGTTTCCATTCTTTCATTTCAGCTTCCAGCTTATCCATCTCGTTTTCAATCAAATCAGCAGGACGGCAGGTAATTCTCTTTTCACCGGGAATAACCTTGTCAATGATTTCCTGGCTCATAGGCTTAACAGTCTGGCCGTACTCACCACGCAGAACTGCCTTGGTTTCCTTAGTAGCCATCTTGTATCTCTCGCCCATAAGTACGTTAAATACAGCCTGTGTACCCACAATCTGTGAAGAAGGCGTAACTAACGGAGGCTCGCCTAAGTCTTTTCTTACCTGCGGGATTTCCTTAAGCACATCATAGTACTTATCTTCCGCATTCTGTTCCTTCAACTGGCTTACCATGTTGGAAAGCATACCGCCGGGTACCTGGTATAACAGAGTCTTAATATCAACGCCCATAACCTTGGGATTCAGCAGGCCGTCTGCCAGGCACTTATCTCTGTAAGGTCTGAAGTAATCAGCGATTTCAGAAAGAATACTCTGGTCATAACCTGTGTCATAAGAGGTTCCCTTAAAGGTTTCAACCATAACCTCTGTAGCAGGCTGTGAAGTACCCATGGCAAAAGGTGAAATTGCGCAGTCGATTACATCAACTCCCGCTTCCACTGCCTTAAGGTAAGTCATGCTTGCAACGCCAGATGTATAGTGGGTGTGAAGCTGGATAGGAAGCTTGGTGGCTGACTTCATTGCTGCAATCATCTCAGATGCTTTGTAAGGAACCAGAAGTCCTGCCATATCCTTGATACAGATAGAATCAGCCCCCATTTCCTCAATCTTCTTCGCCATATCCATCCAGTACTCCATGGTATAAGCGTCGCCTAAAGTATAAGAAAGTGCAACCTGGGCATGGCCCCTGCCTTCCTGTGCTTTTACCTTATTGGTAGCATTAACTGCTTCCTGTAAATTCCTAAGGTCATTCAGACAGTCGAAAATACGGATAATATCAATGCCGTTTGCGATAGACTTCTCAACAAAGCTGTCTACCACGTCGTCCGCATAAGGTCTGTAACCTAAGATATTCTGTCCTCTGAAAAGCATCTGTAATTTCGTGTTCTTAAACCCATCCCTTAATTTCCTAAGTCTCTCCCAGGGATCTTCCTTCAGGAAACGGAGAGAAGCGTCAAATGTTGCACCACCCCAGCATTCTACTGCGTGATAACCAACTTTATCCATCTTATCAACGATTGGAAGCATCATTTCGGTAGGCATTCTTGTCGCAATCAGAGACTGATGTGCATCACGAAGAACCGTTTCCATAATTCCAACCGGCTTTTTAGCCTGTTCTGCCATTACTATTTCCTCCTTATCTATTAATCCACTCAAATCTTAACTCATCAACATGAGACATAACGCTTCCCTGGCGGCATCTTCATACGCCTTAGAAGCACTTTTCATGTTCTTCCCATGCTTAGAACACTCCAAACACTGCCATAAAGGTACCTGCCGCTACTGCCGTACCGATAACGCCTGCCACGTTGGGTCCCATTGCATGCATCAGCAGGAAGTTGGTAGGATCTGCTTCTGCACCCACTTTCTGGGATACTCTGGCTGCCATGGGTACTGCGGACACGCCGGCTGAACCAATAAGGGGATTCACTTTACCCTTTGTCGCTATACACATCAGTTTGCCAAAAAGAACACCGGCTGCCGTACCAAATGCGAAAGCAACAAGACCAAGAACTACTATTTTAATGGTATCCCAGTTTAAGAATGCCTCTGCGCTTGTAGTTGCGCCTACAGAGGTTCCCAGCAGGATAACAACGATGTACATAAGTGCGTTGGAAGCCGTATCTGTCAACTGTCTTACCACGCCGGATTCCCGGAACAGATTACCAAGCATCAGCATACCTACAAGAGGCGCTGTGGTAGGAAGTATCAGACATACGACGATTGTTACAATAATAGGGAAAAGTATCTTCTCAAGCTTGGATACAGGACGAAGCTGTCCCATCTTGATTTTTCTTTCCTGTTCGGTGGTCAGAAGCTTCATGATAGGCGGCTGGATAATCGGCACCAGCGACATGTAGGAATATGCCGCTACCGCAATAGGTCCCAGCAATGCAGTCTGTCCCAGCTTTCCTGCAAGGAAAATGGAAGTAGGGCCGTCTGCGCCGCCGATGATGGAGATTGCTGCCGCTGCCTTATCGTTAAAGCCAAAGGCAATAGCTCCGAAATATGCCATGAAAATACCAAACTGTGCCGATGCGCCCAGCAGGAAACTCTTGGGGTTGGCAATCAGGGGACCAAAGTCCGTCATGGCGCCTACCCCCATAAAAATCAAGGACGGCAGTATTGCCCACTCATCCAACAGATAAAAATAATACAGCAGGCCGCCTGTTCCGTTTGCGGAATCTTCAATACTCATCATAATGTCAGGATAAATATTGACCAGCAGCATACCAAATGCGATCGGCGTCAAAAGCAATGGCTCAAAGCCTTTGGCAATCGCAAGATAAAGAAATACACATGCAAAGAAAATCATCGCATAATTTCCAAACGTCAGATTGAAAAATGCTGTCTGATGAATTAGATTGGACAGTGTAGTTACAATATAATCCATTTCTTTTACCTCCTGTTGTTATTCTGGTGAAAACTATCCCCAAAGGATATGCTTTCATCCGCCGGATATGCGGAAGAAATGAATCCGCATCATCCCCGCCGTATTAGTTGAGTGTTGCCAGTAAAGCGCCTGCCTCTACTGCATCGCCAACAGCTACATCAATACTTGCCACGGTACCATCCTGAGGAGCTACAACAGGGATTTCCATCTTCATTGCTTCCACAATAACTACTGCATCGCCTCTCTTAACTGCCTGACCGACTTTTGCTTCAATCTTAAATACCTTGCCTGCCGCGCCGGCTTCTACTTTGACGCTTCCTGCACCGCCGGATGCTTTAGGTGCCGCGGGAGCTGCTTTGGGTGCTGCCTTCGGCGCAGCCTTGGGAGCTGCGGGTGCAGGTGCGCCTGTAGATGCGCCTTCTTCTACTACTACGTCATATACGTTGCCATTTACGGTAATTGTATAATTTTTCATTACTAATTCCTCCTGTAATCTTCACTATCAATATTCTCACTTAACCGCGCTGCCATTTATTTCCGGCACGTCTTATGCTTCTTACTACAAATCCGTCTGTGGAAGATGCGCCCTGGCTGGCTGCAATTGCCGCTGCAATAACCGCTACAAGTTCGCAGTCATCGGAAAGTTCTTCCTGTTCAACAATCGGGGCGGCTGCATTGTCTGCCGGAACTTCCTTCTTAGCTTCCACTGCAGGCTTTTTGGTAAATCTGGCCTGGATTTTGGGTATGAACCCAAAACAACTGATAATAAGGCTGATTAAGATAAGGACGATAAATACGGTTCCCATACCAAGAAGTGTATTTAAAGCCGCTTTTTCCATCTTTTCGCCAAATGTATACTCTACGTTGGTGGAGATACCGGTAATTGCCTTATTGTCAATAACAATTTCCACAACGGCGTCACGCACAGAGCCTTTTATTCTGACATCAATTACGCCGTCTTTTTCATCCATCTCAACTGTGGTGCTGATAATTTCTACATAATCACCCATATCCTCAGCAGCAGCCTCCCAGCTTTCAATCGCGCTGATTGTGGCTGCGTCAGTCACCTGATCTTTTATCCCCATGACTACATACTGATTAACGGTTTCTACAATCTGCGCTCCAAGTTCCTCCGCCTCTGTCTCCGACATAAGAGGCTCTGCTTCCTCCTTGCTGCCGCACGCTGTCAAACCGAACATACAGGTAATCATACCTAATACTAATAACCATTTTTTCATATTAAGTATCATCCTTTCTAGACTGTACCGTGTTTCTTTGCAGGACGTTCTTCCCTCTTGGAAAGCAGCATCTCAAAAGCACCGATCACATACTTTCTTGTATCAGCAGGTTCGATGATCTGATCAACATATCCTCTCTTTGCCGCACCTGCAGCGCTGGTCTGCAATGCCGCATATTCTTTTGCACAGGCGTCTATCGCCTCTGCCCCCTGGCCGTCGCAGATAATCTTTGCAGCCAGCTTCGCATCCATGGTTCCAATCTGCGCATCCGGCCATGCCATGGTAATGTCTGCGCCGATTGCCTTGGAATTCATGGCAACATAAGCGCTGCCAAATGCCTGTCCGATTACAACATTCACCTTGGGAACGGTAGCGTCAGCAAAGGCGTATGTAAGCTTTGCAGCCGCTTTTGCAATCTTCTTTTCAGAGCATTTGTCAGCCTTAAATCCTTTTACATTTGTCAGGGAAAGGACAGGAATATTGAAAGCATCACAGAAATTAATAAAATCTGCCGCTTTGTCACATCCGGCCGGCGTTAAGACTGCATCGAATTTTTCTGCAATCTTGCCGTCTTCCCCGTAAACTTCACTGCGGTTTGCAACAGCCCCTACAGTTACGCCGTTCAGTCTGATGAAAGCTGTTACCATTTCCTTTGCATAAGCACCTTTCATTTCAAACACATCGCCGCCGTCTGCAATCTGGGACAATGCTATGGATGTATCTCCCACGCAGCCTGCAATCTCATCACAGGTACGGTTCAGTTCATCCATACAGTCCTCATATGCCATATCGTCTTCATTGTTTGCCGGAAGCAGGCATACAAGATCCCTGATCTGTGCAAGAATGGACGCTTCGTCTGCAACCACATCAACAATCCCCGCTTCCTGGCTCTGGAAATCTGCTGCAGAAGTGTCGCATCTGCTGATTTCATTTCCGTCCAGCGCGTTGGGCGCATTTACAAACAGTTTTGCTTTCTTTTCTTCCATAAATGTGAAATCTGTCAGGGTGGGAATCAGCGCAAGACCGCCTCCGCAGTTGCCGAAGATGGCTGTAATCTGCGGGATAACCCCGGAACTTAACACCTGCTTTTTGTAGATTTCACCAAATCCGTTCAGTGCGTCTGCCGCTTCCTGTAACCTAAGTCCGGCAGATTCAATCAGCCCGATTACGGGTGCACCCATTTTCAGTGCCAGATCATAGAGGTTTGCAATTTTCTTTGCATGCATCTCGCCAATGCTTCCGTTTAACACAGATGCATCCTGGCTGTATACATACACAAGATTACCGCCTATGACTCCATAGCCGGTGATGACACCGTCCGAAGGAGTTTGGGTCTGTTTCAGATTAAAATCAGTGCTTCTTGCCGTTACCTGCGCACCAATTTCAACGAAACTGTTTTCATCGAGTAAAGCTGCTATTCTTTGACTCGCCTGTGAAGTAGTACTCATTTTTCAGCCCTCCATTTTATATTAAAAAAATTATAACTTTATTCATAGGGACACAAGTATCCCCATAATTTGTCTATAGCAGTATACCACAAATGTCACAAATCGCATAGAGCAAAGTTATCTAAATTTACAATTTTTTTACATACTCTTTTGCACATATCTTATTATTTATCCAAAATTTCATAACAGACAGGCTTATTTATCCGCCCCCTTATATCTTCAATCCCAAGATTATACAAAAGTGTAAGTTTGGCATAAGCAGCTTCCAGGGAAATATTCTCCATGGGCACGGCTCCCGCCTCCATCATTTCCCCGGCGGTTACATAATTTCTTCCCCGGGCATCTTTGCAGGATGCCATGTAAACCGGAACCCCTTCCCTCTGGCAGCGTTTTACAAAGTTTACGGCGCTGTATGCCCCGCCCTGTGTGCAGGCGGTAGCCGAATGATAAAGATAATGAAGGACAGCCGCAGGTTTTTTACCCAGGTCAATGGCATCATAATCAAGCCCCGGATAAGGCCGTATCATAAGAACCTGCTTTTCAAATCCGGGACACCTGACAGCTATCCGTTCCTTCTTCTCCATTATCTGCAAAATGGAGGGATTTATCCGGTGGTCATTCCGCTTAAAGTTCCCATTTTCCATTTTCCCGAAAACCTGGCCGCCAAAACTGCCGAACTGATCCAGGTAAGGGTCGGCTTCCGTCACCCTGGCCGCCAGATACACATTGTTTTCCCCTTTGTCATTCTGGTATACTGTGAACACTCCTTTTAAAAGGCGGGTGCGTATCAGTTCCACCGCGCTTCTGAAATTCACAAGGCCGTTGCTGCCCTCTTCCCCTAAAGGATAATTGGAAGCTGTCAGCACAAGGGGTACGGGCACATGTGCCAGCAGCATCCCCAGAAGGGCTGAAGTATAAGACAGGGTATCCGACCCGTGGGCCAGAATAACGCCTTCATATTTTTCATAGGCAATATCCCATAGAAACCTGCAAAGCTTCTCCCATGTCTGGGGCCTCATGTTTTCGCTTAGTATGGAAAAAGGCTGCACCACCTGAAAATGTACATCCTCTCCATAGGTATTTCTGTAAAGTTCAATCAGGCCGTAAGGAGATGTGTCATTTACATCTACCCACTGCCCCTCCACCCGGCTTCCTATGGTTCCGCCTGTCAAAACTACCAATATATCTTTCATAGCACACCCCTGTCCCAGAATCTATTTAAAAAAATCACTTCCACCATCCTGCAGAAATCATTTTTCAAATCCACTTTAAATCGCTCTAAATATTTCCCTCTGGCATATTTCCCTGTTTTTCCCACATATACATAAAAAAAGCTACTTATCTGGACGCTGCATATGAAACATACAAATAAATTACTCTCTCTGTCCATGGGACTGATTCTTACACTTGTGTCTCTTTTTACTTCCCCCGCCGCCCTGACAGCCTGCGCCGAAGAAGACGCCGATGCTGATTTAAAGCTTTACGCACAGTCGGCTGTACTGATGGACGCAGACTCCGGGCGCATTCTATACGAAAAAGACGGCCGCAGGATTATGCCCATGGCCAGCACCACCAAAATCATGACCTGTATTCTGGCCCTGGAATACGGCAGCCCCCAGGATTACGCCGAAGCTTCCTCTTATGCATCCAGTATGCCCAAAGTAAAGCTTTATGTGAAACCCGGTGAATATTATAAGCTGGAGGACCTTCTTTATTCCCTGATGCTGGAGTCCCACAACGACGCCGCCGTAGTCATTGCGGAACATATTGCAGGAAGCACGGAAAAATTTGCAGATATGATGAACCAGAAAGCCCGTGATATTGGATGCTTTGATACCTTCTTTATTACTCCCAACGGACTGGATGCCACTGCCACGGCTTCCGACGGAACGGTAAAAGCCCACTCCACAACCGCCGCAGATTTGGCAAAGATTATGTCTTACTGCATCATGGATTCCCCGAAGCGGGATGAATTTTTGAAAATCACCCGCACATCTTCCTATTCCTTTGGAAGTTATCAGGAAAAAGACGGGGAATTTCTTCCCAGCGGCCGCACTTTCCAGTGTAACAACCACAATGCTTTCCTGTCCATGATGGAGGGCGCGCTTTCGGGCAAGACCGGATTCACCGGCACTGCCGGATACTGTTACGTAGGCTCCTTAAGAAGAGATGACCGGACCTATGTGGTAGCCCTTTTGGCCTGCGGCTGGCCAAACAATAAGACCTATAAATGGAGCGATACCAAAGTTCTTATGGACTATGGGCTGGAAAATTTTGAATACCACAGGATTTCCGAAGCCGCTGTTGACGAAAGCAGCTTCTCCCCTCTCCTGGTCGTAAACGGCCAGACCGAAAAACTGGGCCAGAGGGCCTTTACCGATGTAAAAATAGAAAAACAGATGCCAAAGAACGACAACGGCAACGGGGATTTTGCCCTCTATGAAGAAGAAGGGCTGCTTTTGAAAAAAGGGGAACAGATTCAGGCCGATTACAGGCTGCCAGACCAGCTCACGGCCCCGGTCAGAGCCGGAACCCAGATAGGAACCATCAAATATCTGGCAGGGGGCGAAGTCTGCCGGACAGAATATCTTGTAGCCGCAAAAGATATCCCTGCCATTGACTTCTTCTGGTGCCTGAAACAGATTATAGCAAGTTACAGCCTTTAAATATCAAGCTGTACACTGGCCTCCTGTTCCGCCTGTATTTTAAATTCCTCTATCTGGACAGCCGATAATTCTGGCAGTTCTTCTAAGGATTTTACCCCGAAACTCCTTAAAAACTCCTCCGTGGTTCCAAAAAGAAGGGGACGCCCCGGCGCGTCCATCCTTCCCACCTCGGCAATCAGGCCAAACTCCACCAGCCTGTTCACTGCGTGGTCGCAGCTCACTCCTCTTATCTTTTCAATCTCCGCCCTTGTAATAGGCTGCTTATAGGCGACGATGGAAAGGGTTTCAAGGAGTGTGTCCGTGAGCACATATTTACGGGGAGTCTTGGCAATCTTTATCAGATATTCATACATATCCGCTTTCGTACACATCTGAAAGGAATCCTCCAGCTCCATCAGGGTTATGCCGCACTGCCTGCTGTCATATTCTTCTTTCAGTTCCATAAGCAGTTCCCTGGTAATCTTCTTGTCCTCCCCGATGACTGAGGAAAGCCTGTCCGTCTCCACCGACTCACCCATGGTAAACAAAACCGCCTCCAGCACTGCTTTCTCTTTCTGCCTGTCCAATTTTCTATGCCTCCTATACTGTAACAGTCCTCATGACGAATCTTAACTTAATGGCGCAGCAGCCGGACTGTTGCCTTACATTACATTAGAAGTAATCATGATATCTTCAAAAGTATCTTCCTGTGCAATGAAAATCTTTCCCACTTTCATCAGTTCAAGCACCACAAGGAAAGTGACGATAATCTCCATCTTACTTCTCTGTTTTTCCAGCAATTCCCGGAAGCTGAATGTCTTGTGGGTCTGGACATATTCTTCCACATAAAGGGTTTTAATATCCATGTCCACTTCATCCTTTTCAATCTTCCCGAAAGTGCTTCTGACAGGATCGATCTTATCCTCCTGCCTGCGCATGACCATCTTAAACAACTGGTTTAGTTTCATAAGATCTGCATCTCCCAGAAGAGTCTCCATATCCACCGGAGGTTTGTAATCTTCGATTTCCTTCGGAAGGGTCTTGTCCTTAAACAGCGTTCTGGCAGCATCTACCTGCCTGTCCTTCAATTCATAAGACATATATTTGTACATTTTATATTCCAGTAACTTCTGAACCAGTTCCGCCCTTGGGTCTTCTTCCTCCCCCTCTTCGTTGACTTCTTTGGGAAGGAGCATTCTGCATTTGATATCCAGAAGGGTGGCAGCCATCACCAGAAATTCGCTCATCACATTCATGTCTTCTGTTTCCATTGCCTGAATGTATTCCAGATACTGGGCAGTAATCTCCACAATGGGAATATCATATATGTCCACCTTGTTCTTCTCTATCAAATGAAGAAGCAGGTCAAGAGGGCCTTCAAAAGCCTGTAATTTCACCGATATTGCCATGCTTCGGCTCCTTTAACTGCAAATCGCCACAGTTGCGCTTGTGCCAAGCCTGCTGGCTCCGGCTTTTGCCATGTCCATGGCAGTTTCCTTATCCCTGATGCCCCCGGAGGCTTTCACACCCATCTTTGGGCCTACCGTCTCCCGCATCAGCTTTACATCCTCCGCCTTTGCGCCTCCGTTGGAAAACCCTGTGGAGGTCTTGACAAAATCCGCCCCTGCATCCCTGGCAAGCTGGCACGCCTTTATCTTTTCTTCCCGGGTCAGAAGACAGGTTTCTATAATCACCTTAAGACATACCTCTTTGCAGATTTTCTTTACTCCTCTGATGTCTTCCAAAACCGTCTCATACAGCCCGTCCTTAAGAGCTCCCACATTGATTACCATATCAATCTCGTCAGCCCCGTCTTTTAGGGCAATCTCCGCCTCCGCCGCTTTCGCTGAAGGGGACATCTGTCCCAGCGGAAAACCTACCACTGTACAAACCTTCACCCCAGACCCTGCAAGCTGTTTTGCCACATAGGAAGTATAAAAGCCGTTGACACACACCGACATGAAACCATACTCCTTTGCCTCGTCGCAAACCTTCTTTACCGCTTCTTTTGTCGCATCCGCCTTTAATATCGTATGATCAAATAATTTTGCATCCATCTTTTTCTCCACGTTTTCAATCCTTCCGTCCATACCTGCCGCAGGCATAGCCAATTCAGCTTACCTGCCTTATTCACGCCAACAAGGATTTTAACATGTATTATGGGAGAACGTCAACTTTTAAATGGCACGTTTTTCCACACTGCTCCTTAACTGTTACTGTTCACTCCGTGACCAGTAACGCTTCCATACGCAGAAGGACACATCTAACGGTACAAATCAATCACTACCAGTTCACCAGGATTAAATATCCTTATGGGCAGGGTATGGCTCCCCAGCCCTCTTCCCAGAATCATGACCGCCTTATCTTTCTTAAACTCCCCCCCGTCAAAGGCAGGAAATAGCCGGATAGCCGGGGAAATCACGCCTCCCAGCACCGGAAGGCGCATGAGTCCCCCGTGGACATGGCCGGAAACCACAAGATCCGCTCCCCATTTGGCATAGGCTTCAAAAAAGTCCGGGTTATGGGCAATCAGCAGGGAAACCCTGCCCGTATCCGGCCTGCCAAGAAGTTTTTGGATGTAACCGGCTTCCATTTTTATCCTTTTGAATTTTCCATAGTAATCCCTATGGATTTCAAGCCCATAAATATCCATGTTAAAGTCAGGCAGATATGCCTTTTCGTTTATCAGGTATCTTACCCCTGCCTTTTTTAATGTATCCTCATATTCTTCATAAATACTGCCAAAGTCCTCAGGCATGACGCGTGTCTTGTGCTCATGATTCCCGTTCCCATAATAAACAGGGTATTTTTCTGCCAGGGCGCATACCAGTTTCATTGCCGTGCTAGTGTCTTCTCCTTTTGCGCAGGTATACATATCTCCGGCAATCAGTATCATATCGGGATTCAGCCTGTCAATAGCCGCAAGGAGCTTCTTGCTGTCTTTTCCGAAAGATTTGCTATGCAGGTCTGACAGAAGGATGGCCCTGCCATCCTTCAAAAGCCCTTTCGCCCTGTATTTGTACCTTCTAATCACAAAGCGGTTGCAGTCAACAGCCATAACTGTAAGAAAAAAAACTGCAAGCGCTGCCGCTGTCCAAATAAATATCATCAAGATTCTTATCCCTTCCTGCTTTTATCCCTGCTATATATGATGCCGCATCTGCAGGGACTTTATAAATTGTAATATAGTTTCCACAATTTTAACAAATAATCCTTATATCCGGCTTTTTCAATGGTAACGTCCGAAAGTATGGAAACACTGCCAATTCTCTCTCCGTTCAGCTTATAGACCGCTTCCCCCACTGCATCCCCTCTCTGGACGGGCGCCTGTATTTCTGCGGGAAGGGAAATGGTCTTCTCAATGCTGTTTAAATCGCTCCCCGCAATGTCCAGATAACGGAAAGGCCCCTGATAAATCAAAGGCGCTTCGTCCTTCACACCGCCCTTTACCGGGATAGTGGGAAGTTTCTCTTCATTGGCATCCTCATATAAAGCGCTGACACTGTAGCCGTAGTTCAATAGTGCCATGGCATCCTGAAAACGGGTTTTGTTGCTGGGCGAGGCCATGACCACTGCAATCAGGTCAATATTATCTTTGCTTGCAGTAGCCGAGAGACAGTACAGCGCCTTGCTGGTGGAACCGGTTTTCAGCCCTGTGGTCCACTCATACATTTTCAACAGTTTGTTGGTGCTGGACAGGGTAAAATTACTGGTACCCTGATGGGTGGAATGGGTAATATCCTCCATCCAGATTTTTGTGTAATCCAGTATCTGGGGATATTTTGTAATCAGTTCCCGCGACATCAGCGCCACGTCCTTTGCCGAGGTATAGTGGTTGTCGGATTCGCTAAGGCCACAGCAGTCCTCAAAATGGGTGTTTGTAAGCCCCATCTCCTCCGCTCTTTTGTTCATCAGATTTACAAACTCCTGCTCGCTTCCGGCAATAAACTCCGCCGCCGCTACACTGGCGTCATTTCCCGAAGCCACCGCAATACATTTGATGATGGTTTCCAGTGTCTGGACTTCGCCCTCTTCCAAAAAGACCTGGGAGCCTCCCATGGATTTCGCATAGGCACTGGTCATGACCTCGCTGTCAAGTTTCACTCTCCCGCTTCCCAGATGGTCAAAAATCACAAGCAGGGTCATGATTTTTGTAATACTGGCCGGACTGCGCCTTTCCTCCGCGTTCTGTTCGCAGATAATCTGGCCTGTGGAAGCTTCCATGAGTATGTAGGAAGGCGCTTCCACAGGTGGGGCTGCAAGCGTCTCCAAAGGCATCAGCAGCAAAAAAATAAAACACATCACACAGCACAGCACATTGCATAGGGTTACTTTTAAATATTTATTCACGTAATCGCTCTCCCCATATGTATTCTATTACTATGGATATGTTTTATTTTAATTTAAAATGCAAGTACAATTTTAATACCATCTGGTCCTGAAAGAATGATAGGCATCTGTAAGCCTTTCTTTCTGTTCTTTCAGGCTGATATGAAACAGATTCATCAGTTTGCATATGTAATCGATACTTACCAGAAGCAGAATCAGCTTACATGCCCTGATTCCCCACTCCCTGTTGCACTGGTCCACCAGATTCAGTATCCTGCCGTGGAGAAACGTAATAATGATAATCGCGTAAGCCCCCCAGGCAATGGTGCTTTCCAGACAGATAATCCCTTTGTAATTACAGGGCTTTTCGTTATAATCCCACCAGACCTCCCCGAATACCCTAAGCATCAGCTTGCCTACCAGAAATTCAAAGGCAGTGGCAAGAACCGCCCCGGCAAAATACAGTTTCACCAGACTGCCGCTTAAAGGATGCAGTATCAGATATCCAAGGACGCCGCCAAAGCCATAGATGGGACAAAAAGGCCCCCTGCCAAAGCCCCGGTTCGTCAGCTTCCTGTTGCAGAACGACATATAGATGGACTCAACAAACCACCCAATAATGCTATAAATAATAAATGCCGAAATTAAATGATATACATCAGTGCCAAACAACTCTCTCGCCCACATATTCATCCACCCTCCTCTTCCTTATTTACGATTTTGAACCAGGCTGAATAATCCCCGTCTGCCGGACAGGTTATACGTCAGCCCAGGCTGCCGGTCTCCATAAGCCCTGCATATATACAAGAAAGCCCTTGCTTTTACGGTCAAGGGCTTTACATTGTACACTTTAATTAGTTGTATTTGCGTTTTCTTGCTGCTTCAGATTTCTTCTTGCGTCTTACGCTTGGTTTCTCGTAATGTTCTCTCTTACGAATCTCCTGCTGAATACCAGCCTTAGCACAGCTTCTTTTGAAGCGACGTAAAGCGCTATCTAAAGTCTCGTTCTCTTTAACGATTACGTTTGACATCTTACACCCTGACCTCCCTTCAGTCCCTTCCTCGCAACATCGACTGATTGGGTTTATTCATGTACCTTGTACATGAGTGTACTCATATACACACGTATTATTATATCACAAAATTCCCCTGCGTCAATGGCTTTTTAAAATTTTATTTTCATAAAATTTTATATTTTTATTTTAACTGTCCCTCTAATACTGTCAAAGCTTCCCTTATGGCATCGTCAATTCCTGCTGGATTTTTGCCGCCCGCCTGGGCCATATTAGGACGTCCGCCTCCGCCTCCGCCTACAAGTGCTGCAATACCTTTAATCAGATTGCCTGCATGGGCGCCTTTTTGCATGGCTTCTTCCGTTGCCATGGCAACCATATTTACTTTACCGCCTGTTTCGGAGATAAGAACGATGACTCCTTCTTTCAGCTTTGCTTTCAACTGATCCCCCAAGTCCCGGAGACCATTCATGTCCACGCCGGAAATCCGGGCTGCCAGAAGTTTTACGCCCTTTACTTCCACCGTCTTGTCCATAACATCCCCCAGGGCATCCTTGGCCGCCTTGCTCTTTAAGGATTCGTTTTCACTCTGGAGGGCTTTTATCTCAGCCATCATATGTTCCAGTTTCTGGTTCAGTTCCGCCGGGGAAGATTTCACAATGGCCGCTGCCTCGTGAAGAGCCTTTTCCATACCGGCATAATATTTCAGCACGCCTTTTCCGGTCAGCGCTTCTATTCTGCGGACGCCTGCCGCCACGCCGCTTTCGGAAAGGATTTTAAACAGCATAATGGATGCCGTATTTTCCACATGGGTGCCGCCGCACAATTCTGTGGAAAAATCTCCCATCTGCACTACCCGCACAGACTCCCCGTACTTCTCCCCAAAGAGCGCCATAGCCCCTGTCTTTTTGGCTTCCTCAAGGCTCATCACCTTTGTTTCCACGGTGATAGCCTGGGCAATCTTATCGTTTACGATCTGCTCAACTTTATCTAACTCTTCCCTGGTCATTGCTGAAAAATGACTGAAATCAAACCGCAGCCTGTCGCCATTCACAAAGGAACCTGCCTGCTCCACATGGGTGCCCAGCACAGTTCGCAGAGCTTTCTGGAGAAGGTGGGTGGCGCTGTGGTTCTTACAAGTGTCGCTTCTTACCGCCCCGTCCACCTGTAAAAGGACTTTATCCCCCACTTTGAACATGCCTTTAGAAACTCTGCCGATATGGCCCACTTTACCTCCAAGAAGCTTCACAGTGTCCTCTACCTTAAATTCGCCCTCAGGGCAGGTAATCACCCCTGTGTCGGCACACTGTCCGCCCATGGTGGCATAAAAAGGAGTCTCCTCCACAATAATGGTTCCCGTCTCCCCGTCTGTCAGGGCATCCACCAGTTCTGTCTCCGTGGTAAGCACTGTAATACAGGATTCATGAACCAGTCTGTCATAGCCCACAAATGTTGTTGTGATGGAAGGGTCTATGGACTCATACACAGTCACGTCAGCCCCCATATAATTGGTGACTTTGCGGGCCGCCCTTGCTTTTTCCTTCTGCTCCTGCATGGCCGCACCAAATCCTTCCTGATCCACTGTAAATCCCTTTTCCTCAAGAATTTCCATGGTAAGGTCGAGAGGGAATCCGTAGGTGTCATAAAGCTTAAAAGCATCCTCGCCGCCCAGGCATGTCTTCCCTTCTTTCACCATGGCTTCCTCCAGGTCATTTAAAATGCTCAAGCCCTGGTCTATGGTTTTATTGAATTTATTTTCTTCCTGCGTCAGCACATTGAAAATAAAGTCTTTCTTCTCTTCCAGTTCAGGATATCCGTCTTTGCTTCCCTCAATAACCGTACTGCTAAGGTCTGACAGAAAGCTTCCTTCTATTCCAAGAAGCCTTCCATGACGTGCCGCACGACGGATAATCCGGCGCAACACATAGCCCCTTCCTTCATTGGAGGGCATAATGCCGTCAGAAATCATGAAGGTGGCGGAGCGGATGTGATCCGTCACAATGCGGATGGAAACATCCCATTTATATTCCACTTTATATTCTTTGCCCGAAATTTCACAGACCCTGCCTCTTAAGGCACAGATAGTATCCACATCAAAAATGGAATCCACATCCTGGACAACGGCGGCAAGACGTTCCAGCCCCATACCGGTGTCGATATTCTTCTGTTCCAGTTCTGTGTAATTTCCTTTTCCGTCATTGTCAAACTGGGTAAATACATTGTTCCATACTTCAATGTATCTGTCACAGTCACAGCCTACTGTACAGTCCGGTTTGCCGCAGCCGTACTTTTCACCTCTGTCATAGTATACTTCCGAACAGGGGCCGCATGGCCCTGAACCATGCTCCCAGAAATTGTCTTCCTTGCCAAAACGGAAAATCCTCTCCTCCGGAATCCCCACTTCCTTATTCCAGATGCCAAAAGCCTCGTCATCCTCCAGATACACGGAAGGATACAGCCTTTCCGGGTCAAGCCCTACCACTTCAGTAAGGAATTCCCATGTCCAGGCAATTGCCTCGTGCTTAAAATAATCCCCAAAGGAAAAGTTCCCCAGCATCTCAAAAAATGTGCCGTGACGGGCTGTTTTTCCAATATTTTCAATATCTCCCGTGCGGATGCATTTCTGACAGGTCGTCACCCTTTTTCTGGGGGGGATCTCCTGTCCGGTAAAATAAGGCTTGAGGGGAGCCATCCCTGAATTTATCAGTAGAAGGCTGTTATCATTGTGAGGCACAAGGGAAAAGCTTTTCATAGCCAGATGTCCCTTGCTCTCAAAAAACTCCAAAAACATTCTACGCAGTTCGTTTACGCCATACGCTTTCATCTATTTACCCTTTCCCACCCGGTTTTCCGGGTCAGTAATTAATATGCCAGTTTCTCTGCAAAGTAAGCCTCCAAATCGGTAATCGCCACACGCTCCTGCTCCATGGAATCACGGAACCGGACGGTAACACACCCGTCTGTCTCTGATTCAAAATCATAGGTAACGCAGAAAGGCGTCCCAATTTCATCCTGGCGGCGGTAACGCTTTCCGATATTTCCCCTGTCGTCAAATTCACAGTTATATTTCTTTGAAAGCTGTGCAAAAATCTTCTCTGCCCCTTCGTTCAGTTTCTTGGATAAGGGGAGCACGCCAATTTTCACAGGAGCTAACGCAGGGTGGAAATGAAGCACGGTGCGCACATCCCCCTCGCCGATTTCTTCCTCGTCATAAGCCGCACACAGGAAAGCAAGCACAACCCGGTCGGCTCCCAAAGAAGGCTCAATCACATAAGGCACATATCTTACATTCTTCTGGTCGTCAAAATAGCTTAAATCCTCCCCGGAGGTATTCTGGTGCTGGGTCAGGTCATAGTCGGTTCTGTCCGCAATCCCCCACAGTTCGCCCCATCCGAAGGGGAACAAAAATTCAATATCGGTCGTTGCCTTGGAGTAAAAAGACAACTCCTCCTTGTCATGATCCCGGACACGCATTTCTTCCTCTTTCATGCCCAGATTTTTCAGCCAGTCAATGCAGAACTGCTTCCAGTATGCAAACCATTCAAGGTCTGTATCCGGTTCACAGAAAAATTCCAGTTCCATCTGCTCAAATTCCCTTGTCCTGAAGGTAAAGTTGCCGGGCGTTATCTCGTTGCGGAAGGATTTGCCGATCTGGCCGATTCCGAAGGGAATCTTTTTCCGGGATGTCCTCTGGACATTCTTAAAGTTGACGAAAATCCCCTGGGCAGTTTCAGGTCTTAAGTAAACGGTATTTTTCGCATCCTCCGTAACGCCCTGGAAAGTCTTGAACATTAAGTTAAACTGACGGATGTCGGTAAAGTTATGTTTGCCGCAGGTTGGACACGGTATATGGTGTTCCTCAATGAAATTCCTCATTTTTTCCTGGCTCCAGCCATCCACAGAGCCGTCCAGTCCAATCTGGTTTTCAGCGGCGTAGTCTTCAATAATCTTGTCTGCCCGGAAACGCTCATGACATTCCTTACAATCCATAAGCGGGTCTGAAAAGCTTCCCAGGTGTCCTGACGCCACCCAGGTCTGGGGATTCATCAGAATCGCACAGTCCACTCCCACATTGTAAGGATTCTCCATAATAAATTTCTGCCACCAGGCTTTTTTTACATTGTTCTTAAGTTCAACTCCCAGGTTGCCGTAATCCCAGGTATTGGCAAGTCCGCCGTAGATTTCAGAACCGGGATATACAAATCCCCTGGCCTTGGCCAGCGCAACGATTTTGTCCATTGATTTTTCCATAACACACATACCTTTCGTAATATATTTAATGTTTTTATTACAATAAACTGACTCGCGAAGCGCGACAGCGTTTGTTACAATAAGCTGAATCGTGAAGCGTAGCAGCGTTTGTTACAATAAGCTGAATCGTGAAGCGTAGCAGCGTTTGTTACAATAAGCTGGCTCGCGAAGCGTGGCAGCGTTTGTTATTTATTTGAATACAATGTATGCCAGAGTTTTCTCATTTCCGGCTCCCTGCGCCTCTTCCTCCGGCGGAAAAAGCTGCACTCTCCTTCCGTTGTCCGAGACGGTCACATTGTCGCTGATGTAAAGGGCTTTTCCGTTTAAGACAATCAGATCCTCCACATCCGTGATCAGCAGCTTCTCCTCTCCCATAGCCAGTATATCGGACTTCCCGATGGTCTCATTAGCATCCTTCGCGCCGCTTAGTACCATGTCAAGCTGATATCCCGCCTCCTGGGCCTCCTTTGCAGTTCCCACGAAAAAGACGCTCCGGTTGAAACTGGCGTAATCCTCCGGCTTTTCGTAAATCATCTTTACCACTGCCACAGCGTCCCTGGCTTCCACCTTCTCAACGGTGATCTTACTTCCCCCTGCTTCCTTATTATAGTCCGCCGTCTGGGAAAGAATTGAGTTTTGGAGTTCGTCAGAATCATAGTAGCTTTCCCCGAAATTCTCCCAGATGTCCGACTGGACGCTTCCATCCTTTAAAAGGGAAAGGGTAGTAACACTGCTCTCTCCGCTGCCGCCGCAGGAAACAAGCCCCAGCGTCCCGCCAAGGATAATCCCGCTTACCACAAATTTGTATAAAAAATTCAAACCGCTTTTCATTGTATCCCTCTGTTTTTTCTTCAATTTACCTCATAACATTATATATGACTTATTCCTGTTTTTCAACATGGAATTTCATTCATTTCGTATAAGATTTCAAGGCTCTTCATTTTCCGGTCTATAAAACGCGCCCTGTAACTGTCGGCAATCCCGCCAAGTTCCCCAAGTACCTTTTCCGTCACAGTAAAAGTATACAGTTTTTCAACCTCTGCATTTACAATATAATTCACCGCGTAAACGGTAGATTCGTCATATGGCTGCTGCCCCTTTGGTATTCCCGGATATTCACCATTTAAGGCCAGTGCCTTAATTTCAAATATGTATCTGACCAGCCTGTTGGAAAGGCTCCGGTGCAGCAATGCCCGCAGGGACTGGTACAGGAGTTTCAGCATTTCCTTTTCATCGCTGTTTTCCCTGGTGTAGTAGTCCATGACTTCCAGAAAGTACATGCCGTAACAGGCTGCCGTGAAATCCTCCCTTAATCCTTCAAAATAATTGCTGATGGAAGCTTCCCCGACACTGTAAGCAGTTCTCCCTGCAAACAGCCTGAAATTCCCAAAGCAAAAGGGATTGGTGGATGCTAACAGCCTGCTGCCCTGTTTCCTGGCTCCCCTGGCAAAAGCTGATATCTTTCCCCGCTCCCTTGTAAGTATTACCACCCGCCTGTCATATTCCCCGACCGGCTCCGTTTTTAAAATCATCCCTGTAACACTGACCTGTTCCTGCACTTTGACCGGCTCCCTCATTTCCTTCCGGCTCCGGCGTGTGTTCTTCCCGGTAGGCCAGATAATCGTCAATCTTTCCCGTACTTAAAAATTGTTCCCAGTAATTTATTACTCTCATCTTGTGCCCCCTAATATCAAAAAAGTAAAAAATCTATGATTGTAATAATCTATGATTTTAACAATCCATGATATTAGGGTTTACCTTTTTCCTTTTTCTATTCGCAGTCCTTTTGATTGTAGCCAAAATTTTTAAGCAGGAAATCGCTGTCCCGCCAGTCTTTTTTTACCTTCACCCATAGCTGCAGATTTACCCTGCTCTCCAGCATTTCCTCAATATCTCTTCTGGCATCCGAACCGATTTTCTTGAGCATCGCCCCCTGTTTTCCTATGATAATGCCCTTGTGGGAATCCTTTTCGCAGATAATAGTCGCTTCAATATCAACGATTTTTTTACGCCATTTCATAGTTTCTATAGTAACGGCAATGCCATGGGGAATCTCCTCGTTCAAACATCTTAATGCCTTTTCCCGGATAAGTTCCGCAGCAATCTGTCTCTGGGGCTGGTCTGTTACGGTGTCTTCATCGTAAAAGGCCGGCCCGTAAGGAAGGTAATTCATAATACATTTAATCAGCTCTTTGGTATTGTCATCCTTTAGCGCCGATACCGGAACGATTTCCGCAAAGTCCATCTGTTTCCTGTAAAGGTCAATCAATGCCAGGAGTTCTTCCTTCTTTACCGTGTCAATTTTATTGATGACCAGTATTACCGGTGTGTTGATTTTTTGCAGTTCTTCCATAATCTGACGTTCCCCCGCTCCAATATAACTGGAAGGCTCCACCAGATAAAGAATCACATCCACTTCCTTAAGGCTTCTGCTGGCTATCTTTACCATATAGTCACCAAGACGGTTCCTGGATTTGTGTATGCCCGGCGTATCCACAAATACAATCTGCCCCTCCGGCGAAGTATACACCGTCTGAATCCGGTTCCTTGTAGTCTGTGGTTTATTTGATGTAATCGCTATTTTCTGTCCAATCAGGCAGTTCATCAGTGTGGACTTCCCTACATTTGGCCGTCCAATCAGCGCTGCAAAACCGGATTTATACTGGTCATTCATATTTACCTCATTTCTGCGCCCTTATCTGCGCGTAACAGTTCCTTTTACTTTTGGCTCTCTTCTTTATCTTTCCCCAAATCTTTCTCTTTTTCCGTATCCCTCTCTTTTTCCTGCCCTTTCTTTCTCTTCCTGACAATCAGTCCGACTACTGCAAGTACAGCCAGAACTACTGCCGCCGCAAAAACCACATAGGGAAGGTTAATCAAAAAGCCGATGCCAAAGTCCGAAAGCCCCTTTCCAATATTGGAAAGACTGCCTAAGAATCCTGCTGCAATCCGTTCTCCCGGATTCTGCTCCTTTACAGGGGTCAGCTTTTCCACTTCGCTGATATGTAAGTTTACGGTACTGTAGGACACCTGGTTATCCAGCGTCCGAAGCTGGGATTCCATGCTTTCCATCTGGTAGCGGACCTCGGAAAGCCTGCTCTCTATGGCAATGATATCATCCACATTTTCCGCCTTTGCAAGAAGTTCCAGCAGTCTTTCATGTTCCGCTTCCAACGCCTTTTTCCGGCTTTCCATGTCCACATACTGTAAGGTAACATCCGTTACATTCTCATTTCTGCTGATTACATTGGAAACCTCCGAAACCGCAGACAAAAATCCATCCAGACGCCCGGCCGGAATCCGGATTGTCAAATCCGCGCTTTTCCTGGCGTTCCCATAATAACTGCTTCCATTATAGGTATAGCTTTCCTCAATATATCCTCCGGTGTCCGTGGTTCTGCTTCCAACGGACACAAGCAGTTCGTCAAAGTTTTCCGTTTCCACATCAAGGCTCACATTCCTTATCAGTTTCCGGCTGGCGGCATTTTCCATGTCCGCAGGTTCTTCCGGCTCCTGTACCTTCACTTCCGCGGCATTTCCCATACTGACCGCCGCTCCCCCGGCCGCCGTATCCACTGCTCCGGCATCCGCAGACGCTGCTTCCTCCTCAAACGCAATTTCCTCCACCGCCTGGGCCGGAGCGCTGCTCTCCCCCGGACTCCCACAGCCCGTAAACAACAGCCCCACAGCCAAAACAAACGGCAATACCTTTCCAGTCACATTTCCTTTTTTCATGGCAGTTCCTCCCTGTAAATTGTTCTATCTGGAAGTCATTCCGTCTTCCTCTGCCATAGATACGGATGAAGGCGCTGATTTTTATGGGAATTAGTGGAACAACTGGTCTACATTTAAAAACAGTTCTTTATTTTCCTTAATTTTCTCTCCGTTTCCTACCACACACAGATAATCCTCTTCCATAATGGACTTTACATATTGGGAAAGACCTCTTATGGTTTCGGCGCTCACAGCCAGCAGTTCATCCCTTTCTTTCTGGACTTTTTCCATGGACATTCCTGTCATATAACCTCCCAATGAATAGTTTCCTCTGGTAGCCGGCGTCATGGGCGTATCCAGTTCGCTTACTGCGCCAATGATAAACTGGGTAACTGTCCTCTCGTCAAGTTTTGCATCCTGAATATAGTCTGCGGCCTGTTCATAAACATGGATGGTCTTATCCAGATTGGGATCCCTGTAGGAGACGAAGTATCCGTCGCCGTTTTTGTAAAAGCCGCACATACATCCATAGGCCCCGCCCTTTACCCTGACCTGGTTCCAGAGATAGTCGTATCCCATCATCACTTTTAAGACCTTGAGAGCGCCTGTGTACGGAAGGCCTTTATCGGTAAAGTTTCCTGCCCGGCAGACATACTGCACCTGTCCTGCGGTCATAAAAGCTTCGTTTTTCTTTACAGGCTCCGGCCTGAAAGGCTCATGTTCCGGCGCCACATCGTCAAACAAATCTTTCTTTAAATCCATAACAGCCTGTTCCAGTCCCGGACAGCCTTCTTCTGTTGCCGTATAATCTACCATCAGATTGTCTTTTGTGAATATATAGCTGGTCAGTTCCTTTAATTTCTGTACCAGATCTTCTTTTTTCTGGTCAAAGTTCTTCTCCAGGTCTTCCAGAAGCCTGTACTGGGGAATGCCGCTTATCTGCTCAGACACGGCGGCTGTAGGAGAAAAGTAGGAAAGGGTCCTGATCAACGCCACACTGTGCCCCGCCCCTGTCATGGCAGCCTGCATTCTGGATTTCGTCTCCGCTATGATTTCATACAGCCGTTTCGTATCTTCAAACCGGGAGGTAAGCAGGATTTCCTTCATTAACTCCATGGCCCTGTCTCTCTTTTCATAGAGGGCTTTGGCACGTATCTCCAATGTGACCTTATAATCTTTCATATTTTCGGCGTTGGTATAGGTGGCCACAATCACCTTAATTCCGCCCGTATGGATGTTCACCTCATTGAACAGTTCCCCATAGCTGAAATGCTCCGTATCTACCATCATCAGCGCTGTCTTTAAAATTCCCACATAGGGGAACAGTTCCCCCGGCACCTTCTTTAAGTCGAATATTAGATTTAAGTAGCCGATACCGTTGGTAAATATGTCATGGAACAATACCGTAGTATCCTCCGCATGGCGCACCTCATTTACATACTCTGCCGCCTCTTTTTTCATATCTTCCCTTGTAAGCAGCGGGATAGTCTTTAAAGCCTCCGGGCTGTCCGGTTCTTCCTGATAAGCGTGAAGGGCTTTTGTCTCTTCGACGATTCTCTCCCGCTCTTCCATGGTAAGGGTATTTTTGTATTCCTGCAGTTTCTCATGCAGTTCCCTGTCCTTTTTTGTGGTAAGCCCCTGTACTGGCTTCACGGTCAGAATTGTCTTGTGGGGGTTTTCCAGCATATATTCCTTTATCAGCCCTTCAAAGTATCCATCTTCCACAGCTTTCTTCAGTTCTTCAAAAGTCTGGTTTGCTTCTATATGCATAAAAGGCGCTTTCCGGTCATACAGCCAGCTATCCAGGGCCTGCAGCCCCAGCATAAGTCCTCTTGGGTAAGAGCCGAAATCTGCTTCCCGGTATTTGAATTCAAAATAATTGATTGCCGCCGCAAGGGCTTTCTTATCCAGCCCTTTTTGAACCGCTTCCCCAAGTGTCTCTTCAATGACCGTTACAAATTCTTCTTTCTGGGTTTCTTCTGCATTTTTGGCTGTTATGGAAAAATAAGGCTGGTAAATGCCGTTTTCTGCAGTGCTGTATACATCCTTTCCAATCCCCCTGTCTATAAGGGCCTGCTTCACCACCGCCCCGGGTGCGGAACAGAGCACATAATCCAGCACATCCATGGCAATATAAAGCTTTTTGTCCAGGCATGTACCCATGGAAACATTATAAGAAAGGTATGTGTTTTCAGCCGTTCCCTCATCTTCCATCACCGGATATTCCCTGACCAGTTCCCGGCGGTTTGCAAAAGGATCCTGCAGGCCGATTTGAGAGTCCACCGCAAGTGCGTCAAAAGCCGACAAATACTCCCCATCCAGAAAAGTAAGGTATTCCTCCGCATCAAGGTTTCCGTACAGATAAATAAAACTATTGGAGGGGTGATAATATTTCTGGTGGAAAGCCAGAAATTCTTCATAAGTAAGCTGGGGAATCACTTCCGGATCCCCTCCTGACTCTATCCCGTAAGTGATATCCGGGTAAAGAGAGTTCATGATTTCCCTCTCCACCACATCGTCCGGAGAGGAAAAGGCCCCCTTCATCTCATTATACACAACGCCATTGATCGTCAGGTCATCCTCCGGGCTGTCCATCTCATAATGCCAGCCTTCCTGACAGAATATCTTTTCTTCATTATAAATATTAGGATAAAGGACTGCATCCAGATAAACATGCACCAGATTTTTAAAATCCTTGTCATTACAGCTTGCCACCGGATAAATGGTCTTGTCCGGATATGTCATGGCATTCAGAAAAGTATTGAGGGAGCCTTTCGCCAGTTCGATAAAAGGATCCTTCACCGGAAAATTGCGGGAACCGCACAGAACCGAATGTTCCAGAATATGTGCAACTCCCGTACTGTCCTTAGGGGGCGTACGGAACCCGATATAAAAGACCTTGTTTTCATCGTCATTTAACAAAAGGGTTATATATGCACCTGTCTTTTTATGCCTTAAAATATAGCCGTCTGAATTCAAATCACTGATTTTCCTTTTTTCAATTACTTCATATGCATTTAACTTTTCAATCTGCTGTTCCATTCACTTCTTCCTTCCTGTCTCATTTTCCAATAGTATATCCTATTTTTCCCAAAAGTAAAATACTTTATCATAAACAGACTTTACACCTTCTGTCTCATCCGCTATAATAATTATAACATCTGAAAATAACAGTATCAAATAAAGAGGCGGTGGAAGGATGGTCGCAGATATGGGTATGTTACTGTTCACACAGACCTGCGCATTTACTGCGCTGGTCGTAAGAAAGTGAT
>CAMWUN010000059.1 GCA_947177425.1 uncultured bacterium
AGCGCGCCAGATTGTGGCTCTGGAGGCCGAGGGTTCGAGTCCCTCTATCCACCCTTTACCAAGGCTTGTCTGAGGACAGGCTGTTGTCCGCAGGATGGGCTTGGTGTTTTGATGGGCTATCGCCAAGCGGTAAGGCACAGGACTTTGACTCCTGCATTCGCTGGTTCGAATCCAGCTAGCCCAGTTAAATATATGGGCCACTAGCTCAGGTGGTAGAGCACTTGACTTTTAATCAAGTTGTCCGGGGTTCGAGTCCCCGGTGGCTCATTAAGATTATTTTTTTGTATTGAGTGTACAGAAAAATGGTCTTTTTTTGTGCGTATTACCCTGTGAGATGAAAATGTCCGGGAAATGAATTCCAGACCAGAGGTATGATGCTGCAGGTATGGCTGGTCTGTATGATGATAATGAGGAGGTTATAGATTATGGAAGCTAAGGAAAAAGAAACAATGCAGGAAAATAAGATGGGGGTCATGCCGGTAAACAGGCTGCTTATCAGCATGTCGCTACCCATGATGATTTCCATGCTGGTGCAGGCTCTTTATAATGTTGTCGACAGTGTATTTGTTTCAAAGATTAATGAGAATGCGCTGACGGCTGTTTCGCTGGCATTCCCAATCCAGACATTGATGATTGCGCTGGGGGCGGGGACGGGCGTGGGTGTTAATGCCCTCCTGTCTAAATCCCTTGGAGAGAAGAATTTGGACAAGGCCAATAAATCGGCGGCCAACGGTGTCTTTCTTGCTCTGGTAAATTACATTATTTTTCTGCTGGTGGGTATTTTTGTGACAGGGCCTTTTTATCTGAGCCAGACAAAGGACGCACAGATTCTGGCCTATGGAAAAGAATATTTAACGATTGTATGCTGCTGTTCTTTTGGTATGTATACCCAGTTCATATTTGAGAGGCTGCTTCAGTCAACGGGGAAGACTTTTTATACGATGATTACCCAGGGTGCAGGTGCAATTATCAATATTATTCTGGATCCTGTTTTTATCTTCGGCTATTTGGGTATGCCCCGCATGGGCGTGGCAGGGGCCGCAGTGGCTACGGTAATCGGCCAGATTGCTGCTGGCATCATAGCAGTTGTTATCAATGAAAAGAAGAACACGGAAATTAAACTGCAGATCCGGGGATTTAAGCCAGACATGAGAATCATAAAGCAGATTTATCAGGTGGGGATTCCTTCTATCATTATGCAGTCCATCGGGTCTGTCATGACTTATGGAATGAATCAGATTCTGATGGCGTTTACCTCTACGGCTGCGGCAGTGTTCGGCGTATATTTCAAGCTGCAGAGTTTTATTTTCATGCCGGTATTCGGCCTGAACAACGGTATGGTACCTATTGTGGCATTTAATTACGGCGCGGGTAAAAAAGAAAGATTGATACAGACGGTTAAACTCAGCATTATATATGCCATGTGTCTTATGGTTATAGGGTTTCTGGTATTCCAGATTATGCCCTGGCAGTTACTTGCTTTATTTGAAGCTTCGGAGACGATGCTTGCCATCGGCGTGCCTGCACTTAGGACAATCAGCTACAGCTTTCTGCTGGCAGGCTTCTGTATCATAAGCGGAAGTATGTTTCAGGCGCTCGGAAACGGGGTGTACAGTATGATTGTCTCCATTGCCAGACAGTTGGTGGTGCTTCTTCCGGCAGCCTATCTGCTGTCGCTGACAGGGGAAATATCATATGTATGGTGGGCATTTCCCATTGCGGAATTTATGTCCCTGATACTCTCGGTATTTTTTATGGTGCGTATTTACAAGAAGGTAATAAAACATATAGGAAAAAGTTGACAGAGGATTCGCGGAATGTTAAGATACATTACGTGGGTGTTTCCATCCGGCAGGCCGGGTGGAGATAAGCGGGTATGGCGGAATTGGCAGACGCGCCAGATTTAGGTTCTGGTGGGAGACCGTGCAGGTTCAAGTCCTGTTACCCGCATAAGGAACTGTAGACAGCGGTATTCATGAAGGATGCCGCTGTTTCTTATTACAATAAGCTGACTCAGGAAGCGTGGCAGCGTTTGTTACAATAAGCTGGCTCGTGAAGCGTGGCAGCGTTTGTTTTCCTGGGGATGCGGCATAAGAGTAAAGCAGGGCTGACTGGAGCAGGGAGGAAGAGGAAATTTTTATATGAAATATACACAGATTGTATTTGACATTGACGGGACGCTGATCGATACGGAGCAGGCGGTGCTTTGTTCTTTCCAGGATACGGTTAAGGAACTTACAGGGAAAACGCTGCCTCTTGAAGAAATGGCTTTTTGCCTGGGGATTACCGGGGAGGATGCCCTTAAGAGGATTTCCATGGAAAATGTTCCCGATGCCCTTAATTTATGGATAGAAAAACTGAATCAGTGCAGCCATATGATGTCCCTGTTTAAAGGAATACCGGAACTGCTGGAAGAACTGCGGGCCAGAGGGATAAAGATGGGGATTGTCACCTCAAAGACACGGGTAAGCTTCAGAAATGATTTTGAGCCTTTTAAAATAAAAAAGTATTTTACTACAGTAGTCTGTGCCGATGATACCAGGGAGCATAAGCCCATGCCGGGGCCGCTTCTTAAGTACATGGAAGTGACAGGGGAACCGGCAGGCCGCCTGCTTTATGTGGGGGACAGTATTTATGACAGGGAGTGCGCAAAAAGCGCAGGAGTAGACTTTGCGATAGCGGGCTGGGGCAGTAAGGGAAGGGTGAAAGAGGCGGAATACTGCCTTGAAAATCCGCTGGATCTGCTGGATGTTTTGTAGTTTCGGTGTATGACAGAGGGCAGTGTACTTTTAAGCAAAATGTTTCAGGGAAAGGAGAGCCGGATATGCAGCAGAATGATAAAGAAAAGCGTATGGCAACGGAGGGGATCGGGAAGCTCATGGTCAGCATGGCGATTCCCTCTGTTATAGCGCAGATTATCAATATTTTATATAGTATCGTGGACAGGATTTATATTGGGCATATTGAGGGCGTGGGCATGGAAGCGCTCACAGGGGTAGGCGTCACATTTCCCATAATCACACTGATTTCAGCGTTTTCGGCTTTTGTGGGAGCAGGAGGAGCGCCCCTTGCTTCCATATGGCTGGGAAAAGGCGACAGGAAGCGGGCGGAGCGGATACTGGGCAACGGCGTTACCATGCTGATATTCTTTACGGTAATCCTTATGGCTTTTTTTTACGGGTTCCAAAGGCCGCTCCTGTATATGTTCGGCGCCAGTGACGCTACCATCGGCTATGCTTCGGACTATATATCCATTTACCTGATGGGCACTATATTCGTGGAACTTGCCCTGGGGCTGAATGCTTTCATTATTTCCCAGGGGCAGTCCAGGACGGCAATGGGGGCGGTTCTGATTGGAGCGGCTTCAAATATCATCCTTGACCCCATTTTCATATTTGTTTTTCATATGGGAGTAAAGGGGGCGGCCAGGGCTACCGTGATTTCCCAGGCGTTGAGCGCTCTGTGGACCGTGGGGTTTCTGGTAGGGAAGAAGTCTTCCCTTACGATAAAAAAGGAAGCCTTAAAGCCGGACTTCTCTGTCATTGGGAAGGTGATGGCCCTTGGGGTTTCTCCTTTTATCATGCGTGCCACGGAAAGTCTGATAAGCATTGTATTAAACAGCGGCCTGCAAAGATATGGGGGAGATATTTATGTAGGCTCCCTTACTATTATGCAGAGTGTTATGCAGATGTATGCGGCGCCTTTAGGCGGGTTTACCCAGGGAGTGCAGCCCATTATCAGTTATAATTTCGGGGCCGGGAATTTTGACAGGGTAAAAAAGCTGTACAGGAGTATGATTGGGGTATGCTTCCTGTTTTCCGCAGGGGCTACGGTGCTGGTGATTGTATTTCCGGCGTTTTTTGCGGGTATGTTCACTAACGACCTGCGGCTCATTGAACTGGTGGCGGAGATGATGCCGATTTTCATGTGCGGTATGCTGGTGTTTGGTTTACAGCAGGGAATCCAGCCTGTGTTTCTTGCCCTTGGGCAGGCGAAGCTGTCTTTGTTTATTGCCGTTTTCAGAAAAGTGATTCTGCTGATTCCTTTAGCCCTTATCCTTCCGCTTAAGTTTGGGGTAATGGGAATTTACTATGCGGAGCCTGTGTCGGATGTCATATCGGCAGCGACAGCATCTGCATTGTTCCTGATTAATATTAAAAAGATAGTATCTAAGGAGACGCTGGAAAATATTGTTTGACAGAAAGCGTGTTTTTTGGTAAAGTCTATTATAGTTAAGAGGGAGTAGTAAGAAAGGTTCAGCCAACAATCCCCGGCATAGCTGTGGCTGGACACTTCCGAATATTTATGGGAAGTACGAGACTTTTGACACAATTGTTTTTTGTGTGTCGTAAGTCTCTTTTTTATTACAATAAGCTCTCTCGCGAAGCGTGGCAGTGTTTGTCATAGGAAATTGTGGACGGCGTAAACCATTTAGGGAGAATGTGCAGCCATGATTCTGGCAGAGCAGTTTCTGCGTCTTCACGCAGTAAAAAACGACACGGAAATGTTATAAAAATTTATGGCATTTCCAATAATGAATATGACAGGGCAAAGGACGAAAGGAATGATAAAATGGTAAAAGCAATTTGTTTATTTGTAGCAGGACTTGTTTTGATTTGTCTGGGCGGCGACCGCCTGGTAGATGCGGCTGTGGCAATTGCCAGAAAGCTTGGCATACCCCAGATTGTGGTAGGGGCAACTATCGTAAGCCTTGGAACGACTCTGCCGGAGATTCTGGTTTCCACCACTGCGGCTTTTGACGGTTCGGCGGCTATTGCGGCGGGGAATGCGTTTGGGTCTGTTATATGCAATACGGCATTGATTGCCGGGCTGACCCAGACTATCCGGCCTTCACGGAAAGTGGAGTTTTCCTCCATGGCATGGCGCAGCGCGTTTTTCTTTATTGTGTTGATTGCAATGAATGTGTATGGTTTTGCAGCGGGAGTCTTTGACCGTCCGGCAGGTATCGCCATGCTCATCCTGTTTGTGGTGTATGCGTATTTAAACATTAAACGTTCTTCCAAAGAAGGCGGGGACGAGGAAAAGGACAAGGAGGACGGTAAGGAGGTTTCTCTGTTTCTACAGATTATTACCCTGGCCGTCTGTGCAGCGCTGCTGTATGTGGGAGCCAACCTTCTGGTGGACAACGGTATTTTCATCGCCCAGACCATTGGCGTTCCGGAACGTGTCATTGCAGTAACATTTATTGCCCTGGGTACTTCGCTGCCTGAACTGGTGACATCTGTCATGTCATTGATCAAAGGATATGAAAATGTGGGGCTTGGCAATGTTATCGGTGCCAATATCCTGAATATGCTTCTTGTTATAGGGATTCCGGCGGCTGTTGCGGGCATCCCCCTGGAGCCGTCAACCGTCCGGGTGGATATGCCTTTATCGTGTCTGGTCATGGCAGTCCTGCTGGTTCCCATCCTTATCAGAAAGAAGTCTTCACGGGTGCAGGGAGCCGCGCTCCTTTGCATTTATGCCGTGTACTGTGTGGTATCGTTCCTGTAGCAGAAGACCGTAGCAACATGAAACTGATTTCTGCGGCGAAAACAGAATGATACTTGTCAGAAAAAATGGAATCTGATATACTGCTAATGATGTATAAAAAAGTGAGTCTATATAAAGGAGAGATTGAAATGAAAGGTAATATTGTTGTTGGACAGTCTGGCGGGCCTACAGCCGTAATCAACTCGTCTGTGGCAGGTGTGTATGCAGCGGCAAAGGAACTGGGCGTTAAGAAAGTTTACGGTATGGTTCACGGGATTGAAGGTTTCCTGGAGGACAAGATGATTGAACTTGAAGATTATCTGGACGACCCTACAGGAATTGAATTATTGAAGAGAACCCCCTCCGCATTTTTAGGTTCCTGCCGTTTCAAAATGCCTAAAATCGAAGGACATGAAGATGTATACGAAAAGGTATTTGAAATCATGGAAAAACATGATATTGAATGTCTGTTCTATGCAGGCGGAAATGATTCCATGGATACCGTTAAAATGTTGTCTGACTATGCAGCAGCCCATGGAAAGTCACAGAGGTTCATGGGAGTTCCCAAGACCATAGATAATGACCTTCCTGTTACAGACCACTGCCCCGGCTATGGAAGTGCAGCGAAATATATTGCGTCCAGCTTAAAGGAAATTATCCGCGACAATGAATCTTTCGGCGCTAAGAAACCTACCATCTGTATCGTAGAGATTATGGGACGTAATGCAGGATGGCTTACAGCAGCGGCCGCCCTTGCAAAGGGAGATGACTGCAGCGGCGCAGATGCAATTTACCTGCCTGAAAAGGTATTTGACATGGATGCATTCATGGAAAAGGTGAAACATCTGGCAGCAACCAAGTCTTCTGTTGTAATTGCCGTATCAGAAGGTATCCACCTTGCTGACGGACGTTATGTATGCGAAGTTGCAAATGAAAATGTTCCGGTAGATGCATTTGGCCATAAACAGATGTCCGGTACAGCAGCATACCTTGCACAGCAGATTGCAGCCGAGACAGGCTTAAAGACCAGGGCAATTGAATTTTCAACCCTGCAGCGTGCAGCTACCCATCTTGCTTCCCTTACAGATATCAACGAGGCTTTCCAGGTTGGACATGACGCAGTCGCAGCGGCTGAAGAAGGCAAGACAGGCATGATGATTACACTTGACAGAAACGGGGACGACCCTTACCAGTGCGGTACAAGCGCATATGATATCCATGCCATCGCAAACGTGGAAAGACCCGTTCCCGCAGAATGGATTACCGAGGATGGCTGCGGATTAAATGACGGCTACATCAAATACGCAAGACCCCTTATCATGGGCGAACTGCTTCCTATTTTCGTAAATGGAACACCCCGCCATCTGGTAAGAAAATAAATAACCGGATATATTATGTAGAAGATATAAAAGGCTGACCGCACTGGTCAGCCTTTCTTTACAATAAGCTGTACCAGGGTTACTGTTCACACAGACCTGCGCATTTACTGCGCTGGTCGTAAGAAAGTGATTCGAGAGTGCAAAAATCCCATTGCCGAAGGCAATTTTCGATGGATTTCTGCATGTTACTGGTCACAGAGTGAACAGTAACGTACCAGGGGCGATTTCCGCGCAGATATGTCACTTTTCGTTGACTTAAATCAATAAATATATTATTCTAAAATTATGTATCATTATGGAGGAGGTTAAGAAATGATTTCGAGCATAGTGGGTAATTATTTATTGGAAAAGGGGCTTATTACTTACGAGCAGTTCAATGACCTGTCTGCCGAGCAGCGGAAAGTCTGTGTAAAGCTGGGCTTAATAGCGGTAGCGGAAGGTTTAATGGGGCATGATGAGGCGGCCAGGGTCAATAATCTGCAGGCGGTAATGGATAAGCCTTTTGGGGATATTGCAGTAGAAAAGAAATATCTGACCAGGGGACAGGTGGAATCGCTTCTCAAGAAGCAGGGAAATGCGTATCTGTCATTTGCACAGGCGATGGAAAACCTTCAGTTGATGACCATAGAGCAGTTGGAATTATATATGCTGGACTTCCAGCGTGAAAACCAGTTAACCAATTCGGACATTGAAGACTTAAAGAGCGATGACGCAGGCAGGATACTTCCTCTTTATATGCCCATCGACAGTGAAAAATATCTGGATTTGGCTGGTACTGCCCTGCGCACCATTATGCGCTGTGTGGATAGTGAGGTTTATCCTGGAAAAGCTTATATTACCCAAAGCTGCGGGGCGGAAAACGGGGCAATACAATATGTGGAGGGAAATCCCTGTGTCACCTGCGGCATGGCTGGCAGAGGGCAGGATCTTCTACAGACGGCATCCATCTTTGGGAAGGAAGATTTTGAGCAGGTGGATGAGGACGCCCTGGATGCAGTTGGGGAACTTCTGAACTGCATTAACGGGCTTTATGCCAGAAGCCAGAGCCAGAAAGGGATATCCATGGATTTATACCCACCGGAATTTTCAACGGAAATCGGGAAAGTTGCAGGGGAGGAAATGTTGGTGCTGCCTCTTCACATAAAAGGGGACACCGTTAATTTTATTATGGCAATAGGAAATAAGATTGAAATTAAGCAGGAGGCGTAAAGATGGCTAATATTTTAATTGTAGATGATTCCAGGACATCACGTAAGATGTTAAGGAGTATGCTCGAGGAAGCGGGGCATGTGGTTGTGGGAGAAGGGGTAAACGGAGAAGACGGATACCAGAAATTCAAGGAAGTCAATCCTGACCTTGTGACCCTTGATATAACCATGCCGGTGCTGGACGGGCTTGAGGCACTGCAGATGATTAAGCAGTACAACGGGGCGGCAAAGGTAATCATGATTACGGCAGCCGGACAGAAGGAAAAAATGATTCAGGCAATCAAATGCGGCGCAGCGGAATTTATTGTTAAACCTTACGATACCGAAGAAGTAAAACTGACCATTCAAAAAGTGCTTGCATTTTAGGAAAATATTGGGTATGATGATGTGGAAATCGTTTTCCAATAGAATTCCGGAGGCTATATGGTATCAATTAAAGATGTGGCAAAGTACGCAGGTGTGGCAATTTCCACCGTTTCCAAGGTTCTGAATAATTATCCTAATGTCAGCGAGGAAACGAAAATTAAAGTAAATACGGCTGTGGAGGAGTTGAATTTTGTACCTAATTCAGTGGCAGCCGCACTTTCTTCCAAACGGGCGGGGAGAGTGGCACTGCTGGTGAATTTAAGTGCGAAGACCCAGGCAATCGACGAGATTGACATGCAGTATATCCACGGCGCAATCAATAAAGCAATGGATTTAAATCTTGATGTAATCACATTATTTTTTTCTATGTTCAAGGACAGGACTGTGGAGGAAATAACCAGATATCTGCAGTCCCAGAGTATCGCAGGAATTATCATTTACGGGCTTTCCAAAGAAGATATGGTTTTGCATGAACTGATTGAAAGGCAGGAGTTCAAATGTGTGGTGGTGGATGCGCCGATAGTTAATGAGAACACTTCATCTATCGGAATAAACCACCAGAAGGCCCAGTATGATGTGGCCAAAAAGACAATAGTAGATAACAATTGCAGGAGGATTCTTTATATAGCGGGGAAAAGAAACGGCTATGTTACAGACGAACGCCTGGCCGGCATGAGGAAACTGGTGGAAGAACTGGAACTGACCATGCTGGTCAAAAACGGGGAGTTCTCAGAACTCATGGCCCGGAATATTACCATGAAATATGGGAGGAACAAGGACGTTGTGGTGTGTGCTTCCGATTTGATGGCAATCGGCGCCATGAAAGCGCTGACTGAAATGGATATTTTCAGACCGGTCTGCGGATTTGACGGGATTATCCTGATGGGATATGTGGGAAAGCAGATGAATACCATCAGCCAGGATTTTTCCGGTATTTCGGAAAAGGCAATGGAAGAACTGCAGCAGCTTATGAGCGGAAAATGCGGGCAGAACGTGAAGACGCCCTATACGATTGCACGGATGGAGTACATGGATATCATTTGCTAGTGAGACATTTGCATAGAAAAAACAAATTTTTTTAATTTGGACTTGCGGAAAACGTTTTCTTATGTTAAACTTGCAGTATGTCAACGGGAAATATTTGGAATAATATAGTGGAGAAAAAATTCAGGAGGGAATTATGGCAGCACAAACAAATTTACAAAAGGACGTATTGGTTCTGAACATGGCGGAGCAGCTTGAGGATGTTGCGAAGTCCTTGTTTGACAAATCACTTGCACAGTTATCTGACCAGGAGACTTACTATACGGTACTGACATATACCAAAAGGCTGATGGCAGTATCGGACACGAATGAAGGGGAGAAGAAAATTTACTATATCTCCGCAGAGTTCCTTATAGGGAAATTATTGTCCAACAATCTGATTAATCTTGGTGTATACGACAAGATTGATGAAATTTTAAAGAAAAACGGAAAGAATCTTTCTGTTATTGAAGAGATTGAGCCGGAGCCTTCCCTTGGAAACGGCGGTCTTGGCAGACTGGCTGCATGTTTTCTGGATTCTATCGCTACACTGGGACTGCCTGGGGAAGGAATCGGACTTAACTACCACTTCGGCCTTTTCAAGCAGGTATTTAAGGATAAACTCCAGAAAGCAGAAAAGAATGACTGGATTGAAGAACAGTCATGGCTGACTAAGACAGATGTAACATTTGACGTATGCTTTGGGGACAAGAAAGTGACATCACGTCTTTATGACATTGATGTTGCAGGTTATGACAGTGGTGTCAATAAACTGCGGCTGTTTGATATTGAGTCTGTTGACGAGAGTCTGGTAAAGGACGGAATTAATTTTGACAAGGAACAGATTGAAAAGAACCTTACCTTGTTCCTGTACCCGGATGATTCTGACGAGGCAGGCAACCTGCTGCGTATTTACCAGCAGTATTTTATGGTATGCAATGCAGCCCAGCTTATTCTGCGTGAAATGAAAGAAAAGAAATATGATCTGCGCAGGATGAATGAACATGCAGTCATCCAGATTAACGATACACACCCGACCATGGTAATTCCTGAACTGATCCGTATCCTTGTGGAAGAGAAAGCTTTTTCCATGGACGAGGCAATTGATGTGGTAAGCAAGACCTGTGCCTATACAAACCACACGATTCTGGCAGAGGCTCTTGAAAAATGGCCTCTTGAGTATCTGGAGAAGGTTGTCCCCCAGTTAGTGCCTTATATCAAAGAGCTGGATAAGAGAGTGGCAGCTAAATACGATGATCCCAAAGTGCAGATTATCGATGAGAATGACAGGGTGCATATGGCACACATAGATATCCATTATGGATTTTCTGTAAACGGCGTCGCTGCCATCCATACAGAAATCCTGAAGAATTCAGAGTTAAATGCTTTTTATAAGCTTTACCCTGAAAAATTTAATAACAAGACCAACGGCATCACATTCAGGAGATGGCTCCTTAGCTGTAACCGCGAACTGGCAGGCTTCCTTGCCCGGACCATCGGCGACGGCTTCAAAAAAGATGCTGACAAACTTGAAAAGCTTCTTGAGTATAAGGACGACCAGGCAGTCCTTGACCGTATCGCTGAAATTAAGATGAACCGCAAAAAAGATCTGGCAGCTTATGTGAAAGAAATGGAAGACGTCACCCTGAATCCTGAAGCTATCTTTGATATCCAGGTGAAGAGACTTCATGAGTATAAACGCCAGCAGATGAATGCCCTCTATATCATCCATAAGTATCTTGAAATCAAGAGCGGTAAGAAGCCTGTAAGGCCCCTTACATTTATCTTCGGCGCAAAAGCAGCCCCGGCTTATGTGATTGCCCAGGACATCATCCATCTTCTTCTTGTGCTGGAAGAAATTGTAAATAACGACCCGGATGTAAGCCCTTACATGACAGTGCTTATGGTTGAAAATTATAATGTAAACTATGCAGAGAAACTGATTCCTGCCTGCGATATTTCCGAACAGATTTCCCTTGCTTCCAAGGAGGCATCGGGCACCGGAAATATGAAATTTATGTTAAACGGCGCTGTTACCATTGGTACATCCGACGGAGCAAACGTGGAAATCAATGAACTGGTGGGCGATGACAATATTTATATTTTCGGTGAGAAATCGGAGGAAGTTATTGCACACTATGAAAAGGCGGACTATGTGGCAAAAGAATACTACGAAAACAGCCCGGTTATTAAAGAAGCAGTTGACTTCATTGTAAGCGAAGAAGCCCTGAAAGCAGGACACAAGGAAAATCTGGAACGTCTCCACAAAGAACTTGTGGGTAAGGACTGGTTCATGACGCTTCTTGACCTGGAGGACTATATTGCTGCAAAGGACAAAGCGTTTGCGGACTATGAAGACCGTGAAAAATGGAAAAAGATGATGCTTGTAAACATTGCCAAAGCCGGATTCTTCTCATCCGACAGAACGATTGCCGAATATAACAGGGATATCTGGAAACTGAAATAAGAATATTGTAAATTAAGGGTTTTCAAAGGGATAGGTAATATCAAAATATATGGTATGCCACCCATTTGCCACCCGTTCAGTAAAAAAAGCACTTTGAATATAAAAAAAGGCTGAATGCATTCTAAAAGTTCAGCCTTTTTTATATTATCCATTTGCCACATTCTCAAAAATATCAACAGCCGATTTTTGCATGGATTCTGTATTGAATGTATATGTGCCAAGGGTTGTGGCTATATCTTTATGTCCAAGGCGTTCCATTACCGTTTTGGGATTTACGCCGTTTTCTGCTAATATAGTACCATGTGTATGTCTCAAGCATTTTTTCTTTTGCTTTGACATCAACAGGCATTTTCCCAATTTTTACCGGAGCACAGGGATTGGACTGGATATATTTCAGAGGAAGGATGGCATAAGTCATCGCACTGCTCAAACATCCAAGATACCCTCTGATAGATTGTCTGGAATATCCTATTACCTTTAAATCATCTACCCATGCCTGGATGACGTTTTCCAGCCAATAGTCAAGGTAATCTGCAATGCTCAAAAGATATTCCTGTTTCTGACAGGATGTGCTATAATTTTCATGTTGTCATACCCAATCCGGCAACGGAAAGGGGGTGGACATGTGGATATACTGGTTTCTTTTCTGGTTGCCGTTACGGCTGGTGTAGCCTGCCACTACATCATCAAGTGGTTAGACGGCAGCGACAATGACAACTAGCCCAAAAAAAGAAAACCCCCGGAATGCCGTCCGGGGGTTTTCGCTGTGAACACATGGTTCTACTGGTTCCTAATTGCCTACTGGCATTATAGCATATGCAAATCTGGTTTGCAATATTCCCCGGAAGTTTTATGATTGTTTGAAAATTACAGTGGGTATATTTTCTTTAATTTACAAAATAAGATTTTGTCTAAAATATTAATCATCATTTTCATCAGCCGTAAAAGAAAAATCTGTGCTGTAAACTTCATTAGATGATAGTGACTGAAAAAATTCTTTTCTCAAATTCACTTTAAACTGAATGTGTGAATGATTTAAAACAAATGCCTGTTTTAAGGACTTATGAGAGGTTATCAGAATGCCGAAGCTAAACTTAACGGTATAACAGGGATATCTGGAAACTGAAATAAGAATATTGTAAAACAGGGATTTAAATATGGAAAGGACTGAATATGTTCAGTCCTTTCCTGCGTTTGTTCATAATGTTTATAAAAACAGGATAATGGATTTGCTGTACATTGGATAAAATAAGTTCTATGGAAAAAAGTTAGAAAGGACAAGACTTATGGATATTTTTAATGTACTCACATTAATCGGGGGCTTAAGCCTGTTTTTGTTTGGCATGAACATTATGGGGCAGGCGCTGGAACGCCGGGCAGGAGGAAAACTGCGGGCACTTCTCGGCAAATTTACCACAAACAGGGCCGCCGGACTTTTGACCGGATTTGGCATTACGGCGGTGATACAAAGTTCCTCGGCCACAACAGTTATGGTTGTGGGGTTTGTAAATTCCGGCCTTATGACATTGAAACAGGCAGTCAATGTTATTATGGGAGCCAATATTGGCACCACAGTGACTGCATGGTTTTTAAGCCTTGCAGGGATTGACAGCGGAAATGTGTTTGTAAAGCTTTTAAAACCATCCTCTTTCACGCCGGTTCTGGCTATGGCCGGCATCATTTTCTACATGTTCTGCAAGAGCAGCAGGAAAAAAGATACAGGTATGATTCTGCTGGGCTTTGCCACGCTGATGTACGGTATGGAATCCATGTCGGGAGCCGTTTCCGGACTTCGCAATGTTCCGGCGTTTCAGAGTCTATTTATTATGTTTAAGAATCCCATTGCCGGGGTGCTTGCGGGAACCGTGCTTACAGCCATAATCCAGTCAAGTTCAGCTTCTGTTGGTATTCTGCAGGCATTGGCCGTTACCGGGCAGGTTTCTTACGGCGCGGCGATTCCCATTATTATGGGACAGAATATTGGCACCTGTGTAACTGCAATGCTTTCTTCGGTGGGAGCCAATAAAAATGCAAAGCAGGCCGCCATGGTGCATTTGCTGTTCAATGTAATTGGAACGGCAGTCTGGCTTATGGTATTCTGCCTGACAAAGGTAACTTTAAACCTTCCCTTTTTAGATAATTCCGCTTCCCTGTTCGGGATAGCCGTTGCGCACTCTGTTTTTAATATTTTATGTACAATTTTGATTCTGCCCCTTTCCGGTGTCCTTGAAAGGCTGGTAAAGCAGCTTGTACCGGATGCAAAGCAGCCGGAAATGCAGTCCGAACTGGACGAACGTTTACTTGCCGCCCCTCCTATTGCGCTGGAACGCTGTCATAAGGTGGCGGCCGATATGGCACAGACTGCAATAAGCGCATTAAAAGAAAGTCTGGACTATTTGTATCATAATACCCCGGAACTGGCGGTATCCATCCGTGAAAAGGAAGAAAAGACAGACTATTATGAGGATATTCTGGGAACTTATCTTGTAAAACTGAGCGCGAAGCCAATCAGCGAATCTGACAATATTGAGGCGGCCAAACTTCTTAAAATGATAGGGGACTTTGAGCGAATCTCAGACCATGCAGTCAATATTTTAGAATCTGCAGAAGAAATGCAGGGAAAAGGACTGGCGTTCACGGCATCTGCAGTATCTGAACTTCAAAACTTTACGCTGGCGGTAAATGAAATTTTAGACCTGTCACTTACCGCCTTTTTGTCAGATGATTTAAAAGCGGCATCTATGGTTGAGCCGCTGGAGCAGGTAATTGACCAGTTGAAGGAGCAGCTCCGCACGCGCCATATTCTGCGCCTGCAACAGAGAGCATGCTCCATTGATGTGGGATTTGTATGGTCAGATTTACTTACAAATCTGGAGCGCACATCCGACCATTGTTCCAATATTGCCGGATGTGTCATGGATATGGCACACTCCAACATGAATATACATGAATCTCTTCGCAGCATCAGGAATGAAAGTGAGGATTTCCAGCAAAAATTCAGGGAATATGCCGATAAATATACTTTCAGCCAGTTATAGGGATTTTTTATATGGTTGGATTATCTGCTATACCAGTCTCGTGGTCCACTTGGTACAGTCCCATACATCGCTGGCAAGTCCCTCATAAAAGAGGGGTTCATGGCAGACCATAAGGATGCTGCCCCTGTATTCTGTTAAGGCCCGCCGTAACTCCGTTTTGGCGTCTGCATCCAGATGATTGGTAGGCTCGTCAAGGAGCAGGATGTTGGTTTCCCGGTTAATCAGTTTACACAGTCGTACTTTTGCCTGTTCGCCGCCGCTTAGCACTTTAACCTTGCTTTCAATGTGTTTGGTGGTAAGGCCGCATTTGGCCAGGGCGGAGCGTACTTCATACTGGGTGAAACCAGGGAATTCCTGCCAGATTTCTTCAATACAGGTGGTGGTAATATTCTGGTCTGTTTCCTGTTCAAAATAGCCGATGCTTAGATAATCCCCCTGGGAAACGGAGCCGCTGATGGGAGGAATCAGGCCGAGGATGCTTTTTAGCAGGGTGGTCTTTCCAATTCCATTTGCCCCAGTCAGAACAATTTTCTGCCCACGTTCCATTTCCAGGTTTAAAGGCCGGGAGAGAGGCTCGTCGTAGCCGATGACCAGATTGTCTGTCTGAAAGATGTAGCGTCCGGGGGTTCTCGCTTCTTTAAAATAAAATTCCGGTCTGGGCTTTTCGCCTGCCAGCTCAATGACATCCATCTTATCCAGCTTTTTCTGACGGGACATGGCCATATTGCGGGTGGCTACCCTTGCCTTATTGCGGGCAACGAAATCCTTCAGATCGGCAATTTCCTTCTGCTGTTTGTTGTATGCGGCCTCAAGCTGTGCTTTTTTCATGGCATAAACTTCCTGGAATTTGTCATAATCTCCCGGATAGCGGTCAAGCTTCTGGTTATCCATATGATAAATCAGATTGATGACGCTGTTTAAAAAGGGGATATCATGGGAGATAAGGATAAAGGCATTTTCGTACTCATTTAAGTATCGTTTCAGCCATTCAATGTGTTCTGCATCCAGGTAATTGGTAGGCTCATCCAAAAGAAGGATGTCCGGTTTTTCCAGAAGAAGCTTCCCAAGCAGAACTTTGGTGCGCTGGCCGCCGCTTAATTCCGTCACATCTTTTTCCAGACCTAAGTCCGTAAGCCCTAAAGCTCTTGCAACCTCTTCCACTTTGGCATCAATCAGATAGAAGTCGTGGACAGTCAGTAAGTCCTGTATAGTTCCAAGCTCCTCCATATAAAGTTCCAGTTCTTTTTCGGAAGCGTCAGCCATCTTATCGCAGATTTCATTCATCTGCGCTTCCATTCCGTAGAGAAAATCAAAAGCTGAGGATAGTACAGTTCTTATGGACATGCCCTTCTCAAGAGCGGTGTGCTGGTCAAGATATCCTACACGGACATTTTTGGCCCATTCCACCTTTCCTTCATCCGGCATAAGCCTGCCTGTGATGATATTCATGAAGGTGGATTTCCCTTCTCCGTTTGCCCCCATAAGACCGATATGCTCTCCTTTTAAAAGACGGAAAGAGACATCCTGAAAAATTGCCCTGTCGCCGAAGCCGTGGCTTAAGTGTTCTACATTTAAAATACTCATAAGTTCTCCTGCTGGTGGTATAAATTAGTATATATGTTCTAAATTATATAGGGAAAATCTGTGGATGTCAAAAACAAACGCTGCCACGCCTGGGGAGCCGCTCATAGTAACATTCGGGGCGATAATACCTCTCACACTTGAATCATGTTCTCAGGGAATGCGCAGGTCTGTGTGAACAGTAACGTGAATGTTCTTTTACAGAATGGGAAAAATAGTATTGACTTTAGGCACCAGAAAATATAAATTAAAATAGTAATTATTACTAATATTAACCAAATCTTGGAGGAGCAAAAGGATGAACCAAAATGCATTTCATAAACTATCATACGGCGTTTACGTTGTCAGCACATGGGACAATGGAAGACCTACGGGATGTACGGCAAACAGCGCCATGCAGATTACCTCTTCACCAGCAACAATAGCAGTCAGCATCAATCACAACAACTATACGAACCAGTGTATCAGCGAGACTGGCAAATTTGCTATTTCCATACTGGCAGAAGATTCGGAACCGTCAATCATAGGAAACTTCGGCTTTCAGTCTGGCAGGGAAGCTGACAAATTTTCAAAGGTGAAATACAGTGTTGAGGATCATATGCCCATTGTATCTGATTCTTGCGCTTATATAGTGTGCGATGTGATTGACAAGATGGAAACCGCTACCCATACGGTGTTTTTAGGTGAAGTAAAAGGAGCGGAGGTCCTCGGGGACAGGGACGCCATGACCTATGCATATTATCATAAGGTAATCAAAGGCAAGAGCCCGAAGAATGCGCCGACCTACATTCCCGATGAGGATGAAAAGAAGGCGGAAGATGGAAAAGTGCGCAGATTTAAATGTGAAGTCTGCGGTTACATTTATGAAGGCGATGAGCTTCCGGCAGATTTCAAGTGCCCGGTATGCGGTATGGGGACGGACAAGTTTAAGGAAATTTAATGAAATATCAATGATTCATTTCTCCATTTCGCTTCAAATGTGTTATACTATAGGGAAATACAGACTATAGAGCCGCCAGAACGGCAGAAGGTTAGGAGATTGAAAAAGTATGGAAGAAACAATGAAGGATTATGAAAAGGAACTGGAAGCATCTTTCCGCAAAATTAATGAGGGGGATGTGATTCAGGGAACAGTAATTGATGTAAATGAGGAGGAAGTGACTCTGGATTTAAAGTATTATACCCAGGGAATCATCAAGGCGGCGGATATGAGCAGTGACCCGGACTTTTCCATCATGGCGGATGTGCATGCAGGAGATGTGATTGAAGCCACTGTGGTAAAGATGGACGATGGACAGGGCAATATTCTTCTTTCCAAAAAGGAAGCCAATGAGGTGCTTGCGTGGGATGTACTTGCCGGATATATGGAAGAAAAGAAAAATCTTTCCGTAAAGGTAAGTGAGACAGTAAACGCAGGAGTGGTTGCTTATCTGGAAGGCATCCGGGGATTTATTCCGGCTTCGCATCTGGCTCTTTCCTATGTGGAGGATTTGGAATCCTATAAGGGAAAAGAACTGACTGTACGTGTCATAACGGTGGACAGGGAAAAAGAAAAGCTGGTTCTTTCGGCAAAGGAAGTGCTGAAGGAACAGAAGAAGGAAGAACATGACCACAAGGTGGCAATGCTGGTGCCGGGAACCATTTTGGAGGGGACGGTAGAGAGCCTTCAGCCTTATGGGGCATTTGTGGATTTGAAAGATGGCCTAAGCGGTCTGGTGCATATCTCCCAAATCAGCCAGAGAAGAATCAAGAAGCCCTCCGAGGTCCTTAAGGTGGGCGACCAGGTTAAGGTTAAGGTCTTAAATACGAATGACGGTAAGATTTCCTTAAGCATGAAGGCTGTGGAAGAACAGCAGCAGGCGGAGGAAGTGGAAAGCTTTGATGTGAAGCAGTTTGGCTCTAAGGAGAGCGTGGGAACCAGTCTGGGAGACTTGTTTGCAAAGTTAAATATTAAATAAAGCGGGGATGTTATGTTTCGGTATTGTTAGTTTGATTTGGACAAGCTGGAGCCATTTATTGGGCCGCCTCTGAAAGACAGTTTTATGGATTTTTATGGATTTTCCAGTGAAGAGGCGGCCAGGGCAATTGGCTTGTACAGGGAAAGATTCGCTCCCATAGGGGTGCTGGAAAACATTATTTTTCCGGGGATAAAGGAGATGCTGGAGGGAAAATGAATTTTTGGAGGACATTTAGCTGCAGATGGGACGAAGAAGAACTAAAGAAATGGCCGTCCCTTAAAAAGACAGCTTACCTGCTGCTTCCGCTGTTAGTGTATTATGCGGTACACGACATGGCGGAAGTTGTTTTGTGGATGCTTTTGAATTTTATTGTTACCAGCGGCGGGGAGAAAGCAATTGCTGTTTTGAACCGGCATGGCCCAACTTTGCAGGGAATGATATACGGCCTTTCCATACTGGCCGGGACTGCTGTAATCTGGCCGGCGGTAAAGCGGGAAATCAGCGGGCCGCTGTCCGGGACAGCGCATCAGGTAAGTCAGACACAAAATGGCGCCGGAGGAAAAGCGCTGACAGATGCAGGGAAGATGACAGCTTACCGCTTACTGGCGGCGTTTGCTTATTGTGCGGCGGTGAGCCTTAATATTTTTTTTACCCAGACAGGCTTTACGGGCAGTTCAGAAACTTATGAAGAAATCTATGAACTGCAGTATGGTGTGCAGTTTGCTGTGGGGCTTGTTTTGTATGGAATCATTTCCCCGCTGGCGGAGGAGGCTGTATTCCGGGGACTGCTTTACAACCGGATGAAGCGGTGCTTCAACTATAAAACTGCACTGGTGTTTTCTTCCCTTTTGTTTGGTATATATCATGGAAATATTGTACAGGCGGTGTATGGGAGCATATTGGGGCTATTGATTGCCTATTTTTATGAACAATATGGGAGTTTTGCTGTGCCGGTGCTTTTTCATGGAGTGGCGAATGTGGGGATTTATGCAATGACATACCGGAATGTGCTTGCAGATATGGACAGAAAGATTGCGCTGACAATGGGGACAATATTCTTTGCCGGAGCTGTTTTTTTATTTTTTTACATACAAAGGAAGTGTCTGGGCAGGGAAGGGCATTAAGAAATATTGGATTGAAGACAGTCTATGTTCATAGTTTTTGTGTGAAAATGACAGACAATAACATGAATTTACATTCAAGTAATCCGTATAGAAATAAATTGTCTTATTGTCAGACAATAGCATAAATATTCGTTATTTACAAATGAAAAAAACTGTTGTATATTAAATCTACAGGTCGCAAAGGAGCGGGTTTCATGCTCTTTGCGACCTTTTTGCCGTACAGAAAAGTTTTGCAACGCTTCTGCACGGCAAAATATGCCGCACTGTAAAGACGCGGATATATGTCGTTAAATCCCGCCGCAGGAAGAGAATCCTGCAGGCAGGGTTTTTATAATAAGGGAAGGAGAAAGAGGCATGTTTGATGTAAAAAGGACACAGCCCGAGGCGCCTTTGTACCGCCCGGAGTTTGAGCATGATAATTGCGGTATTGGAGCCTGCGTCAATATTAAAGGAGTAAAAAGCCGTGAGACGGTGGAAAACGCCCTTAAGATAGTGGAAAATCTTGAGCACAGGGCAGGGAAGGATGCGGAAGGGAAAACCGGGGACGGAGTAGGGATTCTTACCCAGATACCGCATAAGTTTTTTAAGAAAGTGACAAAGCCGCTGGGCATTTCCATAGGGGAAGAGCGGGAATACGGTGTGGGCATGTTTTTCTTTCCCCAGGATGAACTGCGCAAAAATCAGGCCAGAAAGATGTTTGAAATTATTGTGGAGAAGGAAGGACTGACTTTCCTGGGGTGGCGGGAAGTTCCCATAAATCCTTCAGTACTGGGGCATAAAGCAGTGGAATGTATGCCTCACATTATGCAGGCATTTATCCAGAAACCTGCCGGGGTGGAAAAGGGAGTTGCCTTTGACAGGCTTTTGTATGTGGCAAGACGGGTTTTTGAACAGTCTTCGGATAATACTTATGTGGTGTCCTTATCCAGCAGAACCATTGTATATAAGGGAATGTTTCTGGTAGGCCAGTTAAGGACATTCTTTGGGGATTTGCAGGATAAGGATTACGAGTCGGCTGTTGCCATGGTGCATTCCCGCTTTTCCACCAACACAAACCCAAGCTGGGAGCGGGCGCATCCCAACCGGTTTATTGTGCACAATGGGGAAATTAATACTATCCGGGGCAACGCGGATAAGATGCTGGCCCGGGAGGAAAATATGGAGTCAGAGCATCTCCGCGGTCTGCTTCACAAAGTGCTTCCGGTGGTGAATACGTCAGGCTCCGATTCAGCCATGCTGGACAACACACTGGAGTTTCTGGTCATGAGCGGCATGGATTTACCTCTTGCGGTTATGATTACCATTCCTGAGCCGTGGGCGAACAATAAAACCATGTCCCAGCATAAAAAGGATTTTTACCAGTACTATGCCACTATGATGGAACCATGGGACGGTCCGGCTTCTATTTTGTTCTGCGACGGCGACAAAATGGGGGCGGTGCTTGACAGGAACGGTCTGCGTCCTTCCCGCTATATGATTACCGACGACGACCAGTTGATTCTTTCCTCAGAGGTAGGCGTTCTGGACATTGATCCTTCCAGAATTCTCGTGAAGGAGAGACTTCGTCCAGGCAAGATGCTGCTGGTGGATATGGTGAAAGGGAAAGTGATTGATGACGATGAACTGAAGGAGACTTATGCATCCAGAGCGCCTTACGGGGAGTGGCTGGACAGGAATCTGGTACATCTCCATGATTTGAAGATTCCCAACGAAAGAGTTCCGTCGTTTACAGACGAAGAACGCCAGCGGATGCAGAAAGCTTTCGGCTATTCCTATGAAGAAGTGAAAAACAGCATCCTTCCCATGGCGAAGAACGGCGGCGAAGCCATAGCGGCCATGGGCGTGGACACACCAATTCCAGTGCTGAGCAAGACCTATCATCCCCTGTTCCACTATTTTAAGCAGTTGTTTGCCCAGGTGACAAATCCCCCTATTGACGCTATCAGGGAGGAAGTTGTCACCTCCGCCACGGTATATATTGGGACAGACGGAAACATTCTGGAAGAAATACCGAAAAACTGTAACATGCTGCGGGTAAATAACCCGATTTTGACCAACACGGATTTGATGAAGATTAAGAGCATGAAGAAGGACGGCTTCAAAGTGGAAGTCATTCCTATCACATATTATAAAAACACCAGCCTTGAGAGGGCTATCGACAGGCTGTTCGTGGAGGTGGACCGTGCCTACTGGGACGGCGTAAATATAATAGTTCTTTCCGACAGGGGCGTAGATGAAAACCACGTTGCGATTCCTTCCCTGCTGGCAGTTTCCGCCCTGAACCGTCATCTGGTAGTGACGAAAAAGAAAACCAGCGTTGCTCTTATTCTGGAATCAGGCGAGCCAAGGGAAGTCCATCATTTTGCAACCCTGCTGGGCTATGGCGCCTGCGCAATTAACCCCTATCTGGCACAGGAGTCCATCAAGGAACTGATTGACAGCCATATGCTGGATAAGGATTATTATGCGGCGGTGGAGGACTACAACAATGCAATTATTCACGGCATTGTGAAGATTGCATCCAAGATGGGCATCAGTACCATACAGTCCTACGAGGGTTCCCAGATTTTTGAGGCAATTGGGATTAATAAGGAAGTAATAAATAAGTATTTTCCCCATACTGTCTGTCGTGTGGGCGGTATTACCATAAAAGATATAGAAAAACAGGTGGATGCTCTCCACTCGCAGGCTTTTGACCCGCTTGGTCTGGCCAATGACCTGACCCTTGACAGTCTGGGGCACCACAAAATGAGGAGTGGAGCGGACGAACATTTATACAATCCGGCTACCATCCATCTGCTGCAGGAATCCACCAGACGGGGGGACTACCAGCTATTCAAAGAATATACTGCGCTGGTCAACGATGAGGAATCCATCAAAAATCTCCGGGGCCTTATGGACTTTAATTATCCTAAAAAGGAAATTCCTATTGAGGAAGTGGAAAGCGTGGACGCTATTGTCACCAGATTCAAGACAGGCGCCATGTCCTACGGTTCCATCTCTAAGGAGGCCCATGAAACCATGGCGATTGCCATGAACCGTCTTCACGGACGTTCCAACTCAGGGGAAGGTGGTGAAGAGTTGGACAGACTGACTATGACTGATGGAGTCAATAGATGTTCCGCTATTAAGCAGGTGGCATCGGGACGGTTTGGCGTTACCAGCAGATATCTGGTAAGCGCAAATGAAATTCAGATTAAGATGGCACAGGGAGCGAAGCCCGGTGAGGGCGGACATTTACCCGGGGGCAAGGTTTACCCGTGGATTGCAAAGACCAGACATTCCACGCCCGGGGTGGGGCTGATTTCACCTCCGCCCCATCATGATATTTATTCTATCGAGGATTTGGCGGAACTGATATACGATTTGAAAAATGCAAATAAAGAGGCCCGCATCAGTGTTAAGCTGGTTTCCGAAGCTGGTGTGGGAACCGTTGCGGCAGGGGTAGCCAAGGCTGGCGCACAGGTCATCCTGGTGTCCGGCTATGACGGCGGTACAGGGGCGGCTCCCCGGAATTCTATCCACAATGCAGGACTCCCCTGGGAACTGGGGCTGGCAGAGACACACCAGACGCTGATTATGAACGGTCTTAGGAACAAGGTAAGGATCGAGACAGACGGAAAGCTGATGAGCGGCCGGGATGTTGCCATAGCCGCCATTTTGGGAGCGGAGGAGTTTGGCTTTGCAACGGCTCCCCTTGTGACTATGGGATGCGTTATGATGCGTGTATGTAATCTGGACACCTGTCCGGTGGGTGTGGCGACCCAGAATCCTGCGCTGCGTAAGAATTTCAAAGGGAAACCGGAATATGTTATGAATTTCATGCGTTTTATTGCACAGGAACTGAGGGAATACATGGCGAAACTTGGCGTCCGCAGAGTGGACGATCTGGTAGGGCATACAGAGTTTCTGAAAGTAAAAGAAAATCTGACCGACAGCCAGAAGCAGGTGGATTTAAGCCTGATTTTGACCAACCCTTACGTGGGGGGCAGGGAAAAGGTAACTTTTGACCCGAAGCAGGTTTATGATTTTAAGCTGGAAGAGACTATGGATGAAAAGGTGCTTTTAAAGCAGCTAAATAAATCCATGAACACAGGGAACAAGCGCAGCATTGAAGTGGACGTAAAGAATACGGACAGAGCCTTTGGTACGATTTTGGGTTCCGAGATTACCAGGCGTCTGGGGGACGATCTGAAAGAGGATACCTACCGGGTACTCTGCACAGGCGCAGGGGGACAGAGTTTCGGCGCGTTCATTCCCAAAGGACTTACACTGGAACTTGTGGGGGACAGCAATGATTACTTCGGAAAAGGGCTTTCCGGGGGAAGGCTGATTGTTTATCCTCCCAGAGGAAGCAGGTTTAAAGCGGAAAACAATGTTATCATAGGAAATGTGGCGCTTTATGGCGCCACCAGCGGAAAAGCCTTTATTAACGGCGTGGCAGGGGAACGGTTCTGCGTGCGCAATTCCGGCGCTGTTGCGGTGGTGGAGGGCGTAGGCGATCACGGCTGTGAATATATGACCGGAGGACGTGTGGTGGTGCTGGGCCCTACAGGTAAGAATTTTGCGGCTGGAATGAGCGGCGGTATTGCTTATGTACTGGACGAGGACAATGACCTTTATATCCGGCTGAACAAAGAGATGGTTTCTTCTTATGAAGTGACCAGCAAATATGACGTGATTGAATTGAAAGAAATGGTTAAAGAGCATGTGGCGCTGACTAATTCCGAAAAAGGCAAGCTGATTTTGGACAATTTCAAGGATTACCTGCCTAAGTTCAAAAAAATCATTCCTTATGATTATGAAAAGATGCTTACCACCATTGTACAGATGGAGGAAAAAGGGCTTAGCGCGGAGCAGGCACAGATTGAAGCTTTTTATGCGGTTAAAGGCGCGGAAAGGAGCTAAGGATGGGAAAACCAACAGGATTTATGGATTATAAAAGAGAAGTGGCAAAGGATGTACAGCCCAGGGACAGAATCAAAAATTTTAAGGAATTCCATGAACGTCTTTCCATGGAAAAACAGCAGCTCCAGGGGGCGCGGTGTATGGAGTGCGGAGTGCCCTTTTGCCAGTCGGGAATGACTATCGGGGGCATGACCAGTGGGTGCCCGCTTCATAATCTGGTTCCGGAATGGAATGACCTGGTTTATATTGGAAACTGGGAGCAGGCATACAACCGGCTTGTGAAGACCAACAGCTTTCCGGAATTTACATCCCGGGTGTGCCCGGCCCTGTGTGAGGCCGCCTGTACCTGCGGACTGAACGGGGAGCCGGTTGCCACCAAAGAAAATGAGTATGCAATCATTGAAAATGCCTATGCCAAAGGATATGCGGATCCGAAGCCTCCCAAGGTGAGAACGGGAAAAAACGTAGCGGTTGTGGGAAGCGGCCCTTCCGGCCTTGCGGCGGCGGACCAGCTAAATAAACGGGGGCACAGTGTCACCGTGTTTGAACGTTCTGACAGAATCGGGGGACTCCTTATGTATGGAATCCCCAATATGAAATTAGAAAAACATATTGTGGAGCGGAAAGTGAAAGTGATGGAAGCAGAGGGCGTTACCTTTGTAACAGGAGCCGATGTGGGGAAGGAGATAAAGGCGGAAAAACTGCTTAAGGATTTTGACAGAGTCATACTGGCCTGCGGTGCATCCAGTCCCCGGGACATAGGCGCACCGGGAAGGGATGCCAAAGGGATTTATTTTGCCGTGGACTTTTTAAAGGCAAACACAAAAAGCCTTCTGGACTCTGATTTTAAGGATGGAAATTTTGTGAATGCCAGGGATAAAAATGTAGTTATTATCGGCGGCGGGGACACCGGAAACGACTGCGTGGGCACCAGTATCCGCCACGGCTGTAAATCTGTGACACAGATTGAGATGATGCCCAAGGCGCCGGATAAGCGGGCTGAAAACAATCCATGGCCGGAGTGGCCCAAAGTCTCCAAGACAGATTACGGACAGGAGGAAGCTATAGCGGTTTTTGGCCATGACCCCAGAATTTATGAGTCAACCGTTAAGGAGTTTGTGAAAGACAAAAGCGGAAACTTAAAAGCTGTCAAAATCGTAAAGCTGTCCTGGGAGAAGGATGAAACAGGGCGCATGAATATGAAGGAGATTCCCGGCTCCGAACAGACTCTTCCGGCGGAGATTGTCCTGATTGCGGCTGGATTTACGGGAAGCCAGAAATACGTGACAGACGCTTTCAAGGTGGAAGTTAACCAGCGCACTAATGTAAATACTCTGCCTGGAGCCTATGAGACGAACGTGAAAAATGTGTTCACCGCAGGGGATATGCACCGGGGACAGTCTCTGGTAGTGTGGGCCATCCGGGAAGGAAGAGAGGCGGCAAGAGCCGTGGATGAAAGCCTCATGGGGTATACCAATCTGATGGTACAGTAACAACAAACGCTGCCACGCTCCGCGAGCCAGCTTATTGTAACAAACGCTGCCACGTTCCGCGGGCTGGCTTATTGTAACAAACGCTGCCACGTTCCGCGGGCTGGCTTATTGTAACAAACGC
>CAMWUN010000060.1 GCA_947177425.1 uncultured bacterium
CTTACCAAAAAAGAGGTATTTTTTTCCAAAGACACAAATTATTTTACACTACCCTGAAACAACATAATACAGCATCCCTCCGGCTTATTGCCGATTGTAACAAACGCTGTCACAGCTTATTGTAACAAACACTGCCACGCCTCGTGGGCCAGCTTATTGTAACAAAACAGCAGCTAAACACATAGGCGGTTTAGCTGCTGCTGTTTCCTTATAAAGGTAATACTATACAGTCTGGAGTTTTCCGATATAAACCGGGAAGGTATCAGTACCTTTCATTTCTTTTCCGGCTGTAATAGTAACGTTCTTGTCTGTGATGAGATATTCAATGTTACATCCTGCTTCCACAACGGAGTCCTGCATTAAAATACAGTTTTTAACTTTCGCGCCTTTGGCAACCTTAACGCCACGGAACAGGATACTGTTTTCCACGTCGCCTTCGATGATACATCCGTCAGCAGCCATTACATTTTGAATCTTGGCTCCTTCAATGTATCTGGTAGGGTTATCGTCACGAATCTTGGTGTAGATAGGAGAACCGGCGAAAAGGCCGTCCAGATTGTAGTCGTCCAAAAGCCTCATATTTTCGTCGAAGTAACTCTTCATGTCACAGATTCGCGCAATATATCCGTCATATTTATAAGCCTGTACATTTAATTTGTTGAGCTGGGGCAGCAGGACATCCCGCTCGAAATATTCCTGCCCGCGTACAAATGCCGTATTAATCAGGTCAATCAGAAGCTCACGTTCAACCACAAAGGTATTCATGGAGAAATTCTGAACTCCTGTTTCCTTGGAATTTACGTAAATCTTTACGATGCGGCCATTTTCAATATCAAAAGTATAATAGTAACTCTGGTCTGTTGACGGGGAGTTGATCAATCCGGCAGGAAGTTCCTGCTGGTTGTAGGCTACAGTAATGTCAGCGCCGCTTTCAATATGGGATTTCACCATAGCTTTAAAGTCAAAATTCATGACTACATTGGTATCTGCCATGGCAACATATTTTTCCTTCTGGTCTACTAAGAACTCCAGAAGGTAGGCAAGAGCGCCTACCCGTCCGGTATAGGGCTTGGATGCTTTTTCCGCATAGGGCGGGAAAATATGTAAACCTCCGTTTTTACGGACAAGATCCCATTCACGGCCGGAAGCCAGATGATCCATCAGGGAATGATAGTTATTGTTTACCATGACGGAAATGTTATAGATATCACAATTTGTCATGCTTGACAAAGGGAAATCAATCAGGCGGTAACGGCTGGCAAAAGGGATGGAAGCCATCAAACGCACGTTGACCAGTTCGGGAACCAGTGAGTCATAACTGTTGGGGAAAAGAATCCCAAGCACACTTGTATTTGATTTTACCATTGTTCTTCACCGCCTTCTACATTTTTATTTATCATGGCTTTGGGGCCGATTTTCGCATTGGCTCCAATGGTGATGCCGTTGCCGATAGTAGCTACGTCATGAACGTCACCGTCACCGGAAGGCATTGCGCCAACCACGGCATTCTCACCGATGGTTACATTTTCAGCTACAATACAGTGTTTTACAACAGCGCCGGATTTGACCACCGTGTTGCCCATGATAACAGCATCTTCAATAACAGCGCCGTCTTCCACACGCACGCCTGCAAACAAGATGGAATGTCTGACAGTGCCTTTAATGCGGCATCCGTCGGTAATCATGGAGTTTTCTACAATTGCGCCGGGATTGATCTTATGTCCGGTCATACCGCTGTTACGGCTGTAGATTTTCCAATTGTCATCAAAAAGGTTGATTCCGCTGTGTTCAGGATCCAGGACTTCCATGTTTGCTTCCCACAGGGAGGAAATGGTTCCCACATCTTTCCAGTATCCGCTGAAATGATAAGCATACATTCTGCGGTTATCGCGCAGCAGATTGGGGATAATATTTTTGCCGAAATCATTTTCTGATGTAGTGTCCGCCTCATCTTCCTCCAGATATTTCTTAAGAATATCCCAGTTGAAGATATAGATACCCATGGACGCTAAGTTGGACTTGGGATTCTTGGGTTTCTCCTGGAATTCGGTAATCTTGTCATTTTCGTCTGCAACCATCAGGCCGAAGCGGGAAGCTTCCTCCCAGGGAACTTCCATAACGGCCACACTGAATTCAGCGTCCTTTTCTTTGTGGAACTTAAGGAAATCATTGTAATCCTGCTTACAAATCTGGTCGCCGGAGAGAATGATAACATATTCGGGGTCATACCGTTCGATAAACGATATATTCTGGTAAATCGCATTTGCGGTTCCCTTGTACCAGTCTGAGCCGCTTGCTTTCTGGTAAGGGGGCAGAACATGGACGCCTCCGTAAAGTCTGTCCAGATCCCAGGGCTGGCCATTGCCGATATACTCATTCAGTTCCAGCGGCTGGTACTGGGTCAAAATACCTACGGTGTCAATTCCGGAGTTGACACAGTTAGAAAGCGGAAAATCGATAATACGATATTTACCGCCAAAGGGTACTGCTGGTTTGGCAAGCTTCTCTGTCAGGGCGTAAAGACGTGAACCCTGACCGCCGGCAAGAAGCATTGCAATCATTTCTTTTGCCATAATACTATCCTCCTAATTTATTCCCGCGGGCAATGCGCCAGGCAAACATGCATGTACATTTGGCGACTGCCGCGAGGGTCAAATGCCCCACTGCCTGCAGAGGGGTCTTTGACTGCCTTTATAAGAATTATACATCATAATGACGATTAATGGTAGTTTTTAAAGAAAAAAATTGGTAAAAATTACGATTGTTTTTTCCATATTTTTTTCTTTTTGTGTCAGACTTTGTAAAATTCTAACTGACACTGCACTGGGCATATTTTTTGGGGGAAATCCCTACTGCCCGGGTGAACGCTTTAAAAAAGTTGCTGTAGTCCGAAAAGCCGCTCTTTTCATAAGCCTCCATGGCGCTGGCGCCGTCGCTTAAAAGGGATTTTGCGATGCTGATGCGCCGGGCGGTAATGTATTTGTTTATGGTGGTTCCGGTTGCCGACTTGAAAATGCGGCAGATATAGGATTCACTTAAATAAAATTCCCCTGCCAACTGGCCGATGGTGATGGGGGAGGTAATATTTAAATTGATATATGCCAGAATGTCATCCACCTGCTGGTTGTAAATATAGCTGGAGACGGTTTTAGGCGGATGGCTGGTTAAGGCAAGCCTGTTGAGCAGTACCATCAGTTCCATAAAGGCGGTCTGTTCCAGAATATCGTGCCCGTATCCTTCCGCATTGGTAATCTTATTAATATAGTAGAGAAAACGTTTCTGCTGCTCCCGGCTTAAGGAAATCTTGTGGGAGAAGTCAGCCGGACGGCGGGAGAAACAGGCGTCCAGATCTGTCTCAGGGGAAGCAAGCCGCTTTGTGTATTCCGGGTGGATGGAAAGCACAATGCGCTCGTGCATGATTTTATCTATCTGGGTAATTTTGTGGCTTTCATATTGATTGATAATGAAAACATCGCCCGGTTCAATGGCATAAAATTTATTGTCAATCAAAAACTGCTTTCCGCCGGAAATGGAGTAGTAAATCTCGTAGCAGTCATGGATGTGCATATCCATGGTCTTTTCTTCCTTATATAAATGCGCAATGGCAAAGGTCTGGGAGGTACGGCAGTTTTCTATGGCCTGCCTGCAGGAGGAGAGTTCGGTCATAAGGATATCCTTTCTGAAAATGGCGGTGCTTTTTCTTTAAATTATATAGGATGTGTTCATGATATGCAATATTTACAGAAATATTTGAAAAGAAATAGATAATTTTTTCTAGTATAATAACAATAACAGAAAAGATAAAGAATTATTCCGGGGCGCGGCTCCGGGAGGGAAAGGAAGGGATTGCGAAGATGGAATTAAGAACGGCAGCTTCACCAAGGGATGTGAAGCATTATACCACCGAGAGATTAAGGGAAGAATTTCTGATTCAGGATTTGTTTGTGCCTGGGGAGATTAAGCTGGTGTACAGCCATATCGACCGGATTATTACGGGTGCGGCGGTTCCGGTGGAGGCGCTGAAGCTTACGGCGGGAGACGAACTGCGTGCGGAATATTTCCTTCAGAGAAGGGAAATGGGCGTCATCAATATCGGCGGCGCAGGCAGGATCGTAATTGACGGCAGGACATATGAACTTGGATATAAAGAAGGCATGTATATCGGAATGGGTTCAAAAGATATCACTTTCGAGAGCGTAAATTCCCAGGAGCCTGCTAAATTTTATTTAAACAGTGCGCCTGCGCACAAGGAATATCCTACAGTCCTGATTAAACCTGAGGGGACGCCGGAAGACGGGGTAGTGGTCATCAAAGATGAAAATAAAGTGGAACTTGGTTCACTGGAAGAGGCAAACCACAGAGTTATCTGCAAGTACATCCTTCCGGGACAGGTGGAGAGCTGTCAGTTGGTGATGGGAATGACGAAACTGATGCCGGGAAGCGTATGGAATACAATGCCCTGCCATACCCATGACAGGCGTATGGAGGTTTATTTATACTTCGAAATGCCGGAAGATGCCATTGTCATGCACTATATGGGAGAACCCACGGAAACAAGGCATATTGTCATGAGGAATGAGGAGGCTGTTATTTCCCCGAGCTGGTCCATCCATGCAGGATGCGGTTCCCAGGCTTATACCTTTATCTGGGGAATGGTAGGAGAGAACCAGGCGTTTGACGATATGGACGGCGTGGCAATGAAGGATTTGATGTAATTACAGGCAGTGGGGGAGATAAACAAACGGATATTTAGGGAAAAAGGATAGAAGGAAAAGAGAAGGAGAGAAGAAAAATGGGAGATTTTATCAAGAAATTTTCTTTGGAAGGAAAAGTAGCCCTTGTGACAGGGGCATCCTACGGTATCGGATTTGCAATTGCATCCGCTTATGCAGAGGCAGGCGCAACAATTGTGTTTAACGACATTAAGCAGGAACTGGTGGACAAGGGGCTTGCTGCTTATGAGGAAAAAGGAATTAAGGCTCACGGTTATGTCTGCGATGTGACAAGTGAAGAGCAGGTACAGGATATGGTCGCCAAAATCGAAAATGAAGTGGGCGTCATTGATATTCTTGTAAACAATGCAGGTATTATTAAGAGAATTCCCATGTGCGAGATGAGCGCAGACCAGTTCCGGCAGGTGATTGACGTAGACCTTAACGCACCTTTTATTGTATCTAAAGCTGTTATTCCCAGCATGATCAAAAAGGGACACGGAAAGATTATCAACATCTGCTCCATGATGAGCGAACTTGGACGGGAGACAGTTTCCGCTTATGCGGCGGCAAAAGGCGGCCTTAAGATGCTTACCAGAAATATTGCCTCTGAATACGGCGAGTACAATATCCAGTGTAACGGTATCGGTCCTGGCTATATTGCAACACCCCAGACGGCGCCGCTGCGTGAAACCCAGCCGGATGGCAGCAGACATCCTTTTGACCAGTTTATTATTGCCAAGACTCCGGCAGCCCGCTGGGGAGAGACGGAGGATCTGCAGGGGCCTGCAGTATTCCTTGCTTCTGACGCGTCAGACTTTGTAAACGGGCATGTGCTTTATGTGGATGGTGGCATACTGGCCTATATTGGCAAACAGCCGTAATATAGAATATTATCAGGCAAAAACAAACGCTGCCACGCTTCGCGGGCCAGCTTGTGATAAGAAAACAAGGGACACTTCCTATGTGGGAGTGTCCCTTGATTCTTTGGAAATTTAAATCCGGATTTTTAAGTACGTGCCGTCTGTCAGGCAGACTATTTAAGAAATACGAATATCTATTTCATCATCCAAAGCCCAGATAAGTATCCGGTAGATTTCGTGCTCCCATGCCACCGACAGGCGCTGGTCGGTAATGGGAATGGTTTCTGTCCGGAGGAAGGAGCCGCCGGAAATGTGCAGGGAACCTTTGTCTCCTATATGGAATAGCAAAGCATCCTGCTGCGGTTCCAGAACAGGCCTTTCATAAGTCATAAAGCTTAATACCACATGACTGTCAGACGGGGAACCGGGCAGATTGTCCTGCAGGCAGAAGGAATCATGGAACCGGATGCCCTCCCCTTTTACCAAAACCGCCTTACGGATGTAATAGAGCAGATTGGATTCAGGAGGGTAAGCAGGAGCAATGTCCATCTGAATTTCACAGCAGGAGCCGGAAAAACAGGTTTGTACATCTGCCGCGCCATAGGCGTTTCCATCTTTCTGCATACAGCCGCAGACAGTAGGAAGGTTATGATAAGCGGACTGCATGGTCCAGATTTCATAACGCTGGGGAGAAAATGTTTTCTTTGTGTAGCTTTCCACCCCGACATCTATCAGCAGGGGAGAGCCGTTTTTGTAAACAATAAAGCTTCCAGTGTCGTTGTGGCCGTGGCTTTCACCGTTGCAGCCGGCTTTTACGGCCAGAAAATATACATCGTCCCGGGCAATGAAAAGTCCTGCGCTGGGATAGTAAATATCCGGATAGCTGACAGGGCCGGAATTGGCTTCGGCGGCAGCGGAAAGGATATCCTTTATGGAAAAAGCATTCTGCAGGCGGTAGTATAGATTGTTTTCCTGCGAAAGCAGCATAGTTTCGGATATTCCTGCGGCGAAGTCCTTTGCGGCAAGGGCCGCCATGTTTTTATTTCCGGTACGACATGCAAAGAGAAATTCCCTGACGCCGCATCTGCCTGCAACAGGTGAACAGTCAGCAAAATTTGCATAATATTTGTCCTGTATGTGGACATTCATAATATAAGAAGCGATATTTTGGATTTTCGGCTCCTGATACAAACTCAAAAAGTGATTTCCGGTTACGCCGTTTAGAATTTCCAGAACGTTAAACAGGCACAGACCGGAACAGCGGTAATAGGCAGCCCCTTCCACACAGCACCCGTCTTCCCCAAAGTCCATCAGGTAATAATCCACACTCTGACATGCTTTCACAAGAATCCGGCGGCGGAGTGTATCGTCAATATCTGCAAGAAAGGCGCACAGAAGCACATTCTGCGTACACCAGATGGTCCAGTTGTTTAAAGGGTCTTTTCCGTTGCCCATCCACCAGAAATGGCGTTCCAGATAGGGACGGAAGACTCTGGCTTCAAGTTCCCGGCGTATCCGCTCCTGAATCAGGGGCGAGAATCCGTCTAATTTGTCCCCCAGCAGATAACTTACGGTGGCTAAAATGCTGCCCGTCTCACAGGCGAAAAGATCAAGGACAGGATCCCCGGAGTCTGGCAGGGGAAGGGGAGGCGTATCACGGATATAGGTGTTGTGGGGGGGAAGCTGCCAGCCGCTTTCCTCACAGATACAAAATATCCCGTTGATGATATCGTTTAAAAATTCCCCGGTATCCGCCACACATTCAGCCAGAACAAGGGCATCAAGGGCGCGGCGTCTGGCAAAATATTTTTCTTCAAAACGGACACGGTTTCCTGTGTAAAAATAGTCCAGATAATCTTTTGCAGATAGCTGGGGATAAATATAGTCCAGATAAGATTTTCCAAGCTCTAAAGTGCCGTTTTTCCAGTCTTCGTCCAGTCCCTCCCATGCATCGCGGATAGAAGCAGATGGATAAATGGCAAGGCGGTCAGGAGACAGGCGGCAGGTCTGTGCAAGTTCGTGAAACATATAAGAAACTCTCCCTTTTTTTTATTGAGTATAGCACAGAATAAAAAAAAGAAGAATAAAATATTTTACGATTATATACAATATCTGTTTGGAAGTTCTGTTCACTCCGTGAATCACTTTCTTACGACCGTCGCAGTAAATGCGCAGGTCTGTGTGAACGGTAACGTTTGGAAGACTACAGGATCGTTTTCATATAATCCCTGGGGGAGAATCCGGTTACTTTTTTGAAAACCCTGCTGAAGTAAAAGGAGCTTTCAAATCCCAGCAGATCAGAAATTTCGTAAATTTTGTAATCCCCGTCTTTCATCATTTTTTTGGCAGCATCAATTTTATTCTGATTAATAAAATCCGAAAAACCAATATCGTTATATTTGGAAAAGAGGACGCTTAAGTAATTGGGGCTGATGCAGAAAGCTTCTGCCACATCGTTTAAGGTCAGCTTTTCATTGATGTGCTGGATAATATATTTTCTGGCGTTGACTACGATTTGGTTTTTATAGTCAAGGTTTTTGCTGGCAAATGCAGAACAAAGCCCGTCCCGGAGGGTTTTCAGATAGGACAGGATTTGCGGTACACTGTTCATTTCGTAAAGGGAACGGTATCCGTTGACGCTGCCGGAAAAAATCTCAGACACCACCTGTTCCCCATTGTTCAGCAGGGATAAGGACAGGTAAAGGATGTTGCAGGCGGCATCCAGGGCCTGTACGTAGTGGGCAGGCTGCTCCTCAAACAGATTAATAATGGATGAAAAAATATCGTAAAGGGCAGTTTCGTCATACTCCGCATAGGCTTTTCGTATATCCTCCTTGAAAAGGGACATGTTAAACACGTTTTTAAGTTGGGAACTGCTGGTCACGTCCTCAAAGAAGAGAACCGGACTGGCATCAGTAACCTGTGAAAAAATCTGTTTTGCATCCTGATAGGAAGCCGGAATCTGCATAGGGTTATTTACCGCGGAGCCAATACTGGAACGGATGGTGACGCTGTAGTAATTAAAAATCATGGCGGATATCTGGGCCAGGGCTTTTTGTACGGTTTCCTTGTAGTTTCCGTCATTCTCCTCTAAAAAGAAGATAATACAGAAATGCCTGGTATCCAGGGAAACCACATGGCAGGGGATATATTTGGACATCAGTTCGCTTACAAGCTGCAGGCTGCTGCTGTAAAGGCTGATTTGCTTTTCAATGGCCATATCGCCCAGCCTGCCACTGTTGATTTCTATGTATCCGGTTACGAAGAGTTTATAGTTAAAGTCAATCTTTAAGTTTCTGGATTGGGATAAAAACTGGTGTTCATCTTCAAACAGATTGAAAATCAGCCGGGTAAAGAACTGCTCCTTAAAAATCGTATTGATGGCAATATCCGGGGACCGGGAAGGATACCGCAGTTCAGAAAGCCTGGCAATAGCGCGGTTAAGGCTCTGGATCAAAGTTTCCGGTGTCAGTTCCAGCTTAATCAGATAGTCGATTGCCTGGATGGTAAGGGCTTCTTTTGCATAGTGAAAATCCTCATAGCCGGTAAGAATGATAAAGACAGGGACATCCATCCCCTCTTCCATGCACTTCCGGGCAAGCTCAAGGCCGGACATGACAGGCATTTTAATATCTGTGATGACAATCTCCACGTCATATTTTTTGATCATTTCATAAGCGGCCGCCCCATTGGCGGCAATGCCTGCAATGCTGATATTAAGGTCTTCCCAGTTAATCATAGATTTTATGCCGGCCTGGACGAGCGGTTCGTCATCGACAATCAATAATTTAATCATAATCATTTTTCCCTTTACGTAAATGGCAGTAATATGGTAACAGTGGTTCCCTGTCCGGGCGTGCTGTCAATGGACAACCCGTAGTGGGAGCCGAATTCATACTGAAGGCGTTTATGCACATTGCTGAGCCCGATTTCCTTGAAGAAGGAGGAACCGGCGGAAATGTCCTGTTCAAGCAGCCCTTTGGCAACCTCTGGCTGGATTCCCACGCCGTCATCATGAATTTCAATATGGATATCGCTGGCGTTGTCCTTAAAAATGTGGATATGGATGCTTCCGGCGGAGCCTTTCGGTTCGATTCCATGGAAAATCGCATTTTCTATCAAAGGCTGCATGGTAAACTTCAAAATCTGGCAGGGCAGCAGGCTTTCATCATCAATCTGGAGTTCTAAAGTGATGGTACCTCCGTACCGGTATTTCTGGATGGTGAAATAATCCTGTACTAAATTAAGCTCCTGTTCAATGGAAATCAGGCTGGTGGTTCCGTTGGAAATATTTTTTAAAAGCCGGGAAAGAGCGGTGGTCATTTCCGCAATGCCTGTCGCACTCTGCATGGTTGCCATCCATTTGATGGAGTTCAATGTATTATACATAAAATGGGGATTGATCTGGCTTTGCAGCATCCGGTATTCATAGTCTTTCTTCTCTTTTTCCTGTTCAATACGCTGGTTCATTAAGTGAAGCACGTTTTCGGACAGGTCGTTGATGGTTTTGCCGATATCCCCCAGTTCATGTTCCCATTCGGTGGAGTCATCTCTGGAAAAGTCCCCCTCCTCAATCCGTTTCATCCGAAGCTGTAGCTGCCGGACAGGCACATTGATTGTCTTGGAAAGGAAGCTGAATAACACGAAGGCGATAAAACTCACAGCAATAATGATAATCAGCAGGATGAGAAGAAAGCTGTGCAGGATATTCCGGGACAGGGTATGGGTATCGACTCCTGTCATCACATACCACCCTTCCATGATAAGGGGCTGGGTAATCATAAAGGAAACTCTGCCGGTTTCCTCGGAATAAACCTTCTTGATCAGCGTGTTTTCATGCAGGGCCATGTCCGGGTAGGCCTTCACAACCGTAATATTGCCGGAGCATGGAATCAGGGAATTGTTCTGGTACTGGTACAGGTTACTTCCTATTTTAATATAAAACTGGTTGTCCGTCTGGGATAAGTAGTCGCGTATCGGTTCAACTATGGTATTGACAGAAATTTCTGCAAAAATGTATCCGGTTTCATCCGCCTTGTAAGTGTGCTGGATGGGGTAGACAAAAGGAATCATGGCAGCCTGCCGGGTGACAAAGGAGTCCTCCTGTATTCCCACATACGCTTCCCCAGGATGTTCGCGAAGGTCATCAAAGTAGGGAAGGTTTAAAATCGTTTTGGAAGATATTTTGGATGTAGAATAGGATGCCTCCACAAGCTGTATAATATCATTCCGGGATTTCCCGATAATCACCATCCGCACCAGATGGGAAGGCAGGGCGGAATTGGAAGCGTAAGTGGAAGTGACAAAATCATGTGCTTCCCTTTTGACACGGTTATCGGAGGTATCGGCTTCCATGGCAAATTTCTGTATTTTGTCGCTGCCCTGACAGGAACGGATATAGTTATTTACCCCTTCCATATTCGAATCAATGGAGGAGCGTAAAAAGGATAAAGTTGTTTCTGAAGTCTGCAGCAGATTCTGCCGCAGGTTGTTGGAAACCAAAAAATAGCTGATAAAAATGACAATTACGCCAATCAGTGCAGTAAGGGAAAGGGTGATGAACAAAATGCGCCCCCGTATGGTGGAAAGGAATTTATGGAGTTTTGCCCGGATGGCTGTTTTCTGCAATATTTCACCCTCTTTCATCTTTAACATGATAGAATATCACGATATTATATCACAATATTCTATCACGAAGTTCTATCACGAAATTCTATACAGAATATTATCCCTATTTTATCATACTCTGGAATTATTTGAAAATATAATTGTGCAGGAATGGAAAAAAATAAAAAGATAATGCATATTTATCAAAAAAAAGATATAAAAGTAAAGGTTGGATTTTGAAAAAAAAGAAATTCTGAATAAATTTAAAAGAAATTCCATGTAAAAATAAATTAAAAATAGATATACTTAAAAAATAATAACCTTTTGGTTAAAAAAATCTAAGTTATGGGAGGAGAACATTCATGAAAAGAAAGCTATTGAGTATTTTACTGACAACTTCAATGCTTGCAGCAGTGTTATCCGGCTGCGGTTCAGGAAGCGGAGGAAGCGAGAGCGCACCCGAACCGGCTGCTGAAGCAGAAAGCGCACCTGCGGAAGCAGAAGAAGAAACAGCACAGGCTCCTGAGGCGGAAGCAGAGGAGACAGCCAGCGGAGAAGCAATTACACTTAAGTGGGCAATCTGGGATAAGGATATTACTCCTTACTGGCAGGCGATCAAGGATACATATGAGGCATCCCATGAAAATGTTACCATTGAGATGACTGACCTTGGATCCACAGACTATATGACAGTCCTTGCAACAGAATTATCAGGAAGCGGTTCTGAATTTGATGTTGTTACAATTAAGGACGTTCCGGGCTATGCAACGCTGGTTTCCAAGAATACCTTAGAGCCCCTTGACAGCTATATTGCAGATGCAGGAATTGATCTGGCACAGTACGGCGGTGTTGATAAGCAGGTGACAGTGGACGGAAGCCTGTATGAACTGCCTTTCAGAAATGACTTCTGGGTTGTTTTCTACAACAAAGACATTTTTGATAATGCAGGGGTTGCTTATCCTACCAATGACATGACATTTGAAGAATATGACGCGCTGGCAAAACAGGTGACAGATACCACTTACGGCGCACAGGTTTATGGTACCCACTACCATACATGGAGAAGTGCAGTGCAGTTATTCGGTGTACTGGACGGACAGCACTCCATCTTAGACGGACAGTATGATTTCTTCACCCCTTACTATGAAATGGTTCTGGGACAGGAAGACGAACAGGTATGCAGGAACTACGCTGACTTAAGCGCAGAAGGTCTTCACTACTCCGCAGCTTTTTCAGGCGGTGATGTAGCTATGCTGAACATGGGTTCATGGTTCATTTCCACTATGATTGCCAACATCCAGAGCGGCGAATATGATGCATCCCTTTGCGGCAACTGGGGAATGGTTAAATATCCTCATGCAGAAGGCGTGGAAGCAGGCTCTACCCTTGGTACCATCACAGGACTGGCAGTGACAAGCGTATCCGACCAGAAAGATGCAGCATTTGAGTTTGTTAAATGGGTATCCGGCGAAGAAGGTGCAAAGGTTATGGCTGAAACAGGTAACTTCCCGGCACTTATGAACGATGAAATCGCAGACATCATTTCCGGGCTGGAAGGCTTCCCTACAGATGCAGAAAGCAAAGAAGCGCTTAAGGTATCCAACTTATATCTGGAAGTTCCTTACGCAGAAAATGTATCAGCAATTAACGATATCCTTGATACCTACCATAAGTCCATTATGAACAGGGAAATCTCTATTGAGGAAGGTATTGCTGCCATGAATGAAGAAGTAGGCAAGTTAGGACAGTAATGGAAAGGACTTCTGAATGTTATCAGCAATTCTGCATTGTGCAGGGGCTGACTTTAAGAAGTAAATAATAAGCAATATTTTGTTGGGGCTGACGAAAGTCAGTCCCAATGTATCAGAAGGGTAAAAGTCCGGTTCTTGAGACTATATTTGTTAAGTGCGTAAGGGAGGGCGGGTTACAGGATGAATGAAAATAAGGCGGCTCAGATCAGACAACTGGAAACAGATACGGAACAGTTGATGGAGAAGATCAGGCAGGAAAAAGATATAAAGAAAAAGCAAAAACTGATTGCAGAGCGGGAAAAAAAGCAGAGGAAGCTGACCGCAGTCAGAAATAACAGGGTTTTAAGCAGAGAGACAAAAAGAGATTTGGTGGCATATTCGTTTATCGCGCCAAATTTTATTGGATTTGCTGTATTTACGTTAGTCCCCATTGTGTTTGCGTTTGCCCTTGCTTTCATGAAATGGGATGGAAGCAATGAAATTACCTTTGTAGGGATTGACAACTTTACCAGACTGGCGGATGACACGTTCTTTCTGGCAGCATTCAGGAACACAATAATTTATGTAATAGGAACAGTGCCTCTTACCATGGTTGCCTCCCTGGCACTTGCCATTGTACTCAACCAGAAAATCAAGGCAAGGGGATTTTTCAGGACAGTGGCATTTTTCCCTTATGTAGCTTCCCTTGTAGCGATTACCGCTGTGTGGAGCATGATATTCCATCCCTCCAAAGGGCCGGTCAATTATCTGCTCCTTAAGGTGTTTGGCGTACCACAGGAAAATCTTCCAAAATGGTTCAGCGGAAGTCTGGTACTCTTTACACTGATACTGTTCAGCGTATGGAAATACATGGGATACTACATGGTAATTTACCTTGCGGGCCTTCAGGGGATTTCAGCAGAACTTTATGAGGCAGGTTCTCTGGACGGCGCCAATACATGGCAGAAATTTAAATATATCACATGGCCCCAGCTCCGTTCTACCACGTTTTTTGTTGTGGTCATGCTGACAATCAACTGCTTTAAAGTGTATGACATAGCCGTCATGCTGGCCGGAGGCGGCGACGGCAAACTCAGCACGTCAGCTACGGTACTCGTCTACTATATCTATCAGAATGCGTTTAACTACTGGGATTTAGGATATTCAAGCGCCATCGCAATGGTATTATTCCTTATGGTGCTGATAATCACCCTGATACAATTCCGGTATGAAAAGAAAATAAATTCTTAGATTATAAAAACAGCATATGCCCGGACAAGTGCCCAGAGGAAATACAGTCTGAGAAGCAGACAGGATTTTCTCTGCAGGTGAAGGTACTTGGGAGGGCAGATGCGGAACTCGAAATAGGAGGTAAGCTGATGAGTGAGCAGATGGAAAATAAAAAGTTCAGATCAAAGAGAAAAAATGCGATAGCCGGAAAGACCCTTGTATATATCATACTGCTGATAATCACGGCGGCCATGATAGTGCCTTTTTTGTGGATGCTTTCCGCGTCCATAAAGTCTAACAGGGAAGTATTTCTGATGGATCCCTTTGTGTGGATTCCAGAGCAGCCAAAGTGGGATAATTACATAAAAATATGGACGAAGATACCGCTGTTAAAATTTGTACAGAATACGGTATTCCTGACCATAGTTGTCACCCTTTTGCAGCTTCTTACATCCAGTTTTGCGGCATATTCCTTTGCAAAGCTGGAGTTCAAGCACAAAAATGCCCTGTTCCTGGCATACATTGCTACCATTGCAATGCCCTGGCAGGTATATATGGTGCCCCAGTTTATTATGATGAGGGGGATGGGATTAAACGATAAACTGCTGGCAATGATTTGCCTTCAGGCATTTTCAGCCTTCGGTGTATTCTTGATGAAACAGTTTTATGAAGGGATTCCCAGCGAGCTTTGCGAAGCTGCGAGGATAGACGGCATGAGCGAGTACAAGATTTATGCAAAGATCATGCTGCCTTTGTCAAAACCGTCCCTGTCCACACTGACAATCTTTACATTTGTTAATACGTGGAATGACTATTTGGGGCCGTTGATTTATTTAAAGACAGAAACAAAAAAGACGATCCAGCTTGGACTTAAAATGTTTATAGGACAGTATTCCGCAGAGTACGGGCTGATTATGGCAGGTTCCGTGGTTTCCCTGATACCTGTAATTATCGTGTTCCTCTGCCTGCAGAAATACTTTGTTGAAGGCGTGGCGTCAACTGGATTAAAAGGATAAAGAAATGGGCATAACTATTGGCCCATGCAAACAGTAAATGCAGTTAACAATGGGGCAGTTGGAAAACCGCCCCATTTTGTAAACGGAAGAGTTTGTGGCAGCGCTGTCCCCGCAAACTCTGTTTTGCACATAGTCCTGAACAAAGCCGGGACATTAAGGCAGCGCAGAAACGGGGTAAAAATGAAGATATTATATGAAAACATGCCGGTGATAACGGAGGGGGAAATAGAGGATGCCCTTTGCTTTTCCAAAGAGCAGGTGGTGCGGAATCTTCCCACATTTACAGATAAATTCCAGAAAGCTTACAGTGAGGGGAATTTCTACCAGCCTATTGAAAATAATTACTGGACCACAGGTTTCTGGACAGGGGAAATCTGGCTGGCATATGAATATGCGAAAGAAAAACAGGATAAAGACGCTGAAGCGTTACAGGCGGCGGGAGAAGTCCAGGTGAAAAGCTTTTTAAACAGGATTGACCAGAAAATTGAGGTTGACCATCATGATATGGGCTTTTTATATTCTCCTTCCTGCGTGGCGGCTTATAAGCTGACGGGAAACAAAATGGCAAGGGAAGCAGCTATTAAGGCGGCTGACCAGCTAATTACCAGATACCATCCGGTGGGGGAATTTATACAGGCGTGGGGGCCTATGGACGCCCCGGAAAATTACCGTCTTATAATAGATTGCCTTTTGAATCTGCCTCTGCTATACTGGGCATCAGAAGAAACAGGGGACGATAAGTACAGAATAATTGCGGAAAAGCATATCCATACGGCAGTAAAAAATGTAATCAGGGAAGACTATTCCACCTGGCATACGTTCTTTTTTGATATGGAAACCGGAGAGCCTGACCACGGCGCAACCTGTCAGGGATACCGGGACGGCTCCGCATGGGCGCGGGGACAGGCGTGGGGTGTTTACGGCTGTGCGCTTGCATACAAATACACGAAAGATGAGAAATACATTGACCTGTTCCGGCATGTGACACAGTACTTCCTTGAGCATCTTCCCAAGGATATGGTTCCTTTCTGGGATTTGGAGTTTACCGACGGGGACGACCAGCCAAGGGATTCTTCTTCCGCTTCCATAGCGGCCTGCGGTATGCTGGAGATGGGCAGATATATGGAAAAGGAGGAAGCCGCCATTTATGAGAAATATGCGAGACAGTTGATAAAATCACTGTATGATTCTTATGCAGTGAAAAACCCGGAACTGTCCAACGGGCTTGTGCTTCACAGTACCTATTCCAACCACTCCCCGTACAACACCTGCAATCATTACGGGGTGGACGAATGTAATTCCTGGGGCGACTATTTTTATATGGAGGCACTTACAAGACTTCATAAGGACTGGATTTTGTACTGGTAATTTTCAGGCGGGAAGGGAGAAGTATGAGAACAGAGTGGGAAGGAAAACTAAATAGTAAAGAAGATTTCAGGGAGTTATTGATGGAAATAATTTCTCCATTGCTTCCTTATTATAGTAAACACGGCGCAGAACTTATCCTTGGAGTGACAGCTACCAATTATGACCAGAAAGCAATACGGCTGGAAGCCTTTTCAAGACCTTTGTGGGGGCTGGTGCCTTTCTGGGCAGGGGGAGGAAACAGCCGTGAATTTGAAGAAATTTACCTGAGCGGACTGGCGGCGGGGACTGACCCGGAAAGCGAAGAGTACTGGGGCGGCTTCCACGCTTTTGACCAGCGTTTTGTGGAAATGGCGGCTATCTCTTATGGGCTGATATTGGCGCCGGATAAACTATGGGAGCCTTTAAGCGACGGGACAAAGGATAATCTTGTGAAATGGCTGGGCGGCATCAACCAGTACGAACTGCCTGTCTGCAACTGGGTTCTGTTTGCGGTGCTGGTCAACATTGCCCTGAAAAAGCTGGGCAGGGAATATGACGCGGAAAAGCTTGAGATATACCTGAAAGGTGCGGAAAGCTTTTATCTTGGGGACGGCTGGTATCAGGACGGGGACTCCGGGCAGAAGGATTACTATGTATCATTTGCCATCCATTTTTACAGCCTTTTTTACGCGAAGGTGATGAAGGAAGAAGATCCAAAGCGGTGCAGGACTTATATAGAGCGTGCGGAACTGTTTGGAAAACAGTTTATTTACTGGTTTGACGAAAACGGCGCGGCTCTTCCCTATGGACGTTCTCTTACCTACCGTTTTTCACAGGTGAGTTTCTTCTGTGCCTGTCTGATGGCGGGGGCGGAGCCTTTTTCCACAGGGGTTATGAAAGGTCTGATAGTGAGACATTTGTGTGACTGGATGAAGAAGCCTGTTTTTGACCGGACGGACATTCTTACCATTGGATACGGTTATCCCAATCTGGTGATGGGAGAGCGGTACAACGGGCCTGGCTCCCCCTATTGGGCGCTAAAGACATTTGCAGTCCTGATGCTGCCGGATGAACATCCTTTCTGGCAGGCGGAGGCAGAGCCGCTTCCTCCCCTGGAGGAACAGAAAGCCCTCCCCTTTGCGGATATGCTGATTCACAGGTATCCGGGACATGTGACCGGGTTTGTACCGGGAAAGTACAGCCCCGCGGGGCACGGGCAGACGCCGTCCAAATATGCAAAGTTTGCCTACGATACAGGATTTTCATTTAATGTGGCGAAATCTGTCTGGGAAGTCCACGAAGCGGCGCCGGACAGTATGCTGGCATTTTATATAAACGGATATGTCTATGTCAGAAGAATCTGTGATGATTTCCACGTGACAGAGCGGGAAGTGGTGTCCAGGTGGAGGCCCTTTGAAGGGATCAACGTGGAGACAATCATTATTCCAAATGAAAAAGGGCACATCAGGAAACATATTATCGAAAGCGACAGGGACTGTACGGCTTATGACTGTGGATTTGCTGTGGAGATTGATGTTGCGGAGGAAAAACTATTGGCAGGTGAAACATTTGCACAGGTTAAGAACTTTTATAGTGAGTGTAAAGTTTCAATAATTAGTGGAAACGGTAAGGGAGAAGTTATCGTGGCGGATCCCAACACAAACCTTCTGCACCCCATGACAAGAATCCCGGCCATCTGCTATCAGATAGCAAAAGGGAAGAACGAAATCATAACGGAAATAACAGCAGAGTGCAGGAAAAGGGGCTGAGTGACGATACCAGTGTCATGAAGTTAGGAGACCCCGGAGCGTGTTTTCAGACATGTTTTGACACAGAAGAAAGGCGGCGGCAAAGTTGGCAAAATTATTTGATTATAATAATATCGTCTGGCGGTTTATGGGAAGGGTTGCGGATATGTTTTTCCTGACCCTGCTCTGGGCCATAGGGAGCCTTCCCTTAATTACAATAGGGGCGTCAACTACTGCGCTGTATTATGTGGCCCTCAAGATGGTCAAAAACCAGGAAGGTTATATATGGAAATCCTTTTGGAAATCCTATGGGGATAATCTGAAAACCGCCACCGGAATATGGTGCATTATGGCTGTAATGGGGACTGCGCTGGGCTTCGGCCTTGCAGCATCCTTTCCGGAGCAGGGAGCAGGAGACGGCGCTCTTTTCTGGGGGCTGTTGATTCTGTCCCTTCTCTATCTGTTCTGGTTTACGCTGGTTTTCCCTCTGACAGCCCGGCTGGACACGGGAATAAAAGGACTGCTGTATCTGTCCTTTATGACATCCCTTAAAAATTTTTCATGGGTGATGTTCATGGTGATAATTGCCATATGCATAGTGGCCATGGGCGTTTTCGTATTCTGGCCGCTGCTCTTATTTGGGGCGGGGATTATTGCTTTTGCCCACGGGTTGGTTCTTGTGCATGTCATATTTCCGAAGTATAATTGGAATAACTGACGGAATGACATTGATATATAAAAGGAAAGGGTGGTTTTTATGGCAGTATTGACACTAAAAGTATTGGATAAGGACGGAAAAGAAATCTGCATGGACACAGGGGAAGGTCAGGTTAGTCTGGTCTATGGGGCGGAGTATCAGGAGGGAGACAGGATCTTTTTGGAAACATCCGAAAAAAATATCCATGTCTGGATTCAACTGGACGATGCGCTGGGGGCTTCTCTGTGTTATGTGACGGGCGATGTTTCCTACGAGATTCCTTTTGGGGAAAAGAAGATATGCTATTCTCCCAAGGTTTTTTCGGGCGGGAAGCATTATCTGTGCGCAAAGTGCGCAAGGGAAGACGAAGTATATGCGTATAGGAATCTGGCGCTGAATGTATGTGACCAGCATGGAGACACCCACTGTTACCCTCATGCGTGGGCCAATGTGGAGACGAGGGGGGAATCGGTCTTTGCCGCCCGCAATGCCATTGACGGCGTATGTGAGAACAGGTCCCATGGGGAATGGCCTTATGGCTCATGGGGGATCAACAGGCGGGACGATGCGGAAATGACCGTTGAGTTTGGACGCCAGATTGAGACGGACAAGATTGTCCTGTACACAAGGGCGGATTTTCCCCACGACAACTGGTGGAAGCAGGTGACGCTTTCCTTTTCTGATGGCAGCAGCATGGAATGGGAACTGGAAAAGAGCAGGCTTCCCCACGAGATTACATTTCCGGCCAAAAGGATTAGCTGGGTCAAATTGGAAAAGCTGATTAAAGCTGACGACCCGTCTCCATTTCCGGCACTCAGCCAGATTGAGGTGTATGGGAAGGATATTTGTGGGGAGTAATTGACAAAGACTCTCCCGCAGGCGATTTCAGGCTGGTACCACGAAACGGAATATGAAAGATAAAAGCCCTCGTCCCTGAAAAGAAATTTTTCAGAGAGGAGGGCTTTTTACTATAAACTTGCTTGCAATTAACGACCGCTTATGACGTGAAATCTTCCGCTTATGGCATCGGCGGAATTTTATTTTCGGGGCTGTCGATATATACTATAAAGGATGCCGGAAGCTTTTCTGTCATATTTTGACGGAGAGATTATGGGAAAAGGCTGGCGCATGGTTCAGACACCTTCTAAAAGCAGTGTGCCGGCGGCGGTAAAAAAGAGAGTTTTGGCAGTGTAATCAGTTTTATAAGGCAGGTACAGGAAATGATTTCGGTGGCGGTGTGCGATGATTCTGTCATAGAATGTTGCAGGATAGCAGGAAGAATAAAGGAACTGCTGGATGAGATGGGGGTACCCTGCCTTGTCCGGCAGTTTAACAGTGGGAAAGAGTTACTGCAGGCACAGGAAAACTTTGACATTATTTTTCTGGATATTATTATGGATGAACTGGACGGGATGAAGACGGCGGTAAGTTTCCGCAGGGAAAATCCCGACACGGTTCTGGTGTTCGTTACATCCAGCAGGAAGTATGTGTTTGACGCTTATGAGGTGGAGGCTTTCTGGTATCTGCTAAAGCCTCTTGAGGATAAGAAGCTTCGTAAAGTGTTGGGCCGTGCGGTACAAAAGACGGGCAGGGAGGAACAGGATTTTCTTATCATCAACAAAGAGCGGCAGAAGAAAAAACTGTTCCTGAAAGATATCTATTATTTTGAAATAAAGGGCCGGCTTATTTATGTACATGGTAAGGGAGAAGCCTTTGCTTTTTATGAGCAGATTGGAACGCTGGAAAACAGTCTGCTGGGCAGGGGCTTTTTCAGATGTCATAAAAGTTATCTGGTCAATCTGAAATATGTGAACGTGTATAACCGGCAGGAGATTACTCTTGACAATGGAGAGAGGATTATTCTTGCAAAAAGGCGCTATGAGGAATTCTGCCAGGAATTTCTTAAGTATATGAGGACAAACGGGGGGATTGTATGAACTGGTTTATTTTTATTCCCGCTACAGTATGCTATGGTTTGTACGGGCGGGAGATAGGAACCTTTTTTAAAAAGCAGTCAGGGTGCGCCGGAAGGGAGGCGGAAATATTTGCCGTCATCTGTTTTTTGGGAAAAATAGGGGAATATGTCATGGCGGAAAAATGGTATGTGCCCTTTATCATCAGCGCATTGGCGGAACATCTGCTTTTTGCCGGAATAGCTGTGCTGATGTTTAAGGCGGAGATGGAGAAAAAAATTGCAATGGCGGTGATACTGATGGCTATCCGGGTGCTGGTTGGAAATTTCAGCAGTTCTTTTTTATCCTGCCTGGTGCTGCTTGTAAAAAATGTACTGAGTGCAGAGGGAAATGTGTATGTCAGTCAGGCGGAGGGAGAACTGGCAGGCTGTGTTTCCTTTGGAGTGATCATATGGAGCGTTCACTGTCTGGGACGGCCTCTTGGCTCTGTGCTGGACAATAAAATAAGAAAATGGTATCTGCTGCTTGCCCTTCCGCTGGCGCTTATTGTACTGCTTGTGGACATTGTGAACTATGGAGCCAGCATAGGGATTTTAGTGGTGGCAGGCTTAGGAAGAAGCGGCGGGGAATACTGGAAGGAATTTTATAATGAACTTTTCAGCCACACTGCCATATGCATACTGACCGCTCTTTCTATGTGCGCTGCAGGGTTTTATGTGTTTGGAATGAACCGGATTTATGTGGAGCAGAGGAAAAAGGAGCAGTACAAGTCCCAGGCCGCCTTTTATAAAATGCTGGAGGAGCAGTACGGCCAGATGGAGCGTTTAAGGCATGATATGAAAAATCATATTATAGGACTTAGGGGATTATGGGAAAACAGGGAGTGGGAGAAGCTGGGCAGTTATCTGGAACAGATGATGGAAGCCGGAAACCTGGCATCGGAAGAGAATACCGGAAGCGGGGCGGTAGACGCACTGCTGTACCAAAAGCACAGGCAGGCGAAGGAGCGTCAGGTGATATGGGAGTGCGATATGCAGATACCGGGAAAATGTCCCATAGACGAATTTGACCTGTGCGTGCTTTTAGGAAATATGCTGGATAATGCCCTTGCGGCCTGTGAGAAGGCGGACGCCGGAGAGAAATTTGTGAGCATACATGCAGGTCAGGTAAAGAAGTGCCTTCTGCTGGAAGTCAGGAACAGCACATGCCTGAAAAATATAAAGGAAATCAGCCTGGAAGGAAAAACGGCGCCGGGAGAACATGGAATCGGGCTTTTGAACATTAAAGATACTGTAGGTAAATATGACGGGGCAATGCATATGGAGACGGAGGGCGGCATATTTACTATTTCACTGCTGCTTCCCCTGAACCAATGCCATTAAAACGACAGGCTGCAACCAGAGGCCGTGTATGACATGAATGGGGCCTTTTGGTACATGATGATTATTTTGGGGATTTTACCTGCCGAAGAATTAACAGTAAGCGTCATAAATTAATTCCCACGGGCAACGAGTCAAAGCAGGCCTGGTGATATTTGTGGCGCGGCCGGAAGAAAGGAGGGATGGTATGCATACAAAAACCATGGAAGGACTGATAGGGGCCAGAGCCAATATTGATATGACCAATGTCCCTATGCGGGTCTACAAAGAGGCAAGGCGGAAGGGAGATACTGCCACCATGAAAAGGGCCATGGGCTATGTCAATGAATTTGAGGATAAGGCCGGGGAATATAAGAAGAAGGCCGAAGAAGGCATGAAGAAGGATGCAGAGGAAGCAGCCAAAAAGGAAAAGGCCCAGCGGGAAGAGATGGTGGAAAAGCGCAGGGAAGAAAAGCGCCAGATGGAAGAGAAACTTGCCGCAGACAGACAGGAGAATACAGCCCAAAATGCAGAGGCAAAATATGCCAAAGTCCAAAGCACAGGCGAAGACACTGTGCAGATTAGTGGGCAGGGGAAAGCGCTGTCTGAAAACCAGATACAGGGGCAGCACATGTCAGAGTGTCCTGTAACAGGACAAAATGGTACAGGCGAAGCGTATATGGACAGGAAGCCCGTCACTTATACGAAAACCGGAGAGACTGTAAGCCAGAGCCAGGAGGGCAGTATTTCGGTATCTGTCTGAGCGTTTTCCCAAAGGCCACATGATAAGGAGGATAAGTCAATATGAATGTAGAAGGAATTGGAAATAAAATGATGGACGCCGGGTTTCAGGCGGGCGGAAGCGGGGCTGCGTCTGTACAGAGACAGATACGGATGCTCCAAAAGGAATTGAACCAGTTAGGGCAGAAAAAAGAACTGACCAGGGAAGAAGCGGAAAAAAAGAAGGAACTGGAGAAACAGATTGCGGAGTTAAAGCAGCAATTGCAGAAGATAAAGGCTGAAGAGGCGAAAGCAAAACAGGAAAAGCCAAAGACAGAAGAAAAGGCTTTGCAGGGAGAAACGGGTAAAGGTGAAAATATAGACGAATTTATATAGTTACAAAGTATAAAGATTATGAAACAACGGACAGCACGCTTTGTGAACTGGCCTTATGTTAAATTAGGTTTGTCAAGAGAAGTGTGTAAGTTTTGTAATTATTTATGGTGGCTGGGAAATCCAGCCACCTTTTTAAAACATAGAGGGTAAACCATTTAGGGAGAATGCAAAGCATTATCTGAATCGTCGCTGCCGGGCGACGATTTTTTATACCTGGAACTTTCCTATGATTTCCCTAAGCAGGGCAACGCTTTCCTTGCTTTCCTGTACAAGATTGTATCCTTCGGCAGTTTTGGCAGCCGTACTGCTGGACTTTTCTGCAATCAGGCTGACTCCTTCAGCAGACTGGTTAATGGTGTCATTGACATTGTCAATAGCTTCTGCAATAGCGTTGATTTTCTGGTACAGAACAGTGATTTCCGAGTTGATCTGCATCATGGCGTCTGCAAAGGAATTGGCGTCTGTCTCATACTTCTCTCCAATATCTTTTAAAGAGGTATAGTCTGAAACGACAGTTTTTTCAAGGAAATCCATAATGGTCAGGATACAGTCGGTCATGCTGGTAACTGCATTGTTGACTTCGGTGACAATTTCGTTGATACCGTCCACAGTCTGGAAAGTCTGGCTGGCAAGGGCGCCGATTTCTGTTGCAACCACGCCGAAGCCCCTTCCTGCATCCCCGGCCCGGGCGGCCTCGATACTGGCATTCAGGGCAAGAAGATTGGTCTGTGTGGAAATCTGCTTAATATCGTTGGTAAGGGCATTGATTTTTTCAACGGCTTTGGAACGCTCAACCGCTTCTTTGGTTTTAAGCTTCATGGTTTCGTAAATATCCAGCGCCTTATTGGTGGAAGAGGTAGTGGTATCACGGAGAAGCTGTGCACGGTTTTTGACTTCCTTGGAATCCGTCTGTCCTTTTTCAGATAAGGATTTGATATCTTCTGCACTGCCTTTTATGGTGTTTACATTATCGGCAATCAGGGAAGCGCTGGCGGTAGTTTCTTCCATGCCTGCTGCTAATTGCTGGGTGGTGGCTGAATTGTCTTCGGATACCATATTGTTTTCTTTCATGATCTCTTCCAGTCTGTTGACGTCGGAGAGGATAGTCTGCTCTACCTGATTCATATCTGACAGCATCTGACGGAAAGAAGAGCGCATTTCGCTTACAGCCTGGGCCATGACGCCTGTTTCATCTTTACGCTTAACCAGCCTGTTTCCGTTGGAGCTTTTCTGGAAATCGAAATTTGCAGTCTGCTTGATAATGTCAGTAATCTGGCGGATGGGATTGGCAATATTGCGGCCCATGAAAATACCAAGTATAATGCAGATAATAATTCCGACGATGAACACACTGAATATCTGCTTAGACAGTTGGTCGGCGTCCGCCCTGATTTGCTGGTCGGAAGTAGTGAGGGCAAGATACATCCCATTGTCAAGGGGATAGGAGGCAAGCGTCTTGGGCGTGCCCTCATATGTATAATGGTGAAGAATTTCTGTGCTGCCGGCGTTTACCAGTTCCTCCTTTAAAGAGGAAAGGGCGCCGTTGTCCACGGAACTGATATCTGTCCCGGTATCCAGCGTGGGGTGATACATGATGGTTCCCTCTGCATTATACAAAAAGGCGCTGCTGTTTCCAAAAATATTATCTTTATTCAGACTCTGGGTAAGCTCGGAAAAATCTATATCCATGCCGATGATGCCTACGGAAGTGCCGTCCACAAAGAGAGGGACAACGTAAGAAATCATGTAGATATTTACATTTTCATTCAGGTAAGGCTCCATCCACATAGGCGCGCCGTTTTCAACAGGTATGTAGTACCATCCCACATGGGCGGTGTCTGTCTTGTCATACATGGTAAAATCAGTAGGTGTAATGCTTTCAAAAGGCGCCGACAGATTGTCCCTGATATAAAAAATGCCGGAGGTAGGGTCTGTAAATTCAGGGTTATACCGTATATAAGCGCTGATGGTGCCGGAAGTATTTTGGGCAAAATTCAATACATCACTCATAATGCTGTCGGTATACTGGGCAACATAACTGTCATTATTTTTAAATTTAGAAAAATCCAGATTACCAAGAGCAATGTTGCTGAGTGTATCCACAGACTGCTCAATTGTGGCAATAAGGGCATTGATTTCCGTGCTGGAATTTTTGGCAGTCAGGGACAGCGCAAGTTCAGCACCTTCATTGGATACCCGTCTGGAATCACTGATACTCAAAATACCAATAATAGCCGAGGAAAGAAGCGCGCATAAAATAATACTTGATATTATTTTGGTTTTAATTGATTTCAAATAATTTTCCTCCTTTTCAGATTTCGTTATAAATGTTACCGTTCATGTCACAATGTCATTCATAGTAACTTATAAGTTGCTGTTCACTCCCAATGTCATTAAGTTTAGCCGATTGAAAAAATCTCATCTTATGG
>CAMWUN010000061.1 GCA_947177425.1 uncultured bacterium
AGCAGAGGACTGAAAATCCTCGTGTCACTGGTTCGATTCCGGTTCTGGGCATTGTTTTATTAGTAAACTTATTATATGGGCCACTAGCTCAGGTGGTAGAGCACTTGACTTTTAATCAAGTTGTCCGGGGTTCGAGTCCCCGGTGGCTCATCAAGGAAAATCACCCGTAAATTTTTATTTTGCAGAATTTACGGGTGATTTTATTATTGGCATGAAATGAAAAATATTATTTCGTTTTATAACGAATTGGAATTGTTCAATTTTTTCTATAACGCTTTATTTCATCATTTTTCTTTTTGACATGCATTCCAGATTTTACCGCCGCTAAGGTGAATATCTGTTGCATCACTTAAGAAAGCTCCTTGTTTAATATTTTTAATATCTATTATTTTACCTGTGCCATCATTTGTTACAATATCAGCAGTAACTGAAAAATTATTTGTGTCCGACCATTTTTTTACTGTTGTTGTTATTAATGTTCGTGGCATAACTTTATTATCTGAAATGTTTTGACTATTTGGAATAGATTCTGTAGCTTGAGCAGGCAATGATATAAAAAAAACTAATAAAAATGCAATAATGAATCCTCTAATTTTTCTCATTTAAATTTTTCCTTTCTTCACTCTAGTCTCCATAACTTCAAATTTAGCTTATCCTCACTTAATCTAAAATTATGTGCATTAACCTTTTTTCCATTCAATATTGTTCCATTAGAAAACCTAGAATTCCTGGAACCTGTGTAATCAAACAAAAGGATATCACCCCGATTTAACGAATGAATATCTACCGTTCCTCCTTTACTATCTTTTATTACCAGGGTACTATTTATCTGAATGATATACTCTTCTTCCCAAGACCCTTTTTGATAGGGCAGGCCTTTTACAAATATCTCATTTTCAAATATTTTGTGGATGTAAACTTCCTCATTCGAATAAGTATACATTGTATGTTGTCGCCAATGGTAAACAAAGACAATGCATAAAATGCAAATGCATAGCAGACATAAATGGTATGTTGTTCTTTTCTTTAATTTCATCTATTCCTCCAATTATACACAATACGCTTTCGTTTAAAGTAATTGTTTAGATATACAAAATTTCTATATATGATATAAATAACATATAATTACAAACTATCTAAATACATTTCCTAACCGTAATTATTTTTGTCTTGAACGTACACTAATATATAAGTGCATGGAAAAGGAGATTATTATGCTTCCAATTTATTTATGCGAAGACGTAGTGAATCAATTGATATATCTGGAAAAATTAATTAGTAACTATATTTTGATGGAAGAATTGGATATGAAGGTTGTCTGTATGGCGACAAATCCTCATGAGGTTTTGAAGGTACAAAAGGAGTTTAATTATTCGGGCTTATATTTTTTAGACATTGAGTTAAATTCTGATATTGATGGATTCCAGCTTGCGGAGAAAATACGTAAAAAAGATCCACGAGGATACATTGTCTTTATTACTACCTATGGAGAACTTTCTTATATTACTTTTGAGCGGCACGTGGAGGCAATGGATTATATTTTAAAAGATTATCCGGATCAGATTCCTTCCCGCGTTATAGCATGTATGAAAAAGGCACTGTCACTACACTCTTCTGTTGAAAACAGGGTGCAGAAAACTTTATCACTTAAAATCGGAAGCCGCTGTATATATGTGCCTGTACAGGAAATATACTGTATTAAATCTGCTGTCAGCGGGCATAAGCTTTTATTACAGACAGATTATTCTATCTATGAATTTTATGGTACCTTACAGAGCGTGATTCTGCGGCTGGATACTTCATTTCTCCTTTGTCATAAATCCTGTATTGTAAATTTGCACTATATTAGTGAGATTGATAAATTTTCTCATAGTATCCGATTAAAAAACGGGCAATCCTGTCCACTTTCCGCCCGCAATTACTTAATGGTCAAAAAGAGATTAAAGGAGTATATTAATCAGGATTAAGAGGATATAGCAGCGTCAATTTTTGTGTAAATATATAATCTTTATATTCTGTGCTTAACAGAGCATTTGGGTACTGATTTAAAATTTGGCGGACTTCATATAAACCGATTCCCCGATGTTTCCCTTTGGTAGTGGTATTTTTTCATACAATTTATCTATATTGTTTATGCTAATGCTATTCATACTTTGACGGTTGATGATGTTATTATCTAAACTAATGGTATCTATTTTTGGAGAAGCGTTGCTGATTTGAATGAATATGCTTTTCGTATCTTTATAAAAGATGATGGATATAAACTTTTTTGCCGAAGCGGTGCAGGCTTCCAGAGCATTATCCAGCAGAATACCAAGAATTCTGACTAAGTCAATGGTGCCTATGGGAAAATCCGTTATTTTTTCGTTGATATTAGTTGTCACATTAATTCCTTCTTTAATAGCAGGGATAATTTTGGAATAGATAATACTTTTGATTTCTGTATTCTGGATATAGCCGTGGATAAAATATTGATATAGTCATGTTTAAAGGTACGAATATCTAAATAGAGAGATTCTATTTTAGCAGTATAGTCTTTTATTGTATGGGCCTGGGCCAACTGTTCTGTAAGCTGTTGCTCTTTTATCCTGGTGTTCCGGGTTTTGTAATAGAAGAAAAGTAATGCTTTATACAGATAATGCGAAGCAAAATATGTGAATATAATCTGTACAATGAAATATAGACAGAACATATAAGAATATTTCTGGAAGAAGATAATGTCAATAAAAAAGTGTGATGCGACTGCCATTAAGAGGTAACTTGTACCGAGAGCAACGCATAGGTTTAAAAGGGCGGAGAGGAGGTTGATAATTTTGTGTTCCCTGGATAAGAGGATGAAATATAACATCCCGGATAAAATAAGGATTACGGAAAGCAGGGAAAAGCGCAGGGAGGTAAAACTTTGAATAAGTATGATTGCAAAGGTGTATAGAAAAATAAGGAATTTTTGAATTCTTGTAATGGGATACGGGAGCATTACTGTAAAGCTGACAAGAGAAAATATGCCGCATAACAGGGCGAGGACAATATAATAAAGTGCTGTCTGCATAAAGTTATTCTTCCTTCCAGATTTTCACTTATCATAGCATCATGGAAATATAATGTAAAGATTAATATTTTCTGTTAATAATCGCATTTACACAGGTTACTATTGCTTTTTTTTTTACTTTATAGTATTTTGGTAAAGGAAATTTATTTGTAGCAAAAATATTTGTAGTAATTTTATTTGCATTTTGTGAGGATGAGGATTATGAAAAAGTTTATGTATTTATTTTTGCTTTGCAGTCTGCTGATTTGCTTTACGGCAGGTTGTGCAGATGTGGCGGAAGGACTGGTATTATCCGGTGAAAGCGGGGAGAGTGCGCCCACAGAAAGCGCTCACGTGATGGAGACTGCTGCGCCTGTAGAGGAAGGCTATTACATGGTAGAGGGAAGCCTTTGCGAGATGGGAAAGAATAGTATCGTTTTAAAAACGGAAGATGGACAAGAACTGAGCTTCAAACTTGCGCCTGAAACGATTATTTATGCAGGCGGTGATAAGGAATTGTCAGAGGGCGAAACGATTCGGGTAGTATTTGACGGGACGATGAAGGATTCAGAATTTGAGGATATATCAGTTATTGCAGTTACTGTAATAGAAGAATAACCATGAATTTTTGTGAAAATTAAGGTAAACTTAAGCATATTATATACATTAGTTTTGCTATATATGGTACAATATATAGTTGAGGAGTTAGATTCCGCGGTGTTTTTCAAATGCATATATGGGCGCTGGGCCGATATTATTGTCCGTGGAAAAATAATATGCAGAAGGTGGTTAAAATGAGGGAGAAAGCTATTAGGGAGGACAAAAAGTTACGGAAAAGATATGAGCAGAAAAAGGAGTTGTACCGTCTGCTTAAGGAACATGCTTCGGATATTTTGGAATCGGAAAACTTTCGCAGTACAAGAAATTATATCCAGCATGGAACTATGCCGGTGCAGAGACATTGCATTGATGTGGCAAGACAGAGTATTGCCATAAGCAAGTTTCTTCATGTTTCCTGTAATGAAAGAGCGCTGATAAGAGGAGCGCTTCTTCATGATTATTTCCTGTATGACTGGCATGACAAGACCAGGGAAAATTATCAGGTGCTTCACGGTTTTTATCATCCGGGTATTGCCCTTGCAAATGCAAGCAGAGAATATAATCTGTCTTTGCGGGAAAAGGATATTATAAAGAAGCATATGTGGCCTTTAACTGTTGTGCCGCCCAGATGCAGGGAGGCATGGATTGTAACAACTGCCGATAAGTACTGTTCCCTTCTGGAGACATTAAAACTTCGGAAAGGTGCAGGGAAAGCACGGATAAGGGTAACTGGATGAGAATGGGACTTTTTGAGAGTCTGAAAAAATATAGTGGGGAGGATTTTTATCCTTTTCACATGCCGGGCCATAAAAGAAACCCGGAGAGTGGGCCGTTTGCAGAGATGTACAGGCTGGATATTACGGAAATAGATGGATTCGACAATCTCCACCAGCCGGAATTGATTATAAAAGATGCGCAGGAACGTGCGGCCGGGCTGTATTATTCAGAAGACACCTATTTTTTGGTTAATGGAAGCACAGCAGGGATTTTAAGCGCTGTTTCGGCGGCCGCCGGGCGGGGAAAAAAACTGATTATTGCCAGGAATTGTCATAAAGCCGTATACCATGCGGCTTTTTTAAATCGTATGGAACTTTATTATGTATATCCCCAGATTGTGGATGGCTATGAGATTGCAGGGGCTGTCCTGCCAGAGGATATTGAATGCACTATAAAGGAAATACTAGGCAGAGAAGAGGAGAAGGATACAGGCGGTATTGCAGGGGTTGTTATTACATCTCCTACTTATGACGGAATGGTGTCTGATGTAAAAAAGATTTCAGATTTGGTGCACAGTTATGGAATTTTACTGATTGTAGACCAGGCTCATGGGGCCCATTTCGGGTTGCATCCGGCTTATCCCCAAAACGCCGTGAGGGAAGGCGCCGATTTGGTTATTCACAGCCTTCACAAGACACTGCCTGCGCCTACCCAGACCGCACTGCTTCACAGGAACGGAAAGCTTGCGGATAAAGATTTGCTGGAAAAATATCTTAGGATTTACCAGTCCAGCAGTCCATCCTATCTTCTGATGGCAGGAATTGATGAGGCAATTGCCATGGCGGAAAAGGAAGGAGAACAAAGGCTGGGAAAGCTTTTGGATTTGAGGAACCAGTTTCTTAAAGAAATACAGGGATTTAGCTGGATTCATATATGTCCCTTTACCGAGCCAGGAAAACTGGTTATATCCGTAAAAGGATGTCCTGTAACAGGACAGATTCTTTATGATACTTTGCGGGAAAAGTATCATTTACAGATGGAAATGGCTTCAGGCAACTATGTTCTGGCTATTTTGTCCATGATGGACAGGAAGGAAGGCTTTGAGAGACTTCTGGCGGCGTTACGGGAAATTGACGGGGAAATACAGCGAATGTATGCAGGCGGCCTGTCAGATTTGCAAAGGCAGGGCAGAGTTTTCGGCAGGAAGATGAATATGGCTGGTCTGCAGTTGCGGTTAAAGGCAGATTTGAATATCTGGGAGGCGTATACATCGCCCTTTGAAGAGGTGGCAATGGGGCAGGCGGCAGGGAGAATATCGGCCGGATTTATCAATCTTTATCCGCCGGGAATTCCGCTTGCAGCTCCGGGGGAAGTGCTTGACGAGCAGGTGATCAGTATTATTTCTGATTATCTGGATTGTGGATATCATGTCCAGGGGATATGTGAAAATAAAATAAAAGTTGTTGATACCTGTCAGTAATGGATAGCAGAGTGAAAGGTGAGCGCAGAAAACAGCGCAGAAATGAGGTAAAATATGAGAAAAACAAAAATTATCTGTACAATTGGACCTGCCAGCGAAAGCGAGGAAAAGCTTCGTGAACTTATGCTTGCAGGTATGAACGTGGCACGATTTAATTTTTCCCACGGAACACATGAAGAACATAAAAAAAAGTTTGACAGGGTAATTAAAGCCAGCAATGAATTAGGGATTCAGGTAGCCACTATGCTGGACACTAAGGGGCCGGAAATCAGACTGCGGGATGTGGAAGGCGGCAAAGTAGAACTGGTAACAGGACAGAAGTTTATACTGACCACGGAAGAAATTCTTGGAAACAGTGAAAAGGCAGCAATTACCTATAAGAATCTTAAGGATGACATTTCTGTGGGAACGACCATTTTAATTGACGACGGATTGATTGAAATGGTTGTGGATGCCATAGAAGAAACCGATATAATATGTACAGTAGTAAATGGCGGCCCTATTTCCAACCATAAGGGCGTTAATGTGCCGGGGGCAGTACTGTCCATGCCTTATATCAGTGATGTAGACAGAAGCGATATTATGTTTGGCTGTGATATGGGATTTGATTTTCTGGCAGCATCCTTTGTCAGATGTAAAGAGGATATTCTGGAGGTAAGAAAGATTCTGGAAGAACATAACAGCCATATGAAAATTATTGCAAAGATTGAAAATATGCAGGGTATCCATAATTTGGAAGAGATACTTACGGTTTCAGATGGTATTATGGTGGCAAGAGGAGATATGGGGGTGGAAATCCCCATGGAAGAAGTGCCTGTTATGCAGAAGCGTATGATTAAGATGGCAGAAGCCCAAGGTAAGCATGTCATCACGGCAACCCAGATGCTGGAATCCATGATTAAGAATCCCAGGCCTACCAGGGCGGAGACTACTGACATTGCAAATGCAATTTATGACGGAACTACGGCAATTATGCTTTCCGGTGAAAGTGCGGCGGGCCTTTATCCTGTGGAAGCAGTTAAAACCATGGACAAAATTGCGCGGCGTACAGAAGAAGATATTGATTACAATGGCAGGATGAAGCGCAGACAGCATGTGGAAGATGTGGATATTACCACAGCCATTTCCCATGCAACCTGTACCACTGCTATGGATTTGAAGGCAGCGGCTATTATCACAGTGACAATTTCCGGTTTTACGGCAGGGATGATTGCCAGATATAAACCTAAATGCCCGATTATTGCGTGCAGCGTTAGTCCAAAGATATGCAGACAGCTCAGTTTATCCTGGGGGGTAACGCCTGTATGGATTGCCAGAGAGAGTTCGGCGGAAGATTTGTTTGATGAGGCAGTGCGTGCGGCGGAAGAGGCCGGATATATTAAAAAAGGAGATAAAGTAGTTCTGACGGCGGGAGTTCCTTTGGGAATATCAGGAAAAACCAATATGATTCGCGTTGTAGAGGTTTAATTCACATGGGAAAAATGGTATACTTAATGGGGAAGAGTTCTTCAGGAAAGGATACGGTATACCGACGTATGCTGGAATGGAATTTCCCTGCCCTTAAAAAAATAGTTCCATACACTACCAGGCCCATTCGGGCGGGGGAAGCACAAGGAGAAGAATATTATTTTACGGATGATGCCGGATATCGGGAAATGGAGGCACAGGGCAGGGTGATAGAAGCCCGTGCCTACCATACATACCACGGATTATGGAGGTATTTTACGGTTGATGACGGCAGGATAGATTTAGGGCAGAATAATTATCTGATTATCGGGACGATTGAATCTTATTTGAAAACGGCCCAGTATTTTGGAACAAAAAAGATTCTTCCTGTACTATTGGAACTGGATGATGGCATCAGGCTGAAAAGGGCGCTGGAGAGGGAAATGCATCAGGAAAAACCCAGATATCAGGAGATGTGCAGGCGTTTTTTGGCGGATGAGGAAGATTTTTCGGAAGAAAAGATAAAAGAGGCAGGAATTGCCAGAAGATTTTCAAATCACAATTTGAATGATTGCCTTAAGGAAATAAAAGAATATATTATTAGCAGTCTGAGAGAGGAAGCATAAGTTTTCAGACTGCTATGGTAATCATAAAAAAGCGAGGTGAGCAGCATGGATATTAAAGTAAATCAGGCAGCGCCCATAACACAGCCGGAAGCGCAGGCCCCCGTCAGAGAATCTGACGGAGCGTTTAAGTTTACGCTGGTCAGTCATATTGAAGAGCAGGAATTACAGGCCAGACTGCACAGTCTCATGGAGGAAATTACCATGCAGGGTGACAAGCTGGCAAAAAAACGGGATATCAGGGATATGAAGAAGTACCGGGGGCTGATTAAGGATTTTATGAATGAGATTGTCAGCCGTTCCCATTCCTTTTCCCGTGAAAATTTTCTGGACAGGAAGGGCAGGCACAGAGTTTACGGGATTATCCGGCTGATAGATGAAAATCTGGACGAACTGGCGAAGGAACTTATGCAGGATGAGCAGGATCATCTTGCCATTTTATCCAAGATAGGAGAAATCAGGGGGTTGCTTTTGGATATATTGACTTAAAGGTATACTGAAGGTATTTAACAGTGGGTTGTTTACATGGGGATAAAGCCATATTTTTATGGCGGAACGGGAGGGTATATGAGCAGGTTTCGTGATATTGTGGGACAGGAACAGTTAAGGGAGCATTTGGAGAACGCAATTAAGACGAATAAGATATCTCATGCCTATATTATTAATGGGGAGAGAAATGCGGGGAAGGAGTTTATTGCCAAAACTTTTGCCATGGCTCTGCAGTGTGAAAGCAGACAAGACGCAGAACCATGTCAGGAATGTCATTCCTGTAAGCAGGCAGTTGGCGCAAATCACCCGGACATTAAATTTATTACACATGAAAAGCCGGGAACCATTGGCGTGGACGATATCCGCAGGCAGATAAACGGGGATGTGGCAATCAAGCCTTACAGCGGCCCTAAAAAGATTTATATTGTCAATGAAGGTGAAAAGATGACGGCGCAGGCGCAGAATGCCCTTTTAAAGACACTGGAAGAACCACCTGAATATGCAGTCATCCTGATTCTTACGGACAATGTAAGCGCACTGCTTCCAACGATATTGAGCAGGTGCGTGGTTCTGAATATGAAGCCGGTGAAGGATGCCCAGATAAAGAAATACTTAATGGAAAGTATGGAGATTCCTGATTATAAGGCAGATATCTGCGTGGCTTTTGCAAGGGGCAACGTGGGCAAGGCAAGGCTTTTGGCAAAGAGTGAAGAATTTGACAAAGTAAAAGAGGAAGCTGTCACTCTGCTTAAATATATCAATGAGATGGAATTGAATGAGATAGTTGCCGCCATTAAGAAAATTAATGAATATAAGTTTGATGTAAATGATTATATGGATATCCTTTCCATATGGTATCGTGATGCGCTGCTGTTTAAGGCAACCCATGACGCGAATCATTTGATTTTTAAAGAAGAGATAAAGTATATCAGGAAAGTAGCGGACAGAAGCACTTATGAAGGAATAGAATTGATTATAGATGCCCTTGAAAAGTCAAAACAAAGGTTGAACGCTAATGTAAACTTTGATTTGACCATGGAACTTTTGATGCTGACAATTAAAGAGAATTAAGTGAGGTTTATAGATTAATGACAAAGGTGATAGGAGTCCGTTTTCGGACAGCAGGAAAAATATACTTTTTTGACCCGGTGAAACTGCCTGTTAAGCGGGGGGACCATGTAATTGTGGAGACGGCAAGAGGCATTGAATATGGTACGGTAGTGGGAGATCCCAGACAGGTAGAAGACGATAAGGTTATTCAGCCGTTAAAACCTGTGCTGCGCATTGCCACCCCAAGAGATGACGAGCAGGAAGCTGGAAATAAGGTAAAGGAAAAGGATGCTTTTAAAATCTGTCTGGAAAAGATTCACAAGCATGGCCTTGAAATGAAGCTTATAGATGCAGAATATACGTTTGACAATAATAAGGTGTTATTTTACTTTACAGCGGACGGACGTATCGACTTCAGGGAACTGGTGAAGGATCTGGCTTCCGTTTTTAAGACAAGGATAGAACTGCGTCAGATTGGCGTAAGAGATGAGACGAAAATCTTGGGAGGCATTGGCATATGCGGCAGGGAATTGTGCTGTCACAGACATTTGTCAGAGTTTGTTCCTGTATCCATTAAAATGGCAAAAGAACAGAATTTGTCTTTAAATCCTACGAAAATATCCGGTGTATGCGGCAGGCTTATGTGCTGTCTGAAACATGAAGAAGAAACTTATGAAGAACTTAACCGCAGGCTCCCCAATGTGGGGGATCACGTGACTACAGAAGACGGACTGAAAGGGGAAGTACACAGCGTCAATGTACTCCGCCAGCTTGTCAAAGTCATCGTGGAGGTAAACGATGAAAAGGAAATCCAGGAATATAAGGTGGAACAGCTTCGTTTCAGGAGGAGACATAAACATAATAAGATTGATGTGCAGGATGAAGAATTAAAGCAACTTGAAAAGCTTGAGAAGGAAGAGTCAAAATCAAAGCTGGATGATAACTAAAACTTCTGGAGGATACAGGTGGAAAATATTTCTGAAAACATATTGCTATCTGAGGAAATGCTTTTAAAGAAAAACGAGAGAATTGATGATTTACAGAGAAATCATTACAGAATTATACAGGATCCAGACAGATTTTGTTTCGGCATGGATGCGGTTCTGCTTTCCGGCTTTGCAAGGGCAAAGGAGGGGGACAGGGTTATAGATCTTGGCACAGGGACGGGGATTATTCCCATTCTTATGGAAGCCAAGACCTGTGCGGCACATATGACCGGACTGGAAATCCAGCCGGACAGCGCGGATATGGCACGGCGCAGTGTAAAGCTGAATGGACTGGAAGAGAAGATAGAAATTGTAACAGGTGATATTAAGGAAGCAGTCAGTCTCTTTGGCGCTGCTTCCTTTGATGTTGTGACCTGTAATCCGCCCTATATGACAGAGCATCATGGGCTGACCAATCCGGGAGCGCCTAAAGCAATTGCAAGGCATGAGATTCTCTGCACCTTGGAGGATGTAATCAGCCAGGGAAGCCGGCTGCTTAAACCAGGCGGCAATTTTTATATGGTTCACAGGCCTTTCCGGCTTGCAGATATTATTGTGCTGCTAAGACAGTATAAGCTTGAGCCTAAGAGAATGAAGCTTGTCTATCCATTTGTGGACAAAGATCCTAATATGGTTCTCATAGAAGCAAATCGTGGGGGAAGACCGCGCATGACGGTGGAAAAGCCGCTGATTGTATATGAAGAACCGGGAGTATATGCTGATGAAATTTATGAAGTTTATGGATACTAGAGGGTGTTTGAAAAATCATTCCTACCATCTGCACGCTCCGCTTTGTGTGATATTTGCACCAAATTCGGTCAACGTAGCCCGCTACGCCTCCTTCATTTGGTACAAATCTCCCACAAATTGTGACGCACATCTGGCAGAAAGCATTTTTCAAACACGATCTAGAGCATGTATTTTTTGTTTGTGTATGATATTGACTGCTTTTCTCTGTGGATGTAGTACTTTTGTACCGGCATCGGGCTACGGGACAGAAAAAGCTGCGCCAGATAGTGTTGCAGAGGGCACTGCGTCCGGTAATGAGGGGCAGGGAGGAATGGCAGATGCTGGTCAGTCAGGAACTGGAGAAGGTGAAAATGGGTCAGAGACACAAAACGGTTCGGACACTGAAATGCCGGAAGGGCAGGCAGGAGAAGAAGTTGTGCGGCCTAAAGTGAAAGGGATTTTTGTGACCGGCCCCATGGCAGGAACAGATAACATGGAGCATTTGATTGAACTTGTGGATGATACGGAATTAAATGCCATTGTTATGGATATAAAAAATGACGAAGGCAGGGTTGTTTATGACATGCAGATACCTGCCGTGAGTGAAAGCGGAGCGGGCATCAGGTATGTACAGGATATGGAATCGCTGCTGGCAGAATGTAAGGAAAAAGATATTTATCTGATTGCACGGATAGTAGCGTTTAAAGACCCGTTTCTGGCGGAAGTTAAACCGGAGTGGTGCATACATAATAAGGACGGCAGTATTTTTAAGGATAAAGGCGGGCTTGCATGGCTGAACCCCTATAACCGGGAGGTATGGGAATATCTGCTGGACATTGCGGAGGAAGCGCTTCGCATGGGGTTTGATGAAATCCAGTTTGACTACATTCGCTTTTCTACGGATGATGGTATGAAAGATGTGGATTTCGGGCAGACAGTGACAGAAGGGGACAGGCAGCAGGTTATCATTGATTTTGTAAAATATGCTTCTGAAAGAGTGCATAAGGCTGGCGGAGTTATTTCTGCGGATGTGTACGGAATGGTCATTGACAGTGAAGTTGACCAGAAGATTGTAGGGCAGGATTATGTAGAGATGTCTAAGCATCTGGATTACATCAGCCCTATGGTGTATCCTTCCCATTACGGCCCGTATAATTATAATATTCCTGTGCCTGACGCGGAGCCGTACAGGCTGGTTCTGACAGCTCTGCTTTCTTCCAAAAAGGTTCTTGCAGGGATTCCGGTAAATACTGTTTCTGGAAATTTGATTGCAGGAGATGGTACTTCCAGGGATAGAGAGACAGGAAACAGTATTTCTGGAAATACTCTTGCAAAAAACGGGGAGCCGGAGTTTTGGGCAGAGGAAATTGCTTCCCTTGAACCGATGAGCGACATTAGGGCAAAGGTGCGTCCCTGGCTTCAGGATTTTACCGCCTCCTGGGTGGCTGGGCATATTCCTTATGGGAAAAAGGAAATCCGCGACCAGATACAGGCGGTTTATGATGCGGGATATGAAGAGTGGATTTTGTGGAATGCGTCCAACAAGTATACAGAGGATGGATTGTTGAAAGAGGAATAAAAAATGGCAGGAACTTTATATTTATGTGCGACTCCTATTGGAAATCTGGGGGATATAACAGGCCGGGTGCTGGATACCCTCAAAGAAGCAGATATGATTGCAGCGGAGGATACCAGAAACAGTATCAAACTGTTGAATCATTTTGAAATAAAAACTCCCATGACCAGTTATCATGAATATAATAAGGTTGAAAAGGCGGAGCAGATTGTATCCTGGCTGTTGTCGGGAAAGAATATTGCGTTGATTACCGATGCAGGAACTCCGGCAATATCTGACCCGGGAGAAGTGTTGGTCAGTAAGTGTCTGGAGGCAGAGATTCCGGTTACTTCCCTTCCAGGCTGTTGCGCCTGCATTACTGCTCTCACGTTGTCAGGGCTTTCTGCCAGAAGGTTCTGCTTTGAGGGCTTTCTGCCTGCAGATAAGAAGGAGAAGAAATATGTGTTTTCGGAACTGGAGAGAGAAACCCGTACGATTATTCTTTACGAGGCACCCCATCATTTAAAAAGAACTCTTGGGGAATTATATGAAGTGCTGGGACAGCGGCGGATTACTCTGTGCCGGGAACTTACCAAGCGCTTTGAAACTGTTTTTCCCACGACGCTGGAGGAAGCGCTTGCTTACTATGAGGAGAATGAGCCAAAGGGTGAGTATGTACTGGTGATAGAGGGTATAAGCCGTGGACAGATTGAGCGGGAAGAACAGGCACAGTGGGAAAAGCTGACTATTGAGGAGCATATGCAGATTTATGAAAGCCAGGGAATGGGAAGGAAGGAAGCCATGAAAAAAGTGGCCGATGACCGGGGCACAAGTAAGAGGGAGGTTTATCAGGCTTTGCTGTAAAGTGTAGATAAGCCGATGGCTTTAGGCGGCTGGTATTTGTGGCTGCCTGCAATGTTCTTAAGTTAAGGACATTGGACCGCTGGCATTTTGCGCTGCGACAAAATCAGTCAAAGGATGTTATGTGTAAAAGGACTGCCTTTCAGAAATAATTTGGAAATTATGTTCATACAATGCTAAAAAAGAAGTGAGCAGATTATGTTAAATTATATTTGGGCAGCAATGATTGTGCTGGGGGTTATATTCGGTGCGTTGAATGGAAATATGAAGGCGGTAACGGAGGCGGCTCTGGACAGCGCGGGGGAGGCAGTTTCCCTGTGTATTTCTATGGCCGGGGTGATGGCCCTCTGGGTGGGGCTTATGGAAGTGGCAGAAAGTTCGGGGCTGATTCTGAAGCTTACCAGAATGCTTTCACCGTTTGTTTCATTCATGTTTCCGGGATTGCCGAAAAATCATAAGGCAAGAGATTATATTTCTATGAACATTATTGCTAATATTCTTGGGCTGGGCTGGGCGTGTACGCCTGCCGGATTGAAGGCGATGGAGGAGCTTGCGAAGCTGGAAGAGGAGAGGGGGAATCCGGCTTACCTTGGCGATGGCAAGTGTACAGGGGGAAAGCGTGAGCGGATTTCCAGTAATGAGATGTGTACATTTTTGATACTGAATATTTCTTCGCTGCAGTTGATACCTGTTAATATGATTGCTTACAGGCAGCAGTATGGGAGTGTGAACCCAGCGGGGATTATTGGTCCAGCGATTGTGGCGACGTTTATCAGTACGTTGGTGGCGGTGGTGTATTGTAAGGGGAAGGATAGAAGGCGGAGGAGGCAGAAAGCAGCTTGAGCTTCTGGATCAGCAGATGGCGGAAACTGTCCTGGTGCAGAATTCATTGGAAGAAAAAATGGGAATGATTGCATTACTGGATGCGGAAGGGCTGACTAAGGAGTTGGTGGATGAACTGATTGAAAGGATAGATGAGTATGGAGAGGATAGGGTGGAGATTAAGTGGTGGTTTAATGTGCAGGTGTAAATTGATTAAGTTATTTTTTATTTAGAATTGTTTTAGCAAATTCATCTTTGAAAGAATGTTGAGGGAAGTAGTTTTTTGGGGTATACTTAAACTATACTGTAAATAGGAAATGGATAACTTATGGATAAAATGAAATATTGGAATATAAAGAAAGGTGGTAATTGATATGTCAACATTACAGAGACAGGTAATACAATCCCTTAATGGTTTGTCAGATGATAATTTGAAATTTTTGCTTGATATGATACAACGCTTTATGAAGCCTGCCGAAGCTGGAGGAAAACCTTTAAACAGGGCAACTGAGGATAGAAGCAGCATACGTAGAATTGGCAGCTTAGAAGGTCAGAATCTTATTGATGAAGATTATGATATAGATGAATGTAATAATGAAGTTGCGGAAATGTTTGGGGTAATGAGCTGGTGAAAATATTAATAGATACACACATAGCTATTTGGGCAGTGTTGAATGATCCTAAGTTGCCGGAAAGAGCAAAAAACATGATTCTTGATGAAGCGAATGAAATATTTTATAGCACAGCTTCTGTTTGGGAAATTACAATTAAGCATATGTTGCATCCGGACAGGATTCGAATTAATGGTGATCTTTTAGCAAAAGGATGTGAAGATAATGGATACATGGTGTTGCCCGTTTTCAATAAACATGTATCAGCGTTAGAAACATTAAAACGATTGGAAAATGCACCGCCACATAATGATCCATTTGACAGAATTATGATTGCGCAGGCAAAAGCAGTACATTTTTGAAATGTGCTAATTTCGAGAAGAGAAAATATAATAGAGGTTACGTAGGAGGACAATTCAATTGAATATACTATTTAAATCGTTTCATAATATTAACGTTCCTGAAAATGCTATTCGTACAATACCAATATGGAAGTGTGAACCCAGCGGGGATTATTGGTCCAGCGATTGTGGCGACGTTTATCAGTACGTTGGTGGCGGTGGTGTATTGTAAGGGGAAGGATAGAAGGAGGAGAGCGTGAAGCTTGTTACTGTTCAGAGGTCAGCTTGAATGAAACAAACCGATGGTGTAAACTGATTTTAGTCAGGAACGGTAGTGTAAAATAGTTTGTGTCTTTGGAAAAAAATACCTCCTTTTTGGTAAGAATTAAGATATGACAATTCTTATCGAAAAGGAGTATTTTTATGCCAGCAACAAAACAACAAATACGACAGATTATTGCAGATAACAACTTAAACAGCGTGGCTGATGTCTACAGCCTGTTAAGGGACAGCTTCAAGGATATCCTTCAGGAACTTATGGAAGCGGAACTGGATGCTTCCCTTGGTTATGAAAAGAATCGGAAAGGCGATACCCCCACATCCAATAAGCGTAACGGCCATTCTCCCAAAACCCTCAAGAGCCAGTATGGGGAATTCCAGATTGACGTCCCAAGAGACCGGGACGGTGAATTTGAGCCTAAACTCATCCCCAAATACCAAAGGGATATCTCCGGTATTGAAGAAAAAGTGATATCCCTCCATGCAAGGGGCATGAGCACAAGGGATATCCATGACCAGATACAGGAGCTTTACGGGATGGAGCTGTCCGCTGAAATGGTCAGCAAGATTACAGACCGGATCCTGCCGGAAATCAAAGAATGGCAGTCCCGTCCCTTAAATCCCATCTATCCATTCGTATTCATGGACTGCATCCATTACAAGGTCAGGGAAGACGGACGTATTCCAAGCCGCGCCGCCTATATCGTGCCGGGGATAACGGCAGATGGTTATAAGGATATCCCCAGCATTACCGTAGGCGCCAATGAGACCAGTAAGTTCTGGCTGGGGATGTTAAATGACCTGAAAAACCGCGGCGTGCAGGATGTGCTGTTCTTCTGTGTGGACGGGCTTGCAGGTTTTAAGGAAGCCATAGCCGCAGTCTATCCGGATGCCCGGATTCAAAGATGTGTCATCCATATGCTGCGTAATTCCTTTAAATATGTCAGTTACAGTGACCTGAAAAAATTTTCTTCCGATTTCAAATCTGTATACAATGCCCCCAATGAGACGGCTGCCCTGTCAGAACTGGAAAAGATCAAAGGGAAATGGGGAAAGAAATACCCCTATGCAGTCAGTAACTGGGAAAACAACTGGGAAGACGTCAGCTCTTTCTTTCAGTTTTCCGATGATATCCGGCGTATCATGTATACCACAAATATCATAGAGGGGCTCAACCGCCAGTACCGGAAAGTGACAAAGACAAAAAGTGTATTCCCCAGCGACACTGCACTGGAAAAAATGCTTTACCTTGCCAGCGGGAACGTGGTCAAAAAATGGACACAGCGTTATCGGAACTGGGATCAGGTGTTCAACCAGATGACCGTCCTTTATGGGGACAGGCTTACCCAGTATCTGTAAAAAGAAAAAGCCGGAACACCCTGTCTTATCAAGAAGTGTTCCGGCCCTATTCTATTGGCATTAGCAGTATTGCCAGAAAAATCCAGCCTTATTCTGGAGGCCGGGTGTGGGCAGCGCCCACATATTATTTTTCTCCTGCTAATGCCTGATTGGTGTACAAAAAATTTGAAATATAAGTATAGAAACAGAGAAATTGGCAATACTATTATCAGAAAAGAAATTCGACAACATAAAATCGGCTCTGTTCGACAACGAATTTTTACATATCTGGTTCATATCAATGAAGAGTTTTTAACCATAGACACAAGATTTTTTACAGCCCCTATCATTATGAATGGAACGAAACCTAAATTTATGGAAAATTTGGTCATTGCCCCAAGCTATTATGAGCAACCTGATCCATATGCTAACGCACCATCTTGTCATGTGAATTTACTTGAACTTTCAAGATATGCAAAACAATGTGGAAAAAAGCTGGTTGAGCTTACGCAGGAGGAAGTGAGGAGTTTTTCAATCTGATATTTTAAATACAAGTAGTTGTTAAAAGCAGGAAGCCTTTATGGGACATATCCTGCTTTTTACGTGTATTACTATATTTACCAGAATGCTGTAGAGTGGAATGCATTTTAGACAAATAGGGTTGATTGCAAGTTGTCTTTAAATTTGAAATATTCTTCACCTGACAAATAGCAACAGTTTTCCAAAGAAATTAATAAAATTCGTGTCATTAACTTGACACAAGGGGGATTGAAGGCGATGGAGGAATTGGCGAAGCTGGAAGAGGAGAGAGGAAATCCGGCATATGGAGGAAGCGGCGGAAAGAACCGGTAGATCCCGCTTACGTACGAACCATCCCTACAGAAATTTGCCCCCTTTTTTTCTAAAAATTTGAACCCCTTAAAGGCAAAATCAAAAGGTATGGTTGTATTGCTTAAAAGGCATAAAATGTTATAATACAATCTATGAAGCATGGATAAAGCTGAGAGGAGTTTGCATATGGAAATTAGGGTTCTTCGCTATTTTCTTACCGTAGTCAGGGAAGAAAGCATTACAAAAGCCGCAGAAGTTTTACATATTACACAGCCGACGCTTTCCCGCCAGCTTGCACAGATGGAGGAAGAAATTGGTGTCAGGCTGTTTGACAGGGGGACACGGAAGATTCGATTGACGAATGAAGGTCTACTGCTTCGCCGCCGGGCAGAGGAAATTCTACAGTTGGTTGATAAAACAGAAAAAGAATTGGTAGAGCAGGAAGAACAGGTAGAGGGAAAGATTTCTATTGGATGCGGGGAAGTTGCTTCTGTGCAGATGCTTCCGGATTTAATTCGGAATTTCCATCAGAAATATCCCCTTGTTACTTTTGATATATTTACAGCGACTGCGGATCTTGTAAAAGAGCAGATGGATAAGGGACTGCTTGATTTAGGATTGCTCCTGGAGCCGGTTGAGATGGGGAAATATGAGTTTATCCGCCTGGACATGAGAGAAAGATGGGTAGTCTTGATACCACCGGATGATCCGCTTGCAGGGAAAAAGTATGTCACGGCAGGCGAACTGGCAGACCTGCCGTTGATTCTTCCAAGAAGGATGCAGGTGCAGAGTGAATTGGCAAGCTGGTTTGGGGATTATTATAAAAATCTGAATATCTTGTTTACCAGTAATCTGAGTACCAACGGTGCAGTTATGGTAAGCAGGGGGCTGGCATATTCTTTGGTCATTGAGGGTGCGGTTCCTTTTTGGGATTCATCAAAGATTGTCTGCCGGCCGCTGTATCCGGAGCTTATGGCAACGTGTGTTTTGGCATGGAAACGGGAACAGCCATTTAGTCTGGCGGCTACAAAATTTATAGAATACGCAAAATGCTTTTTAAGCATGAATGAGTCATAAAAACTAAGTATTTGATATATATTAGGCATATGATTATAATGTAAGCGCAGGGATGAGGCAGGCAGCTTCGGAACCGCACTTACATTTTTGTTTTAGGAAGGGGATGCTTTTTCATGGAACCAGATATCTATGTTCTTTCCAAAGCCGGCTTCAGTAAAGAGAGGATTGAGGAAATAACCAGGTGTGACGATAAGGAGATACAGATACGGATGCTGCGGAAATGCCGGTATCAATTACTGGATGAGATACATGGAAAGCAACAATCCCTTGATGAGATTGATTATATCATCTGCAAAATGAAAGAACAAAAATAGAAAGGAATGGAGGCATTTTATGAGAAAAATTTTATCTGTGTTGTTGGTGTCTTTGCTGATTTTCTCTTTTGCCGCCTGTGGCAGTGAGAAAAATATTTCACAGGGAAGCGGTGAGGAAAGCACGGGAACTTTTGCACAGGAAAGCAGCGGGAAGGATGATTTTTCACACGAGGAAGATATTTCGGATACGTAGCAGACTTTGGAACCAGAAGGCGGAGGGAAAGATCAGTCAGCAAGCAATATTCTGATTGTTTATTTTTCACGCTGGGGAAATACAGATTATCCGGATGATGTGGATGCGGCTACTTCAGCGAGTATTGTGCCTGATGGAGATGGGCGATATGGTACGACAGAGTATATTGCAAATATGATAGCGAATGAAGTAGGCGGGGATTTACACCTGATTGAAACGGTTACGCCTTACACGGCAGATTTTGATGAACTGCGGGATGTAAACCATGACGAGATGGGACGGAATTATCTGCCGGAGCTTAAGGAAAGTAATCTGGATATTGCCGGATATGAGATGGTGTTTGTAGGCTATCCAGTATGGGCAGCCGATGTTCCACAGGCAGTTCTGTCATTTCTAAATGAGTATGACCTGTCAGGTAAAACAGTTATTCCATTCTGCACCCATGACGGATATGGGGCAGGACACAGCTATCAGACGATTGCGGATGCGAGCCATGCGGCGGTTTCTCTGGATGGTATTGCGATTGAAGCAAAAGATGTGCCGGGTGCTCAGGATACGGTATCTGATTGGCTTGCGGACATTGGGATATCCGGCTCACAGGAGCAGGATGTGGCGAGAAGTGAAACTGCTATTCAAATCACAATTGGCGATATTACATTAGATGGTGTTCTGTATGATACGCCACTGGCAGAAGAAATAAAAGCATATTTTCCGCTGACGATTTCCATGTCAGGATATGGCGGAAGGGAGTATTACGGCGGTGTGGATTTTTACCCGGAGAATTTGGAAGGCGGTCAGAAGAATTTTGAGAACGGAGATATTACTTATTGTGAAGCACACCACAATATGGCTATCTTTTATGCACAGACTGACCACCCCGACCTGTCGGTAGATGTGATTCCTATCGGCCGTGTCACTTCTGACCTTGCAGTATTTGAGAACCTTGACAGCCGGGAGGAGATTACTTTTTCGCTGGCACAGTAAAAAGCAATGCCCACATATTTAGAGAGTGGGATTATTCTAATAAAAAATTGGAGGTATTAATGATGAAAAAAGTGATTACTGTTTTAATTTCTTTGTTGATGATTTTAAGTCTGGCAGCTTGTGGAAACTCTGCAACCCAGACCGGGTAGCCTTCTACGGAAGAGAAGCTGGCGGCAGGTACTGTGAATAGTGAGGAATCTGCAGAAAACAGCACCGATGCAGAAAACACGGACGCTTCTGAAGGACAGACGAACGATTCGGAGAATCCGGAAAAACCGGATATTCCGGAAGAACAGGGAACAAAGGTACTGGTGGCTTATTTTTCCGCTACCAATACAACGCAAGGGATAGCAGAGCATATCGCAAACGGATTGAATGCGGATATTTACGAAATTGTTCCGGAAGAACCATATACAGATGCAGACTTGAATTATAATGACAATAACAGCCGTACCACGATTGAAATGAATGATCCGGATGCCCGTCCTGCTATTTCCGGTTCAGTGGAAGATATGGAACAGTATGATATTGTGTTCATAGGATATCCAATCTGGTGGGGCGAGGCACCGAGGATTGTCAGTACTTTCGTGGAGAGCTATGATTTTTCAGGAAAGACGATTGTTCCATTCTGCACCTCCGGCGGCAGTGGCGTGGGTTCTTCCGCAACAAATTTGGAGCAGCTCACAGATGGAGCAGACTGGCTTCCGGGAAAGCGATTGAATGGCAGCGATTCGCAGGATACGGTTATGGAATGGGTAAACGGTCTTGGATTGGATTTTGGAGAATGATTTGACAATGGCAAATGGATTCTGTTCTGGAAGGGAGGCAGTGCCTTATGCAGACAAAAATGAAAATAAAGCCAGGAATCGATTTATTGATGACGGTGCTGCTTCTCCTGTTAATGGCATATCAGATTACCGGGCAGGAACTGCATGAGTGGTTTGGTGCAGGGGAGCTTCTGCTGTTTCTGTTGCATAATATCCTGAATATGAAATGGTATGGTAATTTATTCAAAGGAAAATACAGGCTGTCTCGTATCATACAGACTATCGTTAATTTCGGTGTCCTGATTACAATGTTGTGCCTGGGATTCAGTGGGATCGTGATGTCGCGCCATGTATTTGCGGCGTTTTCTATCCATGGTCCGATGGCAACGGCAAGAATGATGCACTTGGCGGCCTCCTATTGGGGATTTGTGCTGATGAGTGTGCATTTAGGGCTTCATTGGAGCATGATTTTGGGAATGTGCCGGAAATTGACAGGCAGCAGGGAAAAACCACAGGCTATTACATGGATTTTACGAGTGATGGCAGCCTTGTTTGCCATGTACGGGCTGCATCTCTTTGGCAGAAAGGATATTCTCTCTTATATGTTCCTGAAGCAGCAGTTTGTGTTTTTTGATTTTGAGCAGAGTGTGACGGCTGTATTTGTGGAATATATTGCAATGATGGGCTTTTGGGTTTTTGCTGCCTGTTATATATCGAAGGGAATCGTTAGAATTCCCACATCAAAAAACTCTGCACAGAAAAATGAAGAGAAGGAAAGAGGCTCACGATGAAAAGAATCAGTGTATTCGCTGTTTTGACAGTCGCTATGCTCTTTATGCTGTGCGCATGTGGGAAAACAGAGATGGAACAGAATACAGGTTCCAAAAGGAGAAGCACATCAGAGGGGCAGAAAGTATGGAAAAGATAGGCAGAATATGACTCTTTTGAAAAAGGAAAAGTATAATGGGCGGGAATGATTTGTTTTCTAATCAGGAACTTAAAAAAATGATTGTACCCCTGTTTTTAGAGCAGCTTCTGGTGATGTTTGTAGGGCTTGCGGATACGCTGGTTATCAGTTATGCCGGGGAATCAGCGGTATCCGGGGTGTCCCTGGTCAATCAGTTCAATACCATATTTATTTACCTGTTTACAGCGCTTGCTTCTGGCGGGGCTGTTGTGATCAGCCAGTATATAGGGAGGCAGGATACAGACCTTGCGGGAGAGTCCGCAAGCCAGCTTTTGATGTTCTCTTTTGGTTTTTCCGTACTGCTTGGGGCGGCGGTCTTGCTTGGGAATGAAGCGATGCTGTGCCTGCTGTTTGGGAAAGTGGAGCAGCCGGTCATGGAGGCTTGTATTACATACCTGAGAATTTCAGCCTATTCCTATCCGGCGCTTGCCGTTTACAATGCGGGGGCGGCCGTTTATCGCAGTCTTGGAAAAACAAATGTGACGATGTATCTCTCAGTAGTGTCCAATGTGATCAATGTTATTGGCAATGTGATTGGTGTTTTTGTTTTTCGCGCCGGGGTAGCCGGTGTTGCATGGCCGTCCTTCATTGCCCGAGTTTTTTCCGCAATGGTCATCACTTTTCTTTGCTTTCGGAAAAAGAACGGGGTGGTGTATAGGGGAAAGTGGATTTTTAGCTGGCATGGCAGCCTGATGAAAAGTATTCTGAATGTGGCTGTACCAAACGGCATAGAAAACGGTATCTTCCAGCTTGTCAAGGTAGCACTGAGCAGTATCGTGGCATTGTTCGGAACTTATCAGATTGCCGCAAACGGTGTGGCACAGAGTATCTGGTCGCTGGCAGCTTTGGCCGGTGTCGCCATGGGGCCGGTGTTCATTACTGTAATCGGGCAGTGCATGGGAACCGGAAATACTGAAGCGGCAGAATATCACTTTAAGAAACTTACAAAGCTGACGCTTTTCGTTTCGGCGGTATGGAACCTTTTGGTCTTTATTCTAATTCCGGTGTTTCTGCATTTTTATTCGCTGTCGCCGGAAACAAAACGGCTGGTAGTTTGGCTGGTGCTGATCCATAATGTGTTCAATGCTGTTGTCTATCCTTTTTCCGGGGCGCTCAGCAACGGACTTCGTGCAGCAGGGGATGTGAAATTTACCATGTATGTGTCAGTCGCTTCTACAATTGCGGTGCGTCTGCTTTTGTCGTATCTGCTGGGGATTACCCTGCAGATGGGTGTGATAGGGATTGCCCTTGCCATGGTATGTGACTGGATGGTCAGGGCTGTTCTGTTTATCTGGAGAGAAAGAACCGGAAAGTGGAAAACTTTTCAGGTGATCAAACAATAGAATTCATGCTTTGCAAGAATTCTATTGTCATGAATCATAAAATTATGGAGGTAATTGTAATGAGCAAAAAAATGTTAGTAGCATATTTTTCAGCAAGCGGTGTGACGGCCAAAGCAGCATGGAAGCTGTCAGAGGCGGCAGGCGCAGACTTGTATGAGATTGAGCCGGAGATTCCATACAGCAGGGAAGATCTTGACTGGATGGATAAGAAAAGCCGCAGCAGTGTGGAAATGAATGATCCCGCATCCCGCCCTGTGATTGCCGGGAAAATGGAAGATATGGACCAGTACGAAGTGGTGTTTGTCGGTTTCCCCATATGGTGGTATGTTGCGCCGAAAATTATCAACACATTTTTGGAAAGTTATGATTTTTCGGGTAAAACGATTGTGCCGTTTGCCACTTCCGGCGGAAGCGGAATGGGGAGTACAAATGAAAGACTTGCGCCGAGTTGCCCTGGTGCGATTTTACTGGAAGGAAAAATGCTGAACGGCGTGGTGGCACAGGCAGAACTTCAGGCATGGGTAGAAAGCCTGTGAGAAAATGGATGACCGTTTTTGGGGCGATTGTGATGGCGCTTTCTATTGCCGGATGCGGTTCCCAGGAATCCGGGAATACTGCTATGCCGTCTGTGTTGCCCTCTTTGGAAAACGTTACAGAAACGAAGCCTGTCACAGAAGATGGGATTTCTGTAGCGACAGAATCATATGTTGAAACAGATAAAATACTTATCGCATACTTTACATGGGCAGAGAATGCGGCAGGCACTTCCGGGGTTGATGCCACTACGTCAGCCAGCGTGCAGGCACCTGGGAATGTGGCTCAGATGGCAGCATGGATTCAGCAGGAAACGGGCGGGGATTTATTTTCTATCAAGGTGGAAGAACCATATTCTGCGGATTATGATGAATGCCTTGACCGTGCTGCGGATGAAAAGGCGGAAAATGCAAGACCGGTACTGGTCGAAAAAGTCTTGGACATGGCGGGATATGATACTGTATTTTTGGGATTTCCGAATTGGTGGTACAGTGCTCCGATGGCTGTGCTTTCCTTTTTGGAGGAAAATGATCTCAGTGGCAAAAAGGTGGTGCTGTTCTGTTCCCATGGAACGGGTGGACTGGCATCCAGTGTGAAGGATATTTCTGCGGTGCTGCCGAACAGTGAAATAGAAACTAATGTGTTGGGGGTGTACCGGGATGACATCCCGGAATGTCAGGAAATAATCAATAACTGGCTGGAAGAAATCGGATATTAGGGAGGAAAAGTTCTGTTGACTGGCAGATGAAGGCGCTGCAGACCGATATGCTGATGTTCAGCGTCAATCCCGCTTATGATTATGCCGACGCAGCGGATTATGAGACAGACAGCTATGAAATAGGAAGCGTGGCTGAACGTATGGAATTGTACCACCGCTGTGAGACGGAAGGAGTGGGCATTTCTGTTATGAAGGCTTTCAGCGGTGGGCAGTTATTGGACGCAAAGACTTCTCCTTTTGGCAGGGCATTGACAGAATATCAGTGTATCCAGTATGCTTAGATAAGCCGGGCGTTTTGACGGTACTTCCCGGTGTCCGTAATATGGAAGACTTGAGAAGTGATATGTTACTGGTCACGGAGTGAACCAATGTCAGTTAGTTAAGCTGCTGAGTTAGTTCCTGAATAGGGTCTAACTCAAA
>CAMWUN010000062.1 GCA_947177425.1 uncultured bacterium
CCCACTTTCCAATATATCTGAATCAACTCTTCATTAACCTTTTTCAGCGCATTCTCCTTGATTGACTAATAATCTGGATGAGATTACCTACTGCCGAGATGAACATTAGACTTCTTTTGGCAATTCTCACAATAATACACTGCCCCACCCAGGAAATTTGCTTTATGGATTTCGTGTCCGCATTTGACACATGGCTCAAACAATGTATTTTTACTTAACTGGGTAACATATTTTCCCTTTTGTCCATATAAGTCCCTCTCCGTATCCCGACCGCCTTGTTCACACATTTCCTTTAGTATTTTCTTTACTGAAGTATATAACACTATAAAATCTGTTTCGGAAGCTTCCCTCATGTCAAATCGCGGATCAATTCCGGCATCCCACAAAATATCCTGCAATACACCATTCCCGAGTCCTGGTATTCTCTGCTCTGTGGCAAGGAATGCCTTTGCGGTTATTTTTTTATGATTACCTGGATAAAGACTGCGAAAATATTCAAAAGTAAATTCATCACATAGCGGATCAAACTTACTACTGGATGATATATAGTAGCCTTCCGTACATTTCCCTTTCGGAAATATCATGATTACGCCATACATTTGTATTGACACAAAAATAGCTGTTTCATCATCAAAGTAAATGGCCAATTGATGTTTTTTCGGAAATTTCTTTATATCTTCATAATATTTGGGATACGCACCATCGGCGAACACTACCATACAATTCTCAGTATCCATTTCAATCATGCCGCCGTAATAGGTCGCCTTCATAACAGTCTGTCCTTCCAATAAGTCTCCATAACTCTTAGTATCACCATGAAAGAACGCAAAACGGTGAGGTGCCTGTAATACTTCAATATAACTTATTATTTTTCCTGTCAAGTTCTTCTCTATCTGGCTGGATATCGTATAGCTTTCTGGTAATTCTAACATATTAATCTCCATTCCGCCGCCTTCGGCTGGCGGCACAAATAGTAATGAAAATGTTCCAACACTCCACGTTGTGCTGCAAAATAGTTTGTAAGAAGCTACACTACAAAGCACGGGAGGCCGATACCTTTGGGAAAAGTTTGCCATAGTCAGAACAAGGGAAATCCCGCCACCTGATATTAAGATGTAGTCTCTTACGAAAATTATATCAAAAGAACCTTGACATCCTATGTCAGGCTTTATTCTTTTCGTATATTTTTTTGCCCATATGGCAAAAGCAAGGTACAAAGTATGGCTCCGTCATTGCATATTATGAAGCAAAAGGTCTTGTATACACAAAAAATTCGTGCTTTAAAAGAAACAATATATTGATCGAGTTGGTTCCAGTAGATGAACAAGAGCACGTGGCAATATTTATTATTTCCTCTGACAGCCAAAAGATAATTTATGTTCCATGTGATATAAAGCCGTTTCCAAAGTCAGAGAAATTTCAAGGTGCAGATGTTTTAATTATTGGCAATACAATTGTTGGAGACATATTAAAAGATGGCTTTGTATTAAATGAAGATAACCCACTGAGAAAAGAACTATTTACTCTGGATGAAATTGATACCATACGGAAACAGTATGGTATCAAAGAAGTTATTGTTACAAATTTAGAGGAAGACTGGGGAAAATCATATGACGATTATAGAAAATTGGAGAGAAAATTGAACTTAATATATTTTGCGTATGATGGATTGAAAAATACAATTATAAGCAGGGTCAGGGCTGGTTTTCCAGTTAGTTCAAAAACCAAAAATTTCCGTAAAAATTTGCAATACGGTTTGCAGTGCGAGTAATCTCATTCTGTAATCTCAATCTGGTTTCCTTCAATGGCGAGAATACAGCTCTCATAATATCCGTCTCCGGTCGTTCTGGGACCGCTGATGACCTCATATCCGTCATTCTTCATCTGTGCTGTCAGCGTATCAACCTGCTCTTTACTACCGACACTGAAAGCAATATGGATAAAGCCTGTTCTTTGAAGCAGTTTTTCTGCATCGTCCATATCCGGTCTATTCATGATCTCCAGTCTCGCTCCATCGTCAAACGTCAGGAAATATGACTTAAAATCGGTGTTTTTGTTATGGTACATATCGCCTGACACTGCACCCAGATACCGTTCAAAGAACTTCCTTGCCCCCTCTAAATCGTTCACATACATAGCAACGTGCTCTATCTTCATAAACAACTCCTTTCTCTCACAGGAAGCCTCTTCTTTTTGCTTCCTCCATTAATTTCGGCTGTATTTCCGGATATGTCCATTCCTTTGGCAGATCATCCGTAATCACGGTCTTTTCTATTTCACTGTGTAATTCCTCTTCAAATGAACTGATCTCTGCATAGTACAGCATTCCAAATGTTTCCTGTCCGTCAAAATTATCCTCTGCTGTCACGGAATATACGCAGATTTGCCGAATAGTAAAGTCAATCGCTCCCGTTTCCTCATACAGCTCCCTCTTAGCCGTATCCAGAATATTTTCCCCCGGCTCTCTGTGACCTCCCGGAACCTCCCATGTATCTCTTTTCTTATGCTTACAGAATACATATTTGCCGTCCGATTTCGCTAATATAACGACAAATTTCAGCAGCTCATCTTTCACTTCCTCATAAAAATTTACTTCCATCTTCATCTCCATTCCGAGAACGTTTGCGTTCGAGGGACCGCAAGTTCTCACAAATATTTTTCGATTGTTCCCTGTTCTATCACATATTTTCCCAATAAGGTGATCGCCTGCTTAGGGCAGGTATTGATACACCGGTAGCACATTGTGCATTGGTCTCCCGCCCAAACCAAATCGCGGTCAATGCTTAGATTATTCATCGGACACAGACCCACACATTTCCCGCAGCCGATGCACTTTTGCCGGTCAATTTTTATCTTATCTGTGTATCGCTTCGTTTTATTGTAAAAATACAGGCGCTGTCCAAACAATCCCGCTAAACGGTACAGAAGCCGATTCCCTCCTGCGGCGGTTTTCCGTTTTTTATGCTTTGAACTGCCCTGTCTATCTTCTTTTCTGCTGCCCTGACGAGCTCTTTATTTTTTCTATGGAACGTTTCAATGCCTTTTCATCCGCTATGCTGTCCGGCATTTTCAAATGTAACCCGCCCGTGATTTGTGCACCGTATCTGCGCAAACGGCGCGCCAGAATTCCAGCCCCGTCCCCGCTGAACAACCCCATCGTTGCAATCACAAAAACTTTTTTGCCTTGCCATAAATGCCGGTTTCGGTCTATAAAATCGTTTAACATTTTAGGAATATTACTGTACTGCACGGAATAGCTGAAAACAATCTCCTTATCGTCCTTTATGTATTCGGCTACATCCGCATCATCAATCGCATAAGCTCTCGCTGACGTGTCATATTTACTGAGAAAAACTTCCAGAGCATATCTGGAAGTTCCTGTCCCGCTAAAATATAGTCCAAGCATGTCAAGTCTCCAATCTGTGCCGTAATTCTATCGCTTTCATATTAAGGCTCTCATTCATTACCCAATAATCATTTCAACCAGCTTTTCAACATGAATTTTCATAGTATCCAGACAGGGAACAGGGCTCACCTCATCATTTAGCAGGAGCGGTAATTCCGTACATCCCAATACGATTGCTTCAATACCATTGTCGTTCTTCATGCGTTCTATAATCTTTTGAAAGCCTCTCAATGTTTCTTCCTTCACGATACCATGCTCTAATTCAGAGACGATCTTGGAATTTATGAATTCCATTTCATCCACAGTAGGAGTTATGATTTCAATATCGCTGCCATAAAACGGCTCTTTGAAAAATTCGCCTGTCATTGTAAATATAGTACCTAGCAGCCCTAATTTGTGCATCTCTAACCGGATTGCTTCATCTCGCGTAGCTTCAATTATACTTATTAGCGGAATCGTTGATTTTTCCTGCAGTCTCTTAAAAACAATATGCGGTGTATTGGCGCTCAATGCCGCGAAGTCAGCTCCGCTCTGGACTAGATTATTCACAGCTTTCATAAGATACTCTACTAATTCATCATATTTTTCTTCCCTGCAAAATCGCAAAACATCAAACACATTTACACTTTCAATCGTAAGATTCGGAAAGAAATCTTTTCCTACCCTGTTTTGTACTCCGTAAACAATATCATGATAGTAAGGAATTGTTGATTCGGGTCCCATTCCCCCTACCAAGCCCAGTTTTTTCATTTCGACACCTCCAATTATCTTTGCCTTATACATTACCATGCAAACGCTTGTTTGTCCATAACAATATGGCAGTCCGCCCACCTATGCGAACTGCCATATTTATATTCATTTAACGCAAAGACTTTGGTTCATGACTGTCATTATAATTCCATTGGCCGTTTTGCGGAAGACCTTTCTAATCTATTTACTATTTCCCATATGGAAGCCCTGTAGTCGTCCATATTGTCAAGCATTGTAAGATGACCGGCATTTTTGATGAGATACAGTTTTTTATCCGGAGCAATGATTTCTTTAAAATAGGAAATGCCGATCTCAACCGGCGTCTGTTGGTCTTTCTCACCGAGTACATAGTATACCGGAACCCGATATTCGATTTCTTTGTCCCGCAAGTCAAACGAGATAAGTTCACCCATAACTTTTCTGTTGACAATCATACCTGTAAGAAACGGAAGAATATCCGCCATTCCCATAACCGGAGAGTGTATAAACATTTTTATCATGCTCTTATCCATATCTACTGCCAAATGATACTTTCCCTGCAGCTTACGAACCTGCCCCATTTTTCGATAATACTTCATGTCAAATTTTCCCACGGCAGGATACTCTCCGATTTTCATCAGCTTTTTTCTGTCACTTTTGCTGCCGGACGCTTCTATCGCAGATTTTAGTTTTTCAAAGCCTGTACGCTCATTTTCAATAAGGTTTACGACCTGTCCGCATCCGATATAACACAGTGTATGCTCTGGATGCTCCAATGCAAACATGCTCCCCAAAACGCTTCCCCATGAATGACCGATGATGCCGATTTTCTCTTTCTGATACAGCTTCTTCAAATACAGCACGATTTCCAACAAATCCTTTTTTAGCAGTTCCGTGTCAGGTCTCTCCTTTTTGTTTTTCAGGTAGGTCTTTCCTGCTCCCCGCTGGTCATAATAGACAATATTATAGTTGCGGTCTTCGTATTCCTCCAGAATGTATGCCATCATAGTTTCCGACTGACCCGGACCTCCATGAATAAAAAGCAGAACCGGAGCTTCTTTCTTTGTCTTATAATGTAAAACATAATGTTCTATTCCGTTGACTCTTACATATTCCTCTTCATATTTCCTTACTTTCTTCATAATTTATTCCTCTCCGATCAGGTAATTTACTGTTCTGGCAAGTGTCTTAAACTGAATCTCGGGCTGAAACAATTCGGTAAAAGGATTCTGTTCATGCTTATAGCAGTTGTTCACAATGCACTCTGTCTGAATTCCTGTGTATGCAGATGCAATATACGACAGCAATTCTTCTACACTCACCCGTGGGTGGAGCCTTCCTAACGACACCTGTTGTGAAAAATATTCCATGGTACGCATTGTAAGGTATTCCATATTTCCTATGTCGGGAATATTTTTCAAAATTTTATTGACTCTCGCCGGATCGTTCATTGCAAGTACTGACAGTTCAAAATCTATTTTTTCAATCCCCATCAATTCTCTTTTCATGAAATCTGCGAGCATAGCAAAAATCAAATCTGTGATTTCACTTAGCGGTAATTCATTCTCCTTTGACAAAATCTCATCCGTCTTTTCCTTTATATTCTCTTTCTTTCGCAGATATAAAATCATGTCACTAAAAATGCCGTCAATATCTTTGTAAAACCGATAAATACCGCCTTGACTAAATCCTGTTTCGTTGATAATATCCTGCATCGTAACCGTGCTCACTGTCTTTTTCAAACACAGTGTATAAGCAGCTTCAATTATTTTTGATTTCTTGTTCTGTATGTATTCGTCCGTTACTTTGGGCATGACATCACTCCTCCTTAATCTCAAAGCTGTAAATCTTTCACATATTTGTGCATCAAAAAAAATGAATATAGTTTCATTTTATCTGATAGCATATGAAATGTCAACGCAAAAAAATGAAACTATATTCATTTATTTCCGCATTATTCGGAAAGTGTTAAAATATAGGAATGCTGCGTGATATTGCTCATTTTATAGAATATACGCAAATGTGCTACAAAATGATTGAATCACAGGGGGGGAACTTAAGTTATGTTACAATTCGGTATGCCAACATTGATCGAGATAGACTGTCTTTCAGATACTATGGAATTATGCAAGGAACTAGTACTTCGTACTCAAAATTTCTGTGTAAATTTCTGAGGATATTTTTTCGAGGGTACAGGTCAAAAAACGGAGGCGTAGCGGGCTACGTTGAGTATTTTTGACCTGTGCTATCGGGAAAATAGACCAGAATATTTACACAAGAAATTTGAGTACGGAGTACTAGATCTTTCATTTGTAGAATTGAATATGAATCTGCCGCAATATCAAGCGGAATGTCTGGAAAATATTCCATATTTAAAATCGCTGCAGGAACAATATCAAATTGGCTACACTATTCATCTTGATGAAAACCTGAATGTCTGCGATTTCAATAAAGCCGTGGCAAAAGCATATACAGATACCGTCGTTCGAACGATTCAAGTAGCAAAGGCTTTAGAAGTGCCTGTTTTAAATATGCATATGAGAATATGAAAAAAACAGCAATTAAATTTTTGCTAAAAAGCGAGCTGTTCGGTCTGACTTGGGATATCGGGCATTCAAATTCTGCAAATAACATTGACGAAAAATTTATTTTGGAAAATGAAAATAAACTGTATCATTTTCATATACATGACAGCCTTCAAAAGCAAGACCATATGACGTTAGGAACCGGCGAAATCGACCTAAAACAGAGACTGGGCATTGCGGCAAAGCGGAACTGCAGATGCGTCATAGAAACCAAAACAGTTGCCGCATTAAAAGAATCCGTATTCTGGTTAGCACGCCTGTCTTCTCCGTAAAAATGGACTTGAATGCCTGTTTCAGGAAAAACTCTTTCAATTCCTGCGATTATTGAGTCCATGCTTATATGCTGATATCCCAAATTATTCGATATTTTTTGAGAAATTGTGCTTTTTCCTGACCGTGGCACACCTGCAATGATAATATGTTTCTTCAAAAGTTTTCATCCATAGATAAATCCCGATTGAATTGTTCGATATCATTATCTTGCCACAAACGCATACACAATTCCAACAAATTTTCCTTAATCATTCTCTATCCTCCTCTGGCTGCCCATATCAGGAGAGAGCCAGATAATCTCCGGCTCCCTTTTCTCCTGCTGCCGGGAATCGACTGGCTGTCAGAATATCGGAATCCTTAATAAAAGTATATTAAGACGTTTTCTTAACTTTTGCGGTTTTCTGGTAATTGTCGAACCCGACAGCCGCCAGCAGGACCAGTCCCTTCGCCACATACTGGGGATAAGTTCCAAGCCCAATAATCTGCATTCCACTGGATAATACCCCCAAAATCAATACACCTGTAATAACTCCCCATACTTTTCCTGCACCGCCTTTAAAGCTGACGCCACCAAGTACTGCCGCTGTCATACATGTAAATTCCGTTCCTACTCCTGTAGCACTGGTTGCCGACCCTGCCCTTGCAACTAATATTATTGAAGAAAGCGCAACACAAAAACCACTGTAAATTTATCTTTTTCCAGATACACTGCCTTATTCTTTCATTACTTTATCCAAAAATGCATAAACCTTATCCAGATTTTCATCCGTATAAAACATCGGATCTTCATGATTGGCGCCTTCAATAACCGAAAATTCTACATTTTCCTCTCCAATAGCATCTGCCAGTCTGTCGGCAAAGTTTTCAGACTGCGTATAAGGTACGCTCTGATCAGAATCTCCTACCTGAATCCATGCTTTTAATGAGTAATCTTTTGGAAGCTGATCCTGATATGTTTCCCAATAGGTTTGATAAGTAGTTTCCTTATCATCCCCAATTGCCTGTCCGACAAACTTACTCTCAAAAGATTCATTCGTAGAAAAATTAGAGTCTGTCTTCCCCATCGCCGCGTATTCCTCATCCATAGTATAAAACTCTACCGGACCGTAGAAATCCACAAGCGCAGCTACCGAGGAAGAATAATCTGTATTCTCTGCCACATCACCGTTTAATTCTTCTACCTCGGGAGTTAAAGCTGTCATTAATGACAGATACGCTCCGGCTGACTCTCCCCACACCGCAATGTGCTCCGGATCAAATCCATATGTTTCAGCATTTGCCCTCACAAATCTTACCGCTGCTTTTACATCTGCCAGTGCTGCCGGAAATACCGCTTCTGCTGACTTTCTGTAATCCACGCTGACTACAGCATACCCACGTTCAACTCCGGTTTCAATTACCGGCAAAATCAACTCCATCCTTTGATCTCCAAATAGAAAGCCGCCACCATGCACCAGAACGATTACCGGAAACGGTCCTTCGCCTTCCGGTTTATAAATATCACATATTTGGGACTCTGATATATCTGCATATGCTACATTTCCTTCACTTTCACCATTAATTTCCGCCATTTCTCCCGGTTCCATTGGGGGTAAGCCTTCTGGGAATCCGCCCTCCGGCAATCCGCCCTCCGGCAATCCGCCCTCCGGCAATCCACCTGGTATCTCCGGTAAACCTTCCGCTGCTTCACCCAATCCATCAGGCTCTCTCTCGTCTGTTTCCTTAACTTCATCTGTTTCTTTAACTGCCTGCGGTGTTTTCTCCTCTGCCGCCGTTCCTGCACATCCTGCCAACATGACTGACATCAATACAATTGCCGCCATCATTTTTCTGCTCTTTCTCATCATATCCCTCCTGAAACTATTCTGTCCCTTATACAAATATTAAATTTATTTGTAACTTCAATGCCTCATTCTATACCTTCAATTCTTCTCCATTTACAGACAAATCAACCTTCCTGTTTCCGGTCTGATTCTGTACATCAACTTTGTCTTTTGTAACAGTAACACTTAGCTTTTCTCCCTTCCAATACAGCGTAAATGTAAGTTCATCCCAGTTTTTCGGAAGTCTCGGATTGATACGGAGTTTTCCGTTCAGCATACGCACACCGCCGAACCCATAAACAACACATTGCCATACACCGCCAAAGGATGCTGCATGGATACCCGCATTGGAAGTTCCCATATATGGTCCCAAGTCAATCGTTGCCGCTTTACGGAACAGATCATATGCCATCTCATCGTCTCCCATATCCGCTGCCTGCACAGAATGCGTGGAGAGGGATAAGGAACTGTCGTGCAGCGTTCTTTCAACATAATAATCCCAGCTTGCCCTCTTAACCTCCGGCGAGAAACGCTCCTCCATCAAATAAAAAAGCACCAGACAGTCTGCCTGCTTGCAGACCTGAATATTTTGAATCTGATCCAAATTGTAATCTTTCATAATTCCGCCAACAAAATCCTGCTGTTTATATTTGGTCAGATCGATATACTGCCCTTTCATAAAACGGTCATCCATAGGCAGGATGCCTTCTTCAGTAGGCTGCGGCAGAAAAATTCTCTCCACGCTGTCTTTCCAAATTAAATAGTTTTCATCCAGATTCAGCTTTTGATTCAGACATGCAAAAAGTTCAGGTTTATCATTCTTGAGCATTTCATAATATTCTATGGCTTTTCCCAGATTCCATGCTGCCATATAATTTGTGAATGCATTGTCATTGACATGTTCATGATATTCATCAGGTCCAACCACGTCATTAATATGGTAACGTCCATCATCTCCAGGCTCCAGGCGTGATCCCCAGAAAATAGCTGTATCCATAATCAACTCGTACCCATACTTTTCCATAAAGTCTGTATCACCGGTAATTATGCCATACTGCCAGGCGCCAAAAGCAACGTCAGCAGAAATATGCTGTTCAATGATACCTGACCAGACCTTAATCGGCTTTCCTGTAACAATATCTACATCCATATACAGCGGGCAGGTCTCTCCATCATCCAGCCACGCAGACTCCCACGGAAACATTGCGCCCTTATAACCGTTTTCTTTTGCTTTACGGTGGGCACCGGGCAAAGAAAGATAACGATACTCCTCCAATTTCCGTGCAGCATCCGGATCTGTGAACATGTAATAAGGAAGCAGGAAAATTTCCGTATCCCAAAAACAGTGTCCCCTGTATCCTTCACCGGAGAGGCCTTTGGCTCCAATATTCATGCGATTATCATGCTTTGGCAGAAAAATCCGCATCTGATACTGGGCATAACGCAAGGCAAAAAGATCAAATTCACTTTCCTTATCTCCCTTGATCATAACAGGCGCATTGTCCCAGATTTCCTTCTGCCATTCCAGCGCAGATTCCTCCATTAAATCATCGTATCCAATATTCTCCAGTGCCTTTAAATCTTCCAGTGATTTTTTCTGCAGTTCATCCGTATTAAGACCTGCCGCATCAAAATCACGCGTAGTCTGGACATTTACCAGTTTTTCGATAACAAATGTCTCCTCAGCTTCCAGTTCCACATTGTAATCAGCATATAAATACCGACGTTCAATATTGACATCTGTTCCCAGCAAAACCTGTTTTCCGTTTTTTTCAAAACTATGTACCGCATTTAAAACAAAATCAATTTTGCTTTGTGTAGTCCGTTCCACAAATTGGAGATATTTTTTGTCATAAAAGCGCTTCTCGACTTCTGAAAAATGCTGGCTTCCTGTATTGCTTACACGGGCATCAATACCTGAGCGGATCTTTAACTTTATTGGATTTCCTTCCGCTTCAACTGTAATCTTCAATCCAATATCGTGCAGACGTTTTAAAGATACTATTCTCTGAAATATAATTTTTACTTTCTTCCCATTCGGTGCAGTCCAATGTACAGTGCGGATAAGTTCACCCGTTTTAATATTTAATTCGCGGCGATATCCTTCATGGCTTCCTTCCACCAAATTGAAACGTTGTCCGTCAATCCATAATTCTATGGCGGTAACATCTGCGGCATTGGGCAATTCTGTCACTTCATCTGCATCGAACTTATTGAATGTGCCGTTAATCAATAGATTTCTGGTCTCCCCTACATATCGCTCTTCCGCAGCCGCCCGAAGTCCCAGATAACCGTTTCCCTGCGCCATGACAGCCTCACATTTTCCAAGCCATGCCGGTTCAAAGCAATCCTCTGCAAGAATCCATTCATTTATTTTTTCATAATTCATTCCCATTTTTATTTCTCCCAGTTTTCTAATGATTACAAATCTATTCCGTAATTGAATACAATTATAGATAGTTAAGTAAATCTTCAAAATCCATAAGGTTAACATCCTTTATATCCAGATCCTGCCCATACCTAAATCCTTGTATCAGGCAGCCCACAGAACGCATCTACCGGACTGACACCTGTAAACTCCCCTTCCCCCAGTAATTTTTCTAAAACAACTTCCACACTGGCTGCTGTAGCTGTATATGCATTAATATAGGTCTTCACTCTCGGCACATCCTGCAGCAGGTATGGATTCGCCATAGAAACAAATATGCATGGCTCTTCATTCAAAAACCTTGGAGAATCCAATGCATGTTTCTGACACCAGTTGATCCGCACTGCGGTCTGGTTACTTGCGTGCTCATAATTTGCCAGATAAAGTGTCAGCCGTCTGTCAGGCAATTCTTTCGTGCCATGCAGTTCATCTTCAAGTGGCTGATAAATATCTACTGTAAACCCGCGCTGCTCAAGAAAACTTTTGGCAGCAGCCGACATAGTTCCTTCTGGAATCGTATCATTTCCCAGAATAATCAAACGAATACTATCATATTTCCCTCTTGTCACAGGCCAAACTTCCGGCTGCAGATTTTTGACCAATGTTACAGCCTTTTTTGCGCACTCTCTATGCCACTTTTGGGATGTTTCCCTTGTGATTTCTGTATACGGATGTTCCCTGCAGACCTTTGCCTTAAGCGCCAGAATTCTGGTAACAGCCTCATCAAGGCGCTCCATTGTAAGCCGCCCATCATTAAGGGCCTCTAAAATATAAGCATAATCCTCTTCAAAATTCGTATTAAACACCAGCATATCATTACCAGCCATAATTGCTGCCGGAATTGCAAGACGCCTCTCCATAGCCATGCAGAATCCACCCATGATCGTGGCGTCCGTTGTGATAACACCGTTAAAGCCAAATTTCTCACGAAGCACACCTGTAAGTAATTCTTTGCTTAACGATCCAGGCATGCAGTCTTCAAACTTTAATTCCGGATTGATATCCATCTCTACGTTCGGCTGTACAATATGTCCGACCATAACGCTCATCAAGTCCTTGCTGATCAGGTTCTGGTAAATGCGTCCATAAGATGCATACCATTCCTCTGCGGTCAGTGAATTGTAGGATGGGTGCAAATGCTGATCGCGATAATCTACGCCATCTCCCGGAAAATGCTTTGCACAGGCAGCAATTCCATTTCTTTGCATAACTTCAGCAAAAATTTCTGTTCCACGCAAAACCTTATCAAGATCACTTCCGCAGGTTCTCACATTGGTAATCGGATTCTGAAAGTTCATATCCAGATCGCATACCGGCGAGAATGTCCAGTTTATACCAACTTCTTTTCCTTCCGATGCGGTAGACCGGGCAAAATGCTCTGTCTGCTCCGGATCATCCGCTGCCGCCGCCAGCATAGGCCATCCAAACAGCGTTCCGTCACTAATAGCTCCCGCTCCGCCTTCTTCCAGGTTTGCAGCTTTTAACAGGGGCACCGATGCAACCGCATCCAGTTGTGCATATTTTGCCCTGATTTCCTCTGCCGGCGCCGGTCTGTATAAGATCCCGCCTACCCGGCTTTCCCTTACCATTTCTTTAAGCTGCTGGGGCGGGTAATCTCCGCCCATCACACAAAACAGCTGTCCTGCTTTCTGCTCCGTACTAAGCATCTCCATTGTATCCTCGACCCACTTAACTTGTTCGGTGGATAGATAAAAAGGTTGTTTTTTCAGATCAACCATATCAAATCTCCTTTTCTTCAGCCCATCGCTTCCTATCTTCTAAAACCACCTATTACCACTCTTTAAGCCATTTATGAGGATCCACTTCAAGGAATGCCGCTCTCTTAAAATGTTCTTTTAAATGAAAAGGAACAGTACAATCATAGATTGTCTTGCAGCTGATTCCCACATCACTAATTGAATCCGCATATTCCGGGGAAGATGACGGATCAAGCGGATGACATCGCACACCCGGAATCGTGATAATATCCTTATCACCCTGAAATCTTGTATTCATCGCCCAGAGAACATCATCGCTGTCAAAGGGATCTACATCATCATCCACAAGAATGACATTCTTAAGCTCCGGAAATGCTGAGAAAGCAAGCAATGCCGCCTGTCTCTGTTTTCCTTCATCCGTGTGTACGCTCTTGCCAATCTGAAGAACCGCCATATACTTTCCGCACCCGGATCTATGCGCATATACATTCTTCAATTTTCCGGGCAGCGCTTTTTCTATCATGCCAATGATACTTGCTTCTGTTGGTATGCCAGCCATATTTAAATGTTCGTCACTTGGTCCGATACAGGTCTGCATGATCGGATGCTTTCTATGCGTTACTGCATGAACCTTGATCAGCCATGTTTCGCTGCTTGCATGGCCGCTGTATCCCGGAAATTCCGGCATAGCAAATCCTGTGTGTGAATTTTGATCCTCTACTACACGGCGTCCGGTGATAATCTCACCCTCAATCACATACTCTGCATTTGCAATGGCATTTTCATTGACGGTTTTACATTTTACCAGTTCTACCGGATGCTCCCTTAACGCTCCTGCAATGGAAAGCTCATTGAAGCCAAGGGGAGTTGTGGGCGGCTCAAAACATGCTGTAATCTCAATCGCAGGATCTACACCGATACTGATGGAAATCGGCAGGTTCTGTCCCAGTTCTTCCGCCCTTTCCGCCATAGCTCCGATATGCCTGGAACCGGGCTGTAAAAAGATTGATAGTTCATCCTTTGACTGAATGCACATTCTATGAATCGTAACATCCGATTCACCTGTGTCAGGATGCGTTGCATAACACATTCCCAAGGTAATGTACGGCCCTGCATCTGTTGGTGTATTGGTAGGTGCCGGTACCAGCTTATTCAGGTCAAAATCAGGGTCCGTTGCCAAATGGACAACCTCCTGACAGGGTGCAGGGGCTTCAATTACCACCGGCGCCACTGCATGGTCAACACAGTCATGCAATAGCCATCCCAATCTGTCCGGTTCACATCCAAAAAGCATGCCAACACGTTTGCGGCTTGCTAACAAGCCAATAATGACACTTGCGTCGTCAAATCCTTTGACGTTATGAAACATCATCGCCGGGCCTTCAATAGTTGTGGGCCGCATAACTGTTCCGCCGGCTCCCACATAACGGTACACTCCGGAAAGTTCTGCCTCCGGATTTACTTCTACATCGGTCTCCACATACTGTCCCTTCTGTGTTTTAAGAAACTCAATAGCAGTCCTGAGATCCCGTATATCTGTTCTATTATTCATATCTATGACCATGCTCCTTTCCCAATCTGTGAATTTTATACCTGACCATCGTCAGGCCTTTTTTATGATTTCTTCAATCCACGCAATTGCTTCCCCCGGATAATCCGCTTCACTATGAGGCTGATCCCAGACAAGCTGATAATCTACATTCTTTCCCGCATTTACAAGAAGACAGGCTAAGGTCATGCTGACTGTAAAGGACGTATCTGCATCGCCTGCGCCTACGCGAATCCGATAATGCTTTGCCTGTGTGCTCTTTTCCTCTGTCCCAATATAGTGAAAAGGATTAATCAGATAAATCTGTTTCGCAAGTTCCTCATTCCCGGAAACCTGTGCATACCCCTCATAATACTTTTCGTACTCCTCCGGGAACTGTCCTTTCAGTTTTTCCAGGGCGGCCGCAATATAAGAATTAAAATGCCGCATCGGAATATCCGCATTTCCAAATACCTTATTTTCTCCGCTGTCCATACCAAGAACATCAAAAGATGTACATGGTTTCATTCTGCGCCGATGGTTCAAAATATAGCTGTCGATACCTCTTATCACAGCTTTGTTTCCGTCCCATGAAAGCCATGCTTTTTTGTCTTTACCCTTTACCTCCATCATGGGCGGTACAAATGGATGTGCTTCCACTCCCTTAGGCGGTCTGGATACCATATCCCCAAGTGTCGGCGGCTCCATAGGCTTATCCCCAAATAGCACATCTCCCATCGGCGGCTTGTTCAACGCTACCCCCGGGCCTGCATGACCCTGCATCAAATCTGCATCATCCTCTTTCTTGCCCATCGGTGCAGGCGCCTCATAGGAATAATTACCGCTCAGATAATCATCCACGCTGTATTTTTCAGGAAGTTCTCCCTTTTGAAGTTTTGTCAGATAAATGGTTGCTGACTCATTCAATTTTTCCATCAGATACTCTAAACCGCTGCCACTTCTTCCATCTTCTCCAATCTCAAGTTTTTCCCCGGTTTCTGGATTTTTTAATCTCAGACTGTTGAAATATTCAATATAATTTTTCGATAATACATCTGAAAGCGCTTCCTGAAATGCATTCATTACACCGGCCGGACCTGCTGGTGAAGATTCATTCTCTTTATCTGCGCCAAATAACCACTCATACGCAAGATCCGCATGTTCAAGGTCTACAATCGGGCAATAAATCTGCGATGCATAGACCGCATCACTTTCATCCATAAATGCACCATTCTGCTCCAAGTATGGAGTGAAATTCTCATTATCACCAGTAACTGCAAGAAGTGTGGACATCGCCCCGCCAGCGCTCCATCCAATTGATATGATTTTCGTCATATCCCCTGGAATAGCTGTACGGTTATGCCTTATAAAACGAATACCGGTCTTTAAGTCCACCAGATTAACCGGCGCTTTCCCACAGAATTTACCATTGGCATCTTTTGATTCGTGACCACGGTTTCCACAAGTCACATAAACATATCCCTGTGCCAGATAAGGATGGGCGTAGCATCTGGGACCATCCAGCCACACGTGGGGCATCTGCATATAGCCCGCCGAATTATTTTCAAAAATTACCGGCGCAGTAACCGCGGTATATCCATTCATTTCCCCCTCTGAATCGATCTCGCCATTTTCATTCATATACGCCTCCGGTACAAAGATGCTTAGCCTTTGGAACTTGGGCGTTGTCGCTTTATCTGTATAAAGAATATCTTCCAGACACCATACCCGGTATTTTTCATCAAAAGACCATGCATCTTTACAGTCAGCTAATTCCATTGTTTTATTTGTAATCGGTATTTCAAACATCTAAAAACTCCTCCATTTCCTAAGCCATTTTTCATTTCTCCTACTCCAAGACGACAGAAAACTGTTTTTCCATCCATGACCAGAGAACATTCATATTCCACTCACTGGAATATTCTTTATCCTCATGATCCGCATTTGGAAGCGGAACGAACTCCACTCTCCCCTGCCCCAGCTTCCGGTAAATTTCATTTACGAAATTGACACTCTGCATAAAAGGAACCAGTCTGTCCATACAGCCATGCTCAACCAAAAGAGGAGCCATCTCTTCATTAATATAAGTCATCGGATTTGCTTTATTCAGCCATTCATCGGAAAGCTCCGGAAGTGCGCCGCCCATATAACTTGATTCGGCAGAAGCTGCCTTATCATGATCCACAAAACTTACACCGTTTGCTCTCGCCTGCTCATCCATATTTCTAAAATCAATTGGTCCGAACTGGTCAATCGCGAAAAGTACGTTACAGTCCGTATCAAAAACTTTTCCTTCTTCCCCCGGGAATTCTCCATTGGGGATATTCATGCCAAGCATTGCAGACAAATTTCCACCGGCAGAGCCGCCGATTACTGCAATTTTATCCGGAAGCACATGGTATTCTTCTGCGTGTTTTCTCAAATACCGGACAGCTTCTCTGCAGTCTAATACCGCTGCCGGGAAAATCGCTTCGCCGCTCAATCTGTATTCAATAGAACCTACTGCAATCCCCTTTTCCAAAAACTTTAAATAGGTATCCATGTGGTCATCCCTTTTATCTCCCATACCAAATCCACCGCCATGAATGTGGAGCAGGATAGCATAAGGTCCATTCCCTTCCTGCGGATAATAAAGATCCATGACCTGATTTGGAGATTCCTCTGCATAAGGAACATCCAATTTCTTATTCTTTACCCAACTGATATCAGCCATTTTCATAGGGGGCGGTCCGCCAGCTTCTCCCTGCCGCTCAAAGTTTAAGGATCCTTCAAGATTTGCAAAATCTTCTGAACCGAATTTTTTTTCCATAACTAATACCTATACCTTTCCGTAGCCTGCAAACCCAAATGCAGACACAAAATTACACTGATAGCCTGATATACTTACTTTTAAAATGCTAGAGCGTGTTTGAAAATTGCTTTCCCTGAGATGTGCGTCACAATTTGTGGGAGATTTGCGCCAAATTTAAGAGGCGTAGCGGGCTACGTTGATTAAATTTGGCGCAAATATAGCGCAAAGTGGGGCGTGCAGATTGGGGGAATGAATTTTCAAACACGCTCTAGGACAGTCGACAACAATATTCATCTATCCCAGCATTTTCTGGAATTTCTACTTTATCCTATTTCATTGGAGAAAATTCTTCATGAATCTTACGATACTCCGGCGCATACTTCTCAACATTCATGAAGAGAACAATAACCAGAATAGCAGCGCTGATGATAACGCCAAGCCATGTAAAGTCAAACTTAACCGCTGCAATGACCGCATCTGTAGGCGCTTCCATAGGATTATAGTGGACTGCTGCGAGAATCCAGCCTGTAAGCGCAGAGCCGACACCAATACCAACTTTTGATCCAATAGACTGTGCAGAAGAAATCAAGCCCTCTGAACGTGCTCCAAACTTCCATTCACCATAATCAACCACATCCGGAATCAAGGCAAATACACCGCCAATCAGCGGGCCAGCGCCTAATGCACGGATAACGGTACCTATAATCAAGATTGTCATATTGCTACCTGCAAACCCTGTTATCGCAAATCCTACAATCAGGCAGACAGATCCCAGAATCAGAAATGCCTGTTTTGAATACTTATTTGCAACATAAGGCATCAGAAACATAATGATGATTCCTGGAAACTGGCTCACAAACATCATAGTGGACATAAACCCGGGGTTCTCAAGTACAATATTACAATAGAAAATCTGTGCTCCTACGGTATTCGCATTCATTAACAGCGGGAAAATGCCAATTAAAACAAGAATATAAAAATATTTATTCTTAAGCACGCCCTTAAGCTGCTCTCCCATCGGAACTGCTGCCTTCGCAGGAACGTTCTCCATTGCTTTCCCTGTGCCCAGTTCCTTGTTCAGTAATCCTGAGAATAAAATCAAAGCCATAGCAATAACACCAAGTACAATGCTGGATACTCTCCATCCAGTAGCCATAACAAGCGGTGTAATTGCAGAACCGGCAATCAATCCAATAATGTTGTTGCCAAGCGACTGGAAAGTTGCCAGCATCGTATGCTCCTTCGGATTATCGGACATAAGCGGAAGCATTGCTGTATTGGAAATACCATAAATCGTATAAATGATGCAGTTCATTAGTATGTATGTCACATACGCATAAACCAGTTTTCCGCCATCACTCGCTCCCATCGGCACATTCATCAGCAGGAACATGCCAATCAACATCAAGGGCGCTGATAACAACAGCCATGGTCTTGCTTTTCCAAGTTTTGTATGCGTCTTATCAATGGCCGCTCCCATTGCAAAATCACTGATGCCGTCAAAAACACGGCATACCAAAAACATGGTAGCAATTGCACCTGCCCCGATCAAAGCAGTATCCGTGTAGTATTGCAGCAGGAACGCTGCTGCTATCTGATTGTAGATGTTGCCTGCACCTGTACCCACTGCATATGCAAATTTGTTTACTACAGGTACTCTGTTTTTGTTTTCCATAAGAAAACCTCCTCCTTTAAAGTATTGTCTTCAAAGCCATTCCCATTTGGCGCTTTATATATTGTACATATAATAGCAAATTCTGTTCTAGTTTTTTATGCAAAATATTGATTTACTAACTTCCATCATGTATAACATTTATAATTTTATACTACAATCGGAGGGGGTAATTATATGTGGATTTAGACAAATTGAGAGAATTTCTGATAGTTGCAGAAGAAAAATCATTTAAAAAGGCGGCTAACCGCTGACGGTTCCGATTTCTCCTTTTTCAGTACCGCCAGTGAACCTCTTCGGATTCAGCCAGTACGACAATTGTAATAATCATTTTTTGCCTCCCAGAGCGTGTTTGAAACGAATGCATTTTCTTGCCAAAGCCGTTATAAATCTAATTTTTTTCCAGTCCATGCAATGCCCATGTAAATCCTATCCCTCCCATGACCACAAAGAACATTAACACAAATATCAGACTGCTTGTCTGGGTAGTTCCATATAATATCAATTCGCGCAGTACGTTAATTACATGAGTAAATGGATTGATATTGACTGCAACTTCCAAAACGCCACTGATACCCTCTATGGGAAACTGGGCTGTGCTAAGGAAAAATACGGGCAGCACAATTGCGTTCATAACCGTTTCATATATAACCTCATTAGGCAAAAGCAGACTTATCCTGTAAGCAAGTCCCGCCATGAAAAACGCCGTCAGAAATACCAGGAGGATAATGATAAATATTCCTGTTATACCAGCGGCAATCCTGACAGAGAAAAACAGGCTGACAGCGCACATTATGTATCACAAACATTTAACCTCTAACAGTTTCCTTATGTCCTCATAATGTTCCTGGCATATAACTCTATAATGTATCCAGCCACTATCGCCACATGGATATTTATTATCAATATATTCCTGAGTGTATTTTTTCATATCATCATAAAGCGCTTCATATTGCACATTTGTTAATCTCATCATAACTGTAAATGCACCAGCTTCAGCAAAGATATTACACATAAGCTTTTTCTTTTTATAATGTCCTATTCCCCATCCATATTTGTTCCCATAGGGGAAAACCACTTTCTGTTCTGTACTAAAAACAGTTGTCAACCAATCATTTATCATAGAAAAGCGTTCTGCGTTTTCTGCACAGTACTCCGTCATTTCTTCTATTGTTGGCACGACTTGTTTATTCAGCATTCTTTCGTACATAATGACCCTCCAAATTCATACTTGATTTTAACTCTCCGATAAACTATGATTTCTCACAAGTCTGTCGTCTCTGCGTCTGTGTGTCTGTGTGTCTGACTCTTTGATGATATGTTGTTCCGTTCGTCCATAGCAAGCCTTCCTTGAACAGTGTTCTAAAAGTCAATATATTCTCTAATTTTTCATTTTCCTTTCTTTGCAATCACTTTTTTCAAATGCCTTTCACCAGTCCTATTCCTAATCAACACGGCAATCGGTGTAATCACCAGATAAAGACCAGTCAAAATCACAAAGAACCCAATATCCGTCTCTAAAAATACATAGACGATATTAAAGCCAAAATGTAATAATATTGAATAAATCAAATTATTCTGCCGTTCCAGAAAAATATTCATCAACACAGTGATTGAGGTAATGACAACAATGTTGGAAACCACATAAGGAATCGCCCGCCAGTCAGTAAATTCCGAGTCAACTATCCACAAGAGAGTGTGCCAAAAACACCACACCAGTCCCTGGCAGACAGAGGATTTCAGGAATCCGTACTTCTTGTTAAATTCCTCTCTCATAAAGCCCCGCCACCCCAGTTCTTCCCCTGTCGGTCCCGAAGTGAAGGAGAGAAAAATACTGAGCGGCAATACCGTCGTTCCCCAATTTATGTAGGATAACATCGGCTTTCCCATAATAATGGAAAATATAAATAGCGACATAACACTGATTCCAGACGTAAGAGCGAAAGAACACAGCAAAGGGAACAGTTTCACTTTACCAGAAAAGCATCTTTCCACAAAAGCCGTTCTTGTTTCGTCTGGTCTGAAATGTTTCCATCCGATGAAAAGCAGATACGTCGGCGACCATGCGATCAGGTTGCGGACAATCCACATAATGACAGGCGGCGCATGAAAGACCAGACTTGCCGCGCCTGCCACAAAAATAATGAGCGCCCAAACCAAAATGTAGGAACTGATAATATACTTCTTCAGATAATTTGTTTTTATCGTTTCATACCCTCCTTTGTCGGTACAAATAACAAGCTCTCTCTTAATCCCGTTCAGCTCAATAATCATCCATTGACCGTCTGACTGTCTGTAAAAGTCAAAAAAACAAAGGAACTTTTTGTTCCTTATATTTGCCATTATATATGATTGATTTTATCTTTAACAAACTGAATTTTATCTTCCAAGTAAAATCCATTCATTTCTTGTAATTGCATAAACCACTGTCATTTCAGTTTCATCGTCAAGAAATTCATCAACCTTGCGCATTGCAGTTGCGGAAGAAGCATAAATATAATCTCTTTGTTTCGAGTTTCATTTTTTTCTCACCCAGTCCGATTTGTATTATTACCGTTATTTTGAAAAATAGGCATAATAGCCGCTCTCATACTGCCCTGCTCCATATGTAAGAGCCGTTCCAGATTATAAATAAATGCAGCTATCTTTTTCTGCTTTTCTTCTTCGCTGTGTACCATCAGATCATCAAATACCGTATTGGCATACAAAAATGTCATTTCTGCAGCTTCTTCCGGATAATCTGTCTGACAGATTCCCTGTGTGATTCCTTCTTTTATCAGGTCAGCAATAATCGGATTGATACCTGCCAGCAGACACCTTTCCATTTTCTGGTGCATAAGGGCATTCTGCGGCTTATGTACCTGCGTCAAAAGTTCCTGATTAAAATTACCGTCACTTGCATTAAGTGCAAGCATCATCATTGTAAGACGCTGCAATACAGGCATCTCTTTCCGGGCTACAATCGTTTTCGCTTTCTCAATCAGCCGCTCCACCAAGCGGCTGACCATAGCATCTAAAATTTCCTCTTTAGATTTAAAATGATAATAAAGCGTACCTCTGGCAATTCCAATCTCATTCAAGATGTCGCCAGTGCTCGTACTATCAAAGCCTTTTGTCCCAAATAATCTCTCCGCCACATCTAATATTTCATTTTTTCGTTCTTCCGCTTCTTTTACGACACGCATTGTCCTGCATACTCCTGAAATACTTTGTAGACCAACTGTCGGTTTAATGTTATCACTAAAAAAATACACTGTCAATTCATTTTTGTATATTGTTTTCAAATTATCAAATTTGCGCAAAATTGTCTGCAAATAGATTGGACGAGCCACTCCTGTAAGAACTTCCTCTTAAGAAGGCTATTTTCATCATGGACACCCTGTTATTTCAGATTTTCTCCCAAAAACGGTTCCAGCTTATCACCACTCTTTTGCCAATTCCAGTTTTACAGTATTTTCAATTTAATGATGTCTCTCTGCTATGTCTGTCTTATATGTTCTTGTTTTTCATTTCATTAATGGCTATAATTTATATTGTGATATAAATTTTCGGAATGTCATAGGAGGACAATATGGAACTGCGAACCATGAGATACTTTCTTGCAGTGGCAAGGGAGGAAAATATGACCCGCGCGGCAGAGCTGCTTCACGTTACCCAGCCTACACTCTCCAAACAGTTAAAAGCCCTTGAAGATGAACTTGGAAAAAAGCTGTTCACACGCCACAGTTTCAGCATACAACTTACTGAGGAAGGCATTTTGCTGCGGAAACGGGCGGAAGATCTGGTAAAAATGGCTGATAAAATCACAACCGAATTTCTTGCATTGGATAATGTTCTGGGTGGCGATGTTTACTTCGGTCTGGCGGAATCTTACCAGATCAGATATCTCGCCGCCGCAATCAGAAAATTCAAGGAGACTTACCCTAATCTGCACTATCATATCACCAGCGGCGACACAGAACAGGTTACGGAAAAACTGGATAAAGGTATCATTGATTTTGCTGTGTTAGCGCAGGAACCCAATACTGCAAAATATCATTATTTAACATTTCCTAATGCTGATTTATGGGGCCTTGTCATGCCAAAAGACTGTCCTCTGGCAGAAAAAAACACCATCTGTGCAGATGATTTAATTGGACTTCCTCTATTTTGTTCCGAACAGGGATGGAACAACGATATTTCTAAATGGTGCGGTAACAACATGGATACATTACACCTTGAAGGTTCATTCCGTCTGTCATATAATGGTTCACTTTTTGTCAGGGAAGGACTCGGCTATCTTTTAACTTTTGAACATTTGATTGATACAAATCCTGATAGCGGGCTCGTTTTCCGCCCCCTTGCGCCTAAACTCGAAACGAAAATGTATTTAATTTGGAAAAAATACCAAATCTTTACGCCCATTGCTGAGCGGCTGCTGGAAAAATTGAAATCGGAATTTTTTGAATAGAAGTCTGCTATGAAATCCTTGATTTTGCCAGGTTCCTATCTGGATGTGTTCACCGCCCTTATGTGTACACATCTGCAAATCTGGTATGAAAAATTGCCGGAACAGGAGCATAAGGTTCTGAAAAATATCATGAAAAATCCCCAGCATATAAGGATTCCCCATTGAGCAGGATGAAATGGAGATAAGGAAATGCCGTTGCTTTGGTTTTGTCCATGCAACGGCATCTTGTGATTTTGATTCAGTTTACAGACATATATACAAGGTTGTTCTATACATCAAATTCCTTGCTCGTATCAAGTGCATGAGAATGTTGATAAAACATATTTGGGGTATCTCCAAAAACCTCGGCCAACCGTGGCA
>CAMWUN010000063.1 GCA_947177425.1 uncultured bacterium
AATCACTTTCTTACGACCAGCGCAGTAAATGCGCAGGTCTGTGTGAACAGTAACAGTATACTTGATAGTTTTCATATGGAAGTTGTGAGATGATTTACACCTTATCATCCATTTGCTATAATACACCTGTCTGCTAAATACAAAGATTGACAGCAGCAGGAAAGGAAAGATTATTATTTATGAGGAAGTTAAGGGGAGCGGAATGGTTTGCTGTGCAGGCAGCGCGATGCATATGCATAGCATTTATATCAGCGGCTGTATATACTGGAGCTGGCAGCATCGCCAGGGCAGAAACAACAACAGAAAGCCGGGGTATGGCCAAACCCCAGTGGAAAGGCGGCGGTGTCCGGGTTGCGGACTTAAATTATGACGGCTGGGATGATTTATATTTTCAGGATAAATATGACCGTGAGGGAAATATCCCCTGCCATTGTATGCTCTGGAATCAGCAGTCCCGCAGATTTGAGTACAGCATTACGCTGAACAATGTGGAAACCGATCCCGAGAACCAGTGGATATCTTGCCGGAATGGAAGGGAAGAGGGCGAACATACTGTCATTTATTACCGCTACGATAGGGAGAACAGGCTTCATATGGTGCGGTATGTAGAAAAGAATCCTGCCACGGATGTTGTGTTTGGACAGTTGGATTTAACTTATGTGGAAGATGGCGGCGCGTATACGCTGGAAGCGGTGGAAGATGAGGGCAATCTGAATCTGACCATGATTGCAATGGCGAAGCAGGCACTTAAGGAGCTTTATGAGTGGACAGGGCAAAAAGTGGATACGGCATGTTTCCAGGTGTCGGATCTGGGAGGCGTTGTGTTCGGTCTTTCACCGGAAGATATAGAACATTCCAGGATATTCTACAGCCGTTATTTTGGAGCAGATACAGAATATAACCTCAGCGGTTATGACAAAAGTATTTCGTCTTTCGATGTGTGTTCCGCAAGATCAGCCTGGTATTCTCCTGTGCTTTGGAATATTTTGCCTGAAAATATAGATAGCATGGCGGATGAGGAAGTAGTTATCTGGTATTTTGAGCGTATGCCCGGAGAGGACGCCGGAAAGGTAAAATCCATAGAACAGCGTTTTGTGGACATGTGGACCGTCCAGACAGAACATGGGAAATGGTTTGAAGTGGTTTATGATGCAGGACTGAGGGAAGTATTTGATATCACAGGGCCTTACCCGGAATATCCGGTGCACTAGTACTTCGTACTCAAAATTTCTGTGTAAATTTCTGAGGATATTTTTTCGAGGGTACAGGTCAAAAAACGGAGGCGTAGCGGGCTACGTTGAGTATTTTTGACCTGTGCTATCGGGAAAATAGACCAGAATATTTACACAAGAAATTTGAGTACGGAGTACTAGTACTTCATTGCAGTTTTCATACGCGCTCTAAAGCTATGCGAAGAAGCATTGCGGAAGCGGACGTTAGCCGCATGGACATGGCCGGCGGCTCCAAAGGCTGTCTTGGCTCCCGCGGGGCGGCTGCTGACTTACAATTCCCGGTAATAAGGACATATATCCTCGAAATGTCCGTCTTTCATACGAAATCCTCCGGGAATTGTTCCCAATTGTACAAAACCAAGCCGCTCATAGAGATGGCGGGCATGGATATTGGTGGCAACTACCGCATTAAACTGCAGTACCCGGAAACCATGCTGTTTTCCCCGAATCAGACAGTCGGAAACCAGTTTTTCGCCGATATGCAGTCCGCGGCTTTCTGAACTGACAGCATAGCTTGCGTTACAGATATGGCCGCACCGCCCTACATTATTGGGATGCAGTATGTATAATCCGCAGATGGCCCCGGAGTCAGCGTTGACAGCGACGGCACTGCAGGTCTGGGATGCAAAAAACTGTTTTCCACTTTCAGGAGTCAGAAGTTCCTCCTGGGGAAAAGCGATGCCTTCCTCTACCACCTCATTCCATATGTGAATCATTTGGGGCAAGTCTTTTTCTTCATATGCTCTGATTATTATTTCCATTATAATATCTCCATCTTCTAACCGCACCAGCCGGAGCGGTTTACTGTTTTGGCGAAGCCATGTCCGTTCATAAGCGCCGCTAAAAATTATCATAGGTTGTTCCATGAAAAAAGTCAATATAATTGACAACATAAGCGGTTTGTGATAGGCTAACTATGTATCGCTACAGCTAAACGCGGAAACGAAGAGAAGTAAGATTACGACAAACAGGCCATCTTCCGTCGCTTGATGGAAGGCGGCTTTTATTATAGGAGGTAATGGATATGAACAAAGGAAAGTACTATATCACAACAGCGATTGCCTATACTTCGGGAAAACCCCATATCGGCAATAGCTATGAAATCGTGCTGGCAGACAGTATTGCAAGGTTTAAGAGAAAAGACGGTTATGATGTTTATTTTCAAACAGGTACGGACGAGCATGGACAGAAAATCGAGCTTAAGGCCCAGGAAGCAGGGGTGACGCCCAAGGAATTTGTTGACGGGGTGGCAGGCACTATTAAAAATCTCTGGAATCTTATGGACACATCTTATGACCATTTTATCCGCACCACTGATGACTACCACGAAAAGCAGGTACAGAAGATTTTTAAGAAGCTTTACGACCAGGGAGATATTTATAAGGGGGCATATGAGGGCCTTTACTGCACGCCCTGCGAATCTTTCTGGACAGAATCCCAGCTTGTAGACGGCAAGTGTCCCGACTGCGGGCGGGAAGTGAAGCCTGCAAGGGAGGAAGCGTATTTCTTTAAGATGAGCAAATATGCCGACAGATTAATAAGACATATCAACGAACATCCCGAATTTATCCAGCCTGTGTCCCGTAAGAATGAAATGATGAATAACTTCCTTCTGCCGGGGCTTCAGGATTTATGCGTATCAAGGACTTCCTTCAAGTGGGGGATTCCGGTGGACTTCGATGATAAGCATGTAGTTTATGTGTGGCTGGATGCCCTGACCAATTATATCACGGGAATCGGCTATGACTGCGGAGGGGACAGCACGCAGCAGTATCATAAGCTTTGGCCTGCAGACTTACATTTAATAGGAAAGGATATTATCCGTTTCCATACCATCTACTGGCCAATTTTTCTGATGGCCTTAGGAGAGCCGCTTCCGAAACAGGTATTCGGACATCCATGGCTTCTGCAGGGGGATGGCAAGATGAGCAAATCCAGGGGAAATGTGCTTTATGCCGATGACCTTGTGGACTTCTTTGGCGTGGATGCAGTGCGCTATTTCGTTCTTCACGAGATGCCTTTTGACAATGACGGGACAATTTCCTGGGAACTGCTGGTAGAGAGAATTAATTCCGACCTTGCCAATACCCTTGGAAATCTGGTAAACAGGACGATTTCCATGAGCAATAAATACTTTGGCGGGGTAGTTGCCGACAAAGGATGCGAGGAAGCGGTAGACCAGGAATTAAAGGCAGTAGCTACAGCCGCGTACGGTAAAGTGCTGGATAAGATGGAAGAATTGAGGGTTGCGGACGCTTTGACAGAGATATTTACGGTGTTTAAGCGCTGCAATAAATATATTGACGAGACTGAACCATGGGTATTGGCTAAGGACGAAGAAAAGAAAGACCGCCTTTCCACAGTGCTCTATAATCTGGTAGAGAGTATTATGATTGGCGCTTCCCTGCTGGAGCCTTTTATGCCATCGTCTTCCGGGAAGATTGCAGGCCAGTTGAACACGCAGCTTAGAGACTTTGAACAGCTTGAATCCTTTGGACTTTACCCTTCGGGAAACAAGGTAACAGAAAAGCCGGAAATCCTGTTTGCAAGGCTGGATGCCAAAGAAGTGGTGGAGAAAGCGGAGGCCATGTTTGATGCAAGGAAAGCGTCTGAGGAACAGGCAGAAGCAGAACCGGGAATTGATATCGGGCCGAAAGAAGAGATAACCTATGATATGTTCGATAAGATGCAGTTCCAGGTGGGCGAGATAATTGCCTGCGAGGAAGTGCCCAAATCCAAAAAGCTTCTCTGCTCCAAGGTGCGTATTGGCAGCCAGGTAAAGCAGATTGTATCGGGGATTAAACAGTATTACCGTCCTGAAGAGATGGTTGGCAGGAAGGTTATGGTGCTGGTAAATCTTAAGCCTGCTAAACTGGCAGGAGTAATGTCAGAAGGTATGCTGCTGTGCGCGGAGGATGCGTCAGGGAATCTGGCGCTGATGGTTCCTGAGAAAGATATGCCTGCAGGAGCGGAAATCTGTTAGGCGGTACGGGAGGTTACAATGGTTAAAAAAGAGGAATTTACATTTGACTCCAGGGATGGAATAACAAAGCTGCATGCCGTAAGATGGGTGCCTGAGGGAAAGGTAGTCTGTATCCTTCAGATTGTCCACGGGATGGCGGAGTACATTGAGCGCTACGAAGAACTGGCACAGTATCTGGGAGAGAAGGGGATACTTGTGACAGGGGACGATCATCTCGGCCATGGGATAAGCGCAGAGAAAAGAGGGACTTACGGGTACTTTTGCGAACTGGATCCTGCCATGGTGGTAGTGCGCGATGTGCACCGGCTAAAGAAGATGACCCAGGAAGAATATCCGGGAGTGCCCTATGTGATTCTGGGACACAGCATGGGATCGTTCATCACACGCAATTATTTATTCAGATATGGAACAGGAATACAGGGAGCCATTATATGCGGTACTGGCTCCCAGCCTGCGGCGCTGATTAAACTCAGCCTGTTGATAGCAAATATTCAGGGCCTGTTTCTGGGGCAGAAGCATGTGGCGAAATTCATTGATAAATTGGCATTTGGATCTTATAATAAGAGAATTCCGAATCCGCGTACGCCCTTTGACTGGCTGTGCACAGACGAAAAGGTAGTGGATGCTTATATGGAAGATTCGTTATGCGGGTTCACCTTTACAGTAAATGGATTTAAGACGCTGTTTACTCTTATTGACCGTCTGAATCAGGAGGAAAATCTGGACGCCATGCCAAAGGAACTTCCAGTGCATTTTATTGCAGGAGATATGGATCCGGTAGGCAATTATGGGGAGGGCGTCAGGAAAGCATATGATGATTTTGCCAGGGCAGGCATGAAACATCTTTCCATTAAACTTTATCCGGGGGGCAGGCATGAACTGCTGAATGAAAAGAATAAGCGGCAGGTATATGAGGACATTTATCCCTGGATTATGGAGAGAGTCAGGGAATATCAGATTTGAATTTAGCGCCTGCGTCCGGTGGCCGGACGCAGGCAGGAGCAGAGGAGAATTATGAAAAAGAAATTTGCGGCAGTTTTGTCTGCCTTTATTATGATGTTTATGTTTACTTCCGGAGCGGTATGCGCTTCAGAAGCATCCAGTGAGGAAACCGGAGATGTCATCGCCCAAGTGAAACAGCAGTTATCAGAGGTTCTTGAAAATGTGGATCAGGAGACTGCGGGAGAAGCTTTCTCTTTTTTAAGGGGGATTGTACAGAAGGGAGATTTATCTACTGACGAGGGACTTTCTAAGGCTGTCGAAGAAGGGAAAGAAAAATTTGGCGTGGAAATCAGCAAAAAGGATGCAAAAGCGCTGGTTGACGCAATGGAAAAGCTGGAAGATTTAGGATTTTCCAGCGAATATCTGATTGATAAGACGGAAAGCCTGTACACAGAATATGGGGCAGGGTTCGTGGATCATATGGATGAAATCGTAACAGGCGCAGTGAAAGATGCAGCCTCCAATGCGGTGAGCGGTTTTTTTGAAAATTTAAAAAATTCTGTCAGGGATTTTTTTAAGGGGCTGTTTTCATAAGCATAAAATTCATGTGTCTGTGCAAATAATAAGTACAGCATATGCTGGAAATGGAGGATGTTATATGAAAATTGCATTTTATGGAACCAAGCCTTACGATAAAATCTGGTTTGAACCAATGGGCAAAGAATATGGATTTGATATTCATTTTATCGAGGCATCCTGTAATCAGGAAACAGTGTTCATGGCCAAGGGGCATGACGCTATCTGCATTTTTGTCAATGATTACGTCAATGCTGAAATGATAGATGCGCTCTATGAAATGAAAGTAAAAGCTATCCTGCTCCGCAGCGCAGGGTTTAATAATGTGGACGTAAAGGCAGCCGAGGATAAGATTGTCATCTTAAGGGTTCCCAGCTATTCTCCGGAATCAGTGGCAGAATTTTCCATGGCCATGCTTCTTACGGTAAACAGGATGACCCATAAGGCGTATAACAGGACAAGGGATTTTAACATGAGCCTGAACGGGCTGATGGGAATGGATCTGTATGAAAAGACTGCCGGGGTGATTGGTACAGGGAAGATAGGCCAGGCGATGATTAAGATATTAAACGGTTTTCAGATGCATGTTATCTGTTATGACCCCTATCCGGTGGAGGGGCTGGAAGCCGAATATGTGTCTAAGGAAGAGCTTTTTAAGACTTCCGACATTATAACCCTGCATTGTCCGCTGAATTCAGAAACCAGGCATATCGTCAACGAGGAGTCCATAGCCCTGATGAAAAAGGGAGTCTATCTGGTCAACACTTCAAGGGGCGCCCTGATAGATACGGATGCCCTGATAGGCGGTATGCTGGAAGGAAAATTCGGAGGAGTAGGACTTGATGTCTATGAAGAGGAGGAAGGCGTCTTCTATGAGGACCGTTCCAACGATATTATTGTGGACGATAATCTTGCCAGATTAGTAACGTTCCCCAATGTGCTGGTAACATCCCACATGGGATTTTTTACAAAGGAAGCCATGCAGGCAATTGCCCTCACAACGCTTGAGAATGCATATGCCCTTGAAAACGGGCTCCCGCTGGTAAATCAGGTGGGAAAAGAGATGGCGCAGTAGGAGGAATCCCAATTGTAAATTACAGCCTAATCTGCTATAATTAAATATTAATAGCAAGAGCGAATGAAGGGATAAGCAATGGACGGGGAGTTACAATTTGAGATACGTTTTGCAGGGCGGGACGACTGGGAAGAAGCAATGGGTCTGGCATGGAAAACATTTCTGGAATTTGAGGCTGGTGTCTATTCACCGGAAGGTGTCAGAAGTTTTGAGGATTTTATCACGGATACGGGATTGAAGCGGATGTTTGATATGGGTTCTTATCAGATGATGGCGGCCTATGCAGGGGGCAGGATGGTAGGTATGATTACGCTCCGGAATGAAATGCACATCTCTCTTCTCTTTGTTGACAGAGATTATCACAGACGTGGAATTGGCAGGGCGCTTATTGAAAAGATTGCGGGTTATGTCCAGAATGAACTGGGCAAGAGCCGCCTTACCGTAAATGCATCGCCTTATGGGGTGGATTTTTACCATAAAGTAGGATTTACGGATATAGGACCTGAAAACCAGCAGGACGGGATTATATATACGCCTATGGAATATAAATTTTAACATAAGAAAAGAAAGGGGACCGGCATGGGCAGACTATTTGATTTGGACAGCCCCGTATTCAGCTTTTTATCGAAAATGGCAGATTTGATTTATCTGAATATACTGACATTTATTTGTTGTATACCAATTGTTACTGTGGGCGCATCCATGACAGCGTTAAACTATGTGGTACTGAAAATGGTAAGGAATGAAGAAGGATATATTACCCGTTCCTTTTTCAAATCGTTTAAACAGAATTTTAAGCAGGCAACTATTATCTGGCTGATGATTCTGGCAGCAGTGGTGATTCTGGCGGGGGATGCGTTTATTCTCAGATATTCTGGCCTTACATTCCCCTCCTGGCTGAAAATTGCGCTTACGGTGGTGGGGGTCGTCCTGATGTTTACCCTCATGCACGTATTTCCGGTTTTGTCAAGATTTGAAAACACCATCAAAAATACCTTTAAAAATTCACTTTTCATGGGAATTCTTACGTTTCCCAAAACGCTGCTGATGATGGTATGCTGGATAGTTCCGGTTTTTATTGCAGGATATTTTTTTCAGGCTCTGCCGATTGTCTTTGCATTTGGAATATCGGGGCCTGCATTTGTGTGCGCTCTTCTTTATAATAAAACATTTAAGCGGTTCGAGCCTGCAGAGGAAATTACCGGCGATGAAGAGTGGACAGTCATACCGGAAGAAGACGGTGTGGCGGAAACAGTGCAGCCAATCACGGAAAACGGCGCGGTAAAGGCAGCAGATGATATGGAGAAGAGTGATGGAAGATGAACAGAAAAGAATAATATTCCAATGGCTTCTGCCCCTTGCGGGAGTGGCTGTTGTAGTTTTTATCATGTTCATTCACTTTTCCATTAAGGTTAAAGAAGATGCAGCCGATGCAGTTGAAAGCGACATGAAAGAAATTACGGAAAAATATGCCTTAAAGATAAACAATGATTTGCAGTGTATAGAAACTGCGGGCAGGCTTTCAGCACAGACAATCGGGGAAGAGGCATCTGAAGATAAAGCAGTGATAATACAGCTTCTCAAATCAACAGTTGACCAGACCCAGGCATATGAAGCTGTCTACTGTGATGAAAAAGGCAGGGCAGTAGATTCAAAGGGGGATTACATAAATTTGGATATGGAAGCCTATGATGAAGTGGTAGGCGGCCATACAAGGCCCCAGTATTATTATCTGCCGTCAGAGGAAGCGCTGGTTTACTCAAAACTGCTGGTGGTCATTCCCGTAGAAGAAAATAATGGAAATCTGATTCTCTATTATCCATTGAAAAGGATCAATGAACTTGTCAACGCCAAGGATAAATTTGGCCAGAACGCTTTTACGGCAATGGTGGATGCGGAAGGGACGATCCTGCAGCCCGGTATAGTGGGAAGCAATTTCCTGAAAGGCGGAAATATATGGGCAAGCGTTGATAAAGGGTATCAGAGCGACGCCGTCAAGGCCAGGGTAAAGATGTCAAATATGACTACAGGTTCTGTGGTTCTGGCATCAGGAGGGGAAGAAAGGACGCTTGTGTATTCTTCCATTGGCATTAATGGATGGAGCCTGGTTATCGGGGTGGATAATGAATATGTGAAAAACACCCAGAACGGTATTTGGACCAGAACACTCAAGATGCTTTACCAGCTTCTTGGGGTCATGATGCTGTTTTATGTGTTGTTTGGTTTCAGCAATTATCTGGTTAAAATAAAGAATGCGGAAAAAAGTAAGAATCTGCAGGAGAAGGCGGATACGGATCTTCTTACCGGATTGAACAATAAACTGGCTACAGAACGCAAAATAAAGGAATATATGAGGGATTTTCCCGATTCTCCCGGGATGCTGTTTGTGCTGGATATCGACAATTTTAAAAAGATTAATGATACTATGGGACATGCCTTCGGGGATGAAGTACTGCGGACGCTTGGAAAACATATCGGTGCGAATTTCCGTGTCACGGATATTATAGGCCGTGCAGGGGGAGACGAATTCATGATTTTCCTTAAAGATATGAAGAGCGATGCTGACACTCTGCATCAGGCCGAAAAACTTGTAAAGTTTTTCCATGGATTCCAGGCCGGCGAATATGTAAAGTACTCTGCAACCGCAAGCATCGGCGCGGCGGTGTTTCCAGTACATGGCAGCGATTTTGAAACCCTGTACAAATCCGCTGACAAGGCCCTGTATAAGGCAAAAGAGCGGGGGAAAAACCAGCTTGCTTTTTACGATGACAGGGACAGAAAGGAATGATTGTACAAAGTGTCTATTGAACCGGCGTTTTTTTAGTCATGTTGTCACATACCATAAAATTTAAAGGTATTTGTAAGCATTTTTTACAATAGATAGTAAAATATTTGTGGAATAGTAGTATAGCCATGTAACGTAAACTCGTGTATACTAAATTCAGACTTGAACGTGAATCAATTAATTTAAGGAGGCAAATAGAAATGGCAAGTTTATCTTTGAAAAATATCTGTAAGGTATATCCTAACGGATTTGAGGCAGTTAAGAATTTCAACCTTGAGATTCAGGATCAGGAGTTCATTATCTTTGTAGGTCCTTCAGGATGTGGTAAGTCCACTACATTACGTATGGTAGCTGGTCTGGAAGACATTTCATCCGGTGAATTAAAGATTGGTGACAGAGTAGTTAACGATGTTGAACCGAAAGACAGAGATATCGCTATGGTATTCCAGAACTATGCTCTGTATCCTCATATGTCAGTATATGACAATATGGCATTTGGTCTTAAATTAAGAAAAGTTCCGAAAGATGAAATTGACAAGATGGTTAAAGAAGCAGCTAAGATTCTTGACCTTACCCCCCTTCTTGACCGTAAACCCAAGGCTTTGTCCGGTGGTCAGAGACAGCGTGTTGCCATGGGCCGTGCTATTGTCCGCAGCCCTAAGGTATTCCTGATGGACGAACCTCTTTCCAACCTGGATGCAAAACTTCGTGTACAGATGCGTGTTGAGATTTCCAAACTTCACCAGAGACTGGGCACAACAATCATCTATGTAACACATGACCAGACAGAAGCTATGACACTGGGCGACAGAATCGTAGTTATGAAGGATGGCGTTGTTCAGCAGGTAGATTCACCCCAGAACCTGTATCAGAAACCCGCAAACCTGTTTGTTGCCGGATTCATGGGATCACCTCAGATGAACTTCCTTGACGCAGTAGTGGAAGTAAGCGGAGATACAGCAAGCCTTAAGATTGCCGGAAAGAGCATTCCGTTACCGGCTGACAAATCCAAGAAGCTTATTGCCGGCGGATATGCTGGAAAGACAGTTACCTTTGGTATCCGTCCTGAAGATGTATACGATTCAGAAGAGTTCGTTGCAGCTTCCAAATGTGTATTTGAATCCACCATCAAGGTTTATGAATTGCTTGGTGCAGAAGTTTACTTATACTTTGATCTGGCTGAATTCCCTCTTACAGCAAGAGTTGATTCCCGTACATCATCCAGACCTGGCGATTCCGTTAAGTTTGCATTTGATGTTACAAAGATTCATGTATTTGATAAAGAAACAGAGCAGACAATTACAAACTAGTAATTTCTATCAAAAGGGATGCATTCGCATCCCTTTTTTATTGCCAAAAAACCAGACTCTCTGCTATACTATATTTATATTCAGAAAGGGCGTGAAGGCATGATATCTACACAGGTAATAGCAAATTGCATTGAGGAACTAAGCATTATCACAAGAGTTAATCTGGCAGTATTTAATCTGGACGGCGGCCAGTTAACTTCGACCTTTGATAACAGTGACATTTCAGAACAATTAATCAGAGGTTTTGCGGATTCTCCTGCAGACAGCCAGGTAATAGGAAGAGATCATCTGCTGAAAGTTACGGATGAGGGAGAACTCACCTATATACTGGTTGCAAGGGGAAACAATGATGAAGCCTATCTGATAGGCAAAATTGCAGTGAGCCAGCTCCAGCAGCTTATAACGGCTTATAAGGAACGTTTTGACAGGAATAATTTTTTCCAGAATCTGATTATGGACAACCTGCTTTTGGTGGATGTATATAATCGTGCCAAGAAGCTCCATATTGAAGTAATGGTTCCCAGAGTCGTGTTTATTGTTGAGACGAGGACGGAAAAAGACGGCACGGCGGCGGAACTTTTGCGGGGAATGTTTTCTGCGCAGTCGGGAGATTTTATTACGGCGGTTGATGAGAACAACGTGATACTGATTAAGGCGCTGAGTTCGGCGGACGGAAATGCCGAGATTGAAAAGACGGCCCAGACTATTGTAGACATGATGAGTACAGAAGCAATGATGAATGTCAGGGTGGCGTATGGTACAGTAGTCCAGGAATTGAAAGATGTATCCAAGTCTTATAAAGAGGCAATGATGGCGCTGGATGTGGGCAAGATTTTCTACGTGGAAAAGAAAGTAAATTCTTACGGAAGCCTTGGAATTGGACGGCTGATTTACCAGCTTCCAGCAAATTTGTGTAAAATTTTTATAGATGAAATCTTTGGGGACAATGACCCGGGAGACTTTGACGAAGAGATTGTAACTACTGTAAATAAGTTCTTTGAAAATAACCTGAATGTGTCAGAGACATCCAGACAGCTTTTCGTACACAGGAATACGCTTGTATACAGGGTGGAAAAGCTGCAGAAGAGTACCGGGCTTGATGTCCGTACCTTTGATGATGCCCTCACGTTTAAGATTGCGATGATGGTATACAGCTATATGAAATATCTGGATTCTTCCAATAATTAAAAGGATTGGAAGAAAGTTAATTAAGCTGGAATGAACAGCCTTATTTCCGAATACAATAGTACATAATTTGTAGGGAGGGATAAGGTTGTTTTTATATGAAAAGAAGATAGTATATCTTTCAATGTATGTAGACGGGATTAAGGATGCGTCCGCAGGGTTTGTGCGGATATCCCGGGAAAGGGACAGCTATTTGTTGGACATACATATAAAACAAATGGCTGGTTATGCAGATGTAAGCCATCCCCTGCTATTAATTTTCCGAAGGGAAAAGGTGCAGCTTGCCGCTTTGACCGCGACAGGGGGCGAGATAAATGCCAAAAGAAGCGTTCTGGTCAACAGGGAAAATATCTGCCTTGGCGGTGAAGAATACAGGGAAAAAGATTTGTGCGGAATCATGCTTTTTCTTGATAACCGGCATGAAATCCGGGGGTGCTGGCAGGAGCCGGAGCGTGTGCAGGAACCTATAAAGGAAGACAAGGTACTGACAGCGGCCGTGCGTGAAGAGCGGAATATACATAAGAGTCAGGATGCACGCGGAGAACAGGGGGCCTGCAAAAGACGGGATGTATGTGAAGTTCAAAGCATTTCCGGGAAGCAGGGACGGCATGAAGAACAGAAAAGGATGGAGAACTTTAATCAGAAAGAACAGCGTTGGAGTGAACCGAACAGGGAAATGCGCGGTCCCAGAGAAGTGCTGATAGAGCCTGCGTCGGAGGATAAATGGGAACAGCTTCAGAAATGTTATAAGAAGGTGCATCCGTTTGGGGATGAGAGGCTGTTTCTGACTATTGAGCCGAAGGATTTTATTATTTTACAGGCGCCTTTCCAAAGGCTGGTAAATAACAGTTTTCTTCTTCACGGATTTTATAACTACAGGCATCTGATACTTGGGCCGGATAAGGAAATCGGAAATGGAACGGAAACATGTTTCTATCTGGGGGTACCTGGAACATATTTTGAAAGGGAAAAAATGGTAGCGGTGATGTTTGGATTTGAGGGGTTTGAGTGCAGCGGGCCTGTAGAAATCGGGAAATTTGGCTACTATATGCGGCGGGTGGAATTATAAAATTAAGAGGTACATGCTGATAAATGCTGGATGAAGATAAGTCAATTCGGAAGTGTTTCCATTTAAATAACCGTGTGCCCTGCGCTTAGGGAAACTGCCACGCGTTACCTGTCCAGTTAACTAAGACCAGGCACCCTTACGGCACATGGAAAATTCTGTTTAGTGCTGCTTTGTTCCCAACCTGACACGGTTCACAGACATCCATTGCGTAAGACCCAATCGTCAGACGCCACTTATACAGGGCAGCCATGACAGCTTCCCTAAAAGCAAAGCCGCACGGTTTTGAAAGTACTCTTGTAGTATATGGTTTTTTGGCGGGTTTGTCAACTGGAAACATAAAAAGACTAAAGGATAATAAATGGAAAACAAAATGACAGAACAGGAAAAATATATGAAGCAGGCCATAAAGCAGGCACAGAAAGCTTATGCACTGGGTGAGGTGCCTATTGGCTGTGTGATTGTGTATGAGGGAAAGGTCATTGGGAGGGGGTATAACCGCCGGAATACGGACAAGAATACGCTGGCCCATGCGGAAATTACCGCCATAAATAAAGCAAGCAAAAAGATCGGCGACTGGCGTCTGGAAGGGTGTACCCTTTATGTAACCTTAGAGCCATGCCAGATGTGTGCAGGTGCGATTGTACAGGCACGGATTGACGAGGTGGTCATGGGAAGCATGAACCCTAAGGCCGGATGCGGAGGGTCGATACTTAATATTCTGGAAATGCCGGAATTTAACCATCAGGCGAAAGTGACCAGAGGGGTATTGGAGGAAGAGTGCTCCAATATGCTGACCAGCTTCTTTAAAGAATTACGGGTGAGGAATAAGGCGGAGAAAGAATTGCGGAGAAATTCACAGACAGGTGAGTTGTAAAATTGTTTCCGGCGCCAATTTAATCCTTATGAAAAAGAATTGGTCTTTTTATGGTATTTGAAAACAGTGAGTTCTGCTTTAGCCTTGACATATATAGATAATCTATATATAATAGAAACAGCTTATATATAGATTGCCTATATATAAGCTGCCTGAAAAATTAAGAAGAAAAGAGGTATTGCTATGGCAGTTGACAGAATGTTGGTGTCCGGGAGTATGGGTATGCTGCTGCTTAAGCTGCTTGCAGAAAAGGACATGTATGGTTATGAGATGATTGAGACTTTAAGGCATCGTTCACAGAATGTGTTTGAGCTAAAAGCAGGTACTTTGTATCCCCTACTTCATTCTCTGGAGGAGAAGAATCTTCTTAGTTCCTATGAGAAAGAAGTTCTTGGCAAAGTGAGGAAATATTACAGTATTACGAAAGAGGGTCAAAAAGCGCTTGGCCGGAAGAAAGAGGAGTGGAAGGAGTATTCGGAGGCCGTAGCTAAAGTGCTGGCATATGAGGCTCAGGGGGTGTAGTATGGGTAAGGAGGAATATATTCAGATATTAACAGACCAGATTCGTTGTGTGAAAGCAAGGGTTATGGTTGGAGATGAAATCAGGACGCACATAGAAGACCAGGCGCTGGCTTATCAGGAACAGGGGATGGAGGAAGCGCAGGCGTTAGAAGCGGCTGTAAGGGAGATGGGCGACCCGGTTGAGACAGGGATGTCTATGGACAGAATCCACCGTCCTGAAATTGCGTGGGGAATGATAGCGCTGATGGCAGTAATCGGTCTGGTCAGCATTGGAATACATACAATGTTCGGACTTGGTGATCCGGAACTTGGTATGTCCTATGTGAAAATACAGATTGGATGTACTTTGACAGGATTTCTGGCAATGATCTGCGTATGCATAGTTGATTACAGTTTTTTAGCGGTTCATGGGACAAGCGTTGCGGCCGGATTCACAGGCATCTTTCTGCTTATGTGGTTTTTTCTGGGAAAAAGCATTAACGGCTCGACCAGATGGATACATGTTGCCGGATCAAACGTGGCGATGATGTCCCTTATCTATTTATTTGTGCCTCTTTATGGGGCAGTGCTTTTCCGGTACCGTAAAGAACAGGCACGGGGAATGGTAAAGAGCCTTTTGTGGATAGGAATAGTATTGGTTCCGGCTTATCTGATGAATAGTTTGGGCACACAGGTTTCCCTGGCTTTTATTCTTCTCACATTATTTTCAGTTGCTGTTGCAAGAAAATGGTTTGGGATAAAAAGACCGAAACGTTTTCTTGCAGTTCTTTGGGGTTGTGTGATTTTCAGCGGCCCGGCATATCTGCTGTTTCTAAGCATGACTGGGCAGGTTGATATCATGCAGAGCCGGAGAATCAGGATGTTTCTGGGACTTGACCCTGAAAATATCAATTATACACGCTATGCTGTACTGGATATCTTAAAAGGCAGCCGGCTTATCAGGACAGGAAACAGGGGATTTTCAGAATTTATAGGGGTAGTGCCTTCATACAATGAAGAATATGTGCTTGCATCTCTGGCGGCATCCTTTGGATTTGCGGCGATGGCGGTGCTGGCAGCATTGTTGGGATTTATGGTTTTCTCTATATTCCGTATAGCATTCCGGCAGAAAAATGAACTGGGAATGATGATTTCCTGCGGATGCGGCATGAATTTTGCAGTATTGATTCTAATTTGCATATTTGAAAATGTGGGACTGCTTCCCCATATGTCATTCAGCCTTCCATTTATCTCTGCCGGGGGGACAAATATAATTGTGTCGTATATAATGGCTGGTATTGTGCTGAGCGTGCACCGGTATAAGAGCGTTCTGCCGAAGGAATTACCCGGGAAAGTTAAGCTTTGGTCATAATTTATATTTCATAATTGGCCTGCAGGGGCAGGAATATGAGAGTCTGTACGGCGGCATGGGCATAAGAAAAAGCCTGGGGCATAAACCTCAGGCTTTTTCCTCAACAATATTCTGTAACCACACGCCGCTCCGCAGCATGAAACATCCAATGGTTACTTTAATAATCTCCGTAAACTGGACGAGGAAGAACACGGTGGTAATGGAAAGGGATGTATAGTTGGCCAATGTGTAGGCAAAGGGTATCACCAGTACCCACACAAATACACTGTCAAAGAGGAAGGTGACAATTGTCTTTCCGCCGGAACGAAGCGTAAAGTAGGCAGCGTGGGAGAAGGAGCACAGGGGCATGACCAGCGCTGAAATCACAATCAGTTTCCGGGCAAGGGTCTTGATGGCTTCTTCTGTATTATATATAGAGGGAAAGTATCTGCCCACGGCCATCATGACTGCCGAAATACAGGCACAGCAGAACACGCTGAAAAAAATCATTTTGTTGTCGGCGTCCCTTGCTTCCTCAATCTTTCCTGCACCGAGAAGCTGGCCTACCACAATGGAGATACAGCCTCCGAGCTGTAAGTAAACAATGTTGAACAGGTTACTTATGGTGGAAGAGATATTCTGCGCCGCAACCACTTCAAGGCCCCGGACGGCGTAGCATTGGGAAATAACGGCCATGCCGGAAGCCCAGAACATTTCGTTGAGCATCAGGGGAGAACCCTTGATTAAAATGCCCTTTAAGACAGAACGGGGTATTTTCGGGCTGCTGTATGCGCCTTTTATATATGGATTGACTTCCTTATGGGTATGGGTCCAGAATACAACAATAAAACATTCTATAAAACGTGCAATTATAGTAGCGATAGCGGCGCCGCGCACGCCCAGCGCTGGTATACCCCCAATGCCGAAGATCAATACATAGTCGAGAAGCAGGTTGGTGATAACTGCCGCAATTCCGGCAATCATGGGAATGAGAGTCTGTCCTGTCTCGCGGATGGTGCTGGTGTATGCCTGCCCCAGGGCGAAAGGGATAAGGCCAATCATCATGATTGCCAGATATTCCCTGCCGAATTTAAGGGCAAGGGAGACATCGCCTGCGGAATGACTTTCATTTAAATATAAAGAAATAAGCTGGGTATCCAGTAAACCAAAGAGCAGGAGGGCTGCTCCTGTAATCAGGGCGCAGGCATAGAGTTTGAAGCGGAAGGTGTGTTTCTGTCCCTCGTAATCGCCTTTCCCGAAATACTGGGTACCAAAAATCCCGGCGCCGGAAACGCCGCCGAAAATACAGATATTAAAAACAAACATCAACTGATTGACAATGGCAACCCCGGACATCTGCTCTGTTCCAATCTGTCCCACCATGATATTGTCCAGGAAACTTACGAAACTGGTGATAGCATTCTGGACGATCATTGGCACTGCAAGGTAAAGTACATATCTGTAAAAATCCCCAGTCCCGATAAATTTATTCTTGAACTTTCTCCACATCACATTATCCTCCGAAATAATGTCCTCGAAATATTATTCTTCCCGAAATACTCATCCGGTTTTGCTGCGCTGCATGACACGGCGGCGCTACTGGCCACACAAGATGCATGTCAGTCTATTGTAATAGAAAGAATGGACTTCGTCAATGATAGAAACGGTAACTTTACAAAAATAAATTTAATGATGATTTACTTGTGTCATAAGAAAACAATCAGCAGAACTTCTCTTACAAGAAGCTGGCCTGGGTGCATGTCAACGCTTGTATCTTATACCCATTGGTTTATTGTAAAAAGAAACCGTAATCTGCTTTGAGACTGCGGTTTCTTTGCTGTTTTATAATTCCATTTAACAGATATGATAAAAATCTTATGGCACTTTTTCCCACTCACCAATCCAGCAATTTGTTGTATAGTTATATTGACGCCTATATAGAATGCCATTGAAAGTCTCATGTACCCATCGAATGTCATCGCCATAAGGGATTATTTGTGAATCTGCATATGCCGGAACTGGGGGAGGAAGTTCCTGCGCTTTTACTGCGATAGGAATAGAAAGTAAACAAACTGCCGTAAGGAACAGACTTAGGTAAACATTATGTATTTTTTTCATTTTGACACCTCACTGATAGAATTATATATAGGAATTAAACCGTCAAGCGAATCGGGAAGCTGTTTTAAAGTATGGGCTTTCTGGCCATTTACATACACATCATACCCCATAGGAGTTATAATTGCATATACATCGTCACGACCTATAGAAAACATAGTTGGTGAAAAATCCGCAGGACGGTTAGGATTAGTAGTGTTAAACACTAAGAATATTGACGAAAAGAAGACAACCAGCGTCAGCAATATAACTAACGAATTTTCAATCTGGTTTATTCTGCCTGTTTCATTACTTTTATCTCGCAGGAGAAGTGAAAACCGCAATTTTATAAACTCTGCACTGCTTTCAGATATGCCGGCCTGGAGATAAGAGGTAAATGGTATACATTCCTTAGCACACTTCAAAAGACATTCAGTATAATCGACTATCTGCACACTGTCCAGATTTTTAGAAACATCCCGGTCAGCGCTTAACTCAATGAAGTGAAATATGTCATTTCTAAGCCAGTATACCAGCGGATTCCACCAATAAATAATACATATAGTCTCTACGACGGCCTTTAATATCAGGTCGTGGCGGGAGAGATGCGCAATTTCGTGCCGGATAATATAATAAAGTTCATCCTGCGTATATATGCCCTGCGGCAGAAATATTGCGGGATGCCGTATGCCGGAGCAAAAGGGCTCGATTTTAGCAGGAATCTGGAAAAATGTAATCCGGGGTGAAAGGATATTCTCTTTATCCAGGCGGTTTAATACAGGAGACAGGAAATCCATGTCATAAGGGGCGGAAAGCTTTTTCCAGCGCCGGAACTTCTGATAAGTCCGGATGTGTCTCCAGAATTTTAGAAGACTTCCCAACGCCCATATGAAGATGAATACCTGTCCAAAAGTGAATTGGACTCCATATAAGTGATGGCGGCCATAGATAAAGTCAGTAAAGTATGGCAATATTTTGGTAAAAAAAATTGTTTTTGTAAAAGAAAATTCAACCGGAACTGCTAATCTGCATATACATAATATAAAGCTGGCTAAAATGAAATGGACGTTAATGTGCAAATATCCTTTGGACTTTCTGATGAAATAAAACAGTATGAGAAACAGTAAAATAAAAAAATTGGAACTCCATATGGAGGAAGGACTGACAGACATTCTACTCTGTTAATCCCTTCCGGTAGTCCTTAATCATATCTTCTATTTCATCAAGAGTCTCTTTTTGATTTGCAGAACTTTTAATAAATGCGGCTAAAAGCGAATTAGCACTCCGAGATGATTCCGGGAAGATGCTCTGGAATTCCATGAGCATGTATTCGCTCTGGGTGATTGCCGGTTTGTAAGTCCGTCCATATACTTTATTGATGTGGATGATGTCAGCAACACAAACATACTCTTTGTTTAAAAGTCTGGGCAATGTGCCCTGCACAATATTAATAGTCATGTCTCCGGCTTTATTTACAATTTCTGATGCAGTCATCGGTTTGTCAGAATTCCATAGTATGAGCATAATGGCAAGTTCACGGTCGGTTAAGCGTTTTGATTTCATCTGATTCTCCCTTCTGATTTAAGTTTATATATAAATGTTTATTGTGTCAAGATAAATATTTGTTTGATAAAATAACATAGTATGTATAAATATTGATTTTACATTATAATTTTTATGAATAAAAATAAATATTGAAAATAAATATACATCGTGATATACTCATAACAAAATAATTTGAAGTGCATGTGGCATCAGACAGTGATGGAAGTCGCTTTCAATTTTAAGGCAAGCAGATAGGAACGGAGCATACAGGAAGGGAACCGGGATTTAGGCCAAAAAACAGAGTAGCAGTCCCGCATGATTGAATCGGTCTGGGAAAGTTGTTTTCCTGCAAGTAATTTTTCCTATTTTTGTCGTGTGCATCCCCTATAATCAAGGCATGAATGTGAAAGGAATCATATGTGTATCCTTAAAGTTACAAACTTATGCAAATCATATAAGAAAAAGCAGATTGTAAATAATATAAGTTTTGAAGTGGTACGTGGAGAAATGTGTGCGCTATTGGGGGCAAACGGCTCCGGGAAAACAACAATCACACACATGATAACTGACTTAACACACAAAAACAGCGGCAAAGTAGAGATTGCTGGATATGATTTAGACAATGAATATAAGAAAGCAATCAGCCGTGTTGGAATGTGCTTTGACAAATTTATGCTGTTTGAAGATATGAGCGGTTATGAGAATTTAAAGCTTTGTTCAAGCCTGTGCGCCGGGGAGCATAGCAGTATAGAGGATATGTTAGACTGTTTTGGCCTGACGGATGCCGCCGGAGAGAAAGTAAAAAATTATTCATCGGGTATGAAGCAGAAACTGGCGATTGCAAGGGCGGTCATTAAGAAGCCGGATTTATTGATAATGGATGAACCGGTAAATATGCTTGACCATAAAAGTGCAAAGGAATTATATCACACATTGTATCTGCTGAAGGAGCAGGGGATGTCAGTATTAATCATTACGCATCTGATTAAAGATATAGAGCCATATGCCGATTCTGTCGTCTTTATAAAAAACGGAGTCATTCAGTTAAAGGGGAAGGTAAAGGACATCATTAAAGAGAAAAATAAAGACATGGAAGAAATTTATGATGAGTTGTGCTGATAAGAAATTGATAAAGCTATGGCGTAAAAATAGGGCTGTTGTCAGAAAAAGTCGTCTGGTACCTGCTGAAATGGTGATAGTTTTGGCTATCTTTCTGAGCAATTTTTCATTGGATACCAGTAATAAAATTGGAGGTATTGACGAAGGGGTTTATATGTCAGTGGCATATTATTTAATGCCGCTGTTTTTGATAATACTATTTTTTAAAATATATTGGGAGGAGTTCAGCAGTGGGTATGTGATGATAGATTTGCTTTCCGGATATAGTCGGAGCGAAATGATTTGCGTAAAGTTACTGACAGGAGCAGGGTATTCCATTCTTATATTATTTCTTCCATTTGCACTGAACTACATAATTTTTTGTATCATAAGTTTTTCTGCCGGGCCGTTTTTGCAATTTATAAGTTTAGAATCCTTTGGAACAGCGTTAAGTGCATTTATAAATTATGCATTTTATTCTGTTTTCCTCAACACTTTGTTTCTGATAGTCTTTTTGGCGTTAAAACTAAAACCGGGCTTAAAGTATATTTTATGGATTATGGAAGCAGGGCTGTTTTTCCTTGTACATATCCGTTTTGCCGGGCGCACCAATTTATCTGTAGAATATCTGCTGTTTGCTGTAATAACGGCGTTTAATATGGCAGTACTGATTCGGCTGTTTAAGGCAGTTGATTTATAGAGTAGAAGGAAGCACATCATGGAGAAAAAGCAGGGTTATCAAAAGCAGGTATTTTTTAATCAGAAGGCCGTACCGGGAAGGGGACTGGCATCTGGCATTTTAGGCGTGTTGTTTAGAAAGAAAATGAATATTTTGATTATAGGTGTCATGCCGCTGTATATTTTCTGCTTCGTATGCCGTAAGGTTGTGCTGGCTGGTATAAGTGGCTTTCTTCCTCTGGTTGATGTAAAAGTAATGAATTACTATCCGGTACTTTTCATGGGGCAGATATTTAATATAATGCTTACATTTCTTTTTATATTTTACATATGTGCTGTATACGGAACTTATTTGGAGAATAAAAATATAATTTTACCGCTTTTTCATGGTTATACGAGGAAGGATATTTACAGGGCTTGCTGTATGGGGTTAGCTGTATTTATACTGTTTTTGTTTTTGGCCTGCTTCGTGGTAATTCAGGCTGGCGGAATACCACTGGAAGTATTATATCTATGCAACAAAGAAATTTTTCAGCAATATGGCGTTTTCAGGGCGCCGCTGGGGGTGGAGAACTTTAAGCTGTCCCTATGTTATCTTATTTTTCAATATGTCTCCATTTGTCCTGTCTTAAGTTTGTGTATACTGATAAATACAATTTTTCGGAGAAAGGTAATAGCAGGTGGAATTACTGGTATATGCTATATGATAATCCAGTTGTTTACCATGCAGTTTAAGGGACTTGGGAAGCTGTCGTGCTATTTTTACCAGGAAAATTTCGTCAATGTGAGCGTAAAAGGCGATGAGGTCTTTCTGACGTATCTGGCAGGAGGAAAAGAATATCTGGCAGGCGTGCTTGTCTGTATGTTGATATCAGTGCTTTTATTGAAAGTGGGTGAAAGATGTTTTGTCTTAACCGATTTTTAAGAGTAAGGTGATTTGCATATGAAAAAATGGATGGAAACTGTAAAAAGCTTATTATATTCAATTAATATTGTTTTTAAAGCAGATAAACTAAGATTTTTATTAAGTGTGATTATTCAAATAGTGAACACACTTTTAGGATACCTACTTTTATATATTGGAAAATGTACAATAGATAGCAGCGATGAGGAAGTTTTCCAAGAAATATGTGCCAAAGGAAATGAGAGAATTTTTCAATGGATTAATTGACCAGTTTTATGAATTCAGTTCAAGAAAGCTGGAAGGCTATTGGCAAAGTGAAGAATTTTTTAATGAAATCGACGCCGAATTTTATGAAAAACTGAGTCCAGTAAAGTAATTTCCTTAAATAAGGAGCAAAGAGTTGCTATACTATAATCAAGAATGGTGGGCAAAGTATACTTTTTTGCAATAGACGGATGAAATAAACTGAACAAAGAAAGTGCGGAGGAAATCTATATGAAAATTCAGGAATCAAATAATACATTTCATTTTTTTAATGAAAAAAAAGAAAATGTAGTTGAATCAATGCAGAAGAAATATGATTCTGTAAAATTAGGGCAGGGGCCGGTTTTGGTAGATATTTCAGAAGAAGGACTTGAAAGTTACAGGAAAAGTGTACAAAAAGTTTCGGAAGAGTGTGTCTGGCAGGAGGAGAATTACAAGGAACGTCTGATTGAACATATAGAGAAAAATGCAGTTAAGATAAATCCATATACAGAATTAATGCATCAGCTTGATATTGTTGCGAAGAAAAAAGAACTACAAACCACAGAGGATGTTGTGGATGCAGTTTTTAAAATTTATACTTCTATGTATGATGAAATATGCAAAGAGTATGAAGAAGGTACCACAAGAAGCTGGTTTAAGGAGGGAGGGATATATTATGGAAGGGGAACAAAGGAAGAAGAACTGACTGCACTGAATGATGCATATATGAAAGCCGCAAAAAGTGTACAAAATTATTTTGAATATTGGAAACCGCGTATGGAGAAATTGAAGGAAGATATGTGGAAATCAGAGGCGCTAACCGTTTGGGAAAAGGAACACAGAGTGCTTGAGAGGCCGAAGCGTGAAATCGACAGGTCAAAGTTAAGAACAGAAAATATATACACCAGTATGATGCGCGCAGGAAGGCTGTTTAGGCGGGGATACTCCGTCAATGAAAATCAAAAGGAATTTCTGGAAAGGATATCAAATATTGCCAGAGACTTTTATAATCCTGCGGATTAGATGTTAAAGCTGATTTTATGTTTACCTGAAACATACGAAAACAATGTCCATATAATTAGTTACTGTTCACACAGACCTGCGCATTTACTGCGCTGGTCGTAAGAAAATG
>CAMWUN010000064.1 GCA_947177425.1 uncultured bacterium
TTTGGAAACTTGCTTTCCTTTGGAAACTTGCTTTCCTTTGGAAACTTGCTTTCCTATGGCAGCTTGGCTTCCTTTGCCCTGGCTTCCATAGGGTTCCTGGTTTCCAGCAATTTCATAGTTCTGGCAGTAAACACATCTCAGGCTGCAGCCTGTAAAAAATACAGTTCCCGAACCTTTTTCTCCCGATATGCAGGGTTCCTCCCACATATGAAGAGCTGCCCTTGCCACAAAAATCCGGTTATCCGACAGGCAATAACCCAGCCGGCCTCTATCCCGATGTGCCCCGCATTCCCTGGGGCATAAATTGCAGGGGCTGCTTTTCAATCCTTCCCATTCCATATAATGCCCACTCCCAGTATTCTTATACTCCATATCTATAGCGCTTCAACCATACTTCTCATTCCATTCGTCTCTTGGAATTGCCGTAATATTTCCCACATCATAATAAACTTCATAAAAACGGTTAATCCAGTAATCCTTGTCATCCTCCAGATCCGATTCATGGGCATTACTGTACGGATTCTCAAAGGCTTCCCGCAGTTTGGGAACCACCACAATACCATCCCCATGGGGGTCTGCTTTGTCCGCCTTGATCAGGGCAACTCTCTCCGCTTCTTCCCTGTAGATCCTTGCCAGATTTACCAGATTGTCCAGATAAGTAAAAAACAGCCACACACACAGGATACTGACCAGACTGTACTTTGCCGCCTTTACAGCATGTTCATGGTCTGCCACATCCACAATCCCCTGAATACAGGCAATGAACAAAAATATTCCCGCACCGAAAAAAGCCCTGTTAGCAGGCGTAGGCGCTATGGCAAGGGCATAACATGTTGCCAGCGCCGCTATGGAAAACAATACCGTTTCATTTCTGTGAATCTGCTTCCATTCCCTTAATTTTTTCTGAACCACCAGAAAAACAATTACTATGGCTGTGATGGCAATTACCGGAAAGAAAAGTTCCCGGATATTAAGGGTAACTTTATAAGTTCTTGACAAAAGCCCCACGATTCCCGTATATTCCCCTTCCGACATGGCAGCGCTCCTGCTTCTCACTCCCGGCGCCGTTATCATTCCCAAAATACCGCAGCACATACCAAGAACACCGGAAACCATAAAAGGATAAATGCTTTTTGCACCTTCTTTTCTTCTATTATGCCAAAAATTAAGAGCAAACATGAGTACCAGCAGTAATCCGCCGCCGGAAGTATTTTCGTTGCACCATCCGGCCAGCACTCCAAAGAAAAAAACGCCTGCCGCTGCAAGGCGGCCATATTTTATCTTTTCTGAAAAATCCAGAAGCCTCCGGTACAGGGTAACAAATCCCAAAATAAACACACTGCCCCAGAGATAATTGCATGCACCGCAAATCCACAGCATAGTCTGTCCAAAGCTGACCGTGAACCGCCACAAAAACGTTATAATAAGCAGCAGCACAAAAATGTCATTTTTCTTCCTGCGATGAATGTTCATATACATGAGCAGTGCCAGCCCAATAAACATGATGCTGTTCACCACATTGAATACCTGCTTGCTGACTGCCAGGGAAAGCCGCACATTGAACTGTCCTATTATCCTTCCGCTGTTTGAAAGATACTCCCCATACTGCTGCTTCACCAAATCCCACAGGGAAGAAGCCTGCCGCACCTCAATGGCATAGGCATAATCATCCGACATGTAAGGGGTTAAAAGATTATAAATAAAAATCATCCAAAACGCCGCCACCACTATGACCCAAAAAATCTGTTTTCTATATTTTTCCCAAAAAGTTGTCACTTATATCTGCCTTTCTTTAACGATTTAATGTGACTATTCAGCCTTCGCCCAAACAGCTACGGAATACAGCCCATTTAAGATTTAGTACCTATTTTAGCAAAATTATCCATAGAATTCAACATAACGCCGGGCAAGTTTTTATAAATCAGGCATTAGCCGTTACTATTCACGGTCTAAAGACCGCTCATAGCAACGATTCGGGGCGATAATTAAAGTTTTGCTGCGCAAAGATCGCCCTCACACCTGAATCATGTTCTCACGGAATGCGCATTCCTGAGCCGCGAATAGTAACTTTACCACCCTATCCAGCAATTTACTAGTACAGCATTGCGTATATAATGGTGAATAATGTGCCTGATATTTTTGTCAGGACAAGGCGGAGGAAAGAGGCGATGCGGTGGCATCGTTGATTGACGACAACGCAGTGCTGGCAGAAATAGCAGGTGCAGAATTCACCGTTAATTACGCAATACTGTACTAGTGTATTAAGCGAAAATGTGCTATACTAGAGCGTGTTTAAATTTTATTTCCCAATATTATTGGGAGAAATCATTTACTGTATATTAACAATATAACCGAGGTTTATCATGAACGAAAAAGTATTGCAAACTTTAGAATACACCAAAATAATCAACTTATTAGTCCAAAAGGCAACTTCCCAGCCGGGACAGGCGCTATGCCGTGAATTAAAGCCCCAGGCCGACTTAAACGCAGTCAGGCTCGCCCAGCAGCAGACTGCAGATGCCCTTTCCATGCTTTTTGCCAAAGGCTCTGCTTCCTTCGGCGGCAACAGGGATATCCGTTTATCCCTGCGCAGCCTGGAAATCGGAAGCACTTTATCTGCTCCCGAACTTCTGAAAATTGCAGGACTTCTGGACAATGTAAGCAGGATCAAATCCTATGGGAAATCCCCCCGGGATGAAGACACGGAAAACTCTCTCACAGAATATTTTCTTGCCCTGAATCCTCTTAGCCAGTTGGCCAGCGAGATAAACCGCTGCATCCTTTCCGAAGAAGAAATCGCCGATGACGCCAGCCCCGGCCTAAAGCATGTAAGGCGCTCCATTTCGCTGACGGGTGACAAAATCCACTCCCAGCTTTCTTCCATGGTGAACGGTTCTTACAGAAGCTACCTGCAGGATGCTGTCATCACCATGAGGGACAACCGCTATTGTATACCTGTAAAGGCCGAATACAAAAGCCAGGTGCCTGGAATGGTGCACGACCAGTCCTCCACAGGCTCTACTTTTTTTATCGAGCCTGCCGCGATTGTCAATTTAAATAACCAGTTAAAAGAACTTGCCCTTAAAGAAAAAGAAGAGATAGAAATTATCCTTGCCACTTTAAGCGCAAGCGTTTCAGAGCATATATTGGAAATTGCGGAAAACCAGCGGATTATGACTTTTCTGGACTTTGTTTTTGCCAAAGCCTCTCTTGCCATGGAGGAACGGGCATCTATGCCGCTTTTTAACGAAAACCGTTATATCAACATACGAAAAGGACGCCACCCTCTCCTTCCGGCGCAAAAGGTGGTGCCCATCGATATTCATTTAGGAAAAGATTTTGACCTTTTGATTGTTACCGGCCCCAACACAGGCGGCAAGACGGTTTCCCTAAAGACTGTAGGGCTTTTTACCCTGATGGGGCAGGCCGGGCTTCATATTCCTGCCCTGGACCGTTCAGAACTTTCCATTTTTACGGAAGTTTTCGCGGATATTGGCGATGAACAGAGCATTGAACAGAGCCTTAGCACCTTTTCCTCCCATATGACCAGCATTGTCTCCATTTTGAAAAATGCTGATGAGAATTCTCTGTGCCTGTTTGACGAGTTGGGCGCTGGTACCGACCCTACCGAAGGAGCCGCCCTTGCGATTGCCATTTTGGATCACCTCCATACCAGAGGAATACGCACTATGGCCACCACCCATTACAGCGAGCTTAAGGTGTATGCCCTCTCTACGGATTTTGTGGAAAATGCCTGCTGTGAATTCAATGTGGAGACACTGGCCCCTACTTACCGGCTTTTAATCGGTATCCCCGGCAAAAGCAACGCCTTTGCCATTTCTTCCAAACTTGGGCTTCCCGATTACATTATTGATGCAGCCCGTACACAGATTACCACCGAAGAAAAAAGTTTTGAAGATTTAATTTCCGATTTGGAAAACAGCCGCATCACCATAGAAAAGGAACGGCTTGAAATCGCTTCCTACAAAGAGGAAATTAAAAATTTAAAAGAAAAGCTTCAGGCGAAAAACGAAAAAATAGATAATGCCAGAGATCGCATCCTCCGGGATGCAAACGAAAAGGCCCGTGAAATATTGCAGGAAGCAAAAGATGTGGCCGATGAAACTATCCGTATTTACCAGAAAGCCGGGCCCGGCGCATCTTTAAAGGATTTGGAGAAAACCAGACAGCAGCTTAGAGGAGAAATCAACAAAAAAAATGAAAAACTTGCCGTGAAAGCGAAAGATCCCCAGAAGGGGAAACAGCTTAAGGCCGATCAGTTAAAAATAGGCGACAGCGTAAAAATTCTTTCCATGGGGCTGAAAGGTACTGTAAGCACCCTTCCCGACCATAGGGGCAACCTCTTTATACAATGCGGAATCATGCGCTCACAGGCCAACATTAAAGATTTGGCATTCCTAACGGAGGATGCGCCCTCCAGTGCGCCTGTTCTTCAGAAAAGCCATGCCAGTAAAGTGAAAATGTCAAAATCCTTCAGCATTTCCCCTGAAATTAACCTGCTGGGCAAAACCGTGGACGAGGCTCTTTCCGAGCTTGATAAATATCTGGATGACGCTTATCTTGCCCACCTTTCTACCGTAAGGGTTGTGCACGGCAAGGGAACCGGCGTGTTAAGAAATGCTGTCCAGAACCATCTGAAAAAAATTAAATACGTAAAGTCCTACCGACTGGGAGAATACGGAGAAGGTGACGCTGGTGTCACAATTGTAACCTTTAAGGAATAGTTGTTGGAAGAAAGTGAGTTTTACAATGGTAAACAGACAAAAAATTTTAATTGTAGACGATGACAGCAATATTGCAGAACTGATTTCTCTTTATCTTACGAAAGAGTGTTTTGAAACCATGATTGCAAATGACGGGGAAAGCGCCCTGCTTCTTGCAGATTCCTTTGCCCCTAATTTAATTCTTCTGGATCTGATGCTTCCGGGCATTGACGGATACCAGGTCTGCCGGGAAATCCGCGCCAAATCCGCTATTCCCATCATTATGCTTTCTGCCAAGGGCGAAATTTTTGACAAGGTTCTGGGGCTGGAACTTGGCGCTGATGACTATATGGAGAAGCCTTTTGACTCCAAAGAGCTGGTGGCAAGGGTAAAGGCCGTTCTTCGCAGGTACAAACCTGCCGCCCCAACTGCTGCTGCCCCTGATGTCAAATGTGTGGAATATCCCGACCTGATTATCAACCAGACCAACTATTCCGTGATTTACATGGGAAAAACCGTCGAGATGCCCCCTAAGGAACTGGAACTGCTGTATTTTCTGGCATCTTCCCCCAATCACGTATTCACAAGAGAGCAGCTTCTGGACCAGATTTGGGGGTATGAATACATCGGGGATACCCGGACTGTTGATGTACACATCAAGCGCCTCCGTGAAAAGATACGGGACCACGCCGGATGGCGGATCGCAACCATCTGGGGAATCGGCTACAAATTTGAGGTAAGGCAATGAGAAAAACCCTCTACCTGAAATTTCTGCTGGCCTATTTCATCTTTGGCTTTTTTGGCTTTGTAGTGGTGGCCACTTTTGTAAGCAGCATGACTATGGAGCAGTTAAAACGGGAAAAGGCGGAGGCTCTTTACCGGGAGGCAACCCTTATCGCCAACACCTATGCCGCAGATTTGTACAACAATGAAACTTCTCTGGATACGGTAAAAAAACAATTGGATGCCCTGGATACCTACCTCTCCGCCAATTTATGGATTATCAACCCCTCTGGCAGGATGATTCTGGACTCCCGTGCTCCCATTGATGTGGAAAACGAAACGGTGATAGAGGGATTTGATCCCACCGTAACAGAAAACTCTTACTACACAATCGGCTATTTTTTTGACAGCTTTACGCAGGAACAGCTCAGCGTATTTGCCCCCATTGCCTCCTACTACAAAGTGCGGGGATATGTGGTTATCCATTATCCCCTTAGCAACATTGCCGCTTCCTCCAACAGCCTTTTGAATATTTCCTACCTGATGCTGATTATCTTATTTTTGCTTTCCCTGATCATCCTGATTTTTTTTACGGAAATGGTCTACCTTCCGCTGCGCAGGATAACCGAGGCCACGGAACAATATGCCTCAGGAAATATGCATTATGAATTTCAGATAGACAGCGAAGATGAAATTGGCTATCTGGGCGCGACCCTGTCCTATATGGCAAGCGAAATAGCCCGTTCCGAAGATGACCAGAAAAAATTTGTGGCAAATGTCTCCCATGACTTCCGGTCCCCCCTTACCTCCATCAAAGGATACCTTGAGGCCATGCTGGACGGCACTGTGCCGCCGGAGTTATATGAAAAATATCTCACTATAGTCTTAAATGAAACAGAGCGGCTGACCAAGCTTACCAACAGCCTTCTTACCCTGAATAACTTAAATACAAAGGGTATGCTGCTGGATAAAAGCGTTTTTGACATTAATAAAGTCATCCGCAACACAGCGGCCGCTTTTGAGGGAACCTGCAAGAGCAAGACCATCGGTATTGAGCTGATACTGACAGGGGATGAACTTTACGTCAATGCCGATATCGGAAAAATCCAGCAGGTGCTGTACAATCTTCTGGATAATGCGATTAAATTCAGCCACTCCGATTCCATCATCAAGATCGAGACAACCGAAAAACATAATAAAATTTTTGTGTCCATCAAAGACCGGGGCATCGGTATTCCCAAGGAGGATCTGAAACTTATCTGGGACCGTTTTTATAAGTCCGATTTATCCCGGGGCAAGGACAAGAAGGGAACCGGACTCGGGCTCTCCATTACCAAAGAAATTATCCATGCCCATGGAGAACATATCAACGTAATCAGCACCGAAGGGGTTGGAACAGAATTTATTTTTTCCCTTCCTGTGGCAGAGGATGAAAACGAAGATTAAAAAGGAGTTCCTTTATGATACAAATTATCTTACACCAGCCTGAAATTCCTGCAAATACAGGCAACATCGGCAGAACATGCGCAGCCGCGGGATCGGGACTTCATCTCATTGAACCGCTGGGCTTCCGTTTGAATGAAAAGGAAATCAAACGGGCCGGAATGGACTACTGGGAACATTTAGATGTAACCCGCTATATGAACTTTGACGAATTCAGGACCATGCATCCTGGCGCTAAAATCTGGATGGCTACTACCAAAGCGCGACAGGTCTATTCGGAAGTTACCTTTGGTCCAGATGATTTTATCATGTTCGGCAAAGAAAGTGCCGGGATCCCTGAGGAAATTCTGGTAGACTATGAGGAAACCTGCATCCGCATTCCCATGCTTCCCCAGATACGTTCCCTGAATCTTTCCAACTCCGTCGCCATTGTCCTCTATGAGGCCCTCCGCCAGCAGAATTTCTCGCAGATGCAGCTTACAGGTGAACTTCACAGACTGAATTGGAAAGAATCTGAAAATACTTTTTTATAAAATACGGCAGCATCCCATAAATATCCAATCCTCCTTCGTATCTTAGTTAACACCCGACAGGCCCAATGCGTAAACAGCATTTTGCCTGTGAAATGTAACATACACAGGAGGATTTTTTATATGAAAAAAATTTGCAGACTTTTAGCTATGGGAATTATTATGACAGGGCTCACAGGATGCGCCGGCTCATCCCGGGACACATCCCTTCTCCAAGACCCTGCGCAGGATTTTGCCGCTGTCAGCCAGCCCGTGTCTTCCGGCGCTGTACAGGATGCAGGCCTTTCCGCTTCCCTTTCAAGTAATCAAAATTCTGTCATTGTAAACAGCAGTGAAAAGGTGAGTATTGTCCCGGATATTGCGCAGGTCGTTTACTCTGTCCGCACACAGGCCCGGGAAGCCGCAGCCTGCCAGCAGCAGAATTCTGAATCGGTAAGCCAGGTAATTGAACTGTTAAAGAGCCTGAATATTGCGGAAACATCCATTCAGACCTCCGATTATTACATGAATCCGGTCTACGATTACAGCAATAATACCGCTCGGGTGACAGGCTACGAATCCATCACCACCCTTACCGTATCGGACATTCCCATTGACGGCCTTGACGAAATCCTGTCCCAGTCTGTCCTTACCGGTGTCAATACCATCCAGTCCATCACCTATCAGGCAAGCAAATATGATGAAAGCTACCAGGCCGCCCTCTCCGCCGCTGTGGAGACTGCTCATAAAAAGGCGCAGGTTCTGGCCGAAGCCGCCGGACGCAGTGTGGGTACCGTGCTTAATATTCAGGAAACCGGAAACTATTCCGAGGCCCGCTACACGGATAATGCTCTTACCGGTAAATACCGTTCTTCCGCTGTAAAGGAAGAATTTGCACTGGCGGATTCGGCTGGTATTATGGCCGGGGAAATCCAGGTGGAGGCAAGTATTGTGGTGGAATATCAGCTTTATTAGGATATTCCAATAGAAAAGTGCCATGAAAGTGCTGTCCGGCACTTTCATGGCACCCTTTTATGTCTATTTCTTCCCGTTTCTAAGCCGCGTAATAAATGCCTCTATTTTTTCCAGTGCAATCTTAAGGTTTTCAATGGAGTATGCATAAGAAATCCGCAAGAATCCTTCCCCGCAGTCGCCAAATGCTGTCCCCGGCACTACTGCCACCTTTTCTTCCTGCAGCAGTCTGCCAGCGAATTCCTCGCTGGTCATTCCAAATTCCTTTATGCTTGGAAACACATAAAAAGCGCCGTAAGGCTCGAAACATTCCAGGCCCATTTCCTTAAATGCATGCATAAGATATCTTCTGCGCTGGTTATAGGATTCCCGCATCATTGCCACATCGTCATCCCCGTTTCGCAGGGCTTCCACTGCTGCATACTGGCTGGTGGTAGGCGCACACATAATGGCAAACTGATGGATTTTAAGCATCTGCTCCATAATTTCTTTCGGTGCACACGCATAGCCGAGACGCCATCCTGTCATCGCATAAGATTTTGAAAATCCGTTAATCAGCACTGTCCTCTCCTTCATTCCCGGAAGGCTTACAATGGAAACGTGCTTTCCTTTATAAGTAAGTTCCGCATAAATCTCATCGGATATCACAAAAATATCCTTTTCACGGATAATCTCTGCAATTGCTTCCAAATCATCCTTTTCCATAATCGCTCCTGTGGGATTATTGGGAAAAGGAAGAATCAGCGCCTTGGTTCTGTCTGTAATGGCATCCCTAAGTTCCTGCGCCGTCAGACGGAACTCGTTTTCTTCCTTTAGTTCAATGATAACAGGCTCCGCCCCGGCCAGAATTGCACATGGCTCATAGGAGACATAGCTGGGCTGGGGAATCAGTACTTCCTCCCCCTGGTTAATCATTGCCCGAAGCGCAATGTCTATGGCCTCGGAGCCTCCCACTGTGACAATCACCTCATGGTCTGCGTCGTAGGAAACATTCTGGGTTCTTTGTATGTATTTCGTAATTTCTGTCTTTAATTCCTTAAGTCCGGCATTGGAAGTATAGAAGGTGCGCCCTTTTTCAAGGGAATAAATTCCCTCATCCCTGATATGCCAGGGCGTGTCAAAGTCCGGTTCCCCAACGCCTAAAGAAATTGCATCCTCCATCTCATTTACAATATCAAAAAACTTGCGGATGCCTGAAGGCTTAATTGTAACTATTTTATCTGATAATGGATTTCTCATGGCGTCACTTTCTCCCTTGTATCTTCATATTTTCTGGTCAGTATGGTGCCATGGTCTTTATATTTTTTCAGTATAAAATGAGTGGCTGTGCTAAGAACACCGTCCAGTGTGGAAAGCTTATCTGATACGAAGCTGGAAACAGCTTTTAAGGACTTTCCTTCCAGAGTCACCAGAAGGTCATAGCCTCCCGATATCAGATATACACTGTTTACCTCGGGATATTTATAAACCCTCTCTGCAATGTTGTCATAGCCCTGTCCCCTCTGGGGGGTAATGCGCACCTCAATCAGGGCAGTAACCTTCTCAATGGACGTTTTCTCCCAGTCTATCATCGTATGATAACCGCAGATAACACCCTCTTCCTCCATAGCCTTTAACTCGTTTGCAATGTCAATTTCCTCTGCCCCCAGAATAACTGCCAGTTCTTTGATATTAATCCGGCTGTTTTTTTCTATAATCGCCAAAATCTGTTCTCTCATGAATACGCCCTCCTATTTTAAGTCCTCTTTAAATAATTTATATATTTCGTCCGGTGCAGGCGGCTCCAGATATCTGATTTCCTCCTGATTTACTACAATCTTGTCATTAGTGCTGTTGGTGCTGCCTATGACGCAGGCCGGGATTTTTTCCTCTTCCAGGGCTTTCACAAGCCCCCTGCCGTCAGCCGCCGCCATAAGGAGCGCTCCCCCCGACAAAAGCTGGTAGGGGTTTAAATCAAAAAATTCACAGACTTCAATGGTTTCCTGCCTTACCGGAATTTTTTTAAGATCTACGCAAAGTCCAACGCCTATTTTCCGGGATACTTCCCACAATGCACCGAAAATGCCTCCATTTCTTATATCATGCATTGTATAAACGCCGGACTTAAGGGCTATGGCGGCCTCCGAAGCCACAGACAGATACCCGCCCGACTCCTTTGCCCCAAGGATAATACCTGGGGGATAGCGTCTTGACAGTTCCTCCGCCTTTTCCCCGGCTATTATAAAAGTCCCCTCCAGGCCAATCCATTTACTGACCACAATATCCATGTTATCTGGTTTTCCATTCAGGGGATCCTCCGTCTTTCCTGCAAAGGGAATTTTTGTAAATGGTTCTGCTTCCAGCGCCGCACCTAAAACAGTAGCTGTAATAACTGGTATTCCCACAGCCCCGGACACCTCCGTATGGCCGCCGGCAATCTGGATATTCCACTCTCTGCTGCACTTTTCCGCCTGCTCCATCAGTTCCTTTAAAAGCCCTTCCTCCGCCTCCCGGGGAAGAACCAGAGACAGGAACACTGCTTTAGGGACAGCGCCTGACGCCGCCAGATTGTTTGCCGCTGCCATAACAGCCAGATATGCGGAATTCTTCACCGGAAGCGTAAAAGCCTGAGTGGAAACTGCAATTGCCCCCTCTCCCGCCGCCTGGCCGGAAAGAGAACTGTTCCATGACAAAAAGGCACAGTCTTCTCCTATGCCTGCACCTTTTATCACTTCCTCTTTATGGTTCCCTATCTGCCGCAGCACAGAACGTTTTAAAATACTTTCAGATATTTTCCCTGTTCTCATAACTTTCTTCCTTCGAAATCAGCCAAAAATGCACCAGCCCATGTTGCATATTCATTCTCCCAATCTGCGGCGTGCATCCACAAGGAAAATAATTTTCAAACCGCCTAAGCTGCCGGTTCCTGAACAGGTTCTGGCGCCGGTACAGCTTCCGCTGGCGGCTGCTGTGTCTCCCCTGCCTGGGGCTGTGCCGGTACTCCCTCTGCCGGAGGCTGGACAGGCACCCCTTCCGCCGGAGGCGCCGCCGCTGCGGCCAGTGCCGCTGCCACATTCTTTACATGATCAATGCTGTTAGTCCCGATGGCTGCCATGATTTCATTATATGCATTGGGATCTGCCGTTAAAACTCCTACCGTAGCCGTTCTGGGCGTTACCTTGTAAGAACTGGAGTTTATCTTCTCCCGGCTTACCTCCACCCCGTTTTCTGTAACGACTTTCCACAAATTAGCGCTGTATCCTATATGGGCGGACTGTACCGAAACCGCACCGATAGGCCTGGAAGCGTCCGGGTAAATAATCTCAGTGTCGGGATACGTCTTGCTGATCACTTCGCTTTCATAGCGCACAGCGCGGGTGCCGGGCCTGGTTTCCATGCCGTATATCGTAAAAGTAATATGTTTATCATCGGTGGTGACACCCTCTATATAGATAGGCGCCTCCGTATTATTCACGAATCTGAAATCCTTACCCGAAGATTCCGCAATCGCTGCATCTGCAGAAGGATCCACATAAGTTACAATCATAGAGTGATTATGCCTCTCCGTAACTTCCAGTTCCGATAAGAGCACGGCATTATAAAGGGTAGTGGAAACCTGACAGATACCACCCCCAAGGCTGTCTACCACCTGCCCGTTCAGGTAAGACCCTGCCATATAATACCCATTGTCCTGGGAAAAAGGCGCCACAGCCTCATATGTGGAAAATTCATCCCCCGGATATAAAGTCGCGCCATTAATGAGTTCACATCCGTTGCGCACATTAGCGCTTCTGGATGAGCCTGAGGTGCTGAAGCTGGTTGTGAATGTTCCAAGCACATCCTTTACTTTACCAAGCTCCTCTTCCGTTCCTCTGGGTTCATCCACTTTCACAACTAAAGCCAGGGAAGCATTATCCCTGTTCCATTCATTATTTAAAAAGTCGTATAGCTGCTGGATGGAAGCCTCCTCATCCACCACCTGCCCGGTCTGCCCCGGATTAACGATAAATCTGCCGTCTACCCGGGAAAGGGTGGCATCCCTGGCCTCCAAATTATATTGGGAACAGCGCTCCGCTAAAATCTGGGCAACGAGATCCTTATCGACATCAAATTCCAGTTTATAAACTTTATTCTCATGCTGCAGATCTTTGACCGCCTTGTACCGTTGTACAACATTTCCTTTCTGGCCAATCTGTGCGGCTTCATTTATAATTTCCTGATTACTCCAGGAAAGCCCTGCCTCTGAGGGCGTAATCTCCACCGAATTCCCGTCCAGAGCCGTCAGCGTGATTACTTTGGAAGACAGCCCGTCCACGTACTCCTCTATCATTGCTTTGGCTTCTTTCGCCGTCTTGCCCTCAAGAGACATATCCTCCACATAAATGCCGGACAAAATTTTATATTCTTCCTGGGCCTTTGCCTGTATCTGTGTTAATCCCAGGACAGAACAGACAATTCCGAGGCATAAAGCGCCTCTAATTTGTTTTTTCATAATCTTACCTCTCATATATCACAAATTTTCCTGTAATATTTGATTTAATAAAGAAAAGATGCTATAGTTGGAACTATCATAGCAAGTACTAATAAAATAATAATAATTGATGAGACAATTTTTTTGCTTTTTTTACTGTAAAAGTTAAACATTTTGTTCCTCCAATACACTTATCTTTGAAAGGATATTATACTATGAAGTTCCCCTTTTTTGCAAGTTTTATCGTATTTTGTATCTGGCTTGGATACGAACTCCACAAGCATAAAAATATGGAAGCCAAAAAAGAACAGGCGTTTTGGGAGCGTGAGGCCGCCGCAAACAGTACAAGACGCAAACCCCTCGATGACCTTAACTATATACAGATTCCCTTTGACAGCCTGCCCATGGAAATTCTTGCGGATGCCCCCGCAGTTGCGGAATACCATGAAACCCTCCGCGTCCTCGCAGAATCCCCCATTGTAAACTTTACAGGCATCAGTAACACTGATTTAAAGCTTATGTACGGCGCGCCGAATATCGATCTGCTTTCCCGTTACGACCAAAGCTACACCACCCTTGTCCGCACGCTCCAGAACTGGGGGGAATATCTTTACGAAAAAGGATACGTGGATGAAGCCTGCCGGATTCTGGAATTTGCAGTGGAAACCCGGACGGATATCAGTGCAACATATAAGCTTTTAGCCTCCATCTATTTTGACCGTGGCCAGGCTGACCAAATCCGTCAGTTAATTCCCATTGCCGAAGGGCTGAACACCAGCCTTTCAGGAAATATCGTGTCCATGCTGGAAAATTTTCCCAACAATTAGTTTGTCCTTTTTCGCGCCGCCTCATTCCCGTGGGCAATAAGTCAAAGGCAGGCCCGCCTGACCCTGACGGCTGCCGCCAGGAACTAATCCCCCCGCTTACTTGCAGCGGGGTTGCTGACCGTCTGATAACAGTTTATGCCCTGCCGGAAGTTTATATGACAGTTCTTTTAATATCCGCATGTCCTGTGTCCACTTTGGTAAGCGGTTTACAGAAATGCATCGCCGGCACGAAAACTGCAAAAGGAAGAATGGCAGTGCCATTCTTCCTCCTTTTTATTTCCAGAACTTCTTCTTTTTCGTTTCCCTGCCTTCGCTTTTCTCCGACTGACCGTTCTTTGATGCGTTCAGACTATCGCCTGTCAGCGCATCAAACTGCTTTAACAACTCTTTTGCTTCATGGGACAGCCTTTCAGGCGTCTGTACCACAAGTGTCACATAGTGATCCCCGCGGACATCTTTGTTTCTAAGGGTAGGCACACCTTTCCCCTTTAAGCGGACTTTGGTGTCTGTCTGTGTTCCTGCTTTTACATCGTAAATTACTTTGCCGTCCACAGTGTCTATGAGAACTTCTCCTCCCAGTGCCGCAACCGCAAAAGAAATGGGCACTGTTGAATAAATATTGTAATCCTGCCTCTGGAAAATCGGATGGCGTCCTACAATTACTTCTACCAGCAAATCCCCTCTTGGGCCGCCGTTTAATCCCGGCTCACCCTTATCCCTGATACGCACACTCTGCCCGTTGTCAATGCCTGCAGGAATGGATACCTGTATCTTCTTGCGGCTGGCAATGTATCCTGAACCATGGCAGTCCGCACACTTCTCTTTAATAACCTTTCCAGTACCGTTACATTCCGGACAGGTCTGCACATTCCTGACAGTGCCAAAGAAAGACTGCTGGGTAAATACAACCTGCCCTTTACCGCCGCACTTCTGACAGGTTTCCGGATTCGTGCCGGGCTTCGCACCGCTGCCGTGACAGGTCTTACATTCATCCTTTAAGGTCAGTTCAATTTCTTTATCAACCCCAAACACCGCTTCCTCAAAAGTAATCCTTACGCTGGTTCTGATGTTGGATCCTTTCATGGGACCATTACTTCCCCTGCCCTTGCGTCCGCCGCCAAAAAAGTCGCCGAATATATCGCCAAATATATCACTGAAATCCGCGCTGTTGAAGTCAAAGCCGCCATATCCGCCAGCCCCGCCCTCAAAAGCCGCATGGCCAAACTGGTCATACTGTCTCTTCTTCTCCGGGTCACTTAGAATTGCATACGCTTCGGAAGCCTCTTTAAACTTTTTCTCTGCTTCTGCATCTCCCGGATTCATATCAGGATGATATTTTTTGGCAAGAGCTCTGTATGCTTTTTTAATGGCGGCATCATCTGCGTTCTTATCTACTCCAAGGACTTCATAATAGTCACGTTTTTGTTCTGCCATTGTTAATTTCCTCCTGTGCCCTCTATCTCCAAGACAATACAAATTATAGTACAAAATCAGCTAAAGTACAAGCCAACTTAACTATCTTAGGGCGATATTTTATATCGCCCCAGAAAAAATTTCATTTTTTATACTTCTCTGTAATCTCCGTCAACCACATCGTCTGCAGGACCTGCGCCGGCTCCCATATCAGGGCCTGCACCTGCTCCCATGTCAGGGCCTGCTGCGCCGCCTGCCTGCTGCATGTTCTCATACATCTTGGTAAATAATGCCTGAGCGCTTGTGGTAAGCTTTTCTTTTGCAGCTTTAAGAGAATCTAAGTCAGCGTCGGACATTTCCTGGTCTTTGGTTCTCTCCAGAATATCCTTTACAGCCTGCATATCAGCTTCCACTGTTGCCTTTTCGGAAGCGTCAATCTTGTCGCCCACCTCGTTTAATGCCTTTTCTGTCTGGAATACGAAGGAATCTGCTTCGTTTCTTGCATCGATTGCTTCTTTCCTCTTCTTATCCTGGGCTTCAAACTCAGCAGCTTCTTTTACTGCCTTATCAATTTCATCATCAGACATGTTGGAACTTGCTGTGATGGTAATATGCTGTTCTTTTCCTGTGCCAAGGTCTTTTGCGGAAACATTTACGATACCATTAGCATCAATGTCAAAAGTAACTTCAATCTGAGGCACACCGCGCATTGCCGGAGGGATACCGTCCAGTCTGAACTGTCCTAAGGACTTGTTATCTCTTGCGAACTGTCTCTCACCCTGTAATACATTGATGTCAACTGCTGTCTGGTTATCTGCCGCTGTGGAGAAAATCTGGCTCTTCTTGGTAGGAATTGTGGTATTTCTCTCAATCAGTCTGGTAGCAATGCCGCCCATAGTCTCGATGGACAGTGAAAGAGGCGTTACGTCCAGAAGGAGGATTTCCCCTGCGCCTGCATCTCCTGCCAGCTTACCGCCCTGGATAGAAGCGCCAAGGGCAACACATTCGTCAGGGTTCAGGCTCTTGCTGGGCTCATGTCCTGTCAACTGTTTTACTTTATCCTGTACCGCAGGGATACGTGTGGAACCGCCTACTAAAAGCACCTGGCCCAAATCGGAATTATTAAGGCCCGCATCCTTCATTGCATTCTGTACGGGAACGGCTGTCCTCTCAACCAGATCATGTGTCAGTTCATCAAATTTCGCCCTGGTAAGGTTCATGTCAAAGTGCTTGGGACCTTCTGCTGTAGCTGTGATGAAAGGAAGGTTAATATTGGTAGTGGTTGCGGAAGACAATTCTTTCTTTGCCTTTTCTGCAGCTTCCTTTAATCTCTGGAGTGCCATCTTGTCATTGGATAAGTCAACTCCCTCTGCTTTCTTAAATTCATCAATCATCCACTGTGTCAGTTTGTTGTCGAAGTCATCGCCGCCAAGGTGTGTATCGCCGTTGGTCGCCAGAACTTCAATGACACCGTCACCGATTTCAATAATGGAAACATCAAAAGTACCGCCGCCAAGGTCGTATACCATGATTTTCTGTTCTTTTTCATTGTCAAGGCCATATGCAAGTGCTGCCGCTGTAGGCTCGTTGATGATACGCTTTACATCCAGTCCTGCAATCTTGCCTGCATCTTTGGTTGCCTGACGCTGAGCATCATTAAAATATGCAGGAACAGTGATAACTGCCTCTGTCACCTTTTCTCCCAGATAGCTTTCTGCGTCTGCTTTCAGCTTCTGAAGAATCATGGCTGAAATCTGCTGGGGCGAATATTTTTTCTCGTCAATGGTACGTCCCCTGTCAGTACCCATATCCCTTTTAATGGAAGAAATGGTTTTCTCCGCATTGGTAACGGCCTGACGCTTTGCAGGCTCCCCAATCAGCCTCTCTCCTGTCTTTGTGAATGCCACTACAGAAGGCGTTGTCCTTGCCCCTTCTGCGTTGGCAATAACGGTAGGCTTGCCGCCTTCCATAACTGCTACACAACTGTTTGTTGTACCTAAGTCGATACCAATTATCTTACTCATAATTATCTCCTCCTGAATTAATTTGGTTTATTTTTAAATTTTGTAAAATGTTACTGCATATTTATTAACTTACTACTGCCACCATACTGTGCCTTACCACGCTGTCCCTGTAAGTATATCCCTTCTGAAGTTCCTGTGCGATAACGCCTGACTCATATTCGTCGCTTTCCACCTGCATCACTGCATTATGGAAATCAGGATTGAACTCCTCCCCTATTGCAGGAATAGGCTTCACTTCCATTTTCTCCAGTTCCGAAATGAGCTGCTTGTATATCATCTCCATCCCTTCCGCAAAGGGCGCGCCCTTTTCTTCTTCCGGAACCGCTGCAAGGCCCCTTTCAAAATTGTCAACCACCGGCAGAATTTTTTCTATTACGCTCTTAGCCCCTGTCTCAAACATTGCGGTTTTTTCCTTGTCAGTTCTCTTTCTGAAATTGTCGAACTCTGCCATCTGACGCTTCACCCGGTCTTCCAGTTCTTCAATTCTTTCCTTAAGGGCATCCTGCTTCTTGTCAGCCTTAAACTTTTTCTTAGCGGCTTTCCTGTCGGCTTTTGTTTCCACCGCTTCCACATCTTCTCCTGCGATGGGTTCCGCCGCCTCCTGAGCCTCCTGCGGCTGCTCCTGAACCTCCTGTGTATCCTGAACTGTCTCTTCCGTTTCCAGATTATCCTGAACGTCTTTCTTTAATTCGTCATTCATCAGCTTCATCCCTTTCCGTTTTTATGTCTTTTTTTTGTATAATTCATCCAACTGATGGGTAATTGTCTTTAGTGTCCCTACCACCTTGTCATAATCCATGCGTTTCGGCCCGATGATTCCTATGGTTCCCCGCATTCCCTCTCCCAATTCATAAGTAGCTGTCACTACACTGCAATCCTTCATGGTCTGGATAGGCGTTTCATTTCCGATATAAACCTGGATTCCTGTATTGCTCTCATCCGAAAGGGTTTCCTGCACCAGTTCCGTCAGCATCTGCTTTTCCTCAAAGGTATTGATAATTTCGCTTGCTTTCTGCTGGTCTGCCAGTTCCGGGTACTTGAAGATATTATTGGCGCCGCTTGTATAAATCTCCAGGTCTTCTTCCGCTTTGATGGATTCCGCTATGGCATCTATCACATCTGCAACAATCTCGCTGTGGATGCCTGCCTGCTGCTTCATGGCTGTTATCATACCCAGATTAATTTCCTCAAGCGCCAGCCCGTTTAAATGGGTATTTAAAAGGATATTCAGTTTCAGCAGCGTCTCATCGTCAAGGGCTTCCCCTATGGAAATAATGTTATTTTTAATTACATTGCCTTCCACCACCACTACTGCCAGCAGTTGGTTGACGTCCACCCGCGAAAGCTGTATGAACTTAATCTTATTGCTGTGGATGGTGGGCGCCGAAATCATAGTGGCATAGTTGGTATTTACTGCCAGAAGCTTTGCCACCTGCTTCAAAAGATGATCCATTTTGTCTTCTTTCTCCAGCATCATCTCTTTCAGTTCTTCCAGTTCCCTGTCCTTCTCCTCCATCATGGTGTCAACATATAATCGGTATCCCTTATCGGAGGGAATTCTCCCGGCGGAAGTATGGGGCTGTATAATGTAGCCCATCTCCTCCAGATCCGACATTTCATTCCGAATTGTCGCTGAACTTAAGTTCAAATCTGTATACTTGGAAATGGTTCTGCTCCCAACCGGTTCTCCTGACTCAAGATAGTTCCGGATAATGGCCTGCAATATTTTAATTTTTCTTTCGCTTAACTGCATCTCCACCATCCTTCCCTGTAAAAACATAATTTTTTATTTTGTTAGCACTCGTCTTATTGGAGTGCTAACACCTTCTTACCATAAAATATCACTTACCCTATTTATTGTCAACACATATGGCATAAATTAATTATTAAAAAATTCTAAAACAAAATGGATACCGCCAAAACAGTATCCATCCGTCTTTACCTATTTACTTTTTAAGACAAACACAATTACCACAGTTCAGGCCCGCAAAACGTGCCTGCCTGTTAAATAAAGAAGCTTCCAGTCACATCTCCATTGATTACGTAGTATGTAGAGTTCTCTTCCGGCTTTACATACAGTTCAATACTCTTGATGTCTTCTTCCTTTCCGCCTAAATCATATTTCCATACATCCTTGCAGCTCTTTAACAGGTCGTCCGGTGTATAGGATTTGCCGCCGAACTGGAAATTAACTATTTCGCTGGCAACCGCTTTCTCTTCTGTAACTGCTTCAGCAGCTTCAACTGCCATTTCCTTTACTTCTTCCTTCTTTGCTGCTACAGTCCTTCTGGCGGGCGCCTTCTTTACAGGTGCTTTCTTTGCTGCTGTTTTCTTTGCAGGTGTTTCTTTGGCTGCCTTTTCTTCAGATAATACTTCTGGTTTAACTTCTTCCTTAACTGTCGATACCTTTGCTGTCGATTTCTTTACTCCTGCCATAATAATTTACTCCTTTCACGCAGAGAAAAAGTCCTCTGACATGTACACATTGAAAATGTTTCATAAAATTGTTTACCTGAGTTTTCTCCCCAGAAAACATGATGTTTTCTGGGAAACAGTGTACTCCATATTTTTCTTCTTGTCAACTAATTGTCTGCATTTTAGCAAAAATCACCTGCCAGTCCGGCCAAATTGGTACAGTACATGTAAATTCTGTTCATTACAGTCCTTTTATACCGAAATATAACAGCACAATTGCGCCAAGCACGATTCTGTACCACCCGAATACTTTGAAATCATGCTTCTTAATGTACCCCATCAGAAAACGGATTACAATGACAGACACAATAAATGCCGTGGCCATGCCGGTGACAAGAATCATCAGTTCATTCCCTGTAAAGGAAAATCCGAATTTAAGGATTTTTAAAAGGCTGGCACCCAGCATGACGGGAATCGCAAGGAAAAATGTAAATTCAGCCGCCACGGTTCTGGAAACGCCAATCAGCAATGCCCCTAAAATTGTGGCTCCGGACCGGGATGTGCCCGGAAATATTGCCGCAATCAACTGAAACATCCCTATAATAAAAGCTGTCTGAAAGGTTATTTCTGATAAAGAATTCACTCTGACTTTCATGCCCTTGTTTCTGTTCTCAATCAGGATAAACCCTACGCCAAAGACAATCAGTGCAATTGCCACGCAGACCCCGTTGTAAAAAAGGCTCTCAAAAAACTCGTCAAACAAAATGCCTACAACTGCCGCAGGCAGGCAGGCGGCGATAATCTTAAACCACATCACCCAGACATCCGCCCTGCAGTATGATAAGAATCCCGTTTTCCCTGCAGGATGGGGGTTATTTTCCCTTCCGAAAGGCCATATCTGGTTCCAGAACAATACCACCACAGCAAGAATCGCGCCCAACTGGATTACCACCAGAAACATCTCCCAGAATTCCGGCGAAACCTCAAGCTTTACAAATTCGTCCAGCAATATCATGTGCCCCGTACTGCTGATAGGCAGCCATTCTGTGATTCCCTCAACAATACCAAACAGTACTGCCTTTAAAAATTCAATCATCTACCAATCCTCCTGTCAATAATTTTCCTTCACAAACCTGCGTATCGCCCCAAGGGAACGCTCTACCTTATCCGTATCAATACAGTATGCCATGCGGAAATAGCCTGGCATGCCGAAAGAATCGGAAGGAACCAGCACCAGGTCATACTTTAGTGCCTTCCGGCAGAAGGCTTCCGCATCCGCCTCCAGCGCTTTGGGGAAAATATAAAATGTACCGCCGGGCTTTACGCAGTCAAAGCCAAGGGATGTAAGTTCCTTATAAAGGATATTCATGTTCGTCTCATAAATTGACATATCCGCAGTCTGATCTAAAACCCGGGCGACTGCAAGCTGGATGATGGAAGGCGGGCAGTTATGTCCAATCCCTCTGGAAATCTGGCTGCATATGGCGCTTATCAGTTCCCCATCCCGGCACCTGGGATTGGCCGCCACATACCCGATTCTCTCTCCCGGTACAGACAGGGATTTAGAATAGGAATAACAGGACAGCGTATTATCATAAAACTTTGACACATAGGGAGCATCCACATTTTCAAATACAATTTCCCGGTATGGTTCATCAGATATCAGGAATATATCATGCCCATACTTTTCCTGCCTGTCTTTAAGAAGCCTGCCAAGCTCTTTCAGCGTTCTTTCACTATATACTGCCCCCGAAGGGTTATTTGGTGTGTTGATCAGTACAGCCGCTGTATTTTCCGTCAGCATATCTTCCAGCCTTTCAAAGTTAACCTGAAAATCCCTTTCATCAGCCGGAACGATCTTAAGCTGTGCACCAGTCATATTCACATAGCAGTTGTACTCCGGGAAGTAAGGGGCAAAAGTGAGCACTTCGTCTCCCGGTCTGGTGACACATCTGACCGCATGGGCAACGGCCCCGGCCGCTCCCGTTGTGGGAAAAATATGCGTCCCCGTATAACTCATCCCAAATCTTTCATTTAAAGACCCGGCAATCTTTTCCCTGACAGATTCTATGCCCAGACTCGGACTGTATCCATGAAGTTCCATGGAATCTTTCGTCCTTAACAAATCTATCATCGCCTGTGTAAACTTTTCAGGAACCGGGACGGAAGGGTTTCCCAGGCTGTAGTCAAACACATTCTCATACCCAATTTCCTTCCCTCTTGCCGAAGCAAATTCCGATAACTGCCTGATTACGGATTTCTTCTCCAGCATCTTCTTATACTGCTCATTAATCATGCCATTTTCCTCTTTCTATTCTGAGTACTTCTTTCTTTATTCATGCACAGAATAACTCCATAAATTGTACCACATAAAAATAGCTTTGAAAACACTCTTCCAAAGCTATTTCTACTTGAATTATACGCCAAAGCTACTGTTCACTCCGTGACCAGTAGCTTGCAAAAATCCATCGAAAACTGCCTTCGGCAATGGGATTTTTGCACTCTTGAATCACTTTCTTACGACCAGCGCAGTAAATGCGCAGGTCTGTGTGAGCAGTAACACGCCAAAGCTACTGTTCACTCCGTGACCAGTAGCTTGCAAAAATCCATTGAAAACTGCCTTCGGCAATGAGATTTTTGCACTCTCGAATCACTTTCTTACGACCAGCGCAGTAAATGCGCAGGTCTGTGTGAGCAGTAACACGCCAAAGCTACTGTTCACTCCGTGACCAGCAGCTTGCAAAAATCCATTGAAAATTGCCTTCGGCAATGGGATTTTTGCACTCTCGAATC
>CAMWUN010000065.1 GCA_947177425.1 uncultured bacterium
TCCAGTGCCGCGCCCGCCCAGGCAAGTACCAATAACCGACAGAGAAAATTCTGTCAGCAATGCAGCCAGCATTTCCTCTGGGCACTTGTCAGGGCGTGCGCCGTCCAGTGCCGCGCCCGCCCAGGCAGGGCTGCTGTTGACTTGTTTGTGTATAAATCTTATCAAAATGCGCATTTGCATACCAGCAGGCAGGGTGTGCATTTGCATGACAAATGGTGGCATTTAAGCATTTTTCTGTATATTCTGATTGTCATTGTGTTTTATATACCTATTTTATCATAAAAGGGGAAAATTTGCCGATGGAACAAGTATCATGTATAATAAAATATTGTAGATGCCAGATTCTGGTTTGATGAGGGTAATAGAAAGAAGAAAGCAGACAGGAGGGAACGAGAAGTGGATGGATACATGCAGTATTTAGCAGAACTGATACCGGAAAAAGACAGTCTGAAACTTGTAAAGACACAAGCCAGGGAGTATTACAAAACCCATTCCCCCGGGGAATGTTATGTAGAAGGGATGCATCTTTATAAGTCGGATAATTTCCAGATACAGGAAGTGGGGGTTTTTCTGCTGGGGTATTCGGCTCACCACAATCCTGATGCTTTATCCTTTATGAAAGATACTGTCAGTCAGCATGAGAACTGGAAAGTGCAGGAAATTCTGGCTATGGCTTTTGACAATCACTGCAAAATTATCGGTTATGAAAATGCTCTGCCCCTTATCAGGGAATGGCTGGGCAGTGACTGTGCCAACGTGCGCAGAGCGGTTTCAGAGGGGCTGCGGGTATGGACGAGCCGTCCATACTTTAAGGAACACCCGGAGACTGCTGTCAGCCTTTTGGCCGCCAATAAGGAAGATGAAAGCGAATATGCCAGAAAATCGGTGGGAAATGCCATACGGGATATCAGTAAGAAACATGGTGATTTGGTTCGGGCAGAACTGGAAACATGGGATTTGTCGTCAAAGAAAGTCAAACAGGTGTATAAGCTGGCTGGTAAATTTCTTAATGAAAAAATGTAAAGATTTTGATAATTCCTCCGGCTTTACATTTTGGTCTGCTGGATCTTACATTTGCATTATGTCAGTCATGAAATGAGGTGTAAAGCTTATTCCCGCGAACAATGGAGTCAGAGTCAGGCTTGTCTATAGTGGGGTGTTGACTGGATGACAGGCAGAAAAATGTAAAATGTCATTTTACATTTTACAAAGAAATTGCGCCCGGGATATGGTGGCTTTCTATATGGGTGTATGCGAAAATGTTAAATGGCAAAAGTAATTAAGCAGAAGCAGGCCGGATACTGGCTGGTAAGGAGTGTTAGGATGAGTTTGGGAAAAAATATCCAGTTTTTGAGGAAACAGAAGAAGGTAACGCAGGAACAGTTGGCAGAGTGGATGTCCGTTTCACGGCAGACCGTCTCTAAGTGGGAATCAGACGAAGTAATTCCGGAATTATCCAAGCTGGTGGAGTTAAGTGATATGTTTGCCTGTAAGCTGGACAATCTGGTGAGGGAGGATATGACGGTACATGGAGACATTTATTCAGAAATTGTAATTAAAACAGTTAAACCTTTCAGAATGGGGCGGTATGTGATGGTCACACCCAATCCGGAGGATGATGTAAACACTTATTTGAATGCATGGGCGAAGAGGTCAGGGCTTTTGGATTTTAAACCGGATGCGAAGCTGATAGGATGGGATTTCCCTTATGTTTCGTTAGAATTGCAGAGCCGCTTTGGCCTTCGGGGATATGTGGCTGCATATATTCTTCCAGAGGGGTTTGAAACCTCCTGTCCGGGGGTGGAGTATGCGGAGCAGGCGGAAGCCGATTATGCGGTGATTACGGTCTACGACCCTTTTGCGGCGGCTTTTGAACGTATTCCCAATGGGTATAAACGCATTATGGAATATTTACAGGCAAATGGGTTTAAGGAGAAGCCGAAAGAGAATGTGCTGTCTTGTTTTGAATATGTGTATGAGAGTAACGGCGTTACATGCATGGATGTGTATATTCATGTAGACAGTGTTTCCAAGACAGGGGCGTTTACTAATTTCTCTTAGACAGCAGTATTTTAAAAAGCAGTACGGCGTTAAAACCGCACTGCTTTTTTTAATATGAATACTGTAAGTTTTATTATATTTTTTATTTGTAGATTAAGGCGAAAGCATAGAATGTATTTGTCTTGAAAGTAATTGTTTCCGGTACCTTGTCCAGATCTTCATAAATAATAGGCTGTCCGCCTTTTGTAACGCATATCATTTTATATTCTCTGTCCGGCTGGTAAATGGCTGACGGAATTTTCAGGGTGATTTCAACGTCCTTGTCCATGCTGTATGTCATATTCCCGGATGGATAAATATTGTAAGTTCTTCCGATTGCATAATCGTCAAGCACAGCTTCAAAGGAAGCAAAGCACATGGAACCCTGTATGGCATTCATGATTGTCACAGGATAAGCATTCCCTTCTGCCTGTGTATAGTCAATCAATTCATTCCCCTTACATGCATAACGTTTTATCTCCTCTGGAGTAGTAGGTTTCCACAGAGAAAGGATTTCTGTTTCATTGCCGGAAGTGTCCCTTGAACTGCTGGTTTTTTTATTTGTGTTGATGGTTTCCTGTACAGCGTTATCCTGGGGTTCAGCAAAGGCAAAGGTGCTGAAATGGGTAATGGTAAAGGAAACAGTTCCGTTCCCGTTTTTTCTGGGCAGAATAGTTTCATAGGAGCCGTCTGATGAGCTATAATGAAGGATACAGAGTCTGTCAATGTTCATTCCATCGGGTACAGGAAGGGTGATAGTGACGGGGACTTCCAGTTCTTTTTTGACTGTGCCGTCAATCAACAGTTCCATATTGAATTGCACAACATTTTTATATACGTCAGGGTTATAAGGGCTTTCAGAACTTGGCCTTGAAATTTTTAGGGTTACTTGCTGTTCCCTGCCTGCATTTAATCCTGCGCCGAGGACGGAAATTCTTTCAGGAGCGATTGATACATCCTCCACGGAGGGGAAAGAGACGGTGATGCCCTGTTCTTTTATGTATCTGCTTTCAAGCTGCTGTAATTTCGATTGTATGTCAGAGTCGGACTGCATGGCAATTTTCAATTCGGATTTGTTGACTTTGTCTTCGTCTTTTAAATCATTGACTGCCTCAACGACGTTGGCATTTTGGAGGATTTCTTCTAAAGTTTTATCTACTTCATTGGAAGAACCCAGAGGGACAGAATCTGCGGACCATTCGCTGCTGGCGCGTTGGGTAATATCGGATGAAATTGCCTGTACACGGAAAGTATAACTGCCTTCGTCTCCGATATAATTGCTGAAATCAAACTGTGTATTATTTCCATCGGGTCTATCATATGTACCATAAATAAGCTTATTATTTTTATATAGGAGTACACTATATCCGCCTGCATTTTCCACGGCATTCCATTTTGCCAGTCCTTTCGTCTGGATGTCCCATTGCAGTCCTGTAGGAACAGATAATGACTCGGCAGGTTTGTCGTAATGGAAAACAGGACTCATTTCAGATACATATCCAGATGAAAAATCATATATGTCGCTATTGTCGTCAGGTGATATTTTTATCTGGAAAGTATAATCGCCACTGTCAGTCATAAGGTGGCGAACATTGGCGCTATAATAACCAACACCAGATAAGTCGCCCAGTTCGAGATTCGTTAAAGTAATTCCGTCTCTATATATACGCACTACATAGAAACCAGGGGTGGAATCATTTCTTTTAAATTTGAAATCTACTGTGAAATTTTTTTTCCATTCTAAATCCGACACGCCTACATAATCCGGTGCCAGAGGAACTGTATTTTCAGGCTCTTTCAATACTTCGTCTGTTTCTAAAATTTTCTCTTCAATAGGAATGGCATCCGTAACATTTTCTAATTCTTCTCCGTCAGGAAGAGTGTCATCTGCTTTTTCCTGTTCCTCATTGCCGGGAACAGTATCAGCCGTATTTTCTTTATCATTCCTGTCAGAAGAATTATCCGGTGCAGTAAGCTGGGTATTTTCGTCTGGCGCATTATCCGGTAAATCTGTTTCTGCACTGGTGGGCAGCTTTGGCGGGGCATCTTCTGTGTCCTTGTCAGTTGTTTCATCGGGCGGAGTTGTTTCTGCGTTGGACTCTCCGTCAGAAGGTTCTTTTGTGGAGTTATCTTCGGATGAGCCATTGCTTCCCGAATCCAAAGTAGTTTCCGGGGATAATTCATTTCCCTTATCTGTGTTACTGCCTTCATTTGAAACCTCATCTGTGGAATTGACGGCGTTTTCTAAGGCCGCAGGTTCTTCCGCGGCTGTAACAGCCAGCGTGCCCTGTACGAAGATAGTAAGGCTGAAGGCAGAGGCCAGAAGCGTTGCCGACAGCTTTTTGAAATGTTTTTTGCATTTCATAATACGATTTCCTCCTTCTCTTTTTGTAATTAAGGTTACAAGTTATCACATATATTTTAGTAAAGATATTTACTAATGTCAATAGTAAATATCTTTACTATGCTAAGCTAACACTATTATTGTTGGTAATAACCTGTTTTAGAGTATAAGCGGAAAATCTCAGCGGATTTTCCGCTATATGGCTATGAGGCTGTGCATGGACTATATAACTCGCATTAGGAATCTGAGAGAAGATAATGATAAAACACAACAGCAGATTGCAGATATTCTGGGTACATCGCAGACCATGTATGCCAGATATGAACGTGGCGCCAATGAAATGCCGGTAAGGCATCTGATTAGACTGGCAGAATATTATGACGTCAGTCTGGATTATCTGTGCGGTCTGACGGATAACCGCAGACTAGGATTTCCGGGAAAACAAAAACGGCGCAGAGGAAGGGAATAAATTGCATCTTTTCAGTAAAGTGTCAGCGCAAGAATGAGGTGAACTATGTATATTAAGCTTATTCAGCCCAAAATGAGAAAAAGACCCATGGATACGGACATAAAAATACATATGGCGCCGCCCCTTGGCCTTCTGACGATTGTGAATCTTCTGCGCCGGGAGCACAGGGTAGTATTGGAAAATGAAAATGTGCAGGATATTATTTACGATGACAGGCCGGATATTGTGGGGATATCCGTTACCGTGGACACGCTGCCCCGTTCTATAAAGATTGCAGAAAGATTCCGCAATAAAGGGAGCATTGTCGTGGCAGGCGGGATTCACATTACTACTGCGGCCGCGGCCGTACCGCCGGGGAGTTTTGATGTGTTGTGTATCGGCGCGGCGGAGGGGACTTGGCCGGAACTGATACGGGATTATGAAAAGGGGATGCTGAAAAGCGTGTACAGGTGCAGTGAAAAGTTTCGGGGAGAAGATATTGTGTCCCCTGCCTATGATTTTGTAGATAAGGGAATTTATTTGTACTGTAATGTCGTACATACAAGCCGGGGATGCCCTTTCAGATGCGACTTTTGTTACAACAGCGCGGAACAGAGAAGTTATTTAAACCGCAGGATAGAGGATGTGCTGGCAGATATTCAGGCGGTCAAATCCCGGCATATCATGTTCATTGACGATAATTTTGCGGGGAACCCTGCCTGGACCAGAGAGTTTCTGGAGACTATCAAACCCATGAAACTGAAATGGAACGCGGCTGTTTCCATGAATGCCGCGTCGGATGAAGGGCTTTTGGATTTAATGAAAGAGAGCGGATGCCAGAGCCTGTTTATAGGGTTTGAGAGTATAAATCCCGGTTCTGTCGGGAAGGTACATAAAGTGCAGAATGATACAAAAAAATACGAAAAAGTAATCCGCGCTATCCATGAAAGGGGTATTATGGTTAACGCAAGCCTGGTGTTCGGTCTTGACGGGGATACAAAGGAGACGTTTCAGACAACGCTGGACTGGATTATCGCAAATAAGGTGGAGACAGTGACCTCCCACATTTTAACGCCCTATCCGGGTACGGCTCTGTATAACAGAATGCAGGAGGAGGGGCGTATTCTTACGGAGGACTTATCCCTGTATAATACGGCAAATGTGGTATTTCAGCCTGCAAATATGTCGGCGGAGGAACTGTATGAGGGATATTTGTGGATTTATAAGCAGATATACAGTCTGAAAAATATTATAAAGCGGATGCCGGAAAAGAAAAACCAGAGGGCCGCATATCTGATGTTTAACCTGTTCTACCGGAAATATGGGAAAATGACGGATTTCTTATGTAAATGCATATCCTATAAACGGATTGGGAAGATTGCCGAAAAAATAGCGTATTATCTCAGATAGCGTTAGTGGAATGAACAGCGTAAATGAAAGTCTGTACTTCGGGTTGCCTATGATTCTGCATCCCCAGACAGCCGAGCAGGAAGGAGTGGCCCGGGCGGTTTTAAAGGTAACAGATGATTCCCGCGGGAAGCAGGTCAGTCCATGGGGGCCAGGAAACGATAGCATTAGGTATGCGGTATAATCATACAGCTTAAATATATGTTTTAAATTATTATAATTTGGAGTATAATAATTGCATATGCAGATGTTATAAAATTTGGTTTCCGGAATTCCAAAGGAGGAAATGATATAGGATATGAAACCATTTGTAGACAGAAATGAAGAACTTCAGTTTTTGGAAAAAGAATATAAACGCCCGGGGGCGTCCCTTGTCATTCTTTATGGGAGGAGAAGAGTTGGTAAAACAGCGCTTATAAATGAATTTATCAAAGGCAGGCATGCGGTATATTTTCTGGCTACGGAAGAAAATGAATTACAGAACAGACTTGCTTTTAAAAATATTGTTGCGGAGCAGACTGGTAATGAGCTGCTGTTAAATGTAAACGTAGACAGTTGGGATATAATTTTTAAGGTGTGGGTAAATGCTGTTTCAGCGGAAAAAAAACTGTTGGTCATAGATGAATTCCAATATCTCGGAAATGCAAATAAGGCCTTTCCGTCTGTGTTTCAGCGGATATGGGATGGGATGCTCAAGGATGAGAATGCTATGGTGATTCTTTGCGGCTCCCTCATTTCCATGATGGAGAGCCAGACGCTTGCATATTCCAGTCCCTTATATGGGCGCAGGAGCGGGCAGATTAAGCTGAAACAGATTCCATTCCGGCATTACCATGAATTTTTTCCCGGCAAAACGGAAAAAGAACTGATTGAGTATTATGCCGTAACGGGAGGAGTGCCGAAGTATATTGAACTTTTTTATGACTGTGAGGATGTTTATACAGCCATAGAAAATAATGTGGTTTCAAAATCCAGTTTCCTGTATGACGAACCTAATTTCCTGTTACAGCGCGAGGTCAGTGAAATAGGGAGTTATTTTTCTCTTATCAAAACAATTGCATCAGGAAATCAAAAACTCTCTAAAATATCGGTATCCCTTGAAATAAAGCAGACTGGACTTACAAAATATCTGAAAACTCTGATAAGCCTTGATATTTTAGAACGGGAAGTTCCTGTCACTGAAGACAATCCGGAGAAGAGCAAAAAGGGGTTATACAAGATAAAAGATAATTTTATGATATTCTGGTTCAAATTTATTTTTCCCAATCAGAATTATATTGAGTCGGGGCATGGGGAAATGGCAATGAAAAAGATACGGGCCAATTTTCTGGATAATCATGCAGCCTATGTATATGAGGATATTTGCATCGAAAAGATGTGGGAACTAAACGCCGCGGATACATGGGATTTTCATTTTGATAAAGCAGGCAGGTGGTGGAACAGCAATACGGAAATAGATATAGTGGCTGTGGATAGCGATGGCGGCAATATTATCTTTGGCGAGTGTAAATATTGGAAAAACAGGGTTGGGATTGATGTATTAAAGGAACTGGAGCAGAAAGCCGGGCAGGTTGAGTGGAAAAGGCAGGAGAGGAAGAATCACTTTATCCTGTTTTCCGTAAACGGATTTACAGATGAACTGACAAAACTTTCGCAGGACAGAAATGACCTGGTTTTATGCCATAGTCTCTGAAATCCAGAGTCAGGCCGGCGTATGGACCGGACAGGGCTTATGGGGAAGCGTAATAGTGACTTTTGTTCCCATACCCTGTCTGCTTTCCACCTTTAATCCGTAATCCGGGCCGTAATATAATTCCAGCCGGTTATGAACATTTTTGAGTGCAAATCCGTCTCTGGTTTCTGGTTTTTCCGTTTCTTTCAGCAAATTATGGACTTGCTCCTGCGTCATGCCGATTCCATTATCCTCCACATATAAACAAACAGTATCATGAATGATTTTCGATGAAATTGTAATGACACCGCCGGGCTGGTGGGATTCAAAGCCGTGGCAGATGGCATTTTCCAGAATGGGCTGCAGTGTCAGACGAAGGATGTTATTTTCCATCAGTTCTTTGGGAACATCAATTTGGAAGGAGAAAGTGTTGTAATACCTGGTCTGCATAATTCGCAGATAACTGACTGCAATTTCCAGTTCCCGGCGCAGGGAAATAATATGGCTGCCTTTGCTTAGTACACCTCTGTAAAAGCTGGATAGATTGTTGACAAGTTCCGTCAGTTCATTGGCGTAGCCCAGTTCTGCAAGGGAGCAGATGTTATCCAGTGTATTATACAGAAAATGAGGGTTAATCTGCTGATTTAAAAGTTCAAGCTGGTATTCCCGTTTTAATTGCTGTTCATCCATCAGCCGTCTGGTGGTATATCTGATTTCTTCAATCATGGCATTAAATTTCCGGGCCAGAAGGCCGATTTCGTCCCGGGAAGAACATGCTATCTGGACATCCCAGTTTCCATTCTTAATCTGCTCTGCAGCGTTGTAAAGCTTAAAGATATCGCGGGTCAGATGGCGGGCTATCAAAATAGACATAAAAACAGTCACCACTATTAAGGCAGCGCCTATGGTTATCATAAACAGTTCCATATAATGAATGGTGCTTTGTATGGTTTGCTTTGAAATTTCTTTTACAAAATAGCACTGGAGGGCAGGATACTTTTTGTATATATAATAATTATCCGAAGTGGAAATAAAATCTGCGTTTCCGCTCAGCTCGTTTATTCCTACAGGCCCTCCGGCATAGAGCAGGGCGCTGTCTTTTGCGCTGATAACAGTATCGCCGTAGGACAAAAGGAACATGTTGCAATTCTCATCCTCAGCAGGAGCGTACAGGTCTTGTACAAATGTTTCATCCACAAAAATAGTCAGATAACCTAATAAGGCCCCACTGCGCCAGTTACAGACCGTGCAGGTGTAGGAAATGACATCTGGCCGCACACTGCCTCCGATAACGGAGATATAGTACGGCGCCGGGGCGGTATTCTGCCATCCGCTGGCAGAAGTCAGTTCTTGCCAGGCGTCATTGGGGGAAATAACCGTAACGCCCGAATCGTAGATGTTCCCCCAGACATCACAGATTAGGACGGCATTGATTCTTGGAAAAGTTCCAATAATGTTATTAATCTGGTTGCGCAGAAGTATTTCATTGACGGACAGATAGGAACCTTCCGGTTTATTACTATAGGTCAGCGTATTTTGGATGGTGTCGTCAGTGGCGAGAATGACAGAATAATTTTCCACAATGGAGAGCAGGTTGTCAGCATTGTTCTGTGCGGAGGAGAGATCCTGTAAGGAGGACTGGATAAAAGAATCCCGGATGCTTTTATAGGAATAGGAGATAGAAACCAGCATATAGGCTAAAATCATGCAGACAGCCAGAATCAGCATACTGCACAGAATTTTGACTTTAATGGATTTATTGGAAAAAAATGACAAAATTTTCATGATTACTGCCTTTGTGAATTTATTATAATAATGTGTGGAATCCCATGACATGGTTTCATCATAACATGCATGTTTGGAAAAAACAATCAGTAAAAACTGGTGAAAATGACATGCAGAGTGTAGAAATATACATTCAAATTCGGCATGTTTTTCTGTATAGTGATGATACAGACATTCACGAAACCGGTTAGTGAATGGGTGGGAGATGAAAACAATCAGATTCAAAGGAGGAGCACATGAAGAAGAAATTAATTTCTAAGAAACTAATTTCCACTATACTGGCATCGGCGCTTGTGTTATCGGCGGCGGGCTGTGGGAACGGCAGTACTGGTACAGAGGCTTTGGACAAAGGCCAGACAGAAACGGAAAGTGCCGGCGTACCCCAGAACGCGGAGCAGACAGCCCCAGAAGAGGGTGAGGGCAGCGGTGAGACTGTCAAAATTACTTTAATGACCAGATATGGAGATGACACGGATGTAAACGCGGCAACTTTCCGTAAAGCGGTGGCGGCATTTGCAGAGGAATACCCGGAAATTCAGGTTGAGGATTTGTCCATTACGGATGAGACGCAATATAATAACATGTTTAAGACTTATATGGCGACTGACGATGTTCCTACAATTTTTATGACCTATGGGGGAGGAAATCTGCAAAGCTATGTGGAAAATGGCATTGCGGCTGATTTAAAAACATATCTGGAAGCGGACTCTGAGTGGCACAACAGTTTTAATTCCACAATGTTCAGTATGCTGACTTTTGACAACATGGAGGGTGTGTATGGGATTCCCTATGCAGCATACGTGGACTCCCTGTTTGTAAACAAGGCATTGTTTGAAGAACATGGAATTGGGATACCTGCTACCATTGAAGAGCTGGAAGAAGCCTGCGAAGCATTTCTTGCAAAGGGAATTACGCCCCTGCCAGTGGGAGACAAGAGTACCTTCCGGGGAGGACATTTGTTTACGTTACTGATGGCAAAAAGAACGGGGGAAGATTTGGTCAAAAAGCTGGCTGGCGGCGAAGTGTCCTACGACTGCGATGAGGTAAGGGATGTACTGACCACAATGAAAAACTGGGCGGACAAAGGTTATCTGGGAAACAGTATCACAACTCTGGACGGTGAAGGCGAAGCGCAGTTGTTCCTCACGGGACAGTCTCCAATGATTTACAGAAATGCTTCTTTTATCAGTAGAATTGTCAATGAAATGGAGGATAATTCCGAAGTAATTGAAATGAACTTCCCCTATTATGAGGATTACCCTCAGTATGCCAACATGTGGCATGGCGGCTCCAGCGATGCTTTCAGCATAGCGGCAGGCGCGACGGAGGAACAGAAGGAGGCAGCAATTGCCCTCTTAAAATATGTGACCCGTATGGAATACATGATAGAGAGAAATGAACTTTCCTATGGAGCCTTTGTCTGTGTCTTAAATGATTTGCCGGATATGGAAAACCAGCCGTCAGTTACAAATGATTTAAAGAACAATCTGGCAGATGCGGTGGGAATGATTACCGAACCGGCCGAGTATGACACGGTGTCAGGGCTTGAAAATGATACCAGAACGGCAATTCAGGCGATGTGGGCCGGAGAGTCAGTAGATACGACGATACAGACGATTATAGATGCGCGGAGCCTTGGTGAATAGGGAGCCGTAATGAAAAGGCAGGCGAAGCTGGCCTGCCTTTTACAATCATCTGCTCCGCGAAGTACGGCAGCGTTTGATACAATAAGCTGTTCCGCGAAGCGCGGCAGCGTTTGTTTTTATGAGAGAAGAGGTGAAAAAGTGAAGAAAAATAAAACGGGAACTGCCATAATTCTGCTATTTATCCCCGTTCTGGTATATTCCCTCTTTTTCGTTTACCCCATTGGTTATACGGTTTATTTATCCTTTATGAAATGGAACGGAATGGCCGGCGTCAGGAAAGTGTTTGTGGGTTTTCAGAATTACAGGACGTTGTTTTCCCAAGCGGTTTTCCGGCACTCTTTGGGAAATGCAGTGGTGTTTATGGCAGTCAGTCTGCTTGTCATTTTCCCAATTTCCTTTTTGCTGGCCCTGCTTGTATCAAAAGGGACGAAGATAAATTCTTTTTTGAGGACGGCATATTATATCCCGACCCTTCTGCCTATGGCAGCTACGGGGATGATGTGGATGTTCATGCTGGCATATAATGGCGGCGCGGTAAACGAAATACTGGGGTTTTTCGGATTCCCTCCCCATGACTGGCTGGGAGACACTAGGGGCGCTATATGGGTGGTGGCGCTGGTAAATGCGTGGATGTACATTGGAAGCAATATGCTGATTTTTGTGACAGGGATTACTAATGTACCTTCCGACATTTTGGAAGCGGCTATTGTGGACGGGGCTGATCCGCTTCAAAGAATTATACATATTACAATTCCCAATATGAAAGAGACGTTCAAAGTCTTTCTGACCAGCGCTATTGCGGGCTCCGTAAAAGTATTTGATATTATTTATGTCATGACGGACGGGGGGCCGGGGACGGCAACGGACGTGCCGGCAACACTGATGTACGACCAGGCATTTTTGTCGGGCCGCTTTGGCTATGCGTCTTCAATCGGCGTGTTTATTATTTTCCTGTCCTTACTGATTACTTTTGCCCTGAATTTTTTCCTGGACGAAAAGGAGGAAAGCGGAAGAGGGACGGAAAAATTGCAAAGGAGGGGAAAACTGTGAAGCGGACTAATGTGAATAAGATTGCAGGGGTAAGTCTGAAAATTTTCGGGGCGTCAGTATGGGCTGGGATATCTTTGTTTCCCTTATTGTTTTCCCTGCTTAGTTCTTTTAAAAATAACACAAGCATTTATAGGGCGCCTTTTTCTTTACCGGAAAAACTGACATGGGAAAATTACAGGTATGCTGTGGACAGCACAATATTGCTGCGGGGGATGTGGAACTCGCTGGTGTATTCGGTTTTAGCCATAGCATTGATTATTCTGATGGCGCTTTTGGTTTCCTATGCATACAGGATTCGGGTGAAAGGATACAAATTTATATTTTTGTTTTTTATTGCAGGAATGGCGCTCCCTATACATGCGATGCTGGTGCCGCTGGCTTCTATTATTAACCAGTTAAATCTTAGGAATACCTTAGGGGGAATTGTATGTGTCTATGCGGCCACGAATCTGTCCCTGGCGGTGTTTCTGGCAAACGGATATATGAAGGGAATCAGCATGGAGCTGGATGAGGCGGCTGTGATGGACGGCGGCGGACATCTGCGGATTTTATTCCAGATACTGCTGCCCCTTATGAAGCCGGTTATTGCTACGATTTCTATTATGACCTTCTTAAAGGTTTATAACGATTTAATCTTTTCCATGCTGCTTATCAGTGACAAAAGAAAAGCGACCATGTCGTCCGCACTGATGGCGTTTAAGTCTGAGTATGATATTAATTATGGTGGGACATTTGCGGCAATCTGCATTTCTGTTCTGCCAATCATACTGATTTATGTGGTTTTTCAGAAACAAATTGAGTCCGGCCTTGCGGCTGGGTCTGTAAAAGGATGATAAAGGGAGATGGGATATTATGGATGCAGAACAAAAAATATCAGATAAATTTAACGAAAATACACCGGAGCAGTTTCAGTGGTTTCCCAGAGACAGATATGGTGTGTTCATTCATTGGGGGCCTTATGCAGTAATAGGCAGGGGAGAGCAGGTGCTGTTCCGTGAACATTTAAATCAGGAGGAATATGAAAGAATGGCAGGGAACTGGAATCCGTCGGCTTTCAATGCACGAGTATGGGCGGAAATATTCCAAAAAGCAGGATTCCGGTATGGATGTTTAACAACCAGGCACCATGACGGTTACTGTCTGTGGGATACGGCCACCACCAATTACAGCAGTATGAGGCAGGCACCGGGGCGGGATTTTGTGGGAGAATACTGCAGTGCCATGCGGGAGCGGGGATTGAAAGTGGGGCTTTATTATTCCTGGTGCGACTGGAGAGTACCGGCCTACTATGAAGGTCCCCGGGATAACCCCAAGGGATGGGATGATATGAAAACCTATATCCACACCCAGGTAGAAGAACTTTGTACAAAATACGGAAAGATAGATTATTTTTTCTTCGATGGTGTCTGGCCGAGAAATGCCCGGGATTTAGGGAGCAGGGAACTGGTGGAAAAGATGCGCATCTGGCAGCCCGGGATTATGATTAATAACCGTCTGGGGTTTGATACGGATCCGGCACAGCTTCTGGGTCATGGGGGTGGAAGTGATGAAGGGGATTTTGGCACGCCGGAACATTTAGTTAATCCAGAGGAACGCTTGTGGGAATCCAATCAGGTGTCCTGCTGGCGCTGGTGGGGGTATCACAGGGGTGAAAGGTGGAAAAGCACTGAGGAACTTCTGGATATCCTGTGCAGATGCGCATCCTCCGGGGGAAATCTGATTATGAATGTGGGAGCCGGACCTGACGGAAGCCTGCCGGAAGAATTTATTGAAAAAGCGCTGCGCGTCGGAAGATGGCTGGAGTTAAACGGAGAAGCAGTTTACGGAAATGACGGCGGCTCTCTGACAGAGGCTTTAACTTATGGATATCAGACAATCAGAGGAAATAAGCTGTATCTGATTTTCCGCTTCTGGGACAAAGAAAAAAAATTCCGACTGGCGGATCTGACATCAGAGGTTGCGAGCGTAAGCGAACTTTCTACAGGGAAAGAACTTTCCTTTTATAAAAAGGGGGATGATTTGGAAATTGTGATGCCGGATGGCTTCGGCGATATGGATTTGTTTCCCGTGATTTGCATTACCTGTAAGGAGCGCCCAAAGACAAATATCTGGGGAAGCCAGAGAAATTGGGAAGGGAATCCTGTGCGTGTAGCTGAGTGGGCAAGAAAGCGGTGGGAGAAGAACGGTTTTTTCTCCTTCCAAAAAGATTAGCAAGTTGTGAAGGAGGTTCAGGTGCATTGACATTATCGGAAACAGACCAGAGGAGGCTTTTGTCAGTGGCGGAAGACTTGATCCGGCTAAAGAGCGATTCAGCGCCCGGATATGAACAGGCGGCCGGGGACTATATTTATACCTATTATAAAAAACTTGGGATAGAGGTAGAAAAGCAGTTTTGCGGCGGGAAGAGGGCTAACATTATAGCAAAGATTCCGGGAAGGGATGTGTCTCATTGTACGATGTATATTGGACATATGGATACGGTTCCAGCAGGAGACGGGAAGCTATGGAAAAGCAGCCCTTTTGAACCCAAAATCCGTGACGGGAGACTGTACGGAAGGGGAAGCTGTGATATGAAAGGAAGTATTGCCTGTGCCATGTTTGCAGCCGAATATCTGAAAAGGTACAGAGTGAAACCGGCATGTAATCTGCTTTTTGTTTATGATGTGGATGAGGAAAATACGAACATCGGATTAAAGGAATACCTGAAAGCGCCGCTTAAAGCTGATTTTATTATTGTGGGGGAACCTACAGGCCTGCATCTGGCGGCAGGACACCGGGGGGTGATGGCTTTTACGGTGACAATCCGGGGGAAAGGCTGTCATGCAGGACAGCCGGGACTGGGAAAAAATGCTATATACGGAGCGGCAGATGTGATTGAGGCTCTCCGAAGACTGGACGGGGAACTTTCAAATATATCACAGGAATATACAGGCAGTCCATCGGTTCAGGTGACGCAGATTTCCGGGGGAAGCAGGGTGAATGTGATACCTGGTGAGACGGTGTTGCGGATTGACAGAAGGCTGATATTTGGGGAAAACAGGGAAAGCTGTGCAGGGGAGATAGAAGCTGTTTTGGAGAGGGCAGCACAAAAATCGGGGTGCAGTTTTTCTATGGAAATTACCACCTATTGTCCGCCAGGCAGGACGGATACGAAGCTTGCTCCGGTTAAGACCATTTTACGGCTGTTAAGGGAGCAGGGAATTAACAGTTCCCCTAAGGCATTTGAAGCATCCTGTGAGGCAGGGATGCTGCAGGAGGCAGCAGGGATTCCGGCTGTCATCTGGGGGCCGGGGGAAATTAAGCAGGCCCACCAGATTGACGAATATATAGAACTGGAACAGATGTATAAAGGGGCAGAGTTGTTTATTCATTTTTTTGCATCGGAGGATTATCATGTATGACTTTATTCCTACACCAGCGGTAGCAGTGGAATTGGATCAGGTAACTGCCAACCTGAAAAAAATGGCGGAAGAGACAGGAAGGTATGGAATTGCCATCCGTCCTCATATTAAGCCGCACAAAAGCAGTTATTTTGCATGGCAGCAGCTTGCAGAGGGCGCCCGGGGGATTACCTGCGCCAGATTAGGGGAGGCTGAGGTAATGGCAGATTTCGGGATTAAGGATATTCTGATTGCTTTTCCTTTAATTGGAACAGACAAGATGGAGCGGCTTTCCAGACTGCTTAAAAGAGCCCGGGTTATGACGATTATCAATAGTGTCGAGGGAGCGGAGCAACTCTCAAAAGCAGGGGAGGCGGGAAGTGAACCTGTCCCGGTGCTGATAGAAATTGACGGAGGACTGCACCGGGGAGGCGTGGCGCCTTTTCAGGGAGCCCTGGAATTTGCCCAAAAGGTGAAGGGACTGCAGGGCATTCGCATTTGCGGACTGATGTATTATAATGGACTGATTTATGAGGAAACTTCTTTGGAAGGGTTTGTGGAATATGCGAAAAAGGAACATGACGAGTTGGTGGGAACCGCCGGGCTTTTACGGGAGCATGGATTTTGCATGGATGTTTTAAGCGGCGGTAATTCCTATTCTTCCAGATGCAGCCAATATTTGGAGGGTATTACAGAAGTACGCTGCGGTAACTACATATTTAATGACTGTATGACTTTAGCTACCGGATTTGCCACGGAAGAGGAATGTGCATTGCGGGTGGTTTCCACTCTGGTCTGCAAAATGGACGAGTATCACGGGATTATAGACGCAGGAAGTAAGACTCTTACCACGGACGGCTGCGGACATGGATGGACAGGTTATGGCCGTGTGGTGGGCAGGCCGGATTTAAGGATTACGAAGCTGAATGAAGAACACGGATTTTTGGAAAGCGAGAGTGGAATCGGACTGGAAATCGGGGATAAAATTGCAATTATTCCTAATCATGCCTGTGTGCTTCCAAATCTGACGGATCAGCTTTATGGAATCAGGAACCATGTACTGGAAAGGATGATTCCTGTAGAGGCACGGGGAACCCATATTTGAAATGATGTGTTGAAAGGAGTATGCCATGAAGACAAGTGTTTATGAAAAACTGAAAGAACTGGGGCTTGCCATTCCCGAAGCGCCTGCAAAGGGAGGCATGTACGCCCCCTGCAAAAAATTTGGAGACAGGCTGATTTACGTTTCAGGATGCGGGCCTGTTATTGGAAGTGAAAAGATAACCGGTAAGCTGGGAGCGGAAATTTCCATGGAGGAAGGAAAGAAATATGCGAGGCAGAGTATGCTGAATGTGCTGGCCGTTTTGGAGAGAGAACTGGGAAATCTGGATAGAATCAAGGATTGCATAAAGCTAACTGTGTTTGTGGCCAGTACGGAAGATTTCTATGACCAGCCCCAGGTAGCCAATGGCGCCAGCGGACTTTTGAGCGCCCTTTATGGGGATGATGCAGGCACCCCCACAAGATCGGCAGTCGGCGTTAATGTATTGCCGGGAAACATCCCTGTGGAAATTGAGGGGATTTTCCAGATATAGCCGAATCGGGGAATCAGTCTGCTTTGGGACATTCAGAGGGGGAATAGCCGAAATATTGTTTAAATCTTTTGCTGAAATAAAAGGGGTTGGAATAGCCTACCTGGCCGTACACCTGATTAATCGGCATGTGGTGTGCGGTCAGCAAAAGATATGCCGTATTCATCCGGCATTGTGTGATGTATTGAACCACTGTAAGACCAGTGTTACGTTTGAAAATACCGCTGATATAGTTTTGTGTGTAGCCAATCTTTTCAGCAATACAGGACAAATCTAATTCAGGGTCAGAGTAGGATTCCTGAATCATTTCCATGACACTTTTTGTAATAGATAAATCAGCCGTGTCGGCAGTACTTCTTTCTATAAGTCTGGAAAGATAGCAGCAGCACCATTCTTCCAATGTTTCCACAGAATTATGATTGTCAATCAGCTTTCGTGCAGTATAGGAAATGCCTCCTGAAAGAGAAGCAGATTTCCCGGCGGACAGAACTTCCAGAAGCAGTGCTTCCAGATTGCCCATGTCAGGGGACTGCTGCAGCTTAAGGAAAGCGTCATGAATGAGTGAGGTTAACTGGTTTATATTTTTTCGCTGTAAAGCTGCCGAAAGATGACTGCGCAAGTCAAAATTCAGCGCCGGATTAGAATTCCCATTTTGATCCATAATATCGTTAACCAGAGTGTTTTCGCCGGCAAAGATGGTATTCTGCAATGACTCCAGGCATTTGGCATAGACCTGGGGGAGGCAGTCAATACTGTCAATATTTCTGGCAAGGGCGATATTGACGGAGGTGTGGAAAGATTCCTGCAGATGGCACTGGAGACTGGTAAGCAGTGCATACGGAATATTACGCTCTTTTAACAAAAGGCAGACGATGTTATCCTGATATTCGATATAGTAGTGCTGTGGTATGTGGGGAAAAGATTTTACTGACTTACGTATCGAATATGACGGAACGTCATCTCTGTTGGTGTTGCCGAGTTTGACACAGCAGACTGCGCGGATAGAGTCAATATCGGGAAACTGCAGAAACAGTTCTTTTCTTTCAGCGGAAGATATGCCGGCTGTCAGAAAGTGTTGCAGCCGTAATTCGGTCTGTAATTGTTCATATTCAAGGAGTTTGGAATCGCGTTCTTTCCGGCCCGAAATTAATTCCGCCGCGTCTGTAAGAATTTCCTTTAATTCCTTTATATTGACAGGCTTTAGAAGATAGGAAAATACCTGATAACTGACAGCCTGTCTGGCATAGTCAAAATAATCATAGCTGGTAAGGATGACAACCTTTGTTTTCCACTTATTTTTATAAATCTGTTCAGCTATATCAAGTCCTGACAGGCAGGGCATCTTGATATCTAAAATGGCAAGATCCGGAGATTCCTGCTCTATAATCTGCATGGCATCATGGCCGTTTTGCGCTGTGGCAATCAATTGATAGCCAAGGCTGTGATAATCCACAATATGTTTTAATCTTTCCAGTATAAAGTATTCATCATCAGCAATTAAAAGTGTCAGCATATTTTCCTCACAAGCAGCATTTTTCTTAGTTTATCATGGATTTTTCAGGCTGGCAAGGGTGTGCTATCAGTCTGCGGCATGCAGCTTCCCGGATTTTTACTGTTCACACAGACCTGCGCATTTACTGCGCTGGCCGTAAGAAAGTGATTCAAGAGTGCAAAAATCCCATTGCCGAAGGCAATTTTCGATGGATTTCTGCATGTTACTGGTTACGGAGTAAACAGTAACCCCGGATTAATCACATTGCTGTGTAACCAGAAACAAAATAGATTTCCATGACTCTCTGTGCAATTTTATGTGGAAATTAACGGGCAAATACGTTATGATATAGATATTGTACGGAGGATAGAAGAGAATGGCAAACAAAGAAGCACTTGTTGAAGAGACAGACAGAAAAGTATACAGGCACAAGCGCAGGGTAAGGAATCAGGTGATATGTTATATTGTCCTTGCACTGTTGCTCATCGGACTGATTGTAGGAAGTATTATTGGAATAAGGAAGATTATGTCAATAATCAATGATAAGAAACATGCACAGGAACTGCAGAAGCAGTTGGAGGAACTTTCAGAACAGGAAGAAGAACAGCCGGTTGTAGAAGGGCCTTCGGAGGTGAGTGAACCGCCCCAGGAGACAGTGACGAATTATCTGGATGAAATAGTAAATAGCTGTATTTCAGAAATGCCCCTTGAGGATAAGGTGGCAGGACTGTTTATTATCACGCCGGAAGCCCTGACAGGCACGGATATTGTTGTCAAAGCAGGGGATACGACCAGAGAGAAGCTGGGCGAACATGCGGTGGGAGGTCTTGTTTATTTTTCACAAAATATAAAAGATTCTGCGCAACTGACTGAAATGCTCCAAAATACCCAAAGCTGGAGAAAATATCCTGTTTTTCTGGCAGTAGATGAGGAAGGAGGAAAAGTAAGCAGGGTAGCAGAAAGCGGCCTTGCGGATAATGTAGGGAGCATGGGAGAAATTGGCAGCGGAGGCGATGCGGCAGCAGCACGTGAAGCCGGAGCAGCGATTGGAAATTATCTTTCAGGATATGGATTCAATCTGGACTTTGCGCCGGTTGCAGATGTGATTGCAGAGGGGAATACGACGATTGGAGACCGGTCTTTCGGCTCTGACCCTAATCTGGTAGCGCCTATGGTTTCGGCTATGATAGAAGGTATTCAAAGCACCGGAGTCAGCGCCTGTATGAAGCATTTTCCGGGAATCGGGGACACTACGGAGGATTCCCATGACGGAATGGCAGTTACACAGAAAACCCTGGAGGAATTTTCGGCGACAGACTTTCCGGTATATCAGGCAGGAATTGCAGCAGGGGTTGAGTTGATTATGGTCAGCCATATTTCCGCCCCGAATGTAACAGGGGACAACACGCCGGCATCTCTTTCAGGCCAGATGATTAATGATATTTTAAGGAATCAGCTTGGATATCAGGGAATTGTTGTGACAGATGCAATGAATATGGGTGCTATTACGGAATACTATACGGCTGATGAGGCGGCTGTCAAGGCATTGCAGGCTGGCGTGGACATGATTCTGATGCCGGAAGATTTCAGCATAGCGTATAGCGGCGTGTTGGACGCCGTCAATAACGGAACCCTGACGGAAGAGCGTATCAACGAGTCATTGCAGAGAATTTACCGAATAAAATATAAGGACAAGGTGGAAGAATGATGAAAAAATTTTTTGACAAATGGTGCAGTATTAGTTTGATTCTGAGGATTGTAATCGGAATGGTTGTGGGAGCAGTTCTTGGGCTGGCAATTCCGCAGTTTACGATAGTTTCCTGGTTTGGAACCATGTTTGTAGGAGCGCTCCGGGCAGTGGCTCCCGTGCTGGTGTTTGTATTGGTTATGAGTTCCCTTGCAAATTCCAAAGGCGGCGCAGGGGCAAACATGAGGACAGTAATTGTGTTGTATATGGCAAGCACTTTTCTTGCGGCGTTTATTGCAACGGCATCCAGTTTCCTGTTCCCCCAGACATTAAAACTTACAGATACGGCTGCTTCCAATGCGGCGCCCCAGGGTGTTCTGGAAGTGATTGAAAATCTGCTGGTCAATATGGTAGCCAATCCGGTGGCATCTATAGTAAATGGAAACTATATTGGTATTCTTACGTGGGCAGTTATTTTCGGTATTGCCCTGAAGAAAGCTTCTGAAATTACCAAGAATCTGCTGGCAGATATTTCCGCAGCAGTGAATAAGGCTGTGCAGTGGGTAATTAATATGGCTCCTTTCGGAATTATGGGGCTGGTGTTCGATACGGTATCTGAAAACGGACTGAATGTATTTACTGATTACGGAAAGCTTCTTGTACTGCTGGTAGGCTGTATGCTGTTTATTTCCCTTGTGACCAATCCGCTGATGGCATTTTTCTGCATGAGGAAAAATCCTTATCCGCTGGTGCTCACATGCCTTAAGGAAAGCGGCATAACCGCATTTTTTACAAGAAGTTCAGCGGCCAATATTCCCATGAATATGGCACTTTGTAAAAAACTTGGTTTAAATGAGGATCACTATTCGGTATCCATTCCTCTGGGCGCAACCATTAATATGGACGGGGCCGCTATTACCATAACGATCATGACGCTGGCCGCTGCTAATACGGTGGGTGTATCAGTGGATTTGCCTTCGGCTCTTATTCTGAGTATTGTTGCTGCACTGGCAGCCTGCGGGGCATCAGGTGTTGCAGGAGGCTCCCTGCTTCTTATCCCCCTGGCATGTTCCCTTTTCGGCATTTCAAATGAAGTTGCAATGCAGGTTGTTGCAGTTGGTTTTATTATCGGAGTGATACAGGATTCTGTGGAGACAGCGCTGAATTCTTCTTCGGATGTTTTGATGACTGCATCAGCAGAATTCTATCAGAGAAGAAAAAATGGAAAAATTTAAAAAAAATTTAAAAAATCCGTTGACAAAAACAGAAAGATAATGTATAGTAATACTTGTCCGTGAGATACGGGCAAGTAAATGCGCGAGTGGCTCAGTTGGTGGAGCGCGACCTTGCCAAGGTCGAGGCCGCGGGTTCGAGTCCCGTCTCGCGCTCTTTGAAAAAGTGCGGAAACGTTGATAAATACAGCGTTTCCGTTATTTT
>CAMWUN010000066.1 GCA_947177425.1 uncultured bacterium
TTTCCGTTCTCATAGAGGGTTTGGGACACTTCCCAACAAGCAATTTCTGACCGACCGGGCGGGCAGAAATACGGAAAAGGGTACTCTTTTCCTATGCTTGCTACGAAAGTTCTTCCTACTACCTACAACACCGGGAATATCTGATTTGGCGAATTTCCGCAAAAGAAAAACGCTGCAACCTCAAAAAAGATTACAACGCTTCTTAGTTCCTATTCAATTTTAGCCGGACAGCGGTTATTCTCCCTCACCCTCAACCTCTGCGATCTCCCGCGCCGTGGCGGTGACTATCCGTATTCCTTTATCGCTCATATCGTCCAGAAGAGCGTCAAGCTGTCGCCGCTGGGTATTCTTCCCGGCGGGCTGCTCCAAAAGGAATTGGTCTACCGAGATATTGTAACGCAGCATAAGCTCAAAGAATATCTGTAAGCTGGGGTGCTGCCCTTTATTCTCAATATTCGCAAGGTAGCGAGGGGATATATACATTTCGTCGCATACCTTTTTCCGGCTCTCTTTGCGCCCTTTCCGGGCTGTCTTAATTGCTTCCCCAAAAGCCTTAAAGTCGTATCGTGGTACTGGTCTTTTTGCCATATTCATTCACCCTATTATATTTTACTGTTCACCTTTCTTTTTGGATATGTCTACACAGTTCCACTAAATAGCTTAAATACATCATATAATCAGAGGAAATTTTTCACGCCATCTTGACAAAAATCCTAATTCGTGCTATTATATAATCCGAAATCGTATTATATATGGAGGTAAAATATGAGTGAAACACGAGAAGCTGTTCGGCGGCTTGCAATAGCAATCAGTAATTTTGAAAAAATCTATGTTGCCAATACTCCAAAGATTGGCAGACAATCATCAGAATTATGGCTTATCTATGCCCTTAATGACGGAGAAGCACATTCCCAAAAACAGATTTGTGAGGAATGGGGATTTCCGCGCACTACGCTTAACACAGTTACTAAAAAGTGTGAAGCTGCTGGTTATCTTACGTTGACCGCTATTCCCGGAAAACGGCGGGAAATGCAAATATGCCTTACAGAAAAAGGAAAGACTTATGCGAGTCAAATATTAGATGTTATATATCGGGCAGAAGATCAAGCGATGGAAAAAACACTTGAAAAATATCCTGCGGATTTTATTGACGTTTTGGGATATTTTGTAAAACATCTTGAATCTTCATTTGAGCAAATATTAAAACAGTAAGGAAGTGTTTCATATGGGAAATCAAGAATGGATACTATGTCCAAACTGCCAAAGTAAGACACGGACAAAAATCCGGGAGGATACAATACTTTCCCATTTTCCACTATTTTGTCCTAAGTGCAGGCAGGAAACCTTAATCAATGCAGAACAACTGAAAATATCAATTATCAAAGAGCCGGACGCAAAGACGCAGAGCCGATAATTCGTTACAAAAACGGAATATCGGTTCTTTTTATTTATGCGATCCAGCTTTAGAATGGGAGGAAATTAAAATGTCCAGTTCAGGCATGAAAAATATTATAAAGTACGTCTTACCAATGATTTTAAGCAATGTTTGTTTCTTTATGTTTACCATTATTGACGCAGTTTTTGTGGGGAGAGGTGTAGGAACAAACGCCCTCGGAGCAATCAATTTAGTTAGTCCCTTTATCATGGTTGTTGGAGCAATAAATATGCTTATCAGTGTTGGCGGTGTAGCTATTTACGCTGTTCGTATTGGGCGAGGAGATATAGAAGGAGGAAACAAAGTATTCCGTCATGGAATGCTGTTTATGGTATGTGCCGCAGCAATTCTCAGTTTTATTGGCGTGTTTTTTGCAGATAAGGTTTGTATTTTGCTTGGTGCAAATGAAACATTCCACCATTTAGCGGTCAGCTATCTGTTTTGGTATTCTATCTTTATTATTCCGTCTGCTATATCTATGGGACTGCAAAATTATTGCCGTAATGATAACGCGCCCGGATTGGTAAGTATTGTTGTGATTGTTACAACAGTATGTAATATTTTTGGCGACTGGCTGCTGATCTATCCTATGGCATGGGGAACAAAGGGGGCTGCTATTGCTACGGGCATATCACAGACACTTGGATTACTGGTCATATTGAGCCATTTTATCCGTAAACAGGGAAATCTGCGCTTTGGAAAAATAAAACTGGAAAAAAGTCTGTTCAAAGAAATCATTGTACATGGTCTGCCCGAAGGAATCAGCCAGTTGGCAACTCCTGTTATGACATTTTGCATGAATATGGTTCTCATTGACATGGTAGGTGATCTTGGGGTCAATGCTTTTTCAGCTATCAGTTATATAGCATCTTTCTCTATGGCTGTCTTTTTTGGAGCCAGTGAGGGGTTACAGCCTTTATTTGGACAGAGCTATGGTGCAAAGAAAAAAGAGGATTTGAAATTCTATTTTAAGGCAGGGTTGAAAATCAGTTTTTTTGGCAGTGCTGCTGTTACGATATTAGCGGTTCTTTTTGGGGGCTATATTGGCAGTCTATTTGGCACTGATGCTGTAACACGGGAATATATGCTCAAAGTTTTGCCGCAATTTGCTGTTGGCTTTATCGCAACGGCAGTCAATGTTATGATTTCTTCTTACTTGTATTCTACGGAACGCTCTTTACTTGCGCTGAATATCAGCGTTTTACGAAGCATTATTGTAAATGCGGCAGTCATTCTGATTTTGCCATATGTATTTGGTGAAAGCATAATATGGTTTTCACTGTTGATTTATGAAGTAATCGTATTGATTATTGCAGTAGCACTATTAAAACATTCTGAAAAAAATGGTATTCATTTCAAAGAGTAAAGGAGGAACAAAATGATTATTACAATTAGCCGTGAGTTTGGCAGCGGAGGACGTGAACTGGGGAAGCGTTTGTCTAATGTATTGGAAATTCCCTGTTATGACAAAGAAATCATTCAGATGATAGCTGAAAAACAAGGATTTGATGAACAATATGTTTCCCATATATCAGAAAAAAATCTGCAAGCCGCATATCCCCGGACAATAGGCTGTCGTTTCACTATGACCCCACACCCGGTTACAAAACAGGCTGTAACGATTGCTGTTGAGCAGCAAAAAATCATTAAAACTTTTGCAGCGCAAGGGGATTGTATTATGATTGGACGCTGCGCCGATGTGATTTTGAAAGAATATAACCCGTTTAATATTTTTGTATATGCTGATATGGATACAAAGCTAAAACGGTGTATAGAACGGGCGCCCAAAGGTGAAAACCTCACCCCCACAGAGCTTGAACGTAAGATACGGGAAGTGGATAAAGAACGAGCAAAACACCGGGAGTTTTATATAAGCGCAAAAGAAAATGCACGTTCAAATTACCACTTGTGCATAAATACTTCCAGCATAGAAATCAAAAAAATAGTTCCCGTGCTGGCTGAATACATTAAGGTTTGGTTTGAAATAAGGATTGAGAACAAAGCAAGAAATGTTTAACCGAACAGAAAAAGGTGATTATATGGCAAAATTTTTGGAGTTTGTATTAGAAGATCAGGCTTATGCGATTTTAGTTGATAGTGTTCGTAAAGTTTCGCAACTACATAGCATAGTTAGAATACCGCAAACTCCAAATTATGTTTTAGGTGTGACAAATTATGGGGATCAACTTATTACTGTAATAGATTTGAAATTCTTATTAGGAATCCCTAAAGTATATTTTGCTAAACGCCAGCTTACAATAAATGTTTTTATTGGCAATTCATTTTATGCGCTATTAGCAGATGATGTTTTGGGAGTGATTGACGTGAACCTACAAAATGCCAAACAGATAGAAACACTGAATTTTAAATTTGTAATCCTAAACAAATGAAGTACATTAAGATGTAACAAGCCGCAGTCTATGTAGGCTTCTATAAGTAAGTTATAAACGGCGGTTTTGATTACTTGTTTCAATGCCGCCGTTTCTTTTTTAAAACCAGACAACGGAGGGTGTATTAAAGTCGTCCTTTTTTAACAGCACGGCGGTATCGGGAGGTATCGTCGTGTTGTTTCTTTATCGACAAAAATCAACAAATAACGCCGTATTAAAAAAATCACGTCCACCGCCGGGGGAAATTCTACCCATGAATATGAACTATCTAATCAACTAAATACTGCTTACAATTCCTCTGCGCCCGTCTGCAATTTTGTAGACGGGCGTTTTGTGTTCCCCCGGCAAAATTTTTTCAAAAAGTTTGCAAAATCACCGCCTATTCGGGGGTGCGCGGTTTTGAGGGTTTATGAAAGGGGACATCAGAAAAAATCACCCGCTTTCGCGGCTGCGAAAGGAGGTGAGAACATGAATGAACCAAACCGTACCCAATGGCAAATCCGTTGTGCTTTTAATGGCTTTTGCAAACAGGCATTGAAGCGCGAAGCAATGAACGCCCACAGGGACACAAAACGGCAGCAGTCAAGGGAAGTAACATTCTCCGACCTGTCACCACTGGAAGAAAGCCAGCTTGTTACCTACGACAGATATTTTGCAGATGATGAAGCTGAACAGTCTTTCATTATTGCGGGAAAAGAGATAACCGCAAAGCTGCTTGCCGAAGCCCTGCGGAGCTTGCCGGAAGAAAAGCGCGAAACTATCCTGCTGTATTATTTCTTCGATATGAGCGAAACCGAGATTTCAAGGCTCTGCAACATTCCGAGGACAACAGTGAAGTATCGCCGCAACAGCTCTTTTGAGCTACTAAAACGCTATTTGGAGGAACGCGCCTATGACTGCACAGACTGGTAACAATGAAAATGCTGAACGCGGCTTGTTACCCTACCCGGTAATCATAGCCGCAACAAAGGGCGACCCGGAGGCTATGGCGATTGTCGTCAAGCACTACGAAAGCTACATAGCGTCCCTGTCTATGCGCAAGCTCTACGACGAGCGGGGAAATGTATATTGGGGCATAGACGAGGACATACGCGACCGTTTACGGTCACGGCTTATGCGGGCTGTCCTTTCATTCGAGGTTTAAGCTGATTTAGGACAGGCAGCGTCCCCCTTTCCGCTGCCCGCCCCCCCAGCAGAACCTTTCCAGCACCTTGACAAAGAAAGCGGCGCAAGATAACGGCGGCGCAGCATAGGGCAGATCGGATACGTCCCTTTTGCGCCGAGCCATACGGCGGGTGCGCCATGACGCTATCCCGGCGGGGTTTTCTTTCCCTGCCGGGACAGCCGAGCGACCAACACCGCGCCGGGGAGCAAGTTTAGCAGCTTGCGGGCGACGACAGCGCAGAATATATAATGATACTCCCTTACCGCCACAGTCCGAGCGTTCAAAGCGTCGCAGACAATGGGTAGGGCTGCATGAGAACCATGCAGGGGTGAAACTCCCGTGAGGTTATGCTGATAACCGTCCGATCACAGCCCCTTTATAACTATTAACCTTTTACCCATTTTTGAAAGGGGGATTTATAGAAATGAACAATGCTGATGTGCCTATTTGGGAAAAGTACACGCTTACTATTGAAGAAGCGTCAAAATATTTCCGCATTGGGGAAAACAAGCTGCGGAAACTTGCAGAGGAAAATCCCACGTCGGGCTGGGTGATCTTGAACGGCAACCGTATTCAGATCAAGAGGAAACAGTTTGAAAAGATCATTGACACACTGGACGCAATTTAGCGAAAAATATAGTGAAAAAGAGCCTTGAATATGCTATAATAGATATAGGCATATCAAGGCTCTTTCCGACACGGAAAGGAGCAAAAACAATGTCGGAGAAAAGACGTGATAATAGAAACCGCATTTTGCGTTCGGGAGAGAGCCAGAGAAAAGACGGGAGATATGCTTATAAATATACCGATACTTTTGGTAAAGTGCAATTTGTCTATGCTTGGAAGTTAGTGCCTACGGACAAGACCCCAGCCGGGAAGCGTGACGACATATCCCTTAGAGAAAAGGAAAAAGAGATACAGAAAGACCTTGACGACGGGATAGACACAATCGGTAAGAAAATGACCGTCTGCGAGCTTTACGCGAAGCAGAACCGCCACCGGGGAAATGTAAGGCACAACACCACAAAGGGGCGCGAACGGCTGATGAAGCTGCTGGAAGCGGATAAACTTGGTTCCTGCCCCATTGACAGTGTGAAGCTGTCCGACGCGAAAGAATGGGCGTTGCGCATGAAAGAAAAGGGAATATCTTATAAGACCATAAGCAACGACAAGCGTTCTCTGAAAGCTGCTTTTTACACAGCGATACAGGACGACTGTATAAGGAAGAACCCCTTTGACTTCCAGCTAAACACCGTGATCGAGGACGACACAGAGCCGAAAGTACCTCTCACAGGAGAACAGGAAGAAAGCCTTTTATCCTTTATGCAGAGTGATAGCGTCTATCAGAAATACCGTGACGAGGTTATCATACTGCTGGGGACAGGGCTTAGGATTTCCGAACTCTGCGGACTGACTGAAACCGACCTTGACTTTGAAAACCGGGTAATCAATGTAGACCACCAGCTTTTAAGGAGCGCGGAAACAGGCTACTACATAGAGAAGCCCAAAACGCAAAGCGGTATCAGACAAATTCCAATGAGTGAAAAAGTGTATGAAGCGTTGGGGCGCGTGTTGGAGAACCGCAAGGGAGCGAAAGCGACCACGATTGACGGTTACAGCAATTTCCTTTTCCTCAACCGGGACGGTTGCCCGAAAACGAATGTGAATTATGCTACCATGTTTCGGGGGCTTGCGAAGAAGTACAACAAGTGCCATGAGGAAGCCTTACCCAAAGTAATGACACCCCACACCCTGCGCCATACGTTCTGCACCAACTTAGCCAATGCAGGAATGAACCCCAAAGCGTTACAGTATATCATGGGACACTCCAATATCACAATGACGCTGAACTATTACGCACACGCAACATTCGCTTCCGCAAGGGCTGAAATGGAAAGGCTGATCGCTGCATAGCCACAGAGCAATTTACTACTTCTTTTACTACCATTGAGAGGGAAAACCTAAAAGGTTATGAGGGTATATAAGAACTTCTCCCCATATCTAAAATGCCGGGAAAGCCCGAAAATACGGGCTATACCGACATATAAGAACTTCTAAAGAGATAATCTAAATTCACCATAAATTTTAAGGAAAAAATTTTGTATCATCTCCGGGAACAGCTTGCAAGCGTCAAATGCGCTGGCTGTAATTTTTATACACATTTTTAAGGAGGATGCCCTATAAAAAACCCACCTGGTTACGGAAGCATTATCGACCTTGGAAACAAGCGCCGCCGTCCTATCGCTGTACGCGTACCAAATGGAAAGAAATTTAATAAGCAGGGTAGGGAAATTATTGACTACAAGTACCTTGGTTACTTTGAGCGTACTGCACAGGGGAAAATGGATGCCAAAATTTTACTTGCACAGTACAATTCCGGCATTGCCATTGACCTTCCGGAGACGGCAAGGTACAGATTATCCTTATTATGGTATATACCGGAATGCGCATCAAGGAACTTCTCTCCATGAAAGTGGAAAATGTGCACCTTGAAGAAAGATATATGATAGGCGCGTAAAAACCAGCGCAGGGATAAACCGCATCATTCCTATTGTCAAAAAGATACCCCCTTTTGTACAAAATTTGTATAATTCTGGAAACCCCTATTTATGATGGACCGGGCAAACGTCAATGAAAACAGCAAAAAAACAATCTTAGGTCATTCCAAAGAAGGTGTTATGAATAAAATATATGTAGAAAAGGATTTGCAGGACCTGCTGACTGCAATTGATATGATTTAAATTTGTATATTTTGTGTATACCTGCACTTAAAATATACTCTTTTTTACTCTTACGAATACCGCATAAATACAGTGTTTTTACGCTTTAAATTTCCTGTTTCTTAAGTAAACATTAAGATTTGCTGAATATATTAAAATAACTTTACTCATAATAAAAATACTGTTAAAATAGTGAAAGATTTCAGAGGGATAAAATATGTATTACATAATTGTCAATCCGGCTTCAAAGTCCGGCCTGGGAGCCAGAATCTGGTCCCAAATCCAACCGATCCTGGATAAAAAGGAAATAACATATAAGGTATTCTTTTCTAAGAAAGCCGGACATGTCATTAGGCTGGCACATGCTTTGACAGTTCCCTTATTACAAGACAACTCCGAATCTGTCATAAAACTGATTGTACTGGGCGGCGATGGAACGCTAAACGAAACATTGCAGGGCATTTCTGACTTTAACCGTGTGCAGATAGGGTATCTCCCTACCGGTTCCAGTAATGATATGGCAAGGGATTTGAAACTTCCAAAGAATCCTGCCCAAATTCTGGAACGTATTTTATCCTGCCAGGAACCTGTCCTGATGGATTTAGGCTGTCTTACATATGAACAATATTCAGGAAATTTTTCCAGACAGCATAGTCGCAGGTTTCATTCAAAACGTTACTTTGCCGTAAGCTGCGGTATTGGATTTGATGCTGCTGTATGCGAGGAGGCTCTCGCTTCCTCCTTTAAAAATTTTTTAAACAAAATGGGGCTTGGTAAGCTGACTTACTTAACCATTGCCCTTAAGCAGCTAATTAAGGCCCGGAAAGTCACCTGTACCATTACGCTGGATGGCGGGAAACCGGTATACCTGCCCAAATTCTTGTTTGTTGCGAATATGATTCATCAGTATGAAGGAGGAGGATTTAAATTTTGTCCTGGTGCAGATTATCATGACGGTCTGATTGACATATGCTGTATTGGAAACATCCCCAAATGGCTTGCATTTCTTGCACTGCCCACAGCCTTTACCGGGAATCATTACCGTTTTAACGGAATTGACCATTATGCCGCGTCCAGAATCCACCTGGAGACATCCACGCCCTTATGGGTACATACTGACGGTGAAGTGACGATGAAGAGCAGTTCCATTACGCTGACCTGCGAACAGAACAAACTACAGTTCTTATTATAACTTTTACCATGTCGTTATTACGTTACTACTATGTTATTACTATATTATTACTATGTTATTACTATATTATCATATATTAAATTTAGGTCTGTACAGCAGGCCATTTTATAAGATTGCGAGGAAAATTTTATGAAAAAGTACTACGAAAGGTATAAACATGCTATACCGCTTATTATTTATGCGGTCATCTACTGTACCTGGTTTGTCTGGCTGGAAAAAAGCGTTGTCCATCCGGAAAACATTATTCATATGAAAATAGATGACATGATTCCTTTCTGCGAATTATTTGTAATACCCTATTTCTTGTGGTTTGGTTATGTATCCATAATAGTTTTATACTGCTTTTTCAAAAATAAGCAGGAATATTATAAGACATGTGTATTTCTTTTTACCGGAATGACAGCCTTTTTGATTATATCTACTCTCTGGCCAAACGGACATCATCTCCGCCCCTATATCATGCCAAGAGATAATATTTTTTCAAGCCTTGTTGCACATTTGTACAGCATGGATACGCCTGCCAACTTATGGCCCAGCATCCATGTGTATAATTCCATTGGTGCCCATCTGGCTGTTGTCCATAACCAGAAGCTTGCAAAGAACAAAGTAATACTAATCAGTTCTTTTATCCTCTGTGTCTCCATCGTGCTTTCGACTGTATTTATCAAACAACATTCCATGTTCGATGTATTCACAGCTTTCGTAATGGCCGCAACAATGTACGTTGTTGTATATCAGGCTGACATTGTTGCATACTTCCAGTGGTACCGCTGGAAACGTCAAAGGCTTCGTCAGGTATAAATCCAAAAGAATGGAAATCAGCAAGCCTGTTTATAATATCAAATGATACCACGTTTTAGGAGCCAGCTTCTTGATTAAAAAAGGCGGCCGCATCAGTTTTAGTGCGGACCGCCCTTTGTTTTAATCCATGCTTCCTTCATTGTCTGGAATGTGTGTGAAAAATCATTCCTGCAATCATACTCTCTAATTAAAGTTAAAAAACCTGCGGCATATTTTATATCCCTCGACGGAAATTTTCCTGCCGCTTCTGCCTGGAAGGTTCATACAGCGCCCCAATAGCCCATATCTGAGTTTCCTGTACAGTATCCAGTCCTTTTTCTTAAGATAATCCCAAAGTTCTTTCTTCTTTGCAAGGTTTTCTTTGGTGTTTGAGCGAATCAGCAGAATGGAAGAAACCGTAGTAATAATATCCAGATAGCTGATCATATATTGATACATTCTTTTGGAAGAATTAATTTTGCTTTTGTTTTCTACCATATAGTCAATCATCATTTTATTGACTTGAATCTGCTGATCGATACGGCCAATCATAACATCTTCGTTCACCGACTGGTCTTCCCTTCCAATATAGTAGCGGTAAAAGTTCACATCCAAATAATACATATTCCTTACAAAAGGAAGAGACTCAAATACATAGAGGTTGTCCACATAAAAGGTATGATCCGGCAGCCTTAACCCGCACTCTCTAAGCAGTTTTGTTCTGAAAATTACCGAATGCATCAGAATATATTGTCCCTTATGAAAATGTTTAACATCCTCCCATGTAAACAATTCATCCACAGGAAGCGCATGTCTAAAGCGCATTACCTTGTGTCTGTTCTCTCCTGTTTTTTCATATACAAAGTTGCTGATTAACATATCCAGTACGGTTTCCCCGCCTGTAAGTTCCCTTAAAGTATCCAGGATTTTAAGGTATGCCTCCTCTTTTACCCAGTCGTCGCTGTCAACTACTTTAAAATAAAGCCCCGATGCCCTGTCAATTCCTGCATTTACAGCAGATCCGTGTCCCCCGTTTTCTTTGTGCACTGCCTTTATAATTGTGGGATACTCCCCTGCGTATCTGTCGGCGATGGCTCCGGTTTCATCAGAAGAACCGTCATTCACAATGATAATTTCCACATCCTCTCCGCCTTTTAAAAGAGATTCCACACATTTTTCCATATATGCCGCCGAATTGTAACAAGGTACTGTAATCGATAAAAGCTTCATTTTTAATTACTCCTGCTTCCAAAATATTTTCATACACTTATGATAAGCATTCCTTTAAGAAGAATCAACTTAAGATTTTATAAAGATACGCACCGTAAGCAGACGGAATAGGGTATTTATCCTTTATCTCCTCTGGCTCTGCGAATATCATCCCATTTTGATTCTTTTTTTCTGCCAGTTCGTCCACTTTCACTGCATAGCCAATCATATGCCATTCCTTATGGGTAAATATATGTTTACTGGAAGAGAGCGGCTCAATCCTTAAGACCGATAAGCCTTCTTTTTTCAGATAATCAAGAACCTTCCTTTCAGACAAGTGGCCTTCTAAGGAAGGGAATTCATACATTCCTGCTAAAAGTCCGCTTTCAGGGCGTTTTTTTAAAGCCGCCCTGTTCGCATCCCGTATAACCAGCACAGTCTTCTCCTCAATTGTCCTGGGTTTCTTAGGCGTTTTATATGGAAAATCCAGTTCTCTTCCCTGCCTGTGGGCCGTGCATAAACGTTCCCATGGACATTGCCCACAATGCGGTATTCCTGTAGGAATACATATCATTGCCCCCAGTTCCATAAGGGCCTGGTTAAAATCCCCTGGCCTTTCATCCGGCATACTCAAATGCAGTTCCTGCTCAATATCCCGGCGGACTGACTGCTTCATTATATCCCTGTCATCTCCCATAAGCCTTGCCAGCACACGGAGCACATTCCCGTCCACCGCCGGCACTCTTTTTCCGTAAGCTATGGAACTGACCGCACCTGCCGTATAGCTTCCTATTCCCGGCAGCTTTATTAGTTTCTCAAATTCCTCAGGCATAATACCGCCATATTCTTCCATAATCATTTGGGCTGCTTTTTTTAAATTTCTTACCCTGTTGTAATATCCAAGCCCCTCCCAGAGTTTTAAAAGTTCTTCTTCATCTGCACATGCCAAATGTCCAATATCCGGTAATACCTTCATAAAGCGGTCATAGTAAGGTTTTACAGCTTCCACTCTTGTCTGCTGGAGCATGATCTCTGATACCCATACATGGTAAGGCTCAGCATCTTCTCTCCATGGGAGAATCCGCCTGCCCTTGTCATACCACGTAAGCAGCGGCTCTGATGCTTCTTCTATTTTTGTAAGTTTCACGGGTATCTGAGCATGAATCTCCATAGAGCCAGGCGTCACCGCACAATCATAGGCAAGAATCTTTACACCTTTCTGTCTTGCCTTCAGCAAAACCTGTGCAAATTCTGGCTGCGTCGCACAATTAGGCGTAAAATATTTTACTCCTTCCATCTGAATAACAAGAATAATATACGCCTCATATCCTTCATTCACCGCTTCCATCAGTTCTTCCACATGCTTTACCGCCCTGTCAGAAGGCGCATCAGGAAAAAGCACTACTCCTTCCTGTTCCAGCGTAACCCCCTTAACTTCAATAAAAACTTTATTATGCAGGGTTTCCGCATAAAAGTCAAAGCGTGAATTATGGTATTTTGTTTCCGGCTTAAGGGTCGTCATGTCCGGGAACAGTTCTCCTGTATACAGCCATTCCTGTACTACTTTGTTAGGAGCCTGGGAATCCATATTAATTATCCGCGTACCCTTTCTGACCGCCACCAGATCATATCCTGTATTCCTCCCCGGACTGCAACTTTTATCCAAATATACCAAGGCGTTTTCGGTAAGAAGTTCACGGCATCTTCCTGTGTTTTTTACATGAACCTTTTCTTTTCTTCCATCTATATCTACGTATGCAATAAATCTGTTAGGGCGTTCCAGAAAACGCCCTTCCCTAATATTATCGTATTCCATTTCTTCCTCATATTCTGTATAATTTTATGGATCCTCTTTATGTTCTGCCCCAAGTCCCGGTTTATAAGGAACCAGCGCTGACGGCACAACCTCTGATGCAAGGGTGGTATGTGCTGCCTGGTCGTCAAAAAATATATGTGCCCCAAAAGCTTTCAGTATATCCCGCTTGGCAACTCCTCCCAGAAAAAAAGCCTCGTCAATCCTCACATTCCATGCACGCAGAGTCCTAATAACACGTTCATGGGCAGGAGCGCATCTGGCTGTCACCAGCGCAGTCCTTATCGGAGCCTGTTCCGGTGGGAATTCCTTCTGAATATCCGACAGTGTCTTTAAAAACTTGGCAAAAGGGCCCTGTTTCAATGGGTTCTCAGCCTGCCGTCTCTCATTTTCTTCAAAAGCTTCCAGTCCCTGACTTCTAAAAATCTGTTCAGATTCGTCCGAAAACAATACCGCGTCCCCGTCAAAGGCAATACGGATTTGGGAAATTTCCTGCTGCCCCTCATAAGCCTTAATCTCATCGCAGCAGATGATTCCTGCCGCGATTCCACACTCAATGGCAAGGCCCACATCCCACTCATCTGCTGACAAATATAAATCTGTACAGAATGCCTCAAGATAAGGCGTAAGGGAAGCTCCGCTGGCCAGCACCGCCCTTGAAATGTCAAGTCCGTAATACGCAATGGAATTGAACACCCGGAGGGAAGTATCCGGGCTGTTGTGGGACATGATAATTACCTCCACTCTCCCCTCCTGTCCGGGAATCTTATTAATATTAAGCAGCGCCTCTATCAGCCGGAATCCGTTCCCCGGTTTCAAAAGTTCCTTCTCATGCTCCACCTGATAACGGCAGTAAGCTTCTACCCCCTGCGTACGGAAAATTTCATTTTCAACTGTCAAATCAAATAATGCTCTTGATGAAACCCCAATAACCAGCCTGTTCTCTATCATATTCATTTCTCCTTCCACCCGCTTATAAGGCATTGGACACCTTATCCCACCCCAGTACAGCATTGCGTAATTAACGGTGAATGCTGTACTAGTACGGAGTACTAGTATAACTTCCATTGAAATATTCCTGTAAAACATCCTTTGGATATATCCTATGGGAATACCCTATGGGAATACCCTATGGGAATACCCTATGGGAACATTCTGAAAATATACTGCAGCGGGCGAAAGAACTGACTTCTATCTCAACCTGCTGCACTCATACTTTTCAAAAGTCAGAAGGCAGGTACGCAGTTCATTATACCGTTCTTCAATATCCCCTTCCTTAATCTCCACATCTGCCGCTACTGCCATAGTATTAATCATCTCATCAGTTATACGGTTATGCAGGGCTGCAAGTATATTAAGACGCTCCCTGTAAGTCCCAGCATCCAGAAATTCCAACACAAGCGGGTCTATATTCAGTTCTTCCTGTTCTTCATCCCGGACAGTGCTCTCCAACTCCACAGTCTGCTCCTTCACCATATCTTCTGCATCATCAGAAACCTCTTTTTGTGGTGTTCCCGAAACCAGAGTCCCAATTACCTCCTTCTGCAGTTCAAACCGGAATCCGGAAACTGCCTCCGGATATTTCTTCTGGTCTATCTTTTCCATGAACATGGAAAGAGGCCTTGCGTAAACCGCATAATCACCGTAAAGCGCCTGGTAAACTACCAGCTTCTCCCCTGTTTCACTGTGTTCTGCCATAGTTACAATGCGATAAAGATTTCCCTTAAAATGCCTGTAAATCTGTCCGGGCAATGGTATGTTTGACATAGTCTCCTCCAATCTGCCGCAGTCCTTTGGGCTGGCAGCATACAAACTCCCCCGCATCAGCAGCAAATGCACATACGGCACTTCATTCGGCTGCTGCCTGCGGAAACAAAACTATATCAATTATAATCCCTGCTTTAACTGTTGTCATTCTTCTTTTACAAATCTGTTTCGGGAAATTTGCGGTATAAATTACAATTTTCCACAGAAACTTCTATCCTGCGGCGCTCTGCGTTCCAACTGCTGCAGTGCGAAAATGCTGTTCTTCTGCCATTTTCTTATTTTTTCCCTGACTATATACTGTGGTAGAAATACAAAGCGATGCAGCACAGACAAGTATCATCGTAATAACTATCATGACGGTCAGTCTCCTCGTGTTCCTCATTCCTTTTCCTCCTTTATGGTTCAATTCATTTCTTCTGATTCCAGTATACAAAATGATATGTCCCATAAAACGGACTATCAAACGGAATATGTATGTGCAGGCATACCTGCCCTTCCCACCGTTTATAGAAATCAACATCCCCGCTACAAGCAACGGTGCATCAATCCTGCAGCGCAGCAGGGCAGCGGGGTATGTGACCCCCACGGCAGTCGCCAAATGCTCATGCAAGCATGCCAACTTGGCTCGTTGCTCGCGGGAATCAAACGCTGCAACGCTTCGCGGACCAGTTTATTGATAAAAAATCCACCTGTACAGGCAGCATATCAAATGGAAACGCTGTTGCACAGGTGGATTTTATTAATCTGATTTACAGAAAGGCTTCGCCAATCTCTTTCAGTGTCCGGCAGTTTTCCGGCAGAATGTCAGGCTGCGCGCCTGACTGCTTTGTAAACACGTACATACTGTCTATCCCATAATTGGAAGCACCCTGGATGTCAGCTATGTATTCGTTGCCGATCATGACGGATTCTTCTTTTTTAAGTCCGTATTTTTGGAAAAGTGCATCATAAAAATAAAAGGACGGTTTTTTGACGCCCGCATCGGAAGAATAAAGAATCCCGTCAAAGCAGTCGTAAATGCCCAGCATCTTCATCTCAGGCTCCGTAAACATGCGCTGTGCGTTTGACAAAATATAAATCTTCTTCCCTGCCTGCTTAAGCCGTGAAATCATCTCCGGCACACCCTCAAACAGCCTGATATACTTCGTGGAAAGGCACCGGAACACCACACCGATCTGCCAGATTTGATTTTTCGATACTTCTGCATTCTTTTCACGAAAAAGCTGTGCAAATATGTTATCAAGCAGTATCTCTATTTCTTCTTTTTCTAATTTCCTGTTTCCAAACTCCCGGCTCATCCATACATAAGTTCCTTCCAGTTCTTCCTGAGCCAGCTTTTTATACTGTTTCTTTAGTTCGCCGGCAGTATATGCCGCACCCATCATGGAATAAATTCCGGCCATATTTTTCCATAATGAAGCCTTTTCCTCATTGGTATGGATATCTGCCAAAGTACCATACAAATCAAAAATATAATTTTTATACTCTTTCATTTTTATAACCATGCTCCTTCCAAAATCCGGGGACTATGTACACAGCACAAATCTCCATATTTAAAATTTTAGTTTCCAATCTTTAACTCATTTCTGCGTCAAGATATCTTTTCATTATTTCCCGTATCTGCTCAAATTGCCTGCAGGTCTGCGGATTATCCGATTTAAAATCCATCAGCTTATAAATATATCCCTGCTTTTTAACCAGAAAAAGGCTTTTGTCGTAGACCAGCCCATAAACCAGTGAAATATGTCCCACCACATGATCTGCCGTTGTTTTCTTGAGAGTACGCAGTACCGTATGCCCTTCCTTAAATGCCTCCATGACTTCTCCGCTCACCGTACAGTTGTAAAGTTCTCTGGTCGTCACGTTATAAATTTCCTCAAGGGAAAATTCCACATTAACTTTCAATATGTCTATTTTGTCTGCATCCCTCAGAATCTGACAGAACATTTTTGTCCTCTCACTAATTTTCTCCGGCAACTGGTATGCATTGTGACAGGCGATTGCCGTCTTTATCAATTCATCTTCTGTATGGTCTTCTAGAAAGTCCCTGATTTTCCCTTGGGAAAATAAAATATCTGCCCCGTACCCTGCATGATCAATTGACTGTGCATCTATAAAAGTTCCATAATTCTTGAGCTGCTCAAACCTGCCTATATCGTGAAGCATCCCAAGAAACCAGGCAAGGGAAATATCTTCCTCACAAAGGCCAAGAGATGCGGCAATCTCCTCACAAAGCCTGCTGACTCTGTACGTGTGCTCAATTTTAAGACGCACTTTCTCATCCTGTCTGTTGTAATTTTCCACATACTCATTAAAAACTCTTACAATCTTTTGTCTGTCAATTCTCATATCCAACCTCCATGCGGAATATTCCTGCAGATATACGGATCAAATCCCTGTAACGCCAAAAAGATATTTGGCAGATGCTGGGATTTACAGATCCGGCACATCAATTCCTGACTTCTGTCTAACGATTTTTTTATTATACTCCCTGTTACGACTGGCAGGCAACCATAATCCCCATCTTTCCAAAAAAATGATTTGGTGATAAAATAAGCACATCGGCAAAAGAGCCGGTTCATCAGTAATCCCACATGCCTTTTAGAGAGGAGATAATATGATTCAGACTTTATACCATGTGCCCGAATATAAAGAGGAACTAATCTACCCTGCTGTCTGTAAATTTATGGAGGATTTAAATGTCGCGAAAGATATGCGTCCTGATTTGAAAGTGGTCATCAAACCCAATATGGTAATGGCGAAAAATCCCAGCTTTCCCGCCACCACGCATCCCCTCATCATAAAGGCGGTCATTCGCTGGCTGAACGGACATGGAGTCAAAAATATCACCGTGGCTGAAAGTTCCGGCGGACTATACAATGCGGAATATATGAAAAATGTCTACCATGTATGCGGCATGAAGCAGTTAGAGCCGGAAGCCATACTGAATATGGACTTTTCAGCCCGGACTGTCAACTGCCTGGAAGGATTCCGCAATCATTCCTTCCATATTATTACGCCCATTCTGGAAGCGGATTATATCATAAACATATGTAAACTGAAAACCCATGCCATGACTGGTTATTCCGGCGGCATCAAAAATTTGTTCGGAACCATCCCCGGACTGGAAAAACCCCAGATGCATTACCGCTGGCCGGATATCCGTGATTTCTCCCGTATGCTGCTTGAACTTGCCCAGACAGTCAGCCCGCATCTGACCATTATAGACGCCATAGATGCCATGGAAGGAAATGGCCCTACCGGAGGAACTTCCCATCCATTATATATGCTTCTTGCCGCCAGGGATTTTTATACGCAGGATTATTTTGCCGCCAGACTCATGGGCCTTAACCCCATGGATATAGAAATGATAAAACAGGCTGTGGAGGCCGGGCTTGCAAAACCGGATGCCATAGAACTGACAGGCGATCCTGTTCCGGATAATCTTACTCCCTTTCAGATACCAGACACTAAAAAACTGGATTTTGCCAGTGCCTTTCCCGGATTTCTACAAAAGCCTTTTGTATTTGTTGCCAGCCGCCTGTTTAAATCCTACCCCCTGCTCAACAAAGAGTTGTGTGTGGGATGCGGTAAGTGTGCAGAAAGCTGCCCCGCCCATATCATAACAATAGAAAATAAAAAGGCCATATTCCGGCGGAAAGGGTGTATTTCCTGCTTCTGTTGTCAGGAAATGTGTCCCATGAAAGCAATCTCCGTGAAAAAGGCCTTATGAATATACAGTATTTTCAAAACGAAACGTATCTTTTCAGCCAGCAGGTTTTTCCCAATTCCTGCCAGACATCTCCAATCTGGCAGGGATTGGGGGTGCTTCTGCCTGGCCTATCTGATATCCGTCACTTCATATCCAGCTTCCGTCACAGCCGCTTTGAGTGCATCATCTGCCACCTGTCCGCCAAGTACAATCTCAGCCGTCTTGTTTTCCAGGCTCATTGTGACGCTTTCGACCCCATTAATTTCTTCTAATGCCTTTTGAACTCTTCCGGTACAGTGTCCGCACATCATTCCTTCAATAATCATTGTTTTTTTCATTTTTCTTTCCTCCTGCTTTTCCTTTTTATTTGTAGTTACTTCTTCAGATTTAACATCTTCATATTCATGAGACTTGAAATTCCGCAGCCGCAAGGCGTTTCCCACAACAAATAAACTGCTCAGGCTCATGGCTGCCGCACCAAACATAGGATTAAGTTTAATGCCGAATACCGGATAAAAAATACCTGCCGCTAAAGGGATTCCGATTGAATTATAAAAAAATGCCCAGAACAGGTTTTCCTTTATATTTCTGATTACCGCGCGGCTTAAACGGATAGCCGTTATGGCATCTGTCAGCCTGCTTTTCATAAGGATAATGTCGGCGCTGTCGATGGCTACATCTGTTCCTGCCCCAATGGCAATACCCACATCAGCCGCGGCAAGAGCCGGGGCATCGTTGATACCGTCTCCAATCATGGCCACCTTTCTGCCCTCCCCCTGAAGCCTTCTGATTTCCTTTTCTTTATCCTCAGGAAGAACCTCCGCAATCACGTGATTGATATGCAGCCGCTTCTGTACTGCCCTGGCGGTCCGTTTGTTGTCTCCGGTTAACATAACCACTTCTATTTTCATATCCTGCAGTTCTTTGATGGCTTTAATGGAAGAGGATTTCACGGTGTCCGCCACTCCTATAACAGCTGCCAGTTCCTTTCCTACGGCGAATAAAAGAGCGGTCTTTCCTTCCTCCGCCATTTCCGCTATAGCCTGCGCCTGCCCATTGGAAACCGTAATGTTATTTTCTTCCATAAACTTGGCATTTCCAGCAAGGCACCTTTTTCCTCTACAGGTGCCCATAACTCCTTTTCCAAAAACAGCCTGGAAACCGTCAACTTTTGGTACCGCCAGCCCTCTTATTTTTGCTTCACCCACAATGGCTTCCGCAAGGGGATGCTCACTTGGCTTTTCAATAGCCGCCGCCAGTGCAATAATCTGGTCAGTATCCAAATCCCTGTCATAGCCAAAGACATCTGTCACTTTAGGCTTTCCTTCCGTAATTGTGCCTGTCTTGTCAAGCACTACCGTATCCACGTCCCTGGCTGACTGGAGGGCGTCCCCTGATTTAATCAGTATACCGTTTTTGGCACCCACGCCTGTTCCAACCATAATCGCCACAGGAGTAGCAAGGCCAAGGGCGCAGGGGCATGAAATCACCAGTACGGCAATAGCACTGGACATAGCCGCTTCAAAGCCACCGCCCGCTATCATCCAGGCAAACAGGGTAATCAGAGCAATCCCCATTACTGTAGGAACAAAAATTCCTGCAATCTTATCCGCCAGCCTTGCAATGGGCGCTTTAGAGGATGATGCCTCCTCCACCAGACGGATAATCTGGGATAAAGTGGTATCCTCACCTACTTTTACGGCTTTGCAGACCAGCCGCCCCGCTTTGTTCATGGTAGCGGATACTACAGCATCCCCGGGCTGCTTTTCTACAGGAATGCTCTCCCCCGTAATCGCCGCTTCGTTGACGCTGGAAGTTCCCTCCACCACAACGCCGTCTACCGGCACAAGACTGCCCGGTTTTACAATAAACAAATCATCTTTCAAAAGCTGCTGTGTGGGGATTTCCTTTTCCTCACCGTTTTCCAGAAGGAGGATTGCTGTTTTAGGTGACAGATCCATCAGCTTTTCTATGGCTTCACTGGTCCTGCCTTTGGAACGCGTTTCCAAATATTTTCCTACCGTAATTAGTGCCAGAATCATCCCCGCCGACTCAAAATATAAATCGGAGACATATCTTCCTACCACCCCCTCATCCCCATGTCCCAATCCATAGCCAATCCTGTAAATTGCAAAGATTCCATATAGCAGGGCAGCCCCTGAACCTATGGCAATTAAGCTGTCCATATTGGGACTTAGGTGGACCAGCGTCTTAAATCCAGTCTGAAAATATTTACGGTTCACATAAATAATCGGCATTGTCAGCAGGAACTGGGTAAATGCAAAGGTAAGCGCATTTTCATTGCCGTGGAACAATTTCATAAACATATCCGGCACTGGAAGGTTCAGCCACATGAAAAACATGTGATGCATGGATACAATCATCAGAAGGAGCATAAAAACAATTGATATAATAAGCCTTGTTTTCATCTCCTTGTTTTCCTTTTTCCCTTTTACTGCTTCCCTGCCAGCACTATTTACATTGCCGCTTCTGCCATCCGGCAACGCTCTTCTGTCTGCTCCGCTTTCCGCAGCCGGTACACCTCCCCTCTGTTCCTGTCCGGCTGTCGTCATAAGACTTGCGCCATATCCTGCTTTCTCCACCGCTTCTATGATTTTGTTCTCATCACAGACATTCTCGTCAAAGCTTACCTGCATGCTGTTGGTAAGCAGATTCACTGTAACTTCTTCCATTCCCGGCAGTTTCCTCACACTCTTATCCACATGGGAGGAACAGGCGGAACAGGTCATCCCTGTTACTGCATATTTTTGTTTCGTCATAATTGTAAACTCCTCTTAATTTTATTTCAATTTCTTTACCAGTTCAATAGCCTCCTCAATAATCTGGCCGTTTCCGTTTCTGATTTCCTCCACCACGCAGGTTTCCATATGTTCTTTGAGCACCATATATCCAAAGCTTTGCAATGCGCTTTCTACTGCTGCGATCTGTGTCAGAATATCTCCGCAATAGCGGTTTTCCTCCAACATTCTGCTGATTCCGTTTAGTTGCCCGGTCATACGGCTCAAACGGTTTTGAAGCTGCTTCTGCTGATCGCTGCTTCTCGGTGTATGTTTCGTACGACAGCAATTACATCTGTTTTCCTCTATATTATTACCTGACTGTGACATATTCATTACCTCACTTCCGCTTATCATATACCCCTACAGGGTATTTATTCAGTTTTATAATATACCCCCTATGGGTATTTGTCAATATACGAATTTGAAATTTACTTCTGTAATCAAACCGGATAGTTACTGTTCACTCCCAATGTCAGTTAGTTAAGAACTCTGAAAACTGAATAAACG
>CAMWUN010000067.1 GCA_947177425.1 uncultured bacterium
TTTCTTGTGTTTTTTAATATTTGCAAAAGAAAGTCTGAGTATCTTTTCCATATTACCACCCCATATCATCAAGGAATCTCTGCAAGCCCTCTTGTCTGCTCTTGATATCATTTGTGCCGAATGACGGCATTTCATGTTCGCCGATCACAGCACCGTCACGAAGATATATCACCCTGTTTCCTCTGAGAGCGGTTTTCATGTCGTGCGTCACCATTACAATGCTTTGTCCTTTCGAGTTCAGTTCCGTGAAGATATCAAGAACGTCACGGCTCGAAGCCGAGTTCAGACTGCCTGTCGGCTCATCAGCAAAAAGTATCTTCGGATCATTGATGACCGCTCTTACGATGCCGACCCTCTGGCACTCACCGCCCGAAAGCTGGTTCGGGTATTTATCCCACAGCTTTTCGCCTATACCGACCTTTTTGAGAAGCTCCCCGGTCTTTTTTACAAGCTCGGGACTGTTCTTCTGTATCACAAGCGCACCTGTCATGATGTTATCGAATACGGTCATGTTTTCGAGCAGATAAATGCTCTGAAAGACAAACCCGCAGTTTTCACGTCTGAACACAGCAAGCTGATCGTTGGTATATTTCGATATATCCTTGTCACCGAAGAAAACTCTGCCGAGGGTCGGGGTATCCATTCCAGAAAGTGCATAAAGCAGAGTGGATTTGCCCGAACCCGACGCCCCCATTATAACAGTGAAGTCCTTTTCCCTGATCTCAAGATCAAGATTCTTGATGATATGCTGCTGCAAGCCGCCGTTTGAGAATGATTTGCACAATTTATCGGTATGAAGAATTGTACTCATGTTTATCCCTCCATAGTGATTGAAAAGAAGTTTGTGTTTCTTTGGTATTATTGTACATCATATTTCGAAAAAGTCTTTATCTGTTTACTATTTGTTTCTTATCTGTTTATTAAATGGACAGTAGGAAACAATAAATAAGCATTGCCATCCGTCATAGAAAACAATGCTCATATCATGTTTTTCCTCATTTCTGCGCTGCTTTTTAGCGCATCTCAAGTTTGTGGATGCAGCGCAGACACAAACTTGGGAGTGAAAGATCTGAAAAATCTTTCACTCTTCTATTCCTGAACCTCTCTCATCAGAGCCACGCTGTCCTTGAAGCCTGCCTTGTATGCAGCTCTCATCCCGGCGGCAGCAGTTTCACTTACGATGTCAAGGAACTTGTGAAAGGCGTATGGTTAACATTCCCTCCCTGAATGTCTAAACTCTGTATAGGACAGTCTGGCTCTTGTTTTCCGCTTCTGCTTCCTATCTTCCGGGCATAGAAACAGGACTGCATCAGCCGGTAAATCTAAAGCCAATTCAGTCCTATATAGAATATTTTTACATAAGAAACAACATTTCCTTTAACGAACCGCCTTGTGTTACGTTATTGCAAACCGTCATTTCCCGATAGATTTTTGAATAAAACAGGCCCGTCCTGCCGTCAAATCTGCATGCCATATGGCATTTTTTCGTAGGACTAAATTAGCGGAATCCCTTGTATTTACTTAGGTTTTGCTAACTTGACAATATAATAACACGCTCCCCTGTATCAAGCATTGCTATTGTTATACCCCTGCTTCCACAGGTGCGGGTCAGTTCGTCAGTACATCCAACTTGTTGTCTTACCCGAAGCATAAAAAGACTCCCGGCTTTTTTATTATGATATGCCGGGAGTTTTTAACAGTTCTATTTTTAAATTAGCTTCTTTGATTTTCCTTTATAAAAGAACAGTGCAACTGCGCCTGCCAAAAGTCCTAACGCCAGAAACCACTTGGGATGGATAAAATCCCCTGTATCAGGAGTATCGTCCTTTTGATTAGAAAGGCTTGTTATCACTGCGCTTCCATCAGATACTACCGCCTGCCCGTTAACACTTGCATTGCGGTAAATGCCAAAGGGTGAAAAATGGCTGGCCGTAAACTGGATATACTCGCCATCCTCCATGCTGACAATCCTGTACTCTACAGCTTCAAGCTGACCATCCTGGTCAAGCGTCACCATATGCAGACTGTCAGTAGGCATTCCCTGTGGAAGCTTTAAGAGCACAGTCGCATACTGTTTGCCAAGTCTGGTAATAGGAATATTTCCCGAACTGTCATAGAGGGACATATCGTAAGCGGAAAGGGCAAAAGGCGCTTTCCCTCCGTAAAGTTCCCCATAGGCCGCTGAAATCTTCTGTGCTGCATCCTGGGAATCTGTTACCTTAAAAATATAAGCGCTGTTATCTCCAGGAATCGTCACCGTAGCATTTTCGCTTTCAGGAATCACTGCGCTGCTGATACTAACTGCAATGCCGCTGCTATCTCCTAAATCCACTCCTGTCTGATTATCCGCTACTATATTGCCGGACTCATTATACACAACGCCATGGAAACCATAAGCGCCGCTTTCCAGAACGGTTCCCTCAAAATTCCCTGCGTCATCAGGCACAATAGCGTTCCTGATATTTCCAAATGCATAAGTTCTGTACTCCTGATTGGCAAGTCTTTTTGCCCCCCAGCCTACAGTAATAACAGGCGGCTCACTTCCCGTGAACACTACCGTATCCGTGCCGCCAGCAAGGGCATAAGCCCCCAGCCCGACTTCTTCCATGGACGCAGGTATTACCACCTGTGATAAAGGACAGTTCATAAAAGCACGATCCCCCACTTTTACAAGACTGTTTCCTCCATTTACCGTCTTTAAGTTCTTACAGTCCATAAAGGCTTCCTCGCCAATTACCTGCACTGTATCGGGAATATTCACCGCAATAATGCCCATGTGATCCTTAAATACGCCCTGCCCAATCTGCTTAACTGTAGTCGGGATATTAACCACACTGTCGCTTCCTGTATAAGCAATCAGAATACCATCCCCCACTACCTTAAAGGGACTATCCGGCTGTATCTCTTCCATCCATGGTGTCTTATCAAAAGCATAAGCTTCTATCTCTGTAACAGAATCAGGTATCACCACTTCTTTTAAATCATCGCAATGGTAAAAAGCTCCATATCCAATCCTTGTTACACCCTGGGGAATCACCACAGAAGTGAGATTGGATCTTGCAAAAGCAAACTCTCCGATTTCCGTGATTCCTTCCTCAATTGTATATTCTGTCATCCCACTGTCCTGATAAAATGCCTGGGACGCTATTTTCGTGTTGTTTACAATGGAATATTTGGGGAAGTCCTTCCCCTTCTGGGCATTATCATACAACAAATTTTCAATGCCCGGTTCGCTCTCCCCGGCCTCGCCGGCTCCCTCCACATCCAGCACAGACAAATCAATCTGTCCTGTTCCTGCACTGGGTTTCTGATTGCCGCTAAGCACTGTAGGCTGACTGTTATTAATAAAAATCACTGCTCTTCCGGACACAATACTGGATTCCCCAAGCAGTGTCTTATTACTTATAGTATCTGACAAAGACTTAGGTGTAGGTGTAGGCTCCTGTCCTCCCTCTGTTCCTTCCGTATCCGCCGGATCTGCATCCTGTCCAGGATTGCTGTCTGTAGAAACACTGTCCGCATCAATCACATGCGAATCCTGAACATCCTCATATTCCACCTCATCCACCTCGGAAGTCTTACGGGCTGCTGCAAATTCCGCGCCATAAGTGCCCGGCGTTGCCGTAAATTCAACTTTAGGACATCCGTCAAAAGCCGAATCGCTAATCCTTGCCATGGAATCCGGCAGTGTCACACTGGAAAGATTCACACAATCCTCAAATGCCTTGGCGCCTATTCCCCTTACCGTCAGAGGAATACTCACTTCCTTAAGATTCTGGCAATTGGAAAAAGCATAGGCAGGCACCTCCGAAAGGCTACTGCATAAGGTAACTTTTTCCAGATACGGATTCCCCCAGAAAGCATAGCCCTTAATTTCAGTAACTGTACTCGGCACTGTAAAAGCTCCCTTTTCATAAGCAGGCATCAGCGCATAAACTACCGTCTCATCCCCATCGTACAATACTCCATTGGAATAATGCAGATAAGGATTATCTTCCGATACACTTACTTCTTCTAACTGGCTGCTTCCTGCAAAAACACCGCTTCCAAGCTTCCTTACATTGGCGCCTAAATTTACATTTACAAGTTCTTTATTATTGCTGAATGCCGCCGTCTCAATTTCCGATACATTGTCGCCCACTGAAATGGTGCGCAGGTTGTCGCACTGGGCAAAAGCCCTGAAACCGATAGATTCTACTTCCCCATCGATCTTAACCTTAATGATATCATCATTTCCGGCAAAAGCTTCCTCCCCGATAGACTTAACACCTTCGGGAATAGACACTACTTCCGCCGTGCCTGTATACTTCAATAATTTACTTCCATCCATCTGAAAATCAGATGCAATCGCTACTGCTTCCACATCTGATACAGGTACCTGGGTGACTGCTATTGCCGTAAGCAATAGCAGTACACTCAGAGATTTTGCAATTCTTCTATTCATAGGAACTTCTCTCTATGCCTTCTTAGTCTGAACCACTACCTTATCACGCTTAAAGAATAATATCAGCGCAATAGATGCCATGCCAAGGGATAAGAACCACTTGGGATGTATCGGGTCCCCGGTCTTAGGTGTCGTATCTATGGTCCCTTCCGTCAGATTTGCGGTGTCTACATAAATCACGTAAGGTGAAAAATGTGTTGCCGTAAAGTTGATGCAGGGCACTCCGCCCACGGTAGTAAATCTAACGCCTAAATCTTCTAGAGCACCGCCGGATACTGCCGCCGCTTTGTTGTTACCCGCGTACTGCACCAGTTCATCTGGAATCGGCAATGTAATATTTACTGATATACCTGACGTATCCGCAATCTTCGTCCGTCCCGTGGAATCGTATAAACTGATATCCATCGGCACATATCTGATTCTGCTAATATCTCCATACCTTGCCTGTAACGCTGCAACTACAGCATCTGTAGCCGCCTGGTCTTCCGTCACCTTGACAACAAAATTATCTGTCGCTCCGCTTACCGTTGCACCTGCCAAATTCGTATTGGAAATTCCCGGTCTGGTTACTTCCACAACTGTTCCATTGGTGGCTGCCGTACCAGTTGTGCCGCCATTTCCACTTCTGGAACCGCCTGCGCCAGTACTGCTGGAACCACTGCTGGGCTTATAAGTTGCTGTAATAGCCACATTCGCTGCCGGCATAGTAAAGGTGGTTGATGCGGCGTTGGGATCTGCAAATCCAACTCCTGCTGTAGAAGTAGTCCAACGGTCAAATGCCTGCCCTTCTCCCATAAAGTATGCGTTAATAGCCACAATTGCGCCTGCCGGATAAGAACCGCTTCCGCTTCCTCCTGAAACAGTTACCGTATATCTCACACGTCCATCGCCATTAATCGGCGTTGCGGTAGGAGTAGCTGTAGGCTGTGAAGTTCCGTTGGGTCTGCCTGTAGGTCCTGGTGTCCCTGTGGGTACCGGCGTACCGTTAGTTCCCGGCCCCGGTGTTCCTGTTGTTCCCGGTCCAGGACTTCCTGATGCACCCGGCCCTGGCGTGACGTTCGTAGAAGCATCGTCTCTCTCATAGTACGCCGTAAAGGTTTTATCAACCACAATATTGGTCAAATCAGAAGGAATCCACCGGACAAATTTCCAGCCTTCCTTTTCAGGAGGAATAGGTGCCCTTGCCCTGTCACCATGATCTACTAGCTGTTTATCAATTTCTGTCACACCGTCATTGTCATAGAATATAACTGTATGTCTGCTTGCACTTCCGCTGTTGTCAGAATACATTGCCGTGATATTCAAATCTTCTGTTACATTATAAAATGGTTTTGACCATCCTATAAAGGTAAATCCCTCACGTGTAGGATCCTCAGGAGGTGTTGCGCTCTTTCCTTCCTCTACATACTGTGTCTCACCTATCTGCGTACCGTCATAATCTAAGAATTTTACTGCAAAGACATTGGATCCAAACATAGGATATACATCAATATCTTTCGTAACATTGGAATGATTCGTCCATCCGCTGAAGCCATAACCTTCATGTACAGGAGGTTCTTCTGGAGGTACTGCATCCTCTCCTTCTTTTACCTTCGTCTGATAGAATAACGTGGTTTCAGTCGTATCAGGATAATTAGGATAATCATAGAAAAATGCTTCAAACTCTAGGAAAACCCTTCCATATTCAGGATTAATATACGGATATTCCGTTGCCTGTGCATAAATATCAGCTGGTGAACCTTCAATACACTCAAATATAATATTCTTTTGTGCCGGTGCCGGTGTATGCTCATCCGTGTCTACTGATTTAAACGCATCAGGCGCTATATAACTTAGCTTTCCACCCGGAATTGTAAGTATACGAAGTCCACTGGTCTGAAATGCCTCATCCGAAATACTTGTTACTGTACTTGCAAGCCTTACCCTACTCAAATCATCCATTTCTTTGAAGCACCCTTTAGGAATGGTTGCCACCGTTGATGATGACAAATCAACTTCACCTATCTCATCACAATTATAAAATGCCTCTTCCTTAATGGCACTTACATTCGCTAACTCCTCCGGTCCTACTGTATAAGAGCCAATTATTGAACCTCTTCCCTCCAGTGTCTCTACCAATTCAAGATTGTTTTCACCCAGCTTGCGGTATAAAATCCCATTATTATAGACGAAATTACTTGCATCTTCACCAAGACAGGTAATCTCTTGCAAATTGGTACATCCTTTAAAAGGACGTTTGCCTGTATCTGTCAAATTAGTACCAAGAGTTACGTTAGCTAACTTTGTACAGCCATCAAAAGCATAATTATCAATATATGTACTGCCTATGATATCTGCTGATGTCATGGCCGTACAGCCTTTGAAGGTATAAGGTTCCAGTTTTGGAACTCCATTGATTAAGATTGACTGAATATAGGTATCTGACGTAATTGCGTCTGGACTGCCATCCTCAACTATGTTACCGTCCTTATCAACCTGTTTTGCATCTCCATTTTCATCATAAGTATATCCCGAAAACAACCCAGGCTGAATGCAATCTACACTGGCAGGAATCACTACATTTAGTGTGGAAGTCACAAGGGCCATCTCACTTTCTGTAGGCTGTCTGTCAGCCGAAGCAGGATCCTTATAATAATTCACGGCGTTTGAAATTTTATCTACATACTCTGCTTTTGTGTCCTTTGTAACATAAGGCAGATTCTCTACCCACGCCTCTATATCTGCCGTACTTCCGCTATCTAAAAGTTCATATCTTGGATAACCAACCAATTGTGCTTTCCCTGACTGCGTAATTGGATCAAACTTATATTGTACTTCCAGATTAGTAGGCCAGCCGCTATGACAAGTAATGTAAGTTTTTACCTGATCAACATTATTAATATTATTATGTTCTCCATCCATAGCATAGATAAATGGTACTGTATCTTTCCCTTCACTGTTTACCATAGCTCCTACGAAGGTAAGACTCGTCGGCGGATCTTCTAATTTATCTGTACAGGTTCTCTCCTGTGTTTTAAATGCCCCAGTTCCAATTGTATTTATTTTTGATGCATCAGTAAAAATAACTGTATTAAGATTATGACATCCTTTAAATGCATCATTGCCAATCGAAGTAACAGATGCTGGAATTGTTATTTTTTCCAAAGTACAATTATCATTAAAACTTCCCACCCCAATAGACGTAACACCATAACTCCCAAAATATTCAGGTATAGTTACGTTTAATGGCCTGTCACCATTTCTAATTTGAAATTTCACCAGTTCTCCAGAAGTATTTATCTGATATGTAATTTTCGCAGATTTTACATCATCATCTGCGGGAGGATTTGCATTTTCATCTCTATAATCTCTTTCGTACTCTATCCTCTCATATAAATCCTTCCCTAAGTATTTAAATGTAATAGACTGTTCTCCCGCAATATCATGAATATTCGAATTGTCAGGCGCTTCAAAATAAAATGATGAAGGGAGCATTTCTTTAAATTTTTCCCATGTAAGTGTACAATTCGGGTAATCCGAAGACGGAGTTGAACCAGAAGGTACATGGGTATTAACAAATTTAATTTTTGAATTGGATGTCTTTATATATCCCAGTGCTTCACAGCCTTCAAAGATATCTATCTCCAAATTAGTTTCCCCATAATTAGCAGGAAGTTCAATTCCTTTCAAGTTTGAACATCCTCGAAAAAGATGATTTCCCAAAAGTCTTAAGCCAACGTCTTTGCCATCACCACCAAAACTAATCTCTTGCAGATTAACACAATTTTCAAAACAGCAGTCTCCTAAAGCTTGTAAACCAATAGGTACTGTAAAACTAGTCAATGCACGGCAGTTGTAAAAAGCATCCTTGCCAATAGCCAAAATATTAGCATTAGGTGCAATTTCACATTTCTCCAACCGGAAACATCCTGCAAATGCTCCATTACCAAGTGTTTCAAGACCGTTATTCAGTTTAACACTTGACAAAGTTGAACAATTATAAAAAGCATAATCGCTAATACCGCGTATATTAACACCAACTGATAAGTTTGTAATATTGTTCTGTTGCGCAAATACACCGTCTTCTGGCTTAATAATGAAAATATCACTCCAATCACTAGCACTCGTATTATGATCGGCAAGTGTCTTAACCTTCCAGCCACCATTACCATTACTTTCAATTTTCTCTGCACCAATATAAGCAACATTCGCCACAATAGGCTGATTTATTGTATTATTGGCTGGTTGAAGCTTTTTATCTAACTGGTCAACTCCTGTCGTTGGATCTTTTTCTGCATAATATAAATCCTGCCAGGGAATATCCAGCCAGCTATCTATCGAATCATAATAGCAAGGATAATATTTTTCTTCTGTATCAGGAGCTACTTCATACGGGTCACTCCAAATTGGATTACCCTCACTATCTGTTCCAAGCTTTTCTCTCCATGTCCACTTTCCATTTGTTCCTTTGACGCACTGCTCTTCATTAACAATTTTGGTCACAGGATTTGAGTTTCCATCTACATATCCTTTTACTCTATATAGAGGGACTCCATTTTCGTCTTTCTTTTGCTCATCTACTCTATAATGCAGGAGTTCATCATTTTGGCTTACCAGACAATATCCTTCATCTGAGATATTCTCCCTATACTTTCGATATGCTCTCATGGTATCCGGAATTGTTAATGTACTATCTTCTAATACACCTTCATTATAACCTAAAATCATTGCCACCTTATTAGGTGTACTAATATTGGGCCTAATATAAACAAATTGAAATTTCCCATCACCAGAAGTATATACAATTTTTTCTTTATCATCTTTTCTTCTCGCGTCATTTACATAGGGTATAGAACTTTGATACTCACTATACTCTGCTGTACTAATTCCTATTGTTTCGGCTTGAGTCAATCCATTTCCCTGGTCTCTCATAACAGCAACCTTAATTTTTTCCTGTTGCCTGTTCGATTCCGTATCAGGCATAGGATAAGCACTAATGTCCTGCACCGGAATCGCCGCCACTATAATTGCAGACACCATGAGCAAAGCCCCCACTGTCTTGCGAATCTGTCTTCCCAGCTTTCTGTTTTTCTTTTTCTTGGTCCCCTTAACCATTTTAAACACTCCTTTTGGCTACTTAATTCTTTTGGCCACTACCACAAACCTTCCGTCAGCCTGCGAATTATCACAGGTTGACAGGGTCAGCAGGATATCGCCATAACTTGCAGTTACACCCGTATCATACAGGCTTAAAGCTGCCATCTCACTCATGTAAGAATTAAATTCCTCTTCTGAATTTGCATCAATAAACTGATAATATTTAAAAACAATATCATTTTCGTTATATACTTGTGAACGGAAAACATACATTACCTGATAGGTTGCTTTCTCATAAATAGTGTCGAACTGGATATAAGCATGTTTCTCGCCATAAGACTGCTTCGCATATTTTTGAAGCTGTCCAAACATCTGCCCCGACTTCATATGATGCCCATATATAATCATATTGGTTGACCGGGGATAAGCTGTGCAATTATAATCCAAAAACAGACTGCCATTCTTGTCATATTCCTGATTGAAATTATGATCAAGATAATATTCATTGTTTATAGTCTGCATTACAGGGTAATCTATAATTGTATCGTCAATTTTAAGCCATCCGATTAGCCTTTTGTTCTTATTATATAAAGTTTTATACTCATCCAGTACATCCGGCAGCTTCACAGTCTGCTTATGTATGGCAACCTCATTTTTCTCCTGCTTGTCAGGAAGCGCTTCGCTTCCCTTTAACGCTGCCAGTTGTTCATATTCCATGTTTGTTCTTGCACTGTAAAAATAATAAACTCCAAAATAAGCAAAACTACAGACCGCCACCATCGATGCCAGCGCCACAATAAGTTTCCTGCGCTTCTCCCTTTTCTTCAATTCACCCAGAATCTGCTTCTGCATTTCCTTATCGTAATCTTCCAGCCGGACATTCTTAGACGCCTTTTCCCCCGCTTTTTTCTGTTTTGGAGGTTTGCCGGATTTCGCGCCCCTTTTCTTTTTCGGGGGACTGCCTGCATTTTCCGCTGTAATTCCCTGCTTTTTCAGGTTTTCAATTTTTTCATATATTCCATCGTCAAAGTCGTTTCCCACCGGAGTCTCGAAGCGGTAACTGCCATTCTTAAGTTCGCCGAACAGTTTATAGAGTTGTTTCGGGTCGTTTAAATTCACTTTCGACTTAATAGCCTCTATCTTCTTCTGATCCCGTAGTGCCGCCTCGTAATCCGCACGGGTGCGGAAACGTCTTCCTGCAACCGTAAGGTCATTTGCCGCCATGCGCACTTCTCCTTTATCGCATATATGTTTTATTTTACTATATATTGAAATTAATTCAAGCCTTTTATCCAGATATTGAAGGAAATATTTTTCTGCCCTGTAAATCAATCCATACTTTTTATCGGAACAAAAATTCCGCATAAATGAACTTAAGTGCCGTACAAGCCTAATATTTACGGCATTTTTCATCCGATATATAATATGCTTAATTATATAATGCCGGAAATCATTTTTCTTTATATAGGAATTATTTCCTATATAAAAATATCCACCCAAAATTATTAAAAAAATGCTTTCCAACAAATATTTACAGCCCCGTCAGAAGCACTGCATCATCTAAATATTGTCATGCTCCGCAGGCCAGTTTACCAATTAAAAGACGCCAGACCGTTTAATTTCACCAAAAAGGCGCTGTTCTCATTGATATTCCAACAAAAACTGCACCCCGGCAAGCTGTAACTATATTCTGCTAATAATTTAATGTCTCTCTCCCATTACCATTCAGAACAATTAGTCATTCTCCGCAAACTGTAAGCACTCTTTTCAGCGGAATATCTGTCCACTCTGCTATCTCTTCCGGCGTTTTCCCTTTACGGAACATGTTTAAAATTATTTCATTATGCCCCTGCTTTATTCCTTGTTTTTTTCCTTGTCTTTTTCCTTCCTTTATGCCCTTTTTAATCCCTTTCTCCATCCCCTCTTTAATTCCGTCCGCTTTCGCTTCCCTTTCCCAGTCCCTCATTGCTTTGCACATATTGTACCTCCCCTTTTCCTTATATTCCTCTTTACGCTTCATTACCCATTTATTGTCACTCATTATGCTGATTATCTCATAGGTTTCTTCATCCAGACAGCTCATTCTCTCCTCGTTTTCCCGGCTGTATCTTTCCAGCGCTCTCTTATCCTGTCTTCGCTTCATTATTCCTATCAATTCTTTTAAACCTGTTTCAAAATTGTTTTCGTCAAGTTCTTCCACTGTCACCAGATTCATTTTGTAATCAGCTATGTAGCTTATAAACTTTTCATTTTCTTTACTTAAGTCTAACATATCATGCAGATTTAGACAACCGTCATAGGGAAGTTTTCCATGATAAAACACAATTGTCATTACGGGATTCAGTTTGTCATTCATCCGCATTCCTGACAGGTATTCACCAGGATTCAACTGTTTTTCCTTATTTCCCTCCTGTCTGGCGCGCTTGTCTTCTTCCCTGTTTTTTACAGAAAGATTTCTAAGCTGCCGGACATACTGGCACACATCGTACTCCAGACAGCGCAGGGGCATGGCCGGGTGTACCCTGTCCTGGCCTTCCACGCCTATTATCATATATTGGGTTCCCTGGCAGACTGCTTTTACCGCGTCACGGCTTCTTATACCTGTCACTCTCATATAGGTAATCTGCTCCCTCTCTTCCAGTTTTTCCGGGCGGATCACTTTCTTTCCGCCAAAACAGCAGCCGTTAATCCAGTCTGCAAATATTTCCGGTGCCGACAGATAACTGCACAGTGCATCGTTCTTTTTTCCCACTACATTCTCCTAAAATTGTTCCCTTAATTGGAAATACTGGCAACATATGCCTTGGCAGACTGCCCTTTTGATTTCTGCAGGGTTATTGTCTTTCATAGAACAAACTCTGCAAAATTTAGAATTCCCAGATTTTCAGATACTGTTTCCGAAATATATCACTATTTCTCCAAGTCAGTACAAGCATCTTAACATAGTCTTTTACACTTTTCAAGTAACTTTTTAAAATACATGGAAATATATAGTAACACGTACAAGCCGTACACATATGATAAACCATAAAACAAAAAACCTTTTGGAGGCAATATCATGAGTGATTTAACAGCTACTGGATGTGGATGCGGATGCGGTACAGCTACCGCTAATAATGGATGCGGATGCAATTCTATTATCTGGATTATCCTTTTACTTTCCTGCTGCGGCGGATGCGGCGGCAGCGGATTCAGCCTGAATTCCGATAATGGATGCGGTTGCGACAGCATCATCTGGATTCTCCTTTTACTGTGCTTCTGCGGCAATGGCAACGGCTCAGGCTGCGGATGCGGATGCTAATCCTGTTCCCAGACAATTCTTTTCATCATGTCTGAAGAGTAGGCTCTGAAAAGAGCCTACTTTTCTGCATACTGGCTGATTTCGTGTCATAATATATTAAAACAGGTGGGAAGGAGTAGTTATGGATTCAAATGAGCATAGTAAAGTAATTGCATTTGACACTCTCTTTTGCACCAATCATATACAAATGTTGAAGGTCATACTGCCTTATATGGATAACCAGACGCAAAAGTCCATGGCCATTTATATTAAATTTCTGGAACTGAACTATACAATTGCGTATTTCAAAAAACATCCTTACCCTCTCTGCGGTTGTGTCGAGAGGGAAAATCCGACAGATATCTTTAAAATGTGTACAGAATTAATTCCTTTCTGCACTGAAAATGAAAAAAAACAAATCGAACAGCTCCGCAGTGTTTTCCAAAGTATGGAAATGTATAAGGAAATGTCACAAACCATGGATATGATGAAGGATTTTATGCCGGACATGGCATCTTTTATGAATAATTTTTCTGAAGACCAGGTCCTTGCGGCAGAAGGCGGTGATACTCCTGAAAACGACGGCTCCGGTTCTTCCAGCAGCGGTCCCGGCGGCGGTTTCGATATGATGAATATGCTGATGAACATGCTCACGCCCGAGCAGCGGCAAATGTATGAGATGTTTGAAAACGGCAAAAACGAAAAATAAATTTTCCGTTTCAAGGAGTTTGTGTCTGCGCTGCGTCCGCAGACTCCTGCAGGCATAACTGTGTGCAGCAAAGCAGCGCAGAAATGAGGAAGAACATGCAGAATGATTGGATGAAAGACGAATCCCTAAAAAATATTGATCCCTATAAGCTTGATTTTCTCCAGGCTCTTGTCTTTGAAAGCAGCAGCCTTAAAAAGGAGCAGATGCTTCCTTTCCTGATGGCTGTAGCCAAACGCGGACAGGAAAAAAAGGTATCCTTTTCTGATGCAGAAATTGATGCTATTGTGGCCGTACTCAGAAAACATGCTTCACCGGATGAGATATCCAAGATTGAGAAAATCATGTCAATGCGCTCACGCAGATAAACTGGCAGACGCTGTCACGTTCCGCCAGCCAGTTTATTGATAAAAAGAGGATGACCGGAAGCTGAACCTTATCAGCCTTCACCGTGTCATCCTCTTTATTACAATAAATATCATTTATCTATTTCATGACGATATTTACAATCCTGCCCGGCACATAGATTTCTTTTACCACGTTTCCGGTCAGTTTATCCGAGATAACTTCTTTTGCTCTGGCAATCACGGTGTCTTTGTCCTCATCCCGTGCAATTGCAAGGGTTGCTTTGGTCTTTCCGTTAATCTGGACTGCAATTTCAATGGTAGACTCTACCGTCTTCGCCTCGTCAAATTCCGGCCAGCCAGCCTGGTAAAGGCGTCCCCCGAATCCTACTGCCTGCCAGATTTCCTCTGTGATATGGGGTGCCACCGGGTTAAGCAGGGTAAGAAGCGTCTTAAACTCGCCTCTGGTGACAGCATTTTTCTTATAAAATTCATTAATCAAAGCCATCATTGCGGCAATCGCCGTATTATATTTCAGATTTTCAAAATCATTGCTGACTTTCTTGATAGTCTGGTGCATTTTGATTTCCAAGTCTTTTGAATAGCCTTCGTCTTCCGTAAGGATATCCTGCAGTTTCCATACCCTATCAAGGAATCTGCGGCATCCCTTTACGCCGTCCTCGCTCCATATTGCGCTTAAGTCAAAAGCTCCGATAAACATTTCGTAGGTACGCAGGGTATCTGCGCCGTAGTCCCTTACGATATCGTCCGGGTTCACCACATTTCCCCTTGACTTGCTCATCTTCTCTCCGTTAGAGCCTAATATCATTCCGTGTGAGGTTCTCTTTAAATATGGCTCCGGGCAGGGCACTGCTTTTTCATCGTACAGGAATCTGTGCCAGAACCGGGAATAAAGCAGATGCAGTGTGGTGTGCTCCATCCCGCCATTGTACCAGTCTACAGGCATCCAGTAGTCAAGGGCTTCCTTGCTTGCCAGTTCCTTATCATTCTGGGGATCTGTGTATCTTAAAAAATACCAGGAAGAGCCCGCCCACTGGGGCATGGTATCTGTCTCACGTTCCGCCGGGCCGCCGCATTTCGGACAGACAGTTTTTACCCAGTCTGTCATATGGGCAAGAGGAGACTCCCCGTTGTCGGTAGGCATGTAACTTTCCACCTCCGGAAGTTCCAGCGGAAGCTCGCTTTCCGGTATGGGCACAAAACCGCACTTTTCACATTTAACAACTGGAATAGGCTCTCCCCAGTAACGCTGTCTGGAAAATACCCAGTCACGGAGTTTAAAATTTGTCTTTTTATGGCCGATCCCTTTATCTATTAAGAACTGGATGATTTTTTCCTTTGCTTCCGCAACGGAAAGGCCGTTTAAAAACTCTGAATTCACAAGGGTTCCTGTTGCCACATCCGTAAACACCGCTTCATTTACGTCCACAGGACTTCCGGCTACCACTTCAATAATAGGCATATTGAACTTCTTGGCAAACTCCCAGTCTCTTTCATCGTGGGCAGGCACTGCCATAATTGCTCCTGTTCCATAGGACATCAAAACATAATCGGAAATCCAGACAGGAATCTCCTTGCCGTTCACGGGATTTACTGCTGTCAGGCCGTCCAGCATGACGCCAGTCTTATCCTTTGCCAGTTCTGTACGCTCAAAATCTGATTTTCTGGATGCCATTTCCCTGTAAGCGGTCACTTCGTCCCAGTTCTTAATGTCCTCTTTATACTTATCGATAAATGGATGTTCCGGACTCATAACCATGTAAGTGACACCAAAGAGCGTATCCGGTCTGGTAGTGTAGATCGTCATCCTGTCCTCTTTGTCTTTTAAAATAAAGTCTACTTCCGCTCCGGTGGATTTACCAATCCAGTTCTTCTGTGAAACCTTCACCCGCTCCACATAGTCCACACTGTCAAGCCCTTCGAGAAGCTTATCTGCATACTCTGTAATCTTAAGCATCCACTGGCTCTTTACCTTGCGGATCACCTCGGAACCGCAGCGCTCGCACACGCCGTTTACCACTTCCTCGTTGGCAAGCCCTACTTTACAGGAAGTGCACCAGTTAATGGGCATTTCCGCTTTGTATGCAAGTCCTGCATTGAACAGCTTTAAGAAAATCCACTGGGTCCATTTATAATAATTTACATCTGTGGTATTCACTTCCCTGTCCCAGTCAAAGGAATATCCAAGAGCATGGAGCTGCCCCTTGAACCGCTCCACGTTGTTCTTTGTCACAATCTTTGGGTGTATATGATTATTGATGGCATAGTTTTCTGTGGGAAGGCCGAAAGCATCCCAGCCCATGGGATAAAGCACATTGTATCCCTGCATCCTTCTTTTCCTTGCAACAATGTCCAGCGCCGTATAGGGCCTTGGGTGCCCTACATGCAGTCCCTGGCCTGAAGGATAAGGGAACTCCACTAATGCATAATATTTCGGCTTTGAAAAATCGTCAGAGGTCTTAAACGCCTTCTCGTCATCCCAGATCCCCTGCCATTTTGATTCTACTTCTCTGTGATTATATGGTATTGCCATTGTTTCCTCCATTCCGAAGCGGCAAGCTTCTCATCTACGGCTTTCAAACCAGAACAAACGCTGCCACGCTTTGCGGGCCAGCTTATTGTAATAATTTGTCACTGTTCACTCCATTCACAGTAACATTCGCAAATCTATGACAAATTCACCTCGCAATTGGGATTTGCTTATCCCTGAATCACTTTCTTATGAACAGCAACAATAATTTTACCTATATTATGGTAAAATGTCAAGGTTTGACAGCCTTTACCTCGTTTAAACCATATCCTTCCTGATATTCCAGCGTAATCGTGTCCCCAATCTGGAACCTGACAATTTTAATCAGGGAAGTGTCCGTCATATTGATGTCAAAAATATCGCTCTGGTTTTCTAGGCAGACATAGTAGTGGGTGTTGCCCTCCAGCACCACAGGCGAAATGCTTTCGATCCTGCCTGTAATGCTCTTCTGGTCTATGGACGTACTTACAATTCCATTGGTATTTAAAAGTTCCGTATAATTCCTCTCACACTCCTGCACAGTATCGCCAATTGCCACCCACTGGTACTTCTGGACATTCACCATGGCATATTTCTTTACCAGTCCGCCTCCGTCCTTAAGGGCCATAAAATATGTCGGCTCATCCGCAATATTTAAAAGCAGGGGAAAGGTTGCCCGGTAGCCAAGGTTCTGAACCTGACCTTCCGCAGAGGACATTGCTGAATCTTCAATGGCGCCTTCCACCTTGTAGGAACGTGTCTCCATAGTACGCTGGTTCATCAGCACAAACCCTACATTAGACTGGTCGCCGCTGACACTGGTGACGCCTGTATACACCCACACATCATCTTCCAGTGCAATATAATTATAGCCGTTGGTAGACTGGAGACAGTCCTTTTGTCCCAGCACGGAGTTCCAGAAGCCATGTTTTAAGATTCCCGAATAATCATAAAGATTAATCAGCAGTTCTGCAGAATAAACCTTATCAACCCAGGCAGGCACATCCTCCACCGCATAATCAATGCATTCCCCGGTCTGGGCGTTGCAAAGTACTACTCTTCCCACCGTCTGTCCGCCGAAAAGCCCTATATTAAATTTCTTAACCGGGCAAACCCAGTAAGGTGTCCCTTCCTCGTCAATCTCGAAGAAAATCTGGTCGTCAAAAATATAGGTTGGAAATTTAAAGCGCAGATGCCTGTACAGATTCCTGTTAAAATATTCTCCTTTGGAATAGCGGATGCCCTGTTCCAGCTTCACACATTCCGTATTCTGGGTGGTCATATCAATAAGAATATAAGCCGGTATCCCGTTTTTCTGGTTGGTCAGCCATTTGATGGGGCTTGCATAAGTCAGCGGCGTCACACGGACTGGTTTTCCCCTGTAATTTATCTGTGTGTAATCCCCGGATACCTCAAACTGGGAAACCATATCCACCATACTTCCCATTTTCCTGTTTCCGAGAAGAGAAGCCGAATCCTTGTCCAGCAAAGGAATCGTCTTATAGTCCGCCTCTTTGATATCATCGGTAAATTCTCTCTCGCTGGCGGTAAGCAGTTTCTGGTATTTGGCCGCATTGAAAAATGGGGATGATAAAAGAGAGCCGAAAACATACACAATACACAGGGCGGCAAGCACAATTCCCAATATTTTGGTAAGCAGACTGCTCTCTTTTAAGCTGAACTGGAAGCCGGATACTCCTTCCACGTTCGTCTGTCTGCCGCTTTTCAACTGCTTATATACAGAAGCCAGAAGCAGCACCACTATCAGCAATAGCAGCGCCCCCCAGGTTCCTGTAGAGTGAATATTGACTGCCGGGATGGTTATATAATAGTAAATGCCAAGAGCCGCAAGCCCCGCCAGTACAAGCAAGATATTTCTCAAAACTTTCTTTTTACCCATAGAATATTCCTCACATTTCCTATATTTCCGCCGCCAGGCTTTCATCCTCTGTTTTGCCTGCCGCAGGGTCATAGTATAGATTATACAATGCTGTCCCGAAAAATACAACAGGATGCTGCATACCCCATACAGCATCCTGTTACCGCCTGGTTACTATTCACGGCCTGGAAGCCGCTCATAGTAGCATTCGGGGCGATATTCCAAGTTTTATTTCGCAAAAAACGCCCCTCACACCTGAATCATGTTCTCACGGAATGCACAGTAAATGCGCATTCCTGACCTGTGAAAAGTAACACCGTCCGGATACCTTTCACGGAACTGTCCGGACTATATTATTGTCTTCCTCTAAACAGCAAACGCTGTCATGCTTCGCAAGCCAGCTTATTGCTCAAACGCTGTCATACTTCGCGGGCCAGCTTATTGCTCAAACGCTGTCATACTTCGCGGGCCAGCTTATTGCCCAAACGCTGTCACGATTCGCAAGCCAGCTTATTGCCCAAACGCTGTTGCAATTGGCGGAAATCAGCGGTTGCACTATTCGTCTGACCCGTCCGCTAACTTGGCGGCCCTTGCAGCAACTTCCTTCTCCTGGACGTCAGAAGGCGCCTGCTCATAGCGCGAGAATTCATATTCATATTCACCCCGTCCGCCTGTCATGGAACGAAGGTCTGTACAATATCCTGTAAGTCCCATCATAGGAACATCCGCTTCAATCACCTGTTTGCCGCCAGGCGCCGGATTCATCCCAAGAACCCTGCCCCTTCTCTTATTCAAATCGCCCATGACGTCGCCTGTATAGCTGTCAGGCACTGTCACCTTTAAGGATACAATAGGCTCAAGAAGTACAGGATGAGCATCCATAAACCCTTTCTTAAATGCCTGGATGGTAGCCATCTTAAATGCCATTTCCGAAGAGTCTACCGGATGATAGGAACCATCATAAAGAATCGCCTTTACGCCTACTACCGGATAAGCGGCCAGAGGGCCTTTCAGTACAGATTCCTGAATCCCCTTCTCCACTGCCGGGAAGTAATTCTTAGGAACTGCACCGCCTACTACCATCTGCTCAAATACATAGGTTTCTTCCAGATTTCCTGAGGGTTCAAATTTCATCTTGACATGACCGTACTGTCCGTGTCCGCCGGACTGTTTCTTGTATTTGTATTCCACATCGGAATTCTTCCTGATAGTTTCCCTGAAAGCAACTTTAGGTTTGGTAAGTTCAATTTCCACCTTATATTCATTGAGAAGCTTGCTGGCAATCACTTCCAGATGCAGATCGCCCATGCCGTAAAGAAGCATCTGGCGGTTCTCGGAATCATTCACATATTTCATGGTCAGGTCTTCATGGGATATCTTCTGGAGCGCCTGGGAAATCTTGTCAACATCCCCTTTATTCTTGGGATTATATCTCATATAGGTGTAAGGTTTGGGCATCTCCCACTTGCCGAATTTTATCGTAGTAGCCTTGGTGGATAAGCTGTTCCCTGTTCTTGCCGCTGTCAGCTTGGCAAGAGCGCCAATATCCCCTGCATGAAGTTCTTTGACTTCCACAGGCTTATTTCCCTGCATCACATAAATCTTACCGATTTTTTCTTCGATATCCCTGTCCACATTGTAAATCACATCGTCTGTTTTAAGAACGCCGGAATTTACTTTGATAAGGGAATATTTGCCAATAAAAGGATCTACGATGGTTTTCCAGATATAAGCAGATTTCGCCTTTGCAAAATCATAATCTGCATGGTAAATCTCATTGGTCTTCATATTAATGCCTGCTACTTCCCTGTTTTCAGGACTTGGGAAATATTTGATGATATCATCTAACAGGGTATAGATTCCCTGGCATAATACATTGGATCCCATGGTCATGGGTACAATGCTTCCGTCACATACGTTTGTCCGCATGGCCGCCCTTACTTCCGCCTCCGAGAAAGTCTCTCCGCTGAAATAACGTTCCATCATCTCTTCACTGGTTTCCGCCACCGCTTCCATAAGAGTATCACGGCAAAGCTGGAGATTGGCCTTGTTATACTCAGGCACTTCACATTCCACTACTTCCTTGCCCTGCCATCTGTTTCCTGTTTCTGTGATGACATTGACATACCCTACGAACTTTTCGTTTTCACGGATAGGCAGATGGAAAGGAGCCATCTTTTTCCCGAACATCTCCGTCATATCCGCAACAACCTGCCTGAAAGAAGCGTTGTCCACATCCATATTGCTGACATAAATCATTCTGGGCAGCTTGTACTTTTCGCACATTTCCCATGCCTTCTGTGTGCCCACTTCCACGCCGGACTTGCCGTTTACCACAATAATAGCCGCGCCTGCCGCACTGATTGCTTCCTCCACTTCCCCTGTAAAATCAAAGAAACCGGGTGCATCCAGCACATTAATCTTATATCCTTCCCATTCAATGGGGATAACGGAAGTACTGATAGATATTTTCCGCTTCTGCTCTTCCTTGCCGAAGTCACTGACAGTATTCCCATCGTCTACTTTTCCTAATCTTGATGTAATACCTGACAAATATGCCATAGCTTCTGCCAGACTGGTCTTTCCGCACCCGCCGTGTCCCAGCAGAGCTACGTTTCTAATCTTGTCAGTTGTGTAAATATTCATATAACTTCCTCCACTTTTCCGCATTTTTGGGCATTGCGCCATATACCTATGTACCAAACCATTACAGCCATAAATGCCCATGTGTATATTTTACTAAATATTCGGGATTTATACAAGCAAAATCGTGCATTTTTCGCAAACCATTAATATTCTATAGTTACTGCTCACTCCGTGACCAGTAACATGCAAAAATCCATCGAAAATTGCCTTCGGCAATGGGATTTTTGCACTCTCGAATCA
>CAMWUN010000068.1 GCA_947177425.1 uncultured bacterium
CCGAACGGCATGTACGGTGGTGTGAGAGGGGAGAGGAAATCTCCCCTACTCGATTGATTCAAGTATTGAACGAACTTCATTACTCCATGATTTTCTGATTCTTCAATAGCGATTTTATATTTTCAAAACATCAGAAAAGTAACAAAAAGTTACACAAAAAAAGAATGTGCTTATCAGGTATGAAACAGAACAGCAGGAGCCGGGGAGCATCCGGGCAGGTTGCAGCAGTATCTTTCATTTTCTTAGTCCCTAAAAAGAAATTGCAGATTCCGCAGCCCCTAAAAGAGTATTCGGAGTTATCGGAATCCCTAAAAAGGTATCCGGCAGCAGCAACGCCCGGAGGAATGCGAGATAGTGGCAGAGAATCAGGACAGTAGCTTGTGCGCCCATATCCCGGTTGCATGGATAAAGATAAACCCTACAAAACAGCTTTCAGAGGAACAGCGCAGAGAGATTCAAGCGGAAATAGTTTCAAATGCCTTATAGTAGGGCTTGCAGGGAGAGTGATGTTTGTCTTGATACGCTCGTTATCTTTTTTCATGCGGAATAAATCAGGGGGGATTGTAACGGGCATTACAACATTTCCCTCTGTATCTTCTTTGGAGAGGTTCACGGATGGAGTGGGAATTTCCTCATTGTTATTTCAATAGCTTTTTGTGTATAAATTATACGTATTTTACAGGAGTGCCGTCACTGGCAAGGGAAAGATGTGCAGGATGAAAAGTCTACTGGCGGATCGTAAACTCATAATATGCAAGCCAAATCAAGGAAACAATAAGTTCTTTTTGTATAATAAATATGACAAAAGGAAAGAAGGTGTGCAAAGTGCATGAATGGAACAGAAGTATTCAAGACATCGTAGCCGAGATTGATAAAAATATCAAAAGCCAAAACGATGCCGCCCTGACGCTTTATAATTTAGCGGCAACCCTTGGCTATTCCGAATACTATTTATCAAGACAATTTAGTAAAATAGCCGGGATGCCACTGCGGGATTATATGCGTTATCGGAAACTGGCTTTTGCTCTGAAAGATATTCGGGACACAGATGATGGGATATTGAATATTGCTGTAAAATATGGATTTTCATCGCACGAGGCATTTACCCGTGCTTTTAAAGAAGCATACGGAAAGACGCCGAGCGAATATCGTGATAATCCTACGCCGGTTGTTCTTCGCACCCTCATCAAGCCGTTTGACTGTTATTTATTAGGAATAGATAATATGAAGTGACCCCACATTTGTAGCAACGTGGATTTACCTGTATACTAGAGTTTGATAAGAACAATGGTAACAGGGATTACCGCATACAAAAGGAGGTCACCTATATGAAAAGAATACTAAAAATTGGAATGGATGTCCATAGTACAAATTACACTTTATGTGCAATGGAGCCGGTAATCGGGGCGGAGGATCGAGTTTTTGCCAACATTCAGGTAACACCGGATTATAAAAATATCCTGATGTTCATTGAAAACCTGAAATTGAAACTTGGGTTGGAAGACACATATGACATTGAATGTGGATATGAGGCAGGATGTCTGGGTTACTCGCTTTACAACCAGCTTACGGCATCCGGGGTTAAATGTGTGATCCTTGCACCGACTACGATGCTGACGCAGCAGGGCCAGCGTATAAAGACGGATGCCAGAGATGCCCATATGATTGCCCAATGCCTTTCCTATGGCGGATATCATCCGGTATATATACCGACAGAAGAAGACGATTCCGTGAAGGAATATCTGCGGATGCGGGATGACCATAAGAAAGCCTTAAAGAAAGTAAAACAGCAGGTCAATGCATTCTGTCTGAGGCATGGCTATCATTACGAAGGAACGAAATGGACGCTGGCACATCTGAAATGGTTAAAAAAGCTTGAGCTGTCTGCGCTGTCCCTGGTTGTAGAGACAGGAGACTTCAGGAGATTTGCAAAAGGGAACGTGTATGCGGCTTATCTGGGACTTGCACCGGGAGAACATTCCAGTGCGGAGAAAATAAACCGGTTGGGAATCACAAAGGCCGGGAACAGCCATCTGCGTCTGCTGCTTGTGGAAGCTGCGGGAGGAATCTGTAAGGGTACCATCGGGCATAAATCAAAGGAACTACGGCATCGCCAACAGGGGAATTCAGCAGAGGTGATATCCTATGCGGACAAGGCAAACGCAAGAATGAGGAGCAAGTACTACCGCCTGATAAGACATGGAAAGAAACGAAACATAGCGGTGGCAGCGATTGCGAGGGAACTGGCATGTTTTGTGTGGGGAATGGTAACGGAAAATATAGAAGAAAAGGCTGCATGAGGTATCATCCGTTCATCTGCCGGTCAAGGGTGCTGCGCACCGCTCCGCGGCAAGCCCATGACAGCCATCTGCCCGAATGATAAGGGTAATCAAGCAGAAATCAGCGGCAGAGCGCAGATATCTGCCACAGAAAACAACGAAACAATCTGACAGCATCCGGGAGGGGCCAGGTAACAAAACGGTTCGGGCTAACTGCGATCCTCCTATGTGCGCACGGGAAACCGTGATCCACGAAAATAGATAGCAGGGCTCTCGGCGGACCATTAGCCTGTTGGTAACCAATCCACGAATAACAGAGTGGCTACATGCCGGAGACTGTTAAAATGGCTCTTTCCGGATGCTGTCAGACAATAACAAATGTGGCTGAATCAAGGGATAAAAGTTTCTTTTGAAATTTCCTCTTGACAAAGGTCACTTCATAACAGGAGGAACAGGTATGGCACAATCAATGGAAACTATTAAAATCTATTTCGTCACCATTCCAGTGCACAAGTTTTTGCATATCAGAAATTACGAGAGCATTGGTTATTTTGATTTCTGGCAGAAACAAAGCATTATTCCCGGGCAGGACTGTGACACAATTTGCGGATTGCTTGACAGTATCCAGGGAAAGCTCGATGATGAAGGGGGAAGCGAGGCGGATGCCGGAGGCGGTCAACTCATGGCGTTCATTAACGAGCCGGAGGGCAGAATATGCAGTTGGGGAATTCCACTTGCCGAAGCTTACGGCGTGCGTTTACCGGCAGATTATGACGGAGGGATTCCACCGCAAATGCAGTTTATGGATGTATCCGAAGGGGAATACATTGTCTTTGAACACGGAGCGTTTGATTTTGAAACAGAAAATCAGACAGTTGAAGCGGAAATAGAAAAGGCGATGAAGGAGTTTGACTACGAAAAAAGCGGATATGAACTGGATACAACTCAGGGCAGAGTATTTTACTTTTATCACGATTGCAAACGCTTTTGGAAATATGTAAGACCCGTAAAGAAAATAAAATAGACAGCGGTACTTGCCGCCTGCTTTTTAACCGGAGCAGACGGCTTTTTGTGCAAAACTTATAAGAAGATGTAACTTTTACGGACAGCAGGAATTGTTTAAGGAATTATGGCATGAATGGCTTGATTTGAAGCTGTATCTTATGGAAAAGGCACACCGCTAAAAGGGGTACAAGGGTGTATCTGAGAGCATGTCAAAAGAAAAACAGTCGGAATTTATCGGGCGAAAAGCGCTTTTATAACTTTCTTATCGGGAAAAACATATAACCCTTCCCGGTCTGTGGACAGGTAAAATCGTGAACTGCCCCTGCCAGTGAAATATCATTCTCTTCCAGATATTTGATAACTTCTGAAAAGGTATCATCGTTTTCACGTTCTACATAGATATATTCATAGCCGGGAATCACCCATTTTGTCCAGCCATCGGGTGCTTTGGCATCATCATTGCATTCTACCCCTGCAAGATAAAGGCCTTTATTGAAGTCTTCCCAAGGCTGGAAGGAACGGGAGAAATCAGACATTGCACCCCATATTCCACCGATGTTTCCATTCTCATCTTTCTTTGCTAAATGTGCAACTTCCCCAAAGTGGGAATTTGCATCGTCCCATAGCTTTTGAATAAAGTCTGCCCCATCTGTTGTTGCCCCTTCTTTTCCTATTACAATAAAGGATTCTTTTTTACATTTTTCGATTTTCATTGATTTGCCATTCCTTTCCCTCTATATCGTTTTCATCACTTGAAAAAATCACATTACCACTGTTCAGATATATTTTGACTTCCGCAAAGCCTATTCCTTCAGAGCCTTTCTTTAATTCTGCCATTGGAACCTTATTTTTACCTTTCCGTCTGTTCTGTCATCATGATAATTCTCTGTTCGCCAATCAGGAGTTCCGAATGATAGATGTACTCTTTTTGATGTTCGCCGAGTATCTTGTTATATTGAGGGTCATCGGCTTCGCCATAGGTGATCATACAGGTGATTTTTCCTTCGAAAGCCTTTTCATACATTTGCAAAGCCTCACGGCAGTTACCACCAAAGTTTAAAGTCGGGACAATTTTCATATGGCCATCTCCTTTTCTGCCTATTATATTTGCTGATATCATCACTGCGGCATAGATTTCCAGTTTTATCTGTTGCCATTTATTTTCTTCAGTCAATTTTACCATCATTGACTGATTTCAGGAAGACCTAAAAACAAGAGTCTTCTCAAAATTGGTGGCAGAGGGTTACTATTCACGGCCAATGTCATGATGTCGGGGTCAAAAGGTCTTCCGCAAATGAATCGTATTAATTGTTTTTGAATCGTGTATTATTTTAATATATTTTGCAAATCATGCAGGGCATTTTTAAGTGGTGCATACCTTGTAAATTTTCTTGTGGCAGTATATAATGAACGAAAAAGAGGTGAAGCATGAAATATATTTAGATAACTGATGTTTCAACCGCCCATATGACGACCAGACGCAAATCCGTATCTCATTGGAGACACAGGCAAAGCTGTATGTACAGGATTTGGTAAAAAATAAGAAGTTGGACTTGGTAACATCATATGTTTTGTGGTATGAGAACGGCCAGAATCCATATGAGACAAAAAGAACTGCAATCAGTGAGTTTATACAGAGGAACAGTGCGGAATATATAGATATTGACAAGACGGACATCATAAAGTCCAAAGCAGAGGAAATAATGAAAACAGGAATCAAAATGAAAGACGCCGAGGGATTTTTTTGGTATTCCAGAGCGTTTCAGTGTATTTGCTGCTACGGGATTTAATGCTGTGTTGGGAATTTATCTGTTTCGTGTTTTTTGGGGAATTAGCGAAAATGAACAAGATTGAATGGATACGCTGTTCTGTTTGTGGAAATAAAACGAGTCGACAATGAGGAAAAATGTCTTAAGATTTATCTGCCATTTGCAGATAAAGAAGAATTGAGATTGGAACAGGATAAAAATGAGCTGATTGTGGGCGTGAGAAATGAGAGCCGAAAGTTTCCAGTTCCGGCCGGATTTGCAGGAAAAGAGATTACAGGAGCTAAATTTAAAGATGGATATTTGAATATTAAGTTTTAGAAGAATGAATAGAACAAACGATGCCGCCCTTCGCGGGCCAGATTATTGTAATAAAAATCCTGCCGGGTTTCCATAAACTGGAACCCGGCAGTTGTTTTACAATAAGCTGGCCGTGAAGCGTGCTGCCCGTTGTTTATCTTGTTCCGAAAATACGGTCCCCTGCGTCTCCAAGTCCGGGGCAGATGTAGGCATGTTCGTTTAAGCATCTGTCAAGATGGCCTACATATATCTGAATATCTGGATGGGTTTCCCGAAGTCTCTTAAGGCCCTCGGGGGCAGCGATGATGCACATGAATTTAATGTGCCTTCCGCCATGCTGCTTGATGAAGTCCACGGCTTCAGCACCGGAACCGCCTGTGGCAAGCATGGGGTCTACCACGACGATAGTCCGCTGGTCAATAGGCTCAGGAAGCTTGCAGTAGTATTCGTGGGGCTCGTGGGTTTCGGGATCCCTGTAAAGGCCGATATGTCCCACTTTGGCAGAGGGCACCAGGGCGAGGATTCCGTTCACCATCCCAAGGCCCGCACGGAGAATGGGTACAATCGCCATCTTTTTGCCGGAAATCATCGGCGTCATACAGGTTTCAATAGGGGTTTTTATCTCCACATCTTCTGTGGGGAGATCCCGCAGGGCTTCATACCCCATCAGTGTTGCTATCTCTTCAATCAGTTTGCGGAACTCGTTGGTGCCGGTGTTTTCGTCCCTCAAACGGGAAATCTTGTGCTGAATCAGAGGGTGATTCAGTATAAATACATTGTCCATGTTTTCCAAATGTTCCATGTCGTTCCTCCTAAGTCAATATGCATCTTTATCTAACTGTTACTAAAATTTTAGTGCATATTTATGATGAAGTCAAATTTATTTCAAATTTTTCTTGTAAATTTGGACAAAAATCATTATACTTTTTAAGAACCAATGTCAATATAATAAACTTTGAGGAGGAAATTAAATATGAGCAAGCAGCAAGACGCGATCCAGGACGCCAGGGCGCTTGGGATTCCCAAGATGCTGATTCTTGGATTGCAGCATATGTTCGCCATGTTCGGCGCGACGATCCTGGTACCAATTTTAGTAAATGTTTATTTTGAAGGAGAAGGACTTTCGATTCAGGTGACGCTGATTTGCGCGGGGCTTGGAACTTTATTTTTTCATTTATGTTCCAAACTTAAGGTGCCTGCATTCTTAGGTTCTTCTTTTGCTTTTCTGGGAGGTTTCCAGACTGTGGCGCAGTTGGACAGCGGTATTTTCGCGGATATGAGTATGGGGGAAAAGCTGCCCTACGCCTGTGGCGGTATTGTCGTGGCGGGGCTTTTTTATCTGCTGCTTGCGCTGGTCATTAAGCTGCTGGGAGTCAAGAAGGTTATGCGGTTCCTTCCTCCTGTGGTGACAGGGCCGATGATTATCTGCATCGGGCTTTCCCTTGCGCCCTCGGCAGTTTCCAATGCTTCCGCCAACTGGCTCCTTGCAGCCATTGCCCTGGGTACCATTATTATCTTTAATATATGGGGAAAAGGAATGTTTAAGATTATTCCCATTTTGATGGGAGTGCTGGTTTCTTACGGGGCGGCGCTTCTCTTAAATGGAGTGGGCATCACCAACCCGGACGGCAGCGCTATTTTGAACTTTGCAGGGGTGCAGGCGGCAGACTGGGTAGGACTTCCTCCTTTCCGGATATGCAGATTTGACCTGACGGCAATCCTTGTGATGGCGCCTATTGCGCTGGCTACCATGATGGAACATATCGGCGATATGTCGGCAATTTCCGCAACGGTAGGCGAAAATTTTATTGAAGACCCGGGACTTCACAGGACACTGGCAGGGGACGGCATTGCAACTGCCCTTTCAGCCCTGGTGGGCGGCCCTGCCAATACTACTTATGGTGAAAATACAGGGGTGCTGGAATTAAGCAGGGTATATGATCCCAGGGTGATCCGGCTGGCGGCAGTTTATGCAGTTGTATTAAGCTTTATTCCTAAAATGGCGGAGATTATCGGCTCCATCCCCTCTGCTATCATCGGCGGCGTAAGCTTCATGCTTTATGGTATGATTTCTGCAATCGGCGTCAGGAATGTGGTGGAAAATAAAGTGGATTTTACGAAATCGAGAAATTTGATTATTGCGGCAGTGATACTGGTCAGCGGCCTTGGATTCGGCAGCGGCCTTACCTTTATGGTGGGCGGAACGTCCATTACCCTTACAGGGCTTGCCATTGCAGCCATAGCGGGAATTCTTTTAAACGCAGTGCTTCCCGGCAACGACTATGTTTTCGGCGCAAATCCGAGGGGCGACCAGACCCGGGGCGTGGCTCTGCGTCCCAATGTAAAAACGGAAAAATAAAATGCCTCTGACAAAATTTACGTGGTCCTCTAAAGTCTTTCAAAAATAATCCGATACAAATAGTGTACAACAGATAAGTAAATTTTGAAGGGTTTAATGAAAGGCAACGGGGAGGTCCACGGAAGGAGGAATCCATATGCGTATAGAGGCTTATACACAGGTACAGAAGGTTTACGACACGAAGAAGACAGCGAAGACCCAGCCTAAGAACAGTGCAAATGCTTCCGATAAGCTGCAGATTTCCAGCATTGGGAAGGATATTCAGACAGCAAAGCAGGCGCTGGCAGCCAGCGGTGACATCAGGGAAGATGTTACGGCTCCCATTAAAGCGAGAGTGAAAGAAGGCACTTACGCAGTGAGCGCTGACAGTTTTGCTGATAAACTGTTACAGCAGTATGAAGAAATGAGGTAGTCCAAGTGGCAAGTTTAATGGAGAACCTGATTGAAGTTTTAGACTTGGAAAGCCAGGAATATGAAAACTTGCTGGAATTATCCATGAAGAAAACGCCGGTCATTGTGGCCGGCGAACTTGAAGAATTAGCCAAAATCACGGATGAAGAACAAATCGTTGTCGGTAAGATTAACCGTCTGGAACAAAAGAGACAGGAAGTATTTATTGATATCGCTAACGTAATTAACAAGGATGTTAACACTCTGATGCTCAATGATCTGGTTGAGATGCTGAAATCAAGACCCGATGAGCAGCAGAAGCTGGCTAAAGTACATGACAGATTAAGCGCAGCGGTTCATGACGTGCAGAGGGTGAACGGGCAGAACAGGCTTCTGATCCAGAACGCTCTTGAACTGGTAGAATTTGACATGAATCTGCTTCAGGCAATGAAATCAGCGCCTGAAACAGCCAACTACAACAGAGGGGCCTGTAATACAGGGATCCAGATGGGAGTAGATGGCAGCGGCTTTGATGCAAAACAGTAATCCTTGGAAAGTTATGAGGTGATATTATGTCTTTATTTGGAAGTTTATACACTGGCGTGAGCGGACTGCGCACCAGCCAGAACGCACTTAACACAACAGCGCACAATTTATCTAATATCGATACTATCGGGTATACCCGGCAGCAGGTGCAGCAGGGAACCCGTTTTTATAATACAATTGGCACAGCGGCCATTTCTCCGAAGCAAATCGGTCTGGGTGTTGAATACACCCGTGTGAAGCAAATCAGAGACGCTTTCCTTGACAAAAATTACAGACGGGAACTGGGCAGAAGCGCATATTATGAGATTGCGTCCGGAGCAGTTGAAGAGATAGAAGCCCTCTTTAAAGAACTGGACGGCGATGCTTTTGCCGCTTCCATTGACAATCTCTGGAGGGCTGTCCAGGATTTGGCGGAAGATCCCTCCAATCCGGTAGACCAGGGTGTATTTATGCAGAGGTGCAGTGAATTTTTATCCCGTGGTCAGGCGGTCTATACAGGGCTTTGCGAGTATCAGAACAACTTAAATTATAAAATTTCCCAGCAGGTGGAAGTCATGAATGCCTATGCAAAGCGCATTGCGGAACTGAACCAGGAAATCATGGGGATAGAAGCCGGCAATGTGGAGTGGGCAAACGATTTAAAGGATGAAAGGAACCTTCTTCTGGACGAACTTTCCGCCATGGGAAATATCGAGTGCAGGACAGACTCTTTCGGAAATGTCCTTATTAAACTGGAAGGCGTGGACTTTGTAAAGATGGATTCCGCCAATGAAATCTGCCTGCATGAGGATACAGAGACAGGATTCTATACCCCTTACTGGAAGCAGTTAGCCAGGAAAACCATGGTAAACGGTGTGGAGACACTGGATTTAGATACTGCGGCAGTTTTCGATTTGGGGCAGGTGATTGCTTCTGACCGGGATACAGATATCGGTTCCTTAAAGTCCATGATGTTTGCAAGAGGGAACAAGAGGGCTACTTTTAAGGATCTGGGAATGGACGGTACTATTACAGGCAGCGAGAATCCGGGCAGCGTAGAATATTATGACAAATATGTTTCCCAGTCTGTTGTCATGAATGTCCAGGCGGAATTTGACATGCTGATTCATTCCATTACCTTAAGGATTAACGAGGTGTTCAAGGATGCGGCGGACAGGGCCGAGGCCGAGCAGCCGGGAACGGATTATATGAAGAAATGGATTGTGGATGACAACGGGAATCCGGTTCTGGATGCCAATGGAAAGCCCACGTGGGAGCCGCTTGCAATTTTCAGGACCCAGATTGAAAGCATGGATCCGGATGATTTCACCATAGAGAACCTGATTATTGACGGGGAACTAAAACAATCGCCTTCCCTCCTTGGATTTAAGAAAGACGACGGCAAGGTTGACCAGACAACAGCCGATGCCCTGAAAGCAATTTTTAAAGAAGAGAAATATAAGGTAAATCCCCACGTGAATACAGCTTCTGATTTTATCAATTATTATAACAGTCTGGTATCTTTGACGGCCAATTTCGGATATGTCCTGCGTGGGATATGCAGCAATCAGGAAATGGCGGCGGACAATACGGCAGCAGCCCGGGAACAGGTTCACGGGGTTTCCTCCGACGAGGAACTGAGCAATATGATTATGTTCCAGAATGCATACAATGCCTCCAGCCGTTATATAAACGTAATCAATGAAATGCTTGAACATGTGTTAAGCGCCTTAGGAAGATAGGAAGGAGTGAAGTAAATGCCATCACAATTTTTTGGATTATATATAGCAGGGTCAGGGCTTCGGGCTGCCAACGCAGCGCTGAACACCACTGCCAACAATATAGCAAATGCCCAGACAGTAGGGTACAGCCGTCAGCAGGTGACTTTGCAGGCCAATAAGGCAATCAGAACCTTCGCTACTTACGGATGTGCGGGTGCAGGTGTGGATGCCGTTTCCATTGACCGTGTCAGGGACAGCTTTTATGACTATAAATACTGGAGCAATAACTGTAAATATGGCGAGTACACTGCGAAACAGTATTATATGCGTACGCTGGAAGATTATTTTAACGACGACGGCACCAGCGGGTTCAGAACGATTTTTAATAAATTAAGTTCCACACTTCAGGGGATTACTACCAATTCCAGCAGCAACGATTCCAAGACGGAATTTATCGGCGCGGCGAAAGCGCTGACAGATTATTTCAATAATATGTACGGAAACCTTCAGGAACTCCAGAAGGATCTTAACCTGGAGATTAAGCAGAGCGTTGACCATATCAATTCTCTTGCCCAGCAGATAGCCGTTCTCAACAATCAGATTAATGTGGTGGAACTTTCCGGCAAAAATATGAGAGCCAACGAACTACGGGATCAGAGGGATCTGCTGATAGACGAACTGTCGGAAGTGGTGGATGTGGAAACCATGGAATTCCCGCTTACGAACGATCCCAATGTGGAAAGTAATGCCCACAGATATATTGTAAGGATTGCGGGAGGACAGACGCTGGTGGACGGCACCAGCTACAAGTCTCTGGAATGTGTGGCCCGTGACAAGAATGAAAAGGTAAACCAGACAGACGCCGACGGACTTTATGATGTGAAGTGGAGTGATGGAAACAGTTTCAGCCTGACGAATGCGGCCATGGACGGAAGGCTGAAAGGTCTGGTACAATTGAGGGATGGAAACAACGGAGCCAATTTTAACGGCGAGGTTAAGAGTGTTACAGGCGATAAGGTTGAAATTAAAGTGACAGACGATTTTCTGAAAAGTATGCAGGATTGTACTTTGTCTGACAATGGCGGCCTTATTAATATAGGCAATGTTTTTTACCGTTATGACAGTTGGGAGTTTGACGGAACAGATACTTATACCTTTACAATGAGCGCCTCCAATCAGCCCCAGGTTGATGCAGGGTGTGTGGGTAAGGATGCCAAGACAGAAACGCAGATTAAGTATCAGGGTATTCCCTACTATATGCAGCAGATGAATTCCTGGATACGTGGGTTTGCCAAGACTGTAAACAACATCTTTACCAGCGGCGTTGATGCCAGCGGTAATAAGGGATGTATCTTATTTACAGGACTTATGGGAAACAACGAAAACCAGTATACGGAAGCTGACCTGAATGGGGCGGATTCCGACAAGTCCAGCTATTATCTGCTGACGGCGGGAAATTTCTGTATCAACAGTGAACTGCTTGATGATCCCAGCCGTCTGGGAACCAGAACAGACAGCCTGGTGGGCGTAGAGGAATGCGGAAAGGTCCAGGAAATGATTAACATGCTCACCAGCAGGGAAGAGTTCAGCTTCCGTAACGGAACTGCCGGACAGCTTCTGGAAGCAATTCTGGGGGATGTATCCTTAAATGCCAGCGATGCTAATATTTTTTACGGTACCTATGGAAGCCTGCGGAATACCATTGACAACCAGAGGAATTCCATATCTGGCGTAGACGAGGACGAGGAAGCGGTAAGCCTGGTGAAATTCCAGAATTCCTATACACTGGCATCCAAGATGATACAGACACTGACAGAGGTTTACGACCAGTTGATTTTGCGGACAGGTGTTTAACAGAGGCTGCTTATAGGCAGAAAGGAGAACAATAAGTATGAGAATGACAAATAAGATTATGCAGAATAATTCTCTGTATAATATCAATAATAATAAAATATTACAGGATAAACTCAGCACGATGATGTCCACCCAGAAGAAGATTACCCGGCCTTCTGACGATCCGATTATTGCTATCCGTGCCCTGCGTCTTAGAACCAGCGTTTCAGAACTGACTCAGTATTATGAAAAAAATGCGAAAAATGCGGACAGTTGGCTGGATGTCACCGGCAAGGCTCTTGATACGGCTACGCAGGTGCTTACCGATATAAGCAGGAGAGCCAATGATGCAGCCAATAAGGACAGAAAATGTGAGGATTTGAAAATCCTTTTGGATCAGATCAAGTCTCTTAAGAATGAATTTTATTCCACGGGAAATGTGGACTATGCGGGAAGATATGTTTTTACTGGATTCAGAACCGATACCACTATGTCGTTTACGGAGCAGGTGGAGAAAGACCAGACCAGGACGAACGGCGGCTATCCCAATTATACAATTCATGAGCAGAATACCATTGCAGATTTTGACACCATTAACTATACTGATGTGGATAAATTGAATGGGCTGAATAAGAATAACTTCATGGACACCAATTATGATAATATTACAGAGCAGCCTATCAGAAACGGCGATATCCACAGACTGCGCATGTCCTATGATGATTTGAAGGGTGTGAAAGATGCAACGAATGATATAACGATAGAAATGCCGGGCACAGGGCAGACATTTACAGCTACTACCGTTCCTGTAGGCGAGAATCCTGACCCTTATAAGAGGATGCTGGATGCCAATGAGAATAATCAGGATCTGATACTGTTTGTACCGGAAACCGGGGAAATTCTTTTTAGCGATACTGCTTATTCAAAGGTGGAAACAGCTACCAAGGCACCGGGAGCAGGCGGGACAAATGCGGAAATCCGGGTTACTTACGATAAGAATACATGGGCTGACGGCGACATCCGTCCGGAGCATTATTTTGCATGTGAAGGGACGACGCTGGATGAAAGCGGCAATGTGCTGATGGATACTTCTGTCAATCCGGCGGTGCCTGTAAAGATTAATTATAATCAGGAATACCTCACTGCAGCCGGAGCTAAGAAACAGGCCATTGAATATGATGTAGGATACAACCAGAAGGTACAGGTCAACACTACCGCAGACGAGGTGTTTTCCCATGACCTGGACAGGGATGTGGAAGATTTGGAGAATGCCCTTGAAAGACTGGAGGCAATTGACAAGACTTTTACGGATATGGAAGCGCAGTTTAAATCCATGGAGGACAGCGACCCTAATTATGACCGGGTTAAAAAGCAATATGAAGCTGCCAGCAAGGCGTACAGCTACGAGCGCGAAAACGTGCATAATATGTTTCAGAAAATGATTTCAAAGGCACAGCAGTATCTGGATGACACAAATGTGGCAGTTACCGACAACGGAACCAGAAGCCAGCGTCTTGACTTAATAAGCAACAGGCTTATGGATCAGCGGACTACCTTCAAGACCCTGCAGTCTGAAAATGAAGATGTGGACATTGCAGAAGTGGTTATCCAGCTTTCAAGCACGGAGCTTACCTATAATGCAGCTCTGATGGCGACAGGAAAGATTATGCAGACGTCGCTTATGAACTATATTTAACAGCGGGTATCAAGGCGCGCGGATAGGAGCGGTTATGAGAATCAACACAAAAGTTTTTGGAGAAATAGATATAGCAGATGAGAAAATCATTCATTTTCCGCTTGGAATTATCGGGTTTCCGGATTTGACAGAGTTTACCCTGATACATGACGAGGACAGGGGAATCGGCTCCATTCACTGGATGCAGTCTATACAGGAGCCAGCTTTTGCAATGCCGGTTATGGATCCCCTGATTGTCAGGCCGGATTACAATCCGGAGGTGGATGACGAACTGTTAAAACCTCTTGGAGAATTACAGCCCGATGAACTGCTGGTGATGGTGACTGTTACTGTTCCTTCGGATCTGAAAAGGATGAGTGTCAACTTAAGAGGCCCAATTGTCATTAACGCAGCAGAGAGAAAGGCGTGCCAGATAATCGTGGAGGGAGAGGATTATGCAGTTAAATTCCCTATTTATGATATTTTGAATGCAAGGAAAGCAGGTGAATAAATGTTAGCTTTATCCAGGAAAAAGAATGAAGCCCTCATTGTTAACAATAATATTGAGATTACTGTGCTGGAGATAAAAGGAGAGCAGGTAAAGCTTGGCATCAGCGCACCTAAGGAAGTACCCATATACAGGAAAGAAGTATATGCCCAGATTCAGGAGGCAAACAGCGAATCAGTCAATATGGACGGATTACAGGCTCTTAAGACACTGCTGGGAGATTAATAAAAGGTCAGAATGGCAAAGGCGCCTTTTGCAGCCGGATTTAGGCTGCAAAAGGCGTTTGCTTAACATAAGGACAGCTCGCAAAGGGTGCTGTCCGTTGTTTTATATTTTTATAAGGTAAGTGTATATACAGGCCGATTTTTTTCATGGAAAACTATAAATTTTTCGCCATATATTCCGATATATACTAAAGAAGACAGGAAAACTCTACAGTTTTAAAATTTTTATATCACACGGAGGTGATTACAATGGCAATAGAACCATTAAGCAGTGCCATGACATATCAGGCACAGACAACACAGCAGGCAAGGCCTGTACCAAAAGTGGCAGAGGACATGGATGTTGCTGCACAGGAGCAGAATAACATATATGATTCCACCACAGTGAAAGTAGCTGCACCGGAAAAGAGAGAGGAACAAAGCGGCGGCCAGAGCGGATCGGAAGGCGGTAATACGCCGAAAGAACAGCAGCAGGCTTCGACAGAGCAGATTAAGAAAGCCGTTGAACAGTTGAATAAGAACCTTTCCCATTCAGAAGCAGTCTTTGGGATCCATGATGCTACCAATCGTGTTACGATTAAAATCGTAGACAAGGAAAGCAAAGAGGTAATCAAAGAGATTCCCCCCGAGAAGACCCTTGATATGATAGCAAAAGCATGGGAGCTGGCAGGGCTTTTGGTGGATGAGAGAAGATAGGAGGTAACACAATGCCAATCAGAATAACCGGTATGAATTCCGGTCTGGACACTGAGTCAATCATTGCTGAACTTGTTAAAGCCCAGAAGACCAAAGTTGATACCCTTAAAAAGAAACAGACCAAACATGAGTGGAAGCAGGATGCATGGAAAGAACTGAACACCAAGATTAAAAAGTTCTATGACGGCACATTATCCAACATGCGTTATGAATCCGATTACAGGAAGAAAACCACGAAGGTTTCCAATTCAAGCGCAGTCAGCGTAATTACCGGAGCCAACGCCATCAATGGTTCCCAGAAACTGAAAGTAAAGAAAGTGGCGACTACGGCATACATGACCAGTGCGCAGCTTTCCGGCAATAACAATGCCAATACCCAGTTAAAGCAACTTGGTATTGACGGAAGTTCCAAAATAACCGTAAAGACGGCTGGGGGCGATAAGGAAATAAATATCAATGGCGACATGACCATAGATAATCTGGTAAACGAATTCAGGAATGCCGGGCTGAATGCCAACTTTGATGTGGACAGCCAGAGATTTTTCATTAGCGGAAGCCAGAGCGGGGCGGCAGGAGACTTTAGTCTGGAGTTTTCAGATCCCAATGCGCAGTTTAAGCTGGGGCTTAATACAGCGATGACTTCAGATGAACTTGATGCTTATGTTAATAAGTACAACTATACCCAGGCTGACATTGACAATAAAGTAGCCGAAATAGTTGCAGCATATGATGATACCATTTCTGTAGCACAGCATGAAATTGGCCAACAAGATAATAATATGGCGGCTATGGTGGCTGATGGTTATGATCCTGACAGAACTTCTGCGATAATCAATGATGAGATTAAGGCGGTTAATGATGACACCTCTCTTTCAGAGGCAGATAAAGCCCAGCGACTGGAAGATTTGAACAAGGAACTTGCCCTTGCGCAAGAGTATGAAGGCTATCAGGCTGCTAAAGATTCCCAACAGGCAATCATTGATAAATGTCTTGAGTATACAGATGGTGCAGGAAATGCGACCCAAACTCTGAAAGACCAGGTTGCTGATAAGTTTGCGGCTGATTTGGCGTATGCACAGTCTGTGAAAGCTGATTATGATGCTGCTGCAGCAGATCCCAGTAAAAAACTCAATTTAGGTTACATGACCAAAGGCGAGGACGCAGTTATCGAATTAAACGGCGCTGAATTTACATCCAGCAACAACGTATTCAAAATCAACGGTCTGACCATTACTGCACTGGAAGAAACCGATGAGACTGTTACCATCACAACTACGGAAGATACAGACGGTATCTATGATATGATTAAGAATTTCATTAAAGAGTACAGCGCTCTGATTAATGAAATGGATAAGCTCTATAATGCAGAGTCTGCCAAGGACTATGAGCCTCTGACAGATGATGAAAAAGATGCAATGTCTGAAAAGGAAATTGAGAAGTGGGAGCAGAAGATCAAAGATTCCGTTCTGCGCAGGGACAGCACCCTTAGCACTGTTTCCAGCGCTATGAAGGAAATCATGATGTCCGGCGTGGAAGTAAACGGAAAGAAAATGTACCTGAGCGACTTTGGTATTGAAACGCTTGGATACTGGAATGCTGCTGACAATGAGAAGAACGCTTACCATATCAACGGCGACGAGGATGACGAATATACAAAGAACAATGAAGATAAACTGAGAGCGGCTATTGCCAGCGATCCTGATTCCGTTGTTGCATTCTTTACCGGACTGAGCAAGAGTCTGTGGGGCAAGGTTAATACCCTTATGACCAAGACAGACTACAGCAGTTCCTTTACCGTATATGAAGATGTACGTATGAAGGAAGAGTATGATGCATACACTGAGAAAATTAAAAAGCAGGAAGAAAAGATTACAGCGTTGGAAGACAAATGGTATAAGAAATTCAGCGCAATGGAAACAGCGCTTGCAAAGATGCAGTCTAATCAGAGTGCTGTCACCAGTTTATTAGGAGGATGACAAAATGGCATTACCCAATGCGTTTGCCCAGTATAAAAACAGCAAGGTATTGACCGCTTCACCGGCAGAACTTACGTTGATGCTGTATGAAGGCGCAATTAAATTTTGTAATGTTGCTATTGCAGCAATTGATGGAAGGGAAATCCAGAAAGCACATATAAATATTATCAAAGCCCAGAAGATTGTTGAGCATCTTCAGGTTACACTGGATATGAAATATCCGGTAGCTAAGGATTTTGACAGGATTTATAACTATCTGCTGGAGCGTCTTGTGGACGCAAATATCAAAAAGGACAAAGCGGCTGTGGTAGAAGTCAGAGATCATCTGAACGCTGTCCGTGACACATGGAAAGAAGTTATGCGGATTAATAATAGGGAAAGAGGAACCGTATGATAGAAAATTATCTTGATATTCTGGCGGATAGTCTGCAGAAAAAATTAATAGTCCTTGATAAAATCGAAGACGAAAACAACCAGCAGGCAAAGATGCTTAAAAGCGACAGCTTTCCTTATGATGAATTTGATGCGGCCATTGACAGAAAGGGCGGACTGATTGAAGAACTGACAGCTTTGGATGATGGTTTTGACTCTTTGTACCAGCGGATTCGCGAGCAACTGCAGGATAATCGGGACAGATATAAGGGGCAGATTGCTGAACTCCAGGAACTGGTGAAGAAAGTGACCGATAAGAGCATTGCAGTGCAGGCCCAGGAAGCAAGAAACAAGCAGCTCGTAGAAGCGGCATTTGCAAAAGAAAAAAATTCAGTTAAGTTCAGCAAAATGAATTCCAAGGCGGCGTATGGTTATTACAAAAGTATGAGCAAGGGTAATGTCGTAATTCCGCAGTTTATGGACAAAAAGAAATAGTTATTTTAGGGGCGTACGCACAGATGATCATATTGTGCAGCGCCCCTTTTATATCGGTAAGACAGCAACGTGAAGCATGAAAATGTCTGATTTTAGGATAATGTGGCCAGTATTGTCTGCATCATAGACGAAATCCGGTGTGCCCATGTATGCTGTGCTTTCACCTTCTCATATCCGTTGCGTGCAATCTCCATCCGTATATCGTCATGGGTCAGATAATATGCCGCTTTTTCCTTCAAATCTTCTATACTTTCATAACATACCAAATCCTTACCAATTTCAAAGTATTCAGGAATTTCAGTCTGGTAATTGCTGAGCAGAAATCCGCCGCATCCCAGCACATCCCATATCCGTAAGGAAAGGCCGCTCTGGATAGACTTGATTGTGATATTCAGATTAATTTTACTGCAATGGAACACTTTGGGCATCTCTGTCAGGGTGGACACGCCGCCCTTTAAGCGCAGATTTGAACCAGGAGTTAAATCTTTACAGGAACTTCTTGTATATATATCCACATGAAAATCATGGGAGAGAGCCTGCAAGGTGCGTATGCGTTCCAATTCTGCCGCACGCATTGCCAGATAATAATTGGCGGCGGTATAGTTGTCTGTTCCGGGATAAACGCTGGTAAGATTCCGGTAATCTTGAAAAGTTTTCTTAAGCTGCGCTGTCAGTTCCGGTGTAATGATTTCTTCCAGAAAATTATAACCATACACCTGAAGCTGTGCCTCCACAGCCCCGTCAACATACCCTGCCAGTCTGGGAGGAAGAGTCTTTGCGGAAAGAGGCGACTTTTCTGTATAGAGAGAACCGACAAAAGAAATATCGGAAGTATACGTGTCATATTCTTCGGGTGTCATGGAAGAAATTACCTGATCCCAGCGGTCTGCATTCGTAGCAAGAGGAAGATAAAAGATGCAGTCGGGATTGGCAGAGACAAACCGCATATACTGTGTGTAATCAAAGAGGAAAATACGGTTCCATTTATTTTTCACAGACTCGGAAAATAATTCCAACACAGGGCAGTCTACACTGAGACACACATAAGGAATCTGAAATCTTTCACAGATATCAGAAATGTAGGGAAAAAAATTAATGCTGAAAACAAATGTAAATTTATCGTTAAACAAATAATCACTAATCATACGAACCCGCTGCTGTGCAGGAATAGATTTTTGTGTAACCTCTGCATCCTCCCGGACTACCTGAATCCCGGAGGCTTCAAAGATAGAAATAATGTCAGGCTCACATATGCTCCCATATTGATGGAAAAGTATTTTCATGATAACTGGTACCTGTTTTGTTATAGCCAATACTGCCATAAAGCAGAACCATAACCCCTTCTCTGAATTTTTGTATAATGCTTTTTATGTTTCTTCCTATTATAATATAGTATTTTTAATTATCATATATTTTAAATGAATAGCATCTATTGAATAGAATAGCGTGCTGCCCACCCAGGCCACATAATACTGCCGCTCTGATTTTGTAACCGGAAGCATTATGTTTTCATACCGCATATCTATAGTATATAAGTTCCTTTCAATAAAATCAATAAATATAATTGACATAATAACGGACGGATTTTATTATAAATATATAAATTTAACATCTTGCCATCAGGCATGTCATTTCGTTTTTCTGATTCGCAGATTGTCCGCAATGGAAAATATAAATATACAAAGGATTGGTCACGCAGCAAAACGGATAGAAAACACGACTATAGAAAATAATTTTTAAAAATTTGAATAAAAATTTATTTTGGCTATAAAGTATTAAAGAAAACCACCGATATAATATACAAGTAAAGCAAAACAAATAATTGCTTACGTAAATAAACTTACAGTTATCGCTTGTGGATGCGTACGAATTCATAAAGGTAACTGTAAGTTAAATTAACAAACGTACGCAGGGAAGCGGCGTTAAATTCAAGGAGGAATATGTTATGTCAATGATAGTTAAACACAATCTTACAGCCATGAACTCTAACAGAATGTTAGCAGTTAACACATCAACACAGGCTAAATCAACAGAGAAGTTATCATCCGGTTACAAAATTAACCGTGCAGCAGATGATGCAGCAGGACTTTCCATTTCAGAAAAAATGAGACGTCAGATTAAAGGTCTTACACAGGCTTCCGCTAACGCTCAGGATGGTATCTCTTGTGTGCAGACAGCAGAAGGTGCTTTGAACGAAGTTCATGATATGTTACAGCGTTTGAACCAGTTAGCAGTTAAAGGTGAAACTGGAACACTTACATCTGTTGACCGTAACTACATCAAAGCTGAAATTAACCAGTTGATGAGTGAAATTGACCGTGTACAGAGCACAACTACATTCAATGAGCAGTCTCTGTTAGATGGTTCCTTCACAGGAAAAGGACTTCAGGTTGGTGCAGAAGCTGGACAGCACATTGATATTTCTATTAAGTCAATGTCATTGTCAGGTCTTGCAGCAGTAGCTGGCAATGCAAATGTTTCCTACACAACATGGGCCGCAGGTACATCAGGTATGACATCTACAACCCAGAAGATGACTGCAACTATTGCAGCCAATGTTATTGCGAAGTTCCACAATACACTTACTACTGGTACGAATGTTCCTTCAAGCAAAGATTTCGCAAGCTTGAATGCATTTGTTAAGACCTGTTTACAGGCTGTATCTTCACAGCGTTCCGACCTTGGTGCTATCCAGAACCGTCTGGAGCACACCATTGCTAACTTGGATAACGTAGTTGAGAACACCACATCATCTGAAGCAGCTATCCGTGATACAGATATGGCTACAGAAATGGTTGCTTACTCCAACAACAACATCCTTGCACAGGCAGGTCAGGCTATGTTGGCACAGGCTAACCAGTCCAACCAGGGCGTTCTGTCCTTACTTGGCTAATCAAGATTGGGCATATAAGCAAACTATCAAAGGGATTGATTCTAGGATCAATCCCTTTTTTTAGTATGACGGGCATGCCGTCAGTCTGTGGTGGAAGTCCACAAGGGGCGTAGTTGC
>CAMWUN010000069.1 GCA_947177425.1 uncultured bacterium
GAGCCACGGGGGCGACGGGAGCGACAGGAGCGGATGGAGTAACCGGCCCGACAGGGGCGACGGGAGCGACAGGAGCGGATGGAGTAACCGGCCCGACGGGGGCGACGGGAGCGACAGGAGCGGATGGAATTACCGGCCCGACAGGAGCCACGGGGGCCACGGGAGTAACCGGTCCGACGGGAGCCACAGGGGCCACAGGAGCTACTGGCCCGACAGGAGCCACGGGAGCAACCGGGCCTACTGGCGTTGAAGGAACGGGAGCGATTATTCCCTTTGCATCAGGGCTTCCAATTACACTGACGACAATCGCCGGAGGGCTTGCGGGGATTCCCGCCTTTGTTGGCTTTGGAAGCAGTGCGCAGGGGCTTACCCTGCTGGGAGCTACAATTGATATAACAAATGCCAGTGGAACACTTTCTAATTTTGCATTCCAGGTTCCGCGTGCCGGTGTTATTACCTCGTTCAGTGCATTTTTCAGTACAACAGCGGCACTTTCCTTAGTAGGTTCCACAGTTACGGTAAATGCGCAGATCTATCAGTCTGTAACACCAAATAATTCATTTACTCCGATTGCCGGCACACTAATCAGCCTGACACCATCACTTTCCGGAATTATATCCATCGGGACATTGTTAAATGGTGCACTCACAGGACTCAATATTCCGGTAACAGCCCAAACACGGCTGATGCTGGTATTTTCAGCAACGGCGAGTGGATTGTCCCTGCTTAATACAGTTGCAGGATACGCAAGCGCTGGTTTAAGCATCAATTAAGAACACAAGATGAAACTAATTCCCGGAGGTTCTGATACTTGGAACTTTCGGGATTTTTTTATTGGAAATTGTGACAGCGTAAATCATTAAGGGAGGGATGCGCACTCCGCGCAAGAGGAAAAGGGCTGCCGCAGTTGCGCTTGGCGTGTGTCTGTGTGCTGCCTGTTCAGGCTGTATATGCTGAAAACTGATTTCCGCACAGGTGCTTTCTTGTGCTTGACAAATACTATAAAATAAAGTAGTATACTTTAATATAATTGCTATAATTTATAGTAATATATTAAATAGTAAATTGCGGAAGGAGTATGCAACATGAAGGAACAAAACAGAAAAATGGAACTGCTTGGAAATGAGGCAGTACCAAAAGCACTTTTGGCAATGGGACTGCCAACAATGATAGGGATGCTGGTCAATGCACTATATAATCTGGCGGATACATATTTTGTTGGCGGACTGGGAACCGCCCAAATGGGGGCGGTCACGGTAGCTTTTCCTCTTGGACAGATTGTTGTGGGGCTGGGGCTGATGTTTGGAAACGGTGCAGCGGCTTACCTCTCAAGGCTGCTGGGGGGCAATGATAAGGACATGGCTGATAAGGTGGCCAGCACCGCTTTGTATAGCAGTATATTGGTTGGTGCAGTTGTTATTATATGCTCTGTCATTTTCACGAAACCAATTTTAAAATGGACAGGCGCATTGGAAAGTGTCATGCCTTATGCTGTTACTTATACCAGAATATATATTACGTTTTCCATTTTCAATGTATTTAACGTTACCATGAATAATATTGTGTCCAGCGAGGGCGCCGCAAAAACAGCTATGTATGCTCTGCTGGCAGGCGCTGTATTGAATGTGGCATTGGATCCAGTTTTCATTTATCTACTGAATCTGGGGGTTGCAGGTGCGGCCGTTGCCACAGCCGTTTCCCAGATTGTCTCTGCGCTGATTTATTTATCCTATATTCTACGTAAAAAGAGTATATTTAGTTTTCGTGTCAGGGGGTGGAGTTTTTCAAAAGAGATTATGTCCGAAATATTAAAAATAGGGGTTCCCACATTGCTGTTTCAGCTATTGACCAGTATGTCAATCAGCATGATCAATCATGCTGCAAAGGAATATGGAGGCTCTGCCCTTGCCGCAATGGGGCCTGTTACAAAGATTATGTCTATGGGAACTTTGACTGTTTTTGGTTTTCTAAAGGGATTCCAGCCGATTGCCGGGTTCAGTTACGGAGCAAAGAAGTTGGGACGCCTTCGTGAAGCTGTCAGGACATCCATTCTCTGGTCCACCATATTTTGTGCGTTTTTTGGGCTGCTGTCCGCGCTGTTTCCAAGCCGGATTATGTCCTTATTTACAAAAGGCGACGCAGAGATGGTCTGTATAGGGGCAGTTGCACTTCGGGCAAATGGGGTTTCGTTTATATTCTTTGGATTTCATACAGTGTATTGCTTCCTGTTTCTTGTAATGGGAAAAGCAAAAGAGGGCTGCATCCTTGGGGCCTGCAGACAGGGGCTCTGCTTTTGGCCTGCCATCTGGTTTCTGCCCATGGTCTGGGGGCTGGATGGTGTTCTTTATGCCCAGCCTGTAGCAGATATTGTGGCGGCTGTTGTCACTGCATTTATGGCACTGAATCTCCACAGGAAATTGACAGCCTGAGAGAAACTGGCATTACTGTAACCAGTATCATTCAGTTAAAAATTGGCAGCCCGTGGGAGGACAGTACGCTTCGCGAGCCAGCTTATTGTATAAAACATAGGATTGCCCTATGTAACAGCATAAAAAACAGATATTACCTATTACATGACATTCCGTGCTAAGATAAAGAAACGGAAAGGAGGCATAAAAAATGCCGGGTTATGTATTAGGTAATTTTTTTATTTATTCTGCTATTAATGCTTTTACACCGGGGCCAGGAAATATACTGGCGTTGAATACAGTAACAAACTATGGATATAAAAAAGGCAGGCCCCTTTTTTGGGGAATTTTTGCAGGATATTATGTTGTGCAGGTAATATGTGCTGTTTTTGTATTTGGAGTGAGTACCTTTTTGCCGGCTGTGTCTGGCATTATGAAATATATAGGCGCTGCTTATATTTTATGGCTGGCAGTGCATATTGCGTTAAGTAAACCAGATGCAGGAACTATGGAAAAATCGGCATCATTTATGAAAGGATTTTTACTGCAGTTTGTCAATGTAAAAATCTATTTATTTGGAATTACCGCATTGACGGGATATATCACGGACATAAGCGGCTCTTTATGGGTTTTGCTTTTATTTGAAGTTATCATTGCTACGATTGGAACGGCTGCAACCCTCACATGGGTTGCAATGGGGGTACTGATACAGAAAACATATCAAAAATATTACAGGCTGATTAACATTATACTTGCATTAACTTTATTGGAGTGTGTATATAGCATGTTGAAATAATGAAGGGGCGCTGACGTTACTGTTCACACAGACCTGCGCATTTACTGCGCGGGTTGTAAGAAAGTGATTCGAGAGTGTAAAAATTTTAATGTGTGCCGGCAGTTGACTTTTTACTATCAAAGCGATAATATTTTCATATATTCAAACAGGAGGATCATTATGGCTGATAATCTTATGGACTGTATTACAAATCCGGTTAAATGTAAACTGTTGCTTGAAATACATTCCCAAGGGAAAGCAACAGCAAGGCAATTGTCTGATACATATAATGATATTCCGCCTGCGACATTATATCGGCATCTAAAAAAAATGTTGAGTGACGGCATTTTAAAAGTGGTCGAGGAAACACAAATTCGCGGTACAGTTGAAAAGACATATGCGCTTGCATTCAATATCAATAGCGAAATGGAAACAATGTTAGAAGAAAATTCCGGAAAACTATATATGCAGTACTTCATGCAGTATATGATAGGGTTTGCAAAGCAATTTCAACAATACTGTCAGTCGTCAAATATAAATATCAAAGAAGATATGACGGGGTTTTCTCTGTCTCCCCTTTATTTGTCAGATAAAGAGTTGACTTCTCTTGTAACAGATATTTCACACATCATTAGCAAAGTAAAAGATAATGAGCCTAACCCAGAACGTAAGTTACGAACGATTGGAATAATTATTTCTCCGGAAGAAAAAACAGATAAATAAAAATTACCGCCCTGTGACCGGGGCGGTATTTATTGACTTAATATTATCATTATGATAATATTATTGATATGATAAAATTAGTAACACATCAACAGGAGGTAAAACATGGATACTATTCTTAAAATGCTGCCCTTGCTTATACCAATTCTACTCATGGATATAGCACTTGCAGCCGCAGCGGTGGTTCATATCTTACACCATCCACATTATCGTTTTGGTAATAAAATTATGTGGCTTGTAGTTGTCATAATTCTGTTACTTTTTGGACCAGTCATCTATTTCACTTTCGGAAAGGGGGAGGACGAATGAACGTACTTACAATACAAAACTTATCTAAGAGTTTTGGGAAACAGAAGATCATAGATAATCTGAATATGTCAGTACCAGAAGGAAGCATTTTTGGCTTCATTGGGCAAAATGGCGCAGGGAAAACGACAACAATGAAAATGGTGTTAGGGCTGTTGCAGCCGGACAGTGGAGAAATCCATGTCTGTAATGAGACAGTCTGTTTTGGACAGACAAAAACAAATCAGTTTATTGGTTATTTACCAGATGTGCCGGAGTTTTACAATTATATGACACCGCCGCAATACCTTAGACTTTGTGGTGCAGTCATTGGTATACCCAAAAGTAAAATTGAACAAAGAGGTCAGGAACTTCTTTCCCTTGTAGGATTGAGCGGCGCAACAAAACAAATTGGCGGATTTTCCCGTGGTATGAAACAGCGTCTCGGTATTGCACAGGCTTTGCTTACCAGCCCTAAATTATTGATTTGCGACGAACCGACAAGTGCGCTTGATCCTGTGGGGAGAAGAGAAATTTTAGACATTCTCCGCAGAATCAGTGATACCACAACCGTTTTATTCTCTACCCACATTCTTTCAGATGTAGAGCGTATTTGTGACCGTGCCGCTTTTCTGAATGAGGGGAAAATTGCTGTTTGTGGTACACTTGCGGAAATTAAGGCGTTACATGGGCATGACAGCCTGCTGGTAGAGTTTTCTGCTGATGATGAATTGTTGATGTTTAAGCAGCAGCAGGCTATAAAGCCGTTGATTGCCAGCTCGGAAGAAAACAACAGGGAAATTATCCTGCATAGCTGTAACATGAAAAAAGTGCAACAATCTCTTTTCAATGTATTTTCCGAAACAGGGCTTTGTCCTGTCAAAATGGAAATCATGGAACCGTCTCTTGAGAGTTTGTTTTTGGAGGTGATAAAATGAGTGGTTATCCTGCTTTCGTAAAAAAAGAATTTATAGAGAATATAAAAAATCATCGTTTTCTTATCATGTTTGCTGTCTTTTTGGTTTTTGGCATGATGAGTGCATTTCTTGCTAAATTTACACCGGAAATTTTATCGGCATTAGCAGCAGATATGGAAATGAATTCAGAACCTGTTGCATTAGACGCATGGAAACAATTTTATAAGAATATTTCTGGTGTGGGGTTTAGTGCGTTTATTATTCTTTATGGCAGTTGCCTTTCCGGCGAATATTCCAAAGGAACTTTAGTTTTAATGGTAACAAAAGGACTTTCGCGTAAAGCGATTATTCTTGCTAAATATACCGTAGCAGCCGTTCTTATGACAATCAGTTATTGGGTCAGCTATGCTTTTACTTATGGTTATACTGGGGTTTTATGGGTAGATACGAAACTCCCCAATGCTGCATTAGCTGCACTTGCTCTTTGGGTTGTTGGCTTTATGTATTTAAGTATTCTTATGATTGGCTGCGTCTTGTTCAGGCAGACATTTACAAGTATACTTTTTACCGGTGGTATTGCAGCCGTTATATCTCTGCTCGGAATTATAGAACCATTTGCTAAATTCAGTCCGTTTAATTTAACGACACAAAATATAGACTTGATTTCAGGCATAGCAGCTCCGTCTGATTTTATTTTGCCCACTTTAATTTCAGTAATTATATCAATTATGGGATTGCTGATAGCAATTAAGCTTTTTAATACAAAAGAACTTTAGCAGGGGGAAATGTACGGACGCTGCCAGAGTATGGCGTTACGCCACATTGGGGGATCCCGGTCATAGTATTCACCTGTCTTTAAAAATGATAAAATTCCCTGAGAAATTGAAAACTTTTTTCAGAGACTCACGTTATACGGGTATGAATATCACAGATAACCGGACAGCCGCTGGATTTTATATCCCACTGGACGGATGGCAATTGGAATATTGTCATTCCATTTGAGGTAAACGGGACAGAGATTTTAATAATAAGAAAATATAAAATCAGTATATGATACTTAGATGGATCAGGTATTAAGGCGGGAAAGCGTTTGTTGGAAGAAAACCAATGGACGCTTTTTTGTGTTTACACTGATACTGAGGAATTTTAAAATTATTTACAATTTTGAAACATTTTTGAGTTATACTTTTTATTATTAGAAAAGGGAGTGAATAAAAAGTGGCTGAAATATTAATTGTGGAGGACGAACTTTCCATTAATGAATTGATACGCAGAAATCTAAGTCTTACAGGGCATCACTGCACCCAGGCTTTCGATGGATTATCTGCGGCCACATTGCTGGAAAATGAAAGTTTTGATCTGGTGGTGCTGGATATTATGCTGCCCGGACTGGACGGCTATCAGGTGTTTGAAAGAGCCTTCGGAACTCCGACCATTTTTCTGACAGCGAAAAGTGAACTAACCGACAAGCTGAAAGGACTGGCTATGGGGGCGGATGATTATCTGACAAAACCTTTTCAGATGCTGGAGCTGGCAGCAAGGGTGGAAGCGGTACTGCGGCGGACAAAAAAAGCTGAGGCAGAGTTTATGATGGGTGACTTGAAATGTGATTTTGACAGACATCAGGTTTACCTGAATGGAACAGTTGTCGAATGTACACCCAAAGAATATGAACTGCTGGAGGTACTGATTAGAAACCGGAACATTGCCCTTTCCAGGGAAAAGCTGTTAGATATGGTGTGGGGATATGATTTTGACGGAGGTACCCGTACTGTGGATGTCCATATACAGAGACTGCGCCATAAACTGCATTTGGAAAATCATATCAGGACAGTATATAAGCTGGGATACCGGTTGGAGGTTCATGAATGAAAAAAAAGATTTTTTTCGTTGCGCTGATTCTTTTTATTGTATTTCTCAATTCTATGATCCTGATTGTTTCAATTGTTATCCTGAAGGATAAGCTTTCTGTTGTACGTGACAAATGTCTGGCAGAGCATTATGTCATAGCATCATCATTGATTGGAGATATGCAGGCATTGGAGCAGAGGGGAAATAATGTGGAAGAAAATATTGATGGCCTGATGCGTTTGTATGCCAGGTATCTGCAAGGAAAGGGAAACGGACTTGCGGTGGCTTTTTCAGGGGAATGGATTTACGAAAGTCCTGCATTTGCATCGGAAGAAAGCATGATTTTTCCACCGGATACAGGATATAGTCAGGAAAGGCTTGTTTATATAGAAAACGCAAGTCGCCCTGTCCTTTGCGTTTACGGCAGTTTTCCGGCTCCATGGCAGGATTACGGACTTATGTATATTGGGAACCTGGGCGATACCATCCAGTCATGGCGTCATACGAAAAATATTCTTTTTCTTACAGGCATTGTGGTAATGCTCATAATGTCTTTTTTTCTGTTTCAATTTCTTAATATCATTTTTCGTCCCTTAAGACAGATTTCCAGTACATCCGCGAAGATTGCAAACGGAAATTACGGCAGCAGGATTCCGGTTCATGGAAAAGATGAAATTTCCAGTGTGGCGCACAATTTTAATCTTATGGCTAAGCAGATAGAAATTCAGATTAAGCAGCTTGAGGATGCAGCAGAGCAGAAACAGCAGTTTATTGACAATTTTTCCCATGAATTGCGGATTCCGCTGACAGCAATTTACGGATATGCAGAATATATCCAAAAAGCGCTTATGTCAGAAGCAGAACGTTATGAATGTACCCAGTTTATTATGTCAGAGTGCAGCAGGCTCCAGAATATGGCTTATCAGCTTCTTAATATGGCATTGCTTGGCAGAGATGAAATGAAAGACAGCGACTGCTCTGTGAAAGAACTTTTTGTGCAGTCAGAAAAGGCTATGCATATGAGGGCAGCGGAAAAGAGAATAAGGCTGACCTATGCTTTGCCCCAGGATTACATTATCAGGGGAAATATGGAACAGCTTCTGATACTGACAAATAATCTGATTGATAATGCAATAAAGGCAAGCCGGCAGGAAGAAGAAATTCGTATATCCGCTTATCAGGAGGAATCTGATATTGTAATGGAAGTGGAGGATCATGGGATTGGCATGGAGATGGAGCAGGTATCCCATATAAAAGAGGCTTTTTACCGTGTTGATAAGGCGCGCAGCCGTGCCGCCGGCGGGGCAGGGCTTGGGCTTTCTATCTGTGAGAAAATCATACAGATTCATCATGCAGATATGTCATTTATTTCCGAGCCGGGAGCAGGAACGATAGTGAAGCTGACTTTTCCGGGTTAATGAAAAATTTTTTAAAAGTGAATAATTTTACAAGTCCATAATAACTCTGATATTTTTTTGATACAAAGAGGTTATATAGTGTATCTATCAAAACAATCAGAAAGGAGTTTTATTATGAAACAAAAGAACATTTTAAAATTGACAGCAGCAACACTTGCTATTATTGGTGCAGGTACTATCCTCTTTAATTCGGCAGCAGAAGTGGCTCTGGCGGCGAACAATGGAAAGGTGGAGAAAGTTCCGACCAGCTATCAGGTTTCCGACAGTCTGGAAACAGCATTGCCAAAGTCCGAAACAAAAGAGGAAGGCAGCGCAAAAGTAAATTATTCTGTAAGTATGGACAGTCTGAATACCGGAACACCTACAGATACGGATCTGACGATGGAAGAGGCGGCTGAAACAGGAGCTCAATATTTGAGAGATATTTACGGACTGGATTTGGAAGGCGCTTATGTATACATGATGTATAGTCCGGGAACTGAAACCTTCCCCCGCGCTTTTTGGACAGGTGATGTTCTGTTTCAGAAAGAGCAGACACCTGAGAGCACAAGATGGACATACTTGATAGATGCTGTAACAGGAGAGCTTTTTGATATTTGCCATGGCAGACAGTTAGATGTGAATGTTTCGCTTGGCTATGATGCATCCCTGGAAAAAGACTATCGTCTGTACGCGGAACTTGCCCAGAAGAAGACGGAGGAATGTAAGCTGATGGATAGTCCGGTAGACAGGGTAGAGTACAATTGCCAGGGATATTCAGGAAACGATCCGACGATTTCAGTAGATGTCATAGGCCAGAACGGAGAAATTGTCAATATGACTTTTTCGCGGTATGATCAGATGTTTTTGGGATTTGATACAGACACTTCACGAAAAATATCGGAATCTGCACTGATGCGGCTGGCCGGAGAGGCAGTGGAGATTGAGTCATAGAATTTTGGGGATGACACAGTAAAATATGCATGGATTGGGGTAAGGGCGATTATTCTGCCCGGTGTTGCAATTGGGGAAAATGCAGTAGTCGCTGGCGGGGCTGTGGTTACAAAGGATGTGGAAGCAAACACAGTGGTTGGAGGAAATCCGGCACGGGTGAACCGTAGATTAGAAGTGTAAGGGGACATTTAGTGAGAATCTGGATGCTTCCAAAGTGGAAATGACAGAAGAGGAATTCCGCTCGCTGGAGGAAGCGCTGAATCAGTGTAAAGTTTATGGGTACAGAGGTTTTCGGCGGTAGGGAGATTTTGGCCGATGGGGAAGAAAATCTGATGATAGTGGGAGTATGTCCGGCAATGATGGTTCCATGCCGTATGACGCCTGATTGGAAGCTTTCTTCCCCTGCGTAAAGATAAAATTGTTCCAAGCTGTCAAAATACTGTTGTCACGGTAGAAATCTTTTGGCTGCCTTAGTCATCATTTTTCCGATGAAGAGGGGATGCCTATAAGAAAACTTCATTTGCGCTGTCTGGATTGCAGAGTGACAAATCACAAACTTTTTTGACCATATATGGTTAGCCAGTCCATATCCAACTTCTTCTGCTTTTGCCTTAAATTCTTTAGGAACTGAAATTCCCGATGCTGATTTTGTATCTGTCAATGGCGGATGGAACAAATGAAAAGTAATCCCATATTCCTCATTTTCTATTTGCAAACATTTAGCCAATGCTTCTATTGCTCCTTTTGAAGCGGCATATGGAGAAATGTTTGCAAATCCGGTAACGCATACACCAGAACTTGTAAATATAATACGCCCTTTTTGAACTTTTCGCATATATGGAAGAACTGTTTTGATTAATCTCAATGCTCCAAAATAATTTACGTCCATTACATTTTGATATATTTCATAGTCAGTGTCATGCTCGCTTTCAAAAGTGCATAGACAGGCATTGTGTACTGCGATGTCAATATCTCCAAAATGTTGGATTGCCTGTAACACACCATTCTCAATACTGGAAAGGCTCCGTGCATCTGCAATGATTGGCAGGAGTGTCTTTTGATACTTCTCTTTTAATATCTCAATCGCATGAATCTGAATATCTAACACCGTTACTGTATTTCCCAATTCAAGTAATCTTTCTACAAGATAATAACCGATCCCTTGGTCAGCACCAACAACTAATACATTCGCCATATTATATACCCGCCATTTCTTTGAAAAAATTATTGATATGCTTATACGCATTTTCCCGAAAAAACTGTTTATGTTCATCTGTCAACGTCCCGCAAAAAAGCCATCGCTGCATAAAAAGATAAATCGGTGCATAAAATTTCACTGCTAAATATTTGCTGTCCGCTGTTTTGATAATTCCTACTGACACTAACAGGGAAAATACCTTTGTTTGAAAATTTAATGGCTTATCAAATATCCAGTAATCATATATTTTTTGCATTTCGTCATTGCTAAAATGTTCAATCGAAAGTAATCTCATGATTTTATTGCAGTATTCGTCCATTAGATACTTCTCAAAAAAACAATCACAAATTTTTTTAAATAAATTTACCTCAAAAGTTTTTTGAGTAGTCGATAATGCCTGTTCTAATTGGGACATTAAATCGGTTGCTATTGATTCAAAATGCTGCAACAGCTCATCTAATATCGCCTGTTTATTTTTGAAATGATAGTAGACAGAACTTTCCTTGATGTCTACTACCTTACAAATGTCTCTGATTGAAACCGCAGAAAACCCATTTTGAGAAAATAAATCTAATGCGGCATTTAATATTTTTTGTTTTGTTTCATTCATTTTGGCTCTCCCTAACGATTGTTAGGCAATATTATATCTAACAATTGTTAGGTTGTCAATGCTATTTCTGCCAGCACTGCGTTATCGTCAATCAACGATGCCACTGCATCGCCTCTTTCCTCCGTCTTGTCCTGACAAAAAATTTCGCACACAAGTTTGTGCTTACACTCAAACTTGCCGATTCAGATTGCGTAAAATGGCAATCCTAAATGTAATTTTGAAATATCTTAACGGTTATTCAGGAGATTTTTCTATATTCGCTTGGGCTTATTCCCATTTTCTGGTGAAAAATTCTTGAAAAATACAAAGGGTCTGCATAGCTTACGGTATGTGCAATTGAGCGGACAGACAGATTAGTATTTTTCAGAAGGATACAGGCCTGACGAATCCGATAGTCTAACAGGTAATTCTGGATAGAAGTACCTGTAACGGATTTGAACAGGCGGTGAAGATAGGAACGGTTGATATTCAGATGGTCGGCAATTTCCTGAACGGAAATTGCATCACAATATTTTCCCTCTATATATTTCAGTGCCTCTTCTACATAGTCTGATTTTTTTTCATTGACAGAAATCTGTCCATTGGGAAATTTTCGGGCAAGAAGAAAAAGATATTCATACATAATGCTGTTCATAATCAAATCACGGTTTTGAGGCAGCTTGTCTGCCTCAAACATTTTTTCATAACAAAGCCGCATCTGGTCATCTTCGTCGTAATGGACAACCAGACTCTCTAACAGGGATGTTCGTTCCAGATACCCCTTTACCTTAATTCCCTGCATTCCAATCCATGTATAACTCCATGGGGTGTGATGGTCTGCTTCATAGTAAATCAGTTCTCCGGGGCAGATTAGAAAGGCATCGCCCTTTTTTAGACGGAAGAGTTTTCCTCTTGCTTTGTAAATCCCACAGCCTTCCAGCACATAATGGATTAAATAGCCGTTGCGGAGTATGGGGCCGTAGCTGTGGCCGGGAACGCAGTTTTCAAAACCGCAGGTGTAAATCATTGCGTCAATATTCCTGAAAAAATCATTTGAAAAGTTATAATCCTGCATAATTCGGTCCTTTTTCTTTGGAAGTAACAAGTCATAATTATCAATGCCTAAGTCACATATCTCCATATGTTTTTTATTATACCGGGCTATAATATAAATTACAAGATGTTTCTGTTACTGTGGCCACAGGAAAAGCAGGAGACAAAATGCTTTTGCAGAAAGGAAAAGGAGGAGCATGAAATGGATGCGAAAAAGCGTCAGAGATATGAAAAAATCTCCATAGAACTCACGAAACTGGTGGGCGGCAGGGAAAATATTCAGGGAGTGGCTCACTGTGCAACGAGACTGAGAATTGTTTTAAATGATAATGATTTGGCAGACTTAAAGGCAATTGAGGATGTTGACCTCGCTAAGGGTGTATTTGTAGCCGGCGACCAGGTTCAGATTATTTTCGGCGCCGGTCTGGTGAATGATGTGTATGAAGTATTTGCTGAATACAACAATATGAAAAATATGAGCCTCAGCGATTTAAAGACGGTGGCAAACAAGAAAATGAACCCCCTTCAGAGAATCATCAAGGCACTGTCAGATGTATTTGTGGATATCATGCCGGGAATTCTGGCGGCGGCTCTTTTGACCGGACTTTCAGGCGTGCTTGGAAATATGGAATTTGTGCAGGCGAATGATACGCTGTACGGAATTAACCGGTTAATTAATATTTCTTCCGGGGCAATTTTCGGATTCCTGCCCCTTGCTGTCGCTTACAGCGCCTGTAAGAGATTTGGCGGAAGACCTATTCTGGGAATTGTCATGGGATGTATTATGTTAAGCGACAGTCTGGCAAATGCCTATTCGGCGGCTCAGGGGACAGTGGAAGTCACAACACTCCATCTTTTTGGTTTCGGAGTGGATTTGGTAGGTTTTCAGGGAGGTATCATTGTAGCGCTGCTGATGGGGTTTGTGACGGCAAAGCTGGATATTTTCTTTGAGAAGAAGGTGCCGGAGGTCATCCGACTTTTGCTGTCGCCGCTGCTTACAACTCTGGTGGGAGCACTGCTTTTATTTACGGCAATAGGACCTGTAGGACGGGGACTTTCCTCCGGGATTACAAATGTGCTGGTGTGGATGACACAAAATCTGGGTGTTTTTGGTTATGCTATCTTTGCCGGTCTCCAGCAGTTGGTGGTAATTACCGGCCTGCATCATATATTCGGGGCAATTGAAGCACAGCTTCTTGCGGACACAGGAAGAAATTTCTTAAATCCTTTGATGTCTGTGGCAATTATTGCCCAGGGCGGTGCCGTACTTGGCTATCTTGTAAGACACAGAAACAATGTGAAGACCAGAGAATTGTGTATCCCGAGTTTTGTTTCCGTATTGTTTGGAATTACGGAGCCTGCTCTGTTTGGTATCAACTTAAGATATCGTTTCCCGATTATAGGCGGATGTATTGGCGGGGCTTTAGGAGGAATTGTGGTTTATGTTACGAATCTTGCGGCTGTGGGATTTGGAACAACAGTGCTTCCGGGCATTGCCCTGGCTGATCCGGCAGGCAATGGATATGTTAATTATATTATTGCACATGGAATTGCCATTGCAGGCGGATTTCTTATGACATTGATATTGGGAAGATTTATGGATAAGGTTCAGGACGAAGAGACAACTCCGGGAGCCGGTCAGGTAACGGGAGCGGAAAGCACATCGGAAGGGCAGCCGGAGGAGACACCGAAAAATTTGCCAAAGGAGACGGAGTCACCGGCGGAAGAGGAGTTTTTTGGTTATGCAGACGGACAGATGATTGCCATGGAGGATGTTAAGGACGATACCTTTGCCAATAAGGTGTTAGGAGATGGTGTTGCAGTATTGCCTTCTGAAGGAAAGGTGTATGCTCCTGCGGATGGTGTAATCATGAGTGTGTTTGATACAAAGCATGCCCTTTGTTTTGCAAGCAGATATGGAACGGAAATTCTTATACATATCGGAGTGGACACTGTGAATCTGCAGGGAAAATATTTTACGGCTCATGTAAAAGACGGTGATAGTGTAAAAAAAGGACAGCTATTAGTTACATTTGACAAGGATCAGATTGAAAAGGCGGGCTACGACACGGTTATCCCGATGATATTCACGGATTTGCCGGAGGAAAAGGAGATTGAAAAGTCAGAACCCTGTCAGATGACAAGACAAACGAAAGCGGTAGTTGTCCGTTTCCACAATGGTTAATAAATTTTTCTTACTGAGGTTGAAAAGGAACTGCCAAAATGACAGAATAGAAGGAAATAAGAATGGAAGCCGAGGATGAAATATGGATAAGAAATTAATTTTTCTGGATATTGACGGAACCCTTATATCTGCCATGAAAGCACCGTCAGCGCTTGTAACCAAAGCTGTGCGAAGGACCAGGGAAAATGGAAACAAGGTATTTCTGTGTACCGGGAGAAATATGGCGATTATAGGAGAGGACATCCAGAATGTGGGATTTGACGGGATTATCGCCAGTGCCGGCGGACATGTGGAGGCAGAGGGGAAGGTGCTTTTCGACAGCCTGCTTCCGGAGGAGACGATACAGGAATGTCTCAGTGTATTCCATAATTATGGGATTTACTGTCGGATAGAGAGTCCTGAAGGAATTTATACGGACCCACAGATGGAAGCGCTTTTGCGGGAAGCGAAGCCGGATAAGACAAATTCGGAATTGATCCGTATGCAGAAGGAAATTGAAGCCGGAATTTCCATTCTGCCGTATGAGCAATATCCGCGAAGCGGGGCATATAAAATCTGCTTTACTGCCACAAATCCTGAGATAATCGAGGAAACAAAGAAATATCTGGAGGACAGATTTGTCTATGTGGTTCATCCTTATGGGGATAATAGTACCTGCTTTAATGGGGAAATTATTCCAAGAGGAGTTGACAAGGGCAGAGGGATGGAAATGGTGTGCCGGTATTATGGAGCAGACAGGGAAGATACAATAGCCTTTGGCGACAGTATGAATGACTATGAGATGATGAAAACCGCAGGATGCAGTGTTGCAATGGGAAATGCCTGCGAGGAATTAAAAAATATGGCAGACGCTGTATGCGGGAATGTCTGGGATGATGGGATTTATTATGAATTCCGGAGAATGGGATTAATAGAAGAATAAAAAAGAAAGGAAGAGAAGAGATGAAAAAATTTAGTTACACTGTAAAGGATGAAGTGGGAATCCATGCAAGACCGGCCGGATTGTTGGTGAAGGAGGCAAAAAAGTATGCCAGTAAAATTGTGATAGACAAGGATGGAAAAACGGCTGAGGCAGGGAAGCTTATGGCAGTCATGGGACTTGGCGTAAAATGCGGGCAGACTGTCGAAGTCACGATAACCGGAGAAGATGAGGATGTTGCTTACGAGGCGTTAAAGGAATTTTTTGAGAACAATTTGTAAGAGATAGCAGGCACATGAAGTATCCAGTGTCTGCGAAACTGGAATAGGAGGAGGCATAGCATGATGCAGTATTCAGGAAAATCTGTATACAGGGGAATTGTGTTGGGACCGGTTTTTGTGCTGAAAAATCATGATACTCAGGTGAGACGGAGAAAAATAAGTGATGCGGAGGCCGAAATTGAGGAGGTAAGAAAGGCCGGGATAAAGGCCCGGGAGCAGCTTAAGAAATTATATGATAAGGCTATTAAGGAAGTTGGGGAGTCCGGCGCCGCTATTTTCGAAGTACATCAGATGATGCTTGAAGACGAGGATTATCTGGACTCCATTCACAATATGATTCGTACGCAAATGGTAAACGCGGCATATGCGGTTGCAGCCACATGCGATAACTTTGCAGAAATGTTCTCAGGGATGGATGATGATTACATGAAGGCAAGAGCGGCGGATGTAAAGGATATTTCCAACCGGTTAATCCGTATATTGGAGGGGAATGAAGAAACAGATTTATCTTCCATGGAGCCGTCTGTGATTGTGGCGGATGACTTAAGTCCCAGCGAAACCGTGCAGATGGATAAAGAAAAAATTCTTGGTTTTGTTACCGTGCATGGTTCAACTAATTCCCATACAGCTATTTTGGCACGTACAATGAACATACCGGCTCTGATTGGAGCACCCTTTAATATAGAAGAAATTCATACGGGAATGATGGCTGTTGTGGACGGCTATAAGGGAGAAGTGATTTTTGAGCCGGATGAGGAGCAGTGTGCGCAGGCAAAGGCAAAAATGGAAGAAGAGCAGGAAAAACTCCGGCTCCTGGAAGGAATGAAGGGACAGAAAAGCATTACAAAGGATGGGAGATCAGTCCATATCTATGCAAATATTGGAAATGTGGGTGATGTGGGGTATGTACTGGAAAATGATGCCGAGGGAATCGGGCTGTTCCGCAGTGAGTTTTTGTATTTGGGAAGAGACAGTTTCCCTACAGAGGAAGAGCAGTTTCAGGCATATAAGCAGGTGGCGCAGATGATGGCAGGAAAGAAGGTAATTATCCGGACGCTGGATATCGGAGCCGATAAGCAGGCAGACTATTTTAATCTGGGAAAAGAGGATAATCCGGCCATGGGATATCGGGCCATCCGTATCTGCTTAAAACAGCCTGATATTTTTAAGACACAGTTGCGGGCGCTGCTACGGGCTACTATGTTTGGAAATATTTCCATCATGTATCCGATGATTACGGCTGTGGAAGAGGTTCAGAGAATTTTTGAAATTGTTAAGGAAGTGCAGAAAGAACTGGATGACGCGGGGATTCCGTACAAATATCCTGAGCAGGGAATTATGATTGAAACTCCCGCAGCGGTTATGGTCAGCGACGAGCTTGCGCGGCTGGTGGATTTCTTCAGTATCGGAACCAATGATCTCACCCAGTACACGCTGGCTATTGACAGGCAGAACGAGAAGCTGGATGATTTTTATAATCCTCATCACAAGGCAATTCTTCGGATGATTAAGATGGTTGCGGAAAGTGCGCACAGACATCAGAAGTGGGTCGGGATCTGCGGAGAACTGGGAGCGGACCTTGATCTCACGGAGGAATTTGTCACCATGGGAATTGATGAACTCTCAGTTGCGCCTTCCATGGTACTGAAAATAAGAAAAGCAGTCAGGGACATGAATATTTCGGGCGAATGAGTGAGATTTGGTACGCGCTACAGTATTAGAAAAACGCCTGATGTGGAAATTTGTTTCTTTCCATCAGGCGTTTTTTATGTAAAGAGCGTTGAAGGTATTATTTGATATGATGAGGCATTCGGAATAGATTAAAATACGTTTCCCGTTTAGCCGACTGGAAACGACAGAGGAAAATTCTGAAATTGACTATACTCCTGTCAGGTAATTTCAGTTGATGGGAATGTACGACAAATAAGAGAAAATAATATTTTTTTTGCAGTTATATTGACATGGTGTCAGAATGTCAGTATAATACATGTACTGACATTCTGACACCATGTCAATATAATACATGTACTGACACAGTGTCAGAATAAAATCGAGGATATACATGTGAAAAAGAATGCAGGATTACAATTAGTTGGAAAATGCCTGTCATTTAAGGATGAAGAAAACATATAAGGAGGTGCAGAATGCCAAAAGGATCAGAAGAACTGACTGCCGCCAGAAAAGAAGAGATTGTAACAGCCTGTGCCGAGTTATATAAAACCATGAGTTTCAAGAATATTACCATCAAGGAAATCGGAAGCGCGACTTCCTTTACCCGGACATCTATTTACAATTACTTCCAGACAAAGGAAGAAATCTTTCTGGCTTTATTGCAAAGGGAATATGAATCGTGGATTTGCAGACTGAAGCAGATCCGGTCGGATCATGACAGGATGACCAGGGCGGAATTTGCCGATGCATTAGCCCATTCACTGGAAGAACGGGCGAATCTGTTGAAGATCATGTCCATGAACCATTATGACATGGAGGAAAACAGCCGGATAGAGAGGCTGATTGAGTTTAAGGTTGTGTATGGACAGTCGCTTATAGAGGTTAGAAACTGTCTGGATAAGTTTTTTACGGAAATGACAGTTCAGGATAAGCAGGATTTTATATTCTCGTTTTTCCCTTTCATGTTTGGGATTTATCCTTACACGGTTGTAACGGAAAAACAAAGGGAGGCAATGACACAGGCGAAAGTAAACTATGTGTATATGTCGATTTATGAGATCACATATGCTGAAGTAAAAAAAATTTTAGGTGTGTGATTATGGGAAAGGATGGATGATAAGACGAACAAGCTGCCTGATTCGCAATGTGTGCATGGGCATGGGGAAAAGCAGTATGAGGTCATTTATGTGGCTATCCGATCTGGCAGGGAGATGCTTGAAACAAATAAATAATTTTAAAGGAGGGAAATATGCAGTATACAAAATTGGGAAATTCAGCTTTGTACGTATCCCGTATCTGTATGGGATGCATGGGGTTTGGTGATGCCGCAAACGGGCAGCATTCGTGGACACTTGACGAGGAACATTCCCGTGAGATCATAAAGCGGGGATTGGAGCTTGGAGTCAATTTCTTTGACACGGCAATCGGATACCAGAGCGGCACCAGCGAGCAGTATGTAGGCAGGGCATTAAGGGATTTTGCGAAGCGGGACGAAGTGATCGTGGCAACAAAGTTTCTGCCCCGCACGCAGGATGACATTGCGGCAGGGATCACAGGACAGCAGCATATCGAGCGCATGGTAAACAAAAGCCTTGAAAATCTCGGAATGGATTATGTGGATTTATATATTTACCATATGTGGGATTACCAGACGCCGCTTTATGACATCATGGAGGGTCTGAACAATATCGTAAAGGCAGGGAAAGCAAGGTATATCGGCATTTCCAACTGCTTTGCATGGCAGCTCGCAAAGGCGAATGCACTGGCGGAAAAAGAAGGATTTGCAAAGTTTGTTTCCATTCAGGGGCATTATAACCTGATCTTCCGTGAGGAGGAAAGGGAGATGGCGAAATTGTGTGCAGAAGACAACATTGCCATGACACCATACAGCGCCCTTGCAGGCGGGCGTCTGTCAAAGGCTCCAGGCGAGACTTCAAAACGCCTGGAAGAAGATAATTATGCGAAATTCAAATATGATGCGACTGCAGAGCAGGATAGGGTCGTGATTGAACGTGTGACGGAACTTGCTGCAAAACACGGGGTAACCATGACGGAAATCTCCCTTGCATGGCTTCTGACAAAAGTGACGGCTCCCGTTGTGGGGGCGACAAAACTGCATCATATCGAAGGTGCGGCAGGAGCTGTGGATCTGATTCTATCAGAAGAAGAAACGGCGTATCTGGAAGAGCCGTATGTTCCCCATGCCCTTGTGGGCGTTATGGCACAGAATGCCGTAAAAAAGCGTAACCGGCTGAAATGATATATTCCTGGCAGGTTACGCTGTTAAATTATGAATTTAAGCCGTTAATGCCATTACAGATAAGCCGGGTAGCGATTTTGATGATTTCCTCAAGGGGAATTTTTTTCCCATCTGCCACCCATTGTTTGTAAATTTCCAAAGTGCTTTGTGCTGCATAGGTCATGATAATGTTCTGGATATAGGGGTTTTCGGCAGATGATGCTGATCCGTTTTTCCAGGTCTGATTCATAATGTCATTTGTGATTTTACGGCTGATATATTTATAATTGCCGCTGCAGGTGATTCGTTCCCCGATTTTCCCCAGTTCCTCGCTGCACAGAAAAAATTCCCGTGTGATTTTATCCATATCGCGTGGACGTTCCAGACCCTGGGTGCGTTTAATGAAATTCTGTGCCATTTCATTCTGGATTTCCCGAAGAAGGTCATCTAACGTGTTGTAGTGTAAGTAGAATGTTTTTCGGTTGATTCGGGCACGTTGTGCCAGTTCTTTAATAGAAATCTGTTCGTAATCCATTTCACAGATCATTTCTTCAAAGGTTTTGCGGATGGAGTCCTTTGTCTTCTGAATCCGCAGGTCTACTTTTTTATCGGCTGCCATAATAAAACCTCCTGAAAAGCTGCACTGCATGGGGAGAAATTGCAATACAACTCTTGAAATTATATTTTGTGGGGGTACCCGCTTGTATTATAATACATTCAAGTCAAAAAATCAACACGGGAGTATTATTAGCGTTTCAAGACGGAGTGAATCGTGTTGCTGTTCACTCCGTGACCAGTAACATGCAAAAATCCTTCGAAAATTGCCTTCGGCAATGGGATTTTTGCACTCTCGAATCACTTTCTTACGGCCAGCGCAGTAAATGTGCAGGTCTGTGTGAATAGTAGCGAGGGAATCAGCATAGAGAAACCCTGGCATATTATGCCACATTTTTATCGGATGTGTGGCATAGACCACAGAAGCTGTCAGAATGGTGTGGAATTAGGGATGGGTTTTGAATTATGATATATAAGAAATCAGTTAAAGTTTTTTACTGGTACAGAAAGAAGATTCTTTTATGCGTTTAAGGGTAAAGGAAAAGACATGGGAACATGGTTATTATGATTAAAATTTCAGAAGGAAAAGATGGACATGGAAAAAATAGCAGACAGTCTTACCCTTCATAATGGGTTAAAAATTCCTGGTTTGGGTTTTGGCGTATGGCAGATTTCCCCTCTTCATACAGCAAAATGTGTAAAGACGGCGATCAAGGCAGGATACCGCAATATGACACAGCGGAAGGATACATGAATGAAAAGGGCGTAGGGGAAGCCGTTCTGGAAGAAGTGAAGCAGTGGGATTTTGTGGATACCGGTTCCATTTATCTGATGGGGAACAGCCAGGGAGGGCTTGTCACCGCACTGGTTGCCGCTGAGCATAAAGAGGAAATTCGTGCGGTGATTCTGATCTATCCGGCGTTCTGTATTTATGATGATGTCCATGAAATGTTTGATTTACCGGAGGAGATTCCCGAGAACCACAGCCTGCTGGGGCTAAGGCTTGGAAACCGGTATTTTGTGGATATCTGGGATCAGGAACCCTATGAACGGA
>CAMWUN010000070.1 GCA_947177425.1 uncultured bacterium
CCCTGTGATAATACTCTGCGGTCAGCGCGGACTGGTCAAATACCACACTCCACTCTGTCGATTCAAATTCTCCGAAATTTCCTTTGCTGACACTGGATAACGCATCCCGCACCTGCCCACTGTCCATAGCCGGTTTTTCTGCCAGTGTCTGTTCCAGTATTTCAAACCTCGTATGGGACTGACTGGTCCCGATTCCGTTCTTTTCGCCCTCCGTCAAATAGAAATTTGTAAGGATCGGCGTCTCGATCACATTCATCTCGTTATTGATATATTCCACGGCTACACTTTTACCCGTGCTGTCTGCAATGGCAAGATGTACCATATAACCCATGGATGCGTGAAAATCATACTGTTCCAGCAGTTCCACCGCCTCATCCACGTCAGCCGCCTGATTCAGCAGCAGCCGGATTGCCGTCGTTGTGGTGATATCCGGCTTTTCCGTATTCCGGGAAATGGTATCGTTATCCTGGATCATATTTACCGACACACACAGCCCTTTTTCGTTCATGCCGTCCAAAGGGGCGTAGAGAGCGGCAACCGTCAGCATTTCGTCGCTTAAGAAATGTGAGGTGAGTCCGGCGCCCTGTCTGACAAAATCCATGTTTACTGTGGAGAAGGAGGCGTATCCGCCTGACGGATAAGAAGCCACTATCATGGCGTCACACTTGTTCCAGTCAAAGTTGCGCCCGAAATAATAACCGCCCCCGGTATTCTCTACCGAAATCGTACTGCAGCCGAAGGCATCCCCTTCAAAGGAAAGCCCCTGCGCACTGCCTAATATGGTTCCTGTCAGAAACTGCAGTACTTCCCGGTCTGACTTTGCGCCGCCCTGATTCAAAAAAGCTTCAAATCCATCATCGCCCTCAAATCGCACGGTGGAAAATCCGGATTCCAGTTCTTCCACCGTGGAACCTATCCTGGTATACGCCTCCGGCTCCTGCGTCCCGTCCTGCGTTTCCTGGGTTTCCTGTGTTTCTCCTGTCCTGACCGTCAGCCCACTCTCTTCCACCGCACGCTGCCCGTCCCCGGATGCAGAATGATTTCCGCATCCCGACAGACATAGGGCAGATACAAAAACGCCAATCCACAGCTTTGTCTTAACCATACTGTTTCCTCACTCTTTTCACGATTTTTTCAATCTATCTTACAGACTCTTATTCTGTCACACGAACCGGGATTACGAGACAGTTCCAGTCTCTCAAAGGCTCATTATCCCTCACCGCATCCACAAGTCCCTCTGTGGTTGTGAGCGTACCGATCTTGGTATAATCCCCTTCGATCTGTGCATCCTGATAGAATAAAATAACCCGGTTCGGATAAGAGTAATAAAGTTCCCCTGCTTTCTCCTCTGTGTAGTGCTGCGCATCATCCGGGATCTCATATCTGCTGGGAATATCATAAAACTGCAGGACATCTTCATTCTCATAATCTTCATAGGTGTAGATTGGCAGGTTATACTCCCCACGAGCCGCAAAATCTGCAAGCGTTGCCGCCGTATCATTATCCTCCAGCTCCACCGTGTAGATTGGGCCGTCATACCCGAACTGCATCGTCATGCCCGGCATACCATTCCGTGAGCTCTCTGCAGACTCTGCAGATGCAGAATCTGTGTCTGCCCCATCGGTATTTTCTTCTTCCTCTGTCTGCACCGATGATTCCGAAGCGTCATCTCCCACAATCACCTCTCTGGGCGGTTCCGCGGGAGCCGCTGCTTCCTGCCCGCATCCCGTTAATAATCCCATCGTCAATAATCCGCATGCTGCAAGTGTTACCATCATTTTTCTTCTCATAATTTTTACCTCCATCGTTTACTTTTTTTTACAATAAGCTGGCTCGCGAAGCGTGACAGCGTTTGTTACAATAAGCCGGCTCGCAGAGCGTGACAGCGTTTGTTTTTATGATTGTATTGTAACAAGACTCGTTTTATTGCAGAAGTCTCGTTTTGTTCATAAGTATAAACCCAAAGGTATATACTATTTTATAGCGTGATTTCCTGCTACAATGCCTTCCCCGGCTCTTTTTTTCATAGAATTAAACCAAACGGAATTACAGATGCCTCCGCAGGCACAAACACCAGCCATATCAGCGGCATGTTCCGGCGTTACAAGAAAGCCATCTTCTTTTTTTCCATTATATATGTAGCCACATTCAATAACAAATGCTTATATATTATTTGCTTCTATAACTAAAAGCTATATGTGACTTGTGCAAAACAAACGCTGCCACGCTCTGCGAGACAGCTTATGGTAATAAAAAGCAGGATTGTGATCAAAAACAGAAAACATTTTTGACACAATCCTGCCTTTCGTATAACAAAACTATAGTGAACGGCAAAAATCTTTGTTTTTGGCGTTCGCTGCGCCGATTTTTGTGTTTGCACGTCACGGATGATACAAAGAAAATACTTTGCACCATGGCATAGCATGACGACCATGGTTTTTACACGGTATAACACGATTATAACATGATCTGTGTTTTTCCTGCTCATTGCGTGCGCAGCGGGGCTGTAACCTTGCCCAATTCTGCTGGTACTTTCAGGCACGCTGGCTATGCTGCAGGTGATTGGTCGTCACGCGCTGGAGATATATCAACTGTTTATTTCTTGACATATAATACGATTGTTGGGCCATCGTGGGGTCCGTATAATCGCTACGTCGGTTACTCCCTCCGCTGCCTTAGTACTGTATGAGATATGGAGGGGTGGGGTGCATGCCATGAAAAAGCCCACAGGAATCCTGCAGGCTTTTAGTTAATGTACTATATTAAGGTGCTTGTAGTATTTACTATTGCAGCGGTATTGATATCTCTGTATCTCCCCAAAAGAGGAAAGTAAGGGTTTTATCTGTGTCTAGACGTCACGGATGATACAAAAATAATACCTTGCACCACGGCTTTTTCAACTCTACACAGTTTATTTACGTTATTTATACATTCTACACGTTGCACCTACCATCTCGGTTTGTTGTTAATGCTGAGAAAAGCCGGAATAATACATATCCGGCTTTTCTCATCTCCAAGTGAATAATAAATGGAGTTTTATACGTTATATCCCATCCCCTCTGGCCACCGCAATCCCACGCAGGAATCCCTGCTCAAATACGGCATACTTGGTATCGTTAACACAGGAGCATAAGGTATTTATCGCTTCCTCCAGTTCACTTTCGGGAATATGCTCCTTTAGGATATCTACCACTTGGTCGGTTCTATCAAGGTCACTCACCATCAAAGTGGAGTATTCTGAGCGGATATGCTCCTCAAACTGGCTTTTACCATAAGGTCTCTCATTACCAATAAATAATCCCATCGCCAGTCTGAACCCATAGATAAATCCCTGATGCTCATTAGCACAAGCTATATCCGCAATCATTTTCTCCAGCTCCAGCCACTGCTTCCTGGCCTCCTCCGTATCCTTGCTCAGATACCCACCCATAATGCAGGCTTTAACTTTATCTCTTGCCTTTTCTGCTTCTGGCAGGTCCTTATAGTCTATGTCATTGATTAAGCTGCTATAAAGCCTGTCGATTGTACTCATGCTCATATTTATCCCATCCTTTCCTGAATCTCTGTTCCGGGCTCATTTACCCGGAACAACCTACTTTTACGATGGTTATATCTATCACTCTAAACTGCCCAAAACACAAGTCTTTCCTGCCTGCAAAAATATACAAAGATTCTGGAGGAATATTGGTGGTTATGATCATAAGGCGGGCTGGCGAAAGGTTGCCTGCTGCGCATGAAAATCTGTGTTCAGACAATATCAATCTATATTAGAACGCTTTTTTAAATATTTATCCCCTTATTTTTATCCCAGCTCCATCCCCAGATACGCTTCATCCAGGTCATCCTGTGCTACGCCTAAGTACCGCCTTGTCACTTCATAGCTACTGTGGTTATAGATTTCCATAATTACAACCGGGGATATCTTTCCACTGTTCCAGGCATGGTAGCCCCATGTCTTTCTTAAGCTGTGGCAGCCAATTTTTTCAGATATCCCCAAAGCCACTACCGCTGCATGAATAATCCGCCATGCCTGTACCCGGCTGATGGCCTTATCTTCCTTACGGTTGCTGGCAAAGATATATGTACCTTTCCGGTGTGGGTAACACTGCCGGAGTGCGCCAATGACCTGCTGATTCAGGGCAATGGTTTTGGTCTTGCCAGTTTTCTTTTCCGTGATCGTTACGTGGGTGAGGAAAGCCTGTCTTTCCTCATTGTACACATCCGACCACTTCAAACGCAGTAAATCATTAATCCGGAGCGCTGTATATGCACCCATAATCACCATTGTATAATTGCGGAGTTGTCCCTTTTCTAAGAAATGTTCCGCCAGTGCCTTAAACTGCTTCCTGTCTCTAATTGGTTCTGTTGCTGCCATAATATAATCTAAGCCCCCTTGCTTCGTGATACGTCCAGTATAACGTATTCGGGCTCGGAGGCTTGGTAACTTTCTGTTGATATTGATACCTATTTTAACATCTAAAAAGCCTGTATTCAATAGGCCTGCCAGATTTTTCCGGGAAAAGATGTAATAGCAGAATACCGTTCAAGGGATAATCAGCGGCTTTTCCAAAATCAGAATGTAACATATTCAACAACTTGTTACATTTGCAGTGGTCGGATGTATATGACGAAGAGCGGCAGGAATTCCGCACCCGCATTTATGTTACAGAGAAGAAGGCCAAAAAGGAGCGGGAGATACCACTACATCCACACATCCTGGGCGCACTCCGCCAATGCTACCCACACCGCAGAGGAAAATACATCTTTGCCAGCAACCGCAAGGAGGATAAAGCCATCAGCCGGGTGCAGGCCTGGAGAATTATCCATGCAGCAGTTGTGGCTCTGGGGATTTGTGGGAAGATTGCCTGCCACAGCTTAAGAAAGACATGGGGCTACCATGCCTGGAACAGCGGGAAGGTATCCCCGGTTGTAATTATGGAAATCTACAACCACAGCAGCTATGAAGTGACCAGGCGGTACTTAGGCGTGGCACAGGATGACCTGGATGAAGCGTATCTGGGGATGGAGCTGGGGTAGGGGAAACATGGGAATATACACAAAGAGCGTTCTGGCAGAGGTATGTCCGAACGCTGGTTTTCGTGCGCAGCGGGTGGATTGAGCTATTAGAACAAAATACGGCAAACACGCTACGTGGTATGGGCAAGTCTGGAAATAACTGGTCATCGCACGGTTCCTCTACTAACGCTAATGGCACTGCTAGCTCGAGTGCTTACTATTTCGCTTTCGATAATACATTAACCTTACCGTCATATGGCCCGCACGGTCGCTACCTCGGTTTCTACCTCGGTTTCCCCCTCCGCTGCCTGAGTAAGGCAGCCTGAGTTCACTCCTCCGCTCGCTGGCGGTTCTCTTTCTAAAGATCGTGAAGTCTTACTCTCAACTATCTAAGACGCTATGGGAGGTTAGCAAACCGTTTTGGCTATGGCCCAGACCTATAAAAAAGACTTCTTGGATTCAGCTAGCTGGCTATTTTGTTTCTTCATTTTCCTTTCTTCTCCACGTTTCCCGCTTCGTGCGCAGCGGGGGCTTCTACCTTGATAATGGTTCGGTCGGCGGGCCACACTCTGGCAACATGGGCAACAACGGTCAATTCTGGTCGTCGCGCGCTTACTCAGAGGCTACGAGAGCGTACAACCTCAACTTCAATGCCACCGGCGTCAACCCGTCAAACAACAACTATCGCTGGGCCGGTTTCCCCCTCCTCCGGATTATTGCGTGCCGCGGTGGGGTGTCGATCTTTTGGTAATTTCATCTTACATACACTTACCGTTTTGCTGTATAAAATGTGTTAGAATAAAACCATGACCAGAAATAGCGGCACACATAGGGCAAAAGTTAGAAAACCACAGGTATCACCAAGCCGCAAAAGTATATTGTGGGTGGTTTTTGCTGCCGTGTCTATGGCCGCCGGGGTTATTTCTTTTGTCCCATGTATGTTAATGGCGGCAATGGGATATGGGCTTAATGGTACAGTCTGGAGTGGTCTTTTTGCTATGGTAATTGCAATGGTACCTGTAGGCTGTTTTGTCAATGCCGGGAGTAGTCTTTCTATAAGTAGGCGTATGTTCAGTGGTATAGAAGTCAGTCGCAAACGCTATATCTTTTTTAGCGTTTCCGCAGTGGCGACAGTTGTGGTGCTGGCTGTTTTTGTACTACAGGCGATGTTTTGACCAGAAAGGCCGTTCTCTACAACGCAAATAATCCGGCGGAGGGGAGGCAATAACCAGACAGCTTTGGGAAAAGCCCGGTATGCAGAACGCAATGCCGGGCTTTAAACATGTTTAAAGATTTAAGCAGAACAGCAGGACGGCGGAAAGGATGAGCGGGGCGAAACGGTCGAGCATCCCCCCGCTCATCTCCCGTAAGCCGGTTCAGGACCTGGACACAGCGGCTGCCGGTGCCACAGGACAATTGGACAGCCTCGCTGGAATAATGGAAGCCGTGGTGGCGCTTTGCCATGGCAACAGCTAAATCAGCTAGGACAATCGCCAGACCGATGCCGACAAAACTCCAGTCGCCCTGTCCGAGCAAATGGAGCCGGATGGCATCAGCTGTGGCCAAAGCCGACAAGGCAACCGTGCCAAGGATGCCAAACCAAGTCTTCTGGAGGCAGAGGTTGGGGCAAGGGTGCGGGAAAGGCTGGCTGGGGAAATGCCGGTTAAGGGCATTGCCAAGGGCACGGGCTGTGGCCATCAATAGCGCCAGATTAAGCAGGACGCGGGGGCTCAATGCCCATATGCTGACAATAGCTACAAAGCTGAAAAAGCTGATGCCGGCACCACTGACCGGGCTGTCATGCCCGTCAGGGCGGGACTGGACAGCCATGGTGACGGCTTCGTAAAGCGACAGGGTAAAGATGATACTGAGAGCCAGCCTGGACGGCAGGGCCTCACAAAAGAGTGTGGACGGGATAAAGGATGCCAGGCCGCCGAGGACGGCGGGCGTGCTGCTACGCCTCCTGATACTGGGGGAGAAGCTGCTCCGTGGGGTAAGCGCATCTATCTCCCTGCGAATTTGGTCAAGCTCAAATGAAACCTGCCGGACGCCTGTGCTAAACTGCTCAAATAGGGACGGTTGTACTCTCATCTGGATTCCTCCTTCTAATGTGTTGAGCCTAAAACCAATAAAGAACGGCTATTCGGTTAAATAACTACATAATAATGATAGCGCAAAACCGAAGAAGCATAAGAATTTGGCTTCAACATCCATCTTTTTTTGGGGGCTACGTGCGCAGCGGGATTGTAAACTTGCCGGGCATTGACGGTGCCGCTTTAAGAGGCGCTGGCTTCGACGGCTACGACTGGTCGTCGCGAGCATACTCTTCGGCTACCCACGCATATTACCCCACCTTTAATGCTACCGCCGGTCTACCCGTCGAACATCCTCGAACGCTACTACGGTTTCCACCTCCGCTGCCTGAGTACTGTATTAGGGATGTGAGGGAGAAGATATAAATAAATCATAAACAAAGAGCAAAAGGTTTCTATCCGACAGATAAGATGCTATAATATGGGCATAGGTAAGACATAATAACCACGATACCATAACCAGTCAGGAAGGAGTAATGCCATGACGATGTTGGAAAATACGATTTCTATGATAAAAGTCATGCCGGAAGCTGATTTGGCAGAGGTCCAGAATTTTGCCAGGAAGCTTCTCCAGCGGCGGGACGCGGGATGCCCATTCCCACTAAAAAGCAGGGAGGATATCTATAAAGACTTGGAAGTTTCCCGGCAGCAGATTCAGAACGGCGAATATCAGGAAGCCGGGGAGTTCATTGCGGAGGTCAGAAAAGAGTATGGAATATGATGTTGTTCTGACTGTACAGGCACAAACAGACTTCCGGGAAATTATAAATTATCTTGTCTATGAACTTCAAAACCAACAGGCAGCGGCAAGCGTTGCTGATGATTTTGATGATACGGTAGCCCGCCTTTCCCATGCGGCAGGCTCGCTGAAACTTTGTGATGACAGCGTGCTGCGGGCCAGAGGCTACCGTACAATCCATTTCCAGAAACATAAGTATCTGATGGTGTATACCATAGACGGTGACCGGGCTTATGTTGAGGGCATTTATCATGACCTGCAAGATTATGAGAATATCCTGCGCTGATTTTGCTTGGGTGGTTCTCCAGTACATGGGGCCATAGTTCTGTACACGGCAGGCAGACAGCTGGTCTTCCCAACAATCATGGCAAGAAAAAAGGCATCAGGGGAAGCCGGACCCGCCCATAACGGCAACCTGTACAATCCAGTGCGGTGCCGCCCGTTTTTGTTTTTATGACTGTATGCAAATAACAACGAGAGGAATTTTGCGGGCCCGGCAGTTCCATTATACCAGGATTCCTATAAAGTTTGCGGAAAGATCGGCACCCACCGCGGCAAAAATCCAGCGGAGGGGGGGGGGAAACCGTTCCAACGGTTGTCCGGGCCCCACGACGGGTGTACATCGGCAGCATTAAAGTTGAGGTCATAACCGCCTAAACCGGTCGAACCCCAGACATTATCAGCCCCGCGCGACGACCAGTTGTGGCCGTTGATGCCAGCGTTCCGAAGAGTACCAGCAGAGTTAGTGAGATTAAAGTTCCCGCTGCGCACGGTAGAAGCAAGCACTAATAATCCATAAGAATAGCCTGCTCAATAATTGCCCAGAAGCTACTTCAAGAATTATAAGCCATAGCTAAAAATCCAACAAACCTCACATTTTCCTCTGAAAATAAAAGAGGGAGCTTCACGATCTTTAGAAAGAGAACCGCCAGCTAGCGGAGGAGTGAGCTCAGGCTGCCTTTGGTGCCCATGGACAGCGTTGTCCACAAGGGGTATTATACCACGGGTATACCGCTGTGCTAACTCCACCGGCACTGCCTTGTTGGCTGTTTCCCTGTACTTGGATAGTGCCGGAATCAGTGGTATTGCTTCCAGAGTTGTTGGCAATCATATTGAGCCCCAATTCTTTACGCAGGGTGTTAATCAATTTTGCTGCCTTAGGCTGGATATGGATGTTACCATTACGTAAGGCATCGCCTGACAGTCCATCAAAGGTGCTCACAAAGTCAGCGTCTTTCTTAAGCTCATCGGCATTATCAATCATACGTTGCAAAGAAGTTTCATTTGCTTTACCAATATTGGACGCATCGTAGCCGCCAATACTTCTTGCTAAATGACTCAAAGAGGTATACTGTCCATTTTTCTGAACAAATGAACCTTGTTGCAACTTTCCAGCAGCAGCGTATAGCCCCCGCGCGACCAGCTTAACGTCCTTTGTATGCGCACGTATCAAATGTTGGCCTAATGCTTTAGCACTATAGCCCAAACCAGCTTCGATAGCTTTGCCAAGGCTGTTTTCAACTGCTGACATGCCAGGATCGCCGTTACTGATGAGCATATTCTCATAAGCCTGCAACGCAACCAGGTCTTCGTCGGACCGGCTTTCATTATAATCAACCATAGCCTGGTCCAGTAGTGACTGTAGTTCACCAGTTTCAGTTGCTATATTTGTATTCTTTCCTTCTATGTTACCTGCCATCTCATTGATACGCTTATAATATGCGTTATCGCGCTGCGCGGCATATTCCATGGAATCACGTGTCATGGCATGAGCCCCGGCGCCAACTGCAGCCGCCTCCTCACCGTAGAACTTATTGAATTTCTGGTACTGCCGGGCAGCTTTCGCTTCTCGGCTTGCGGACAAGGCGGCTCCAGCGCGCCCGGCTTTCGTCCCGAGATTAGATACCTTCGCCCCAATATTGCCCAATGCTGCAAGTGACCCTTTGACAAGACCCGGAATGAAGAAGAATGGTACAACCCGCAGCAGCATTGCAACAATGGCCAAAAAGATATTTGTACTGGCATCGTACAGCAGCAGCGCCCGGAAACGCCTGGCAGCCCGATCATCGGTAACAGTCTCCAGCATTTCCCTGAGTTCGGATACCTGTGCCGATGTAAACGCTGTCTTCCGTTTCCTGTCGTATGCACGGGCTTTTTCGATTACTGCGTCCAGGCCGTTTTCCTTATATCTGGACACTATTCTTTGTACCGTTTGTGGGCTGACATTCAATCTGCGAGCAGCACTGCTCGCAGATTCCCCTTTAGCGCAGAGGTAAAGGGCTTCCAGGCGACGGTGGGGCGGCTCTCCATCTGGTATGCCCCGGCAGGCATTACTTATCTCCGCTACTTGTTCCTGTGTGAATGTATACTCGTCTACAGAAGCAGAATATGACTGCATGCCCTTAGTCACCTCACCAAGCCCGACAGTATGATATCTGTGCGCCAGCTTATAAATTGTGTCTGCGGAGGCTCCTGTCTGTCGGCAAATATCTTCAATACTGGCTCCAATGGCATAGCAATATAGTGCCCTCAGATGGGCGGCCATTGCTTTGTTTGCAGCCGCCTTACAAGCGGATTCAATCTCCGCTATCTGTTCTTCCGTAAACGTATATCTACGCATTTGGTCAGTTTTCCTGGATTTATTGTTGGTATACGCTGATTATACCATGGAAGTTCCCCGATCTATGGCCCATTGCATCATGACCACCAATATTCCTCCGGAATCTTTGTATACTTTTGCAGGCAGGAAAGACTTGCGCATTTTTCCATCCAGAGTGATAGATATAACCATCGTAAAGGTAGGTTGTTCCGGGGAAATGAGCCCGGAACAGCGATTCAGGAAAGGATGGGATAAAGTCAAAGCCTGCATTATGGGTGGGTATCTAAGCAAGGACAGTGAAGAAGCCCGGAAGCAGTGGCTGGAGCTGGAGAAAATGATTGCGGACATAGCCTGTGCCAATGAGCACCAGGGATTTATCTATGGTTTCAGACTGGCGATGGGATTATTTATTGGTAATGAGAGACCTTATGGTAAAAGCCAGTTTGAGGAGCATATCCGCTCGGAATATTCCACTCTGATGGTGAGCGACCTTGACAGAACAGACTAGGTGGTAGATATCCTAAAGGAACATATTCCCGAAAGCAGGCTGGAAGATGCGATAAATACCTTATGTGCCTGCGTTAACGATACCAAGTATGCCGTATTTGAGCAGGGATTCTTACGCGGAATTGCCGTGGCCAGAGGGGATGGGATATAGTTCATACCCGCACAGATGCAATGGCGGTGCAAGCGGGTGCAAATGATAAAAGTTGGGTGCAACGTGTAGAATCAGCCAAAAAATATTGGAGATACCATGGTAGGATTTTTTGCTCAAACCAAAGCTTTCCTGCTTTCGTTAGCTATAAAATAAAGCGTTTCCCCTATAAATCTGGGTAAACGCTTTATTTATTTTGTATCAAACGTGACGTCCAAATATGCTGCGTGCAAACGCAGAATGTACCTTGCAAAAATCGTGCGCATCCCCCGAAGGGATTATGTGAACGACAAATTATTTTGTCGTTCACTATAATTGCCATTCTTCCACAGCCAGACTAATCCATTGTAAATATACTGCATGGCAGCCTCTGCATTGTGTTCGTTGCCTTCCTGCACCCGGTAAGCCAGATTACCATCCTTTTCATTGTCCGCATCAATGAAGATACCTCCCGGCGCATCTAACATTGCCTGGATCTGACGCGAAAACGCAGAATAGTCAAAATCTTCTGTACCGGACATGGCATAAATAAAGAAATCCTCCGGGCTATATCCGAAACCAGTCACAATACTCTCCATATACTGTCCGTCCGACGTCAGATCACCGCTGGACGGCAAAAAATACCGGAAATACGGCAGACAGTACTCAAACGTATGCCAGGTGGCAACAGAACCCATGGAAAAACCACAAAATGCGCGATGATCACGGGAACGCTCCAAATCCTCAATCGAAGTGCCTTCTGCATAGGTACTGTATTTTCCCTCCACCGCCGGAATCAAATCGTTTATCAGCTCATTGTGATAATTATCTGTCAGTCTGAGTTCAAGGCCATAGTCGTCACTGTCATTAGGACTCTCATTATTGAAGGTGGGACATACGATTATGACCGGTTCCATTCTGCCATCCTGCATGGCATGGTCAACCACGTTCTTAAACACATTCGGATTCTCCGGCGTGCCCAGATAGGTAGTCTCATTCGCCCATCCGCCATGCATCAGATAAAACACATTGTACTGTTTGTCCTCAGAATATCCGTATGGCAGGTATACGTAGGCAGTCTTCGTAAGCATTTTGGTACGTTCTTCATAGCTGAAAGACTCATACGTCGTGTATTCCAGCCGCTCTAATGTTCCCTGCTCCGATGCCGCAGAATAATAGTCATCCGGAATCTGAAGTGGTGTATCGGGAATGCGGGCAATACTTTCTCCCTGCTCCAAATCTATAATACCTCCCTGTTCTGGCGAAGTCGTTTCTTCCTCTGAAATCGCTTCCTTTGAGACCGTTTCACTTGAGACTGTTTCCCTTCCGACTGATGCGCCCAGGTCCGTTTCACCCGCAGCAGAAACTCCCATGTCCTCCGGCACTGTCCTGCGCTGCGTGCAGGCAGTACACATCATCAAAGACATGGTCAAAACCAGCAAATTCAATTTCTTCATACTCGTTTCCCTCTGTTCTTAATTGCTTCCAAACACATTTTCCAGCCACTTAGCATATGCTGGGATCCAGCCTTCTGTATAACCGTAACCGTGGGGCCTTCCTTCCAGCACATCAACCTCTACCGGAACCCCTGCTTCCTGCAAGGCTTCTATACATGCCTCAAATTCTCTCACAAAGGGATCTCTCGTCCCATAGCAGAAATAGGTTGGCGGCAGATCAGATGCCGCAAACTTCTCCACATCTTTAGATGCAACACTCAATCTGCCATAGAATGAATAAATCATTCCGTCCGCTGCCGCATCCGCCAAAACTCCATCCAACATATCAGGCACATAATCCGCATCAAGCGCTGCTCCATTGACTGTGCCGTCAAAATTCAGCAGCATTTCCCCGGCAAGGATGCCTCCCGCAGAAAATCCCATCACGGCTATGTCCTTTTCATCAATACCGTAACCATCCGCATTCTGCCGTACGAAGCGCACCGCTCTTGCCAAATCCAGCGCCCCTTCTTCCTGTGTATAAGGACGCAGACGGTAATTGACCACAAAACTCTGATAGCCCAATTCGCTCAAGGCCTGTGCAACCGGAGTTCCCTCATTCTGATCTGAGCGGAACTGGAATGCGCCTCCGGCACAAATCAGTACAGCGCCTTTCACTTCTGTCCCCTCCGGTACGGGGAAGGTCACAATGTATGGCCGAAAGTCCGGATTATCTGCATAATATCCATTATTTTCCGCATACTCCGTTATGGCTGGCATATTGTTTTCTTCCCACAGATACAGTGTCTGCTGGTTCTGCGGATCTGCCTGCGCGCCTGCCACGGTGTCGGCGCTGCCTTCCGGCGCCTGGTTCTCCTCATTGAGGTTAAGGCTTTCCGCCCACTGCCTGATTTCTTCCTCACCGCCTGTCAGGTCATCTCTTGCAACAGAGAGTCCATTGTTACTGACAAACGCGCCCGGCTGCAGTTCAGAAATAGCCTCTCTTGTACTTCCAAAGCCACTGCCGCCATGGGTCACAAAGGGAATAATCGTCTTGGCGCCAAAATCATATTCCTCCAGAAAAGAATAAACCGGCATAGGCATATCCATGATCCAGCTTGGATAGCCCAGAATAATTGTGTCATACTGTTCCAGATTTTCGATATGCCCCATAAGTTCCGGCCGGACACCTTCTTCCTTTTCCGCTCTTGCCTGGGCAACCAGCTCATCATAGTCGGAAGGATATTCTTCCGTCGTCTCAATGCGGAACAAATCGCCTCCTACCGTATCCTGAATGATCCTTGCTGCATATTCCGTCGTACTGCCCGCTGTCTCATTATCCCGCACTACCACACTTGCACTGGAAACAGCATCCAGATCGGAAGTATCCACATCAGTAGGCTGGGAAAAATACGCAATCAAAATGCGGGAATTTTGTGTCGATCCGTTTTCTGTCATGCCGCTTTCCTCCTTATCCTGCTCCGTTTCTTCCTCCGCCGTAATATTCTCTTCAAAGTTCTCTGGCTGCTGTGTCTGCACAATGTCTGTTTCCATCAGCGTTACATTCTCTGCATTTCCACAGGCACTAAGCGCCATGATCTGAATCATAGATATGAGCAGTATCATTTTTTTCTTCATTCTGTCTCTCCTCTTTACTACTTTTGATTCCCACGGGCAACAAGCCAAGTGGGCATGCCTGCATCCTGAAAACTGCCCAGCTTTGTCAGTTTCTGATAACGCTTTGCCCCCTTTCTCTTTATTTCCGTATTCCTTATAATTAAAGTATAAAAAAAACGAGACCCGGGCAGAAGTCTCGTTTTGTTCATCAGTTTATACCTAAAGGTTGAAACTCGATTAATATTTTACTTAATATCTCCTTGCTTACTGCATTGCAACCTGTGCCGCAGCAAGAAAGCGTTTTACTGTCTCGGACGGCTGTGGTGAATGAAGCAGTCCATAAGGAATACTGTGATCCCATTCCACTGGAATCACTTTCAAGAGCGGATGCACATTTGCCCATCCTGGGATTGCCAGCAGCACATCATTACTGTTTTCACATCGGTTAAAAATGTTCATGTTGTAAAATTCAAAATCCACAATATGTACCTGATTATGGTTCTGCTGGAGGTTATCACGCAGCCGGTCTATATAGTGGCTCCATTCCCGCCGCATCACCAGCAGGTTTTCCCCATATAGATCCTCTATCAGAAGCTTGTCTTTTGCAGAAAGGCGGTGATGAATGGAGACCGCACAGCACAACGGCTCCCGGGAAAGCTGCAGCCCTGCGCAGTTCCGTAAACTTAACATGGTTTCGTCAAAAATCCCGCCTACCACATCAATATTTTTTCCTAAATTTGCCAGAATCTCCCTGGCATTTTCCGGTGTGTTTTCAAACGGAATAATCTGGAACTTTATATCAGGACAGTGTACCTGTATCTTTGGCCATATCTGCATCAGCAATTGCGCCGGTGTCATCGGGGAAGATCCAATGCGGATAATATTCCTATCCTCCTGCATGGCATTTTTAGCCCGTGTCACGGAATCCCTGCAATACTGAATAATGTATTTGGTGTCCTGATATAAGGATTTTCCTGCTTTTGTCAGAATCAGTCCTCTGTGTGTCCTTTCAAACAATTTTACATCTAAGGAGTTTTCCAACAGATTGATCTGCTTGATGACCGCAGTAGGTGTGATAAAAGATTCTTCCGCGGCTTTATTGAAGCTGCCTGCATCCGCTACCCGCAGAAAAGTTTCAAGTTGAGGATTATACATCTGTCCTGCCTCCTTCTGAGCATATATTTTTAATATACCAATGCGGTGAAAGAGAATGTTACAAGCTTCCACTCTTCCAGGGACTTACTGTATACCTCAGTCACAGCAAAGTGGTGAGTTGTCGGCTTCTCATTCAGTAACAGACTATAATTGCAGTCCGTAATAACAACAGCAGTATCTCCATATATATCGACATTCTGACTATTGAATTTTATTTCTGCCGGTTTGAATTCACCGCTTGTATAAAAGCCAATTTCCCGGTCCAGCTTGCAGGTGATTCCGATATGCACAAAGTTACAATTTACGTCCGCAATCTCACGCATACCAGGCTCATCAGCCCTCTCCATTGCGTCCCAAAACTTTTTTGAAACCGCTAAGATTTTCTCTTTCATGGTAGAAGTCCTTTCTTTTTTATATAAATTATAAGTTACACAAATATATTTATCAATAGGCCTGTGGCAAATGCAAAAAACATCATATAGATCAGATAAAGAATAAAATTCTTTGCACCCAATACAATCTTCAGCGCACCCAGGTTCGTGATCTTTGTTGCCGGACCGGTTATCATGAATGCTGCCGCACTGCCCATACTCATGCCGTCATTCAGCCACACCTGCAAAAGCGGGATTGTTCCGCCGCCACAGGCATAGAGAGGGACACCGACCGTAGCTGCCATCAGCACCCCGAATGCCTCGTTGCCGCCGAATATGGCTGTCATAGTATCTGCAGGCACATACCTCTGGAAAAACGCCGAGAGCACTACACCAAACAGGAAATACAATCCTGTCGCTTTAATGTTCCTGCCAAGATTTCTGAGAAAACGCAGGATGATATTCGGATCAGTATCCCGGCTTTTTGGTTCCTCAAAGGCGCCAAAGCGGAAAAAAGACCTCCCCTGGCGTCCATTTTTACCATAACAGAAGATATCTGCTTTGATCTGCTCTGGCATTTCATGTCCATAAATCGGGCATACTATACCAATACTGCCTGCCGCAAGTTCCAGCCTTTCCTGCTTTATTGCCTGCGGGATGCTTATGATTTCTTCATCCAGCTCTTTTGCCACATACAGGCTGTTTCCGGTTCCTGTAAAATAAAAAATCATCTCTGTTCCCTCCTCTAAGCTGTAACCATTTTATTGCAGATTGTTTTGCTTGTACAATGCCAATATCGCAATCCAGATTCCACAAAATGGAATCTGAACATTTACTTTCTTTTTCGTATCTGTTATAATTTCCGCAAGCCAAAGGCCCAGCATCCAAAAAAGGAGGTAAATCCTTTATGGTCGATTATAATATCCTGGAACAGTTTGTTACTTTTTACCGGACCGGAACCTTGCGTGAGACAGCAAAAAAAATGCATATTTCCCAGCCTGCTCTGACAAGAAATATGCAAAAATTAGAAGCTGAATTTGAAGTCCCCCTGTTTCACCGCACAAAAAACAGTATTTCCCTGAATGAAACCGGCCTTCTGGCTGCAGAAGATGCGACAATGCTGTTGAAACAGACAGAAAATATGCTCCGTCATGCCCGTGATTTCCACCGTGCAGGCAGGACTATCAAGCTTGGCTCCTGCACGCCCACCTATGTTGCGGAAATCATACAGCGCATCACTGCCCTCCACCCAACGGCTGCCATTTCATCAGAAATAAAAAACATCCCCCGGCTTCTTGAAGGAATAAAGGATGAAACATACCAATTTGTACTGCTTCCCTTCTGTCTGGAAGATGATGATTTATATTATAGGAAATGGGGCGAAGAACATTTATCTTTCCTTCTTCCAAAACGGCACCGTTTTGCCCACAGGAAACACTTAAGCGTTTCCGAAATGAATGGGGAAAATATGCTTCTGTTTCAGGATATTGGGTTCTGGCATGATCTGGTAATGGATAAAATGCCGGATTCCCGGTTCCTTATCCAGACAGAGCGTTACACCTTCTTAGAGTTGATTGAAAATTCTACGATGCCAAGTTTTGCTACTGACGCTTTCCGTGATATATTTCCTGATGCTTCACCCGCGACAGACCGTATCGCAGTACCTATCACAGATCCGGAGTTCAATGTCAGTTACTATTTAGCTTGCAGTAAAGCAAATCAAGGCAAATTAAAAGCATTGTTCCAGTAATCCTGCTTATACTTATTCCTATCTGCGGCATCAGGAACAATTCTTGAGTAATGCCCTCTATCAGGAAACAAGGCAGAGGGCTGAGGAATATTCTGATAAACTGACCGCCTTGCAACTGCCAAAGGAAACGAATCGGCCCATAGACTGGTATCCTTAATCTCTGTCGTAAAGTCTAAAGCAAAATCCGAACTCCCCGGCGGATAGATCGAACTGGCTACTTTTCTATGATTTTTAAAGGAGTTATTATCCACATTTTTTTAAATCCGTTACAATAGCTGATAAAGTACGGTTTTAGACTCTCCTTCAGCATTTCATATGCTCACTTTTCAGCTTTAAGAAACACCCCTTTGCCTTTTCTATAAACCTGCACTGTTTTAAATCCACAATTGTAAAAGATTTCCCCTAACTCTTTTTTGCTGTATATTCTTACATCTCCGCTTTTTGAAAAGGGAAACCAAAATTTATTTGCTATAAATCTGACTACTGCTCCAAAATTAGGATCAGCTATATACACTGTACCGTTTTTCTTTAAAACTCTTTTACATTCACTTACGAAACCTTGCGGATTGTCAAAATGATGAAACGCACAACATACAGTTATAATATCAATACTTTCATCACTCCATTCAAGCGGATAGCATGGTTTGACCTCAAAACTCATATTAGGGTATCGCATCTTTGCAGAATAAATCATGTTCTCAGATATATCTATTCCATTTGCCTGGATTTTTGCTTTTTTCGATAATTCCTGCAGCAGAGTTCCATTTCCACATGCAACATCAAGGACAACATTACCCTCATGCAAATCTATAGTATTAGATAGTTCCATAATATGAAATCTTGTATATTGTCCTTCCTTTGACGCATCATATTCAGATGCTATTTTATTGTATGCAATTCTTGATTCTTCTGTTTTCTTATTCACGTTATTTCCTCGCTCCTGATTTCTTCATTTGATTATACTACTTCCATTCTCTGTTTGCCATTATAAAATATAGAGCATAGCAATCGCCACGCCCTACATCTTTTATCGTTCCAACGACTTCTCAACCTTCTGTTTCTTTCCTTTCAAATCATTCTGCTTCTGTCATTGCACATAGCCGCACAAATCCAAACTTTTCTTTCAGAAAACGCCTTAAATAAAGGATTTGCAGAAGAAAGTTTGGATTTCTCAAAAGTTGGGCTTTGTAAGAATGTATTCTACACTGCCAGCTACATCAGCCTGAAGCTTTAGGTCCACCAGTCCTTTTTCAATTTCTGCCATATTTTGAACATATTTTTCATATATACTATTTGAGAATGTAATATCATGTTCGTCGTTTAAAAATATTTCCTTCACTGCCACAAGAAGCTTGGCAGATTGCAGTCCAGCAAAATTTGAACCGACTGAAGTAACCGGAAGCCCTTTCACATAACCCTTTTGGTAATAATTTCCTTGGAAAACAGAATCAAGATAACTGTCGCCAAGCACCTGTCCATAGCCCAAAAGAGGATTCTGAAGTGCAGAATATTTCCGTCTGCTCCACTGTTAAACCAAACTGGTCAATATCCAAATCTTTACCTATATCTTTATAGATTTTGTCGTCTAACCGCTTATAGGCAAAACGCTCTATATTCTGGTACATCTCTTTAATCTTTCTAACTCAAGCATTGTAAAGACGCCTGTAGAAATGGTAAACATTCTTGCAATTGTAGGATTATTTGCGGGCTTAATATTATCTCAATTCATCTTTGCCATATCAGAAAGAGAGTAAATGCTGGATTTACGCATTTCCATTGCCAGACGACGAATAAAATAAAATGTTCTTACAATGCACTCGTTTGCGATAACCGGAACAGCCTGCCTTCCAAGCTCAATCCCAACGCCAAGTTCTCCCCGTAAATCAAATCTCAGGATAGTATCTTTGATGATCTTACCATTTTCATCTCGTTTGGCAAGCAAAGTACCATTGAAAAGTTTGGATAAAAATTGTGACAACGAATTACTGGAACCAGCCATATCACTGACAAGATGGAAGATATCCATAATCAGAAAAAATATTTATGCCAAAAAATAAGGCATTTTATAATATTCCGATTTGATATTCTCCCTTTTGCCAGGAAAAAAATGAATATCAAGGCATTGTAACAAAATGGAAAAAGCATGGCATTAAAGATAGTAATTCAAAATAAACCACCTGCTCCTTATATCTTTTCTGCTCATTATGATATAATTTTCATTGACTTGAAGTGCGCTTCATAGTTTACGATGAAACAGAAAGGCGGATTTATATGTATTCAGCAAAAGAAGCAGCCAAAATAACCGGGTTATCAACAGCAACTTTAAGATATTATGAAAAAGAAAAATTATTGCCCCAAATAGCTAGAAACAGCCAAAAATACAGGCAATATACAGACGAGGACATTGAATGGATAAAAATGATACAGTGTATGCGTATGGCAAATATCCCCATTCATTCCAT
>CAMWUN010000071.1 GCA_947177425.1 uncultured bacterium
GAGTTAGACCATAAGATGAGATTTTTTCAATCGGCTAAACTTAATGACATTGGTTGTGAAGAAAAACTGAATATTAAAACAAGGGTTGAATTATCTTGTAATTCTCTGATTGCTTCCCCTATGCTGATTGGTTTCTTTCGACCAAGAATCGTTTTGCCTATTGGCCAATTGGAAGATAAAGAGTTGTCTTATATCTTTGTGCATGAGCTGATTCACTACAAGCAGGGGGATATGTTTTATAAATGGCTGATACAGATGGTTGTGTGCGCCCATTGGTTCAATCCTTTTGTATATCTGCTGGAAAAGGAAGTGAATAAATCCTGTGAATTGTCATGTGATGAAAAAGTCATATCTGTACTTGGTGACAAAGCAAAGCGTGAGTATGGGGACACATTGATTTATTTTTTGAAGCCAGACAATCTCTACAAAAGTTCTTTAGCTTCCGTTACTTTGACAGAGGGAGCAGAACAGATAAAAGAAAGGTTAGGTGCTATTATGAAATTTAGGAAAAAATCAAAAGTGGTTATTGCTATTACTACTATTTTTACGGCTGCTGCTTGTGCCTGCTTTTTTGTAACCGGTGCATACGCCGCCCCTTCTGTTACTAATGATATGAAAATGTGGAAGGACAGCGAAATACTGAATGAAGTTTTAACAGATAATGGAGTGTACTATATCTTTTGTGAAGGTGCGGACGAGAAAGATAAACCACAAGCATCTGTTTCAGTTGGAAGCATCCAGTTTGTTCTGGTGCGAAAAGATAGTTGGACATCTATTGGACCGTTTGAAAATAAGGAAACACTTCTCGAAGATGTCACAGAACAGTGTAAATATATGAAAAATCTTACGGAAAAAGAAAAAGGATTGGTTATAGAAACTGCGGCAAAGATTGTTGAAGCAAATGTTGAAGTATGGCTTAGCGGTATTACCAAAAAAAATGAAATGACCATTTATCCTAAGTGTATTTTCCCTATGAGCAAAGGTGATATTTTTTATATTGAGTATAATGATTCGGTATCTGGAACATCCAATGTAGGACTTATTGGTGAAAATGGTGAAAAGCTGGAAGCAGAAACTACCGTTTGGGAAGAGGGGGATACAGCTTCCATAGAAGTAACTCAAGACGGGAGTTATTACTTCTATATGGAGGGCTTCAATGACAATGCTGGGTGGTTTAATACAACTTTTAAGTTTATTGTATCTTATGAGTAGAAACTGAACGCATGAACATTAAGCGGAATACTTTATCAATCAATATTAGCAAAACTAACGCGGCTAAGGGGCAATAGCCTAAAGTGCTGTCGCCCCTTTGGTTATAAAAAGCAACTGTAAACCATGCACCGCCCCATGTGGAAGAAAGGGGAAATTTTCTATGGCTTGCAAATGTTGCAGGGCTGTCTTCTTAAATTTTTTTCCAGTATAATTTCAACATGACCAGGGTTGTGATAAACGCCAGCACATCTGCCAGCGGCCCTGCCCACAATGCCCCTTCCACCCCTAATGCCAGCGGCAGCAGCAGGGTTGCCGGGAGCAGGTAAACAATCTGCCTGGACAGGGACAGGACGGTTGCCTGTGTAGGCTTTCCGATCGCCTGGAAGAAAATGCCCGTTGCCATCTGCAGCCCGTTGATGGGACACGCCAGAAGGAAGATACGGAAACACTTCACCGCAAACTCATTGTACAGTTCTGACTCGGAACCAAACAGCCGGACAATACTCATAGGCGCTAACTGGAATACCAGAAATGCCAGAATCAACATGATTGTTGATGCAGTCAGTATTTGTCCTGCGATGGTCGCCCATGCAGCTCCCTTTACCCCCCAGTGGAAAACAAAAATGAAGATGGGGTCAAGAATGATATTCGTGATACAGCCCACCAAAAGCCCTGCCATGCTGTATTTCGGGCTGCCGTCCGCACGGATCATGCCCGCCATGCCGGAATCGATGGAAGCAAACAGGATTCCATAAGAAATGATCCGTCCATAATCCATTGCAAAGGGAAGGATATCTTCCGTGGCGCCAAACAGCCTGCATAAAGGTTCTAAAGTTAAGTTAAACAGGACGCAGAGAACAATTCCAACGATCGCCATGACCGATATGGAACATCCTATGCCATTGGCCGCTGACTTTTCATCCCCCTCGCCCAGCTTCAGGCTTAAGTATGCCGCGGCCCCATCACCAATCAGCAGACTTAACGCGATTGCAATCACAGTCATGGGCATGACAACATTGGTAGCGCCGTTGCCAAGATACCCTACCCCCTGACCGATAAAAATCTGGTCAACAATGTTATAAAGCGCGTTGACCACCATGGAAATAATACTTGGAACAGCAAATGTAAGTATCAGCTTTCCAACCCGCTCTGTTCCAAGTGGATTCGTTTTTGCTACTGTTCTATCCATTTTTTACCTCCTGAATTTTAAATGACATTCATAAAAGGAAAAGATAGCATTTCATCCATTCCTGTTACCTGCCTTTCTATTTGTTGTTAGCACTCACATTTGTCGAGTGCTAACCTTTACAATACACATTAAAACACATCTGCTCTTGAAAGTGAATTGAAAATATGGTATTATCAATGACAAAAATGCAATAATCGAGGTAAAACCATGAATACAGACCAGTTAAAGAGCTTTATCCAGGTTGCCGAAAACCTGAATTTTGCAAGGGCTGCTGAAATTTTAAAGATTACCCAGTCAGCCGTATCCCGTCAGATCCACTCACTGGAAAACGAACTGGGAACAAAACTCCTGCACCGCACCACCCGGACGGTTACACTTACTCCTGCCGGGATCAGTTTTCTGGAAGACGCAAAAAATGTCATGGGCAGGCTGGATGTGGCCCAGCAAAAAATACAGCGCCACCAAAATACGAATATACAGGTTTTAACCATCGGCTGCCAGAACGAAGCCAATCTGGATCTGCTCTGCAAGATACTGAAAACCTGCCGGGAACAGATGCCGCTGCTCTATCCTTTTTTGAAGGTAATCCCACACAGATCCATTTTAAATCTCTTTTATCAGGATGAACTGGATCTGTTGTTTGGCTTTCAGGATGATATTCCCATAAGGAACGATACAATCTATAAGGAATTATTTCAGATACCTTTGTGCTATATCGTTCCTGCCGCACATCCTTATGCTGCCAGGTCAGAACTTGCCAAAGAGGAACTATATTTAGAGAATATGGTTGTCTGCAACTCCTATGCGATCCCTTCCAAAGTCGCGGAAATGCAGCATCAAATCTCACATCATATGCCGCCGGAATCCACCTATATGTGCGAAAACCTTCAGGTGCTTCTTACACTCGTAAGAGCAGGCTACGGCTGCTCTGTCCTTCCGCAGATGAATTTTATAAACTCGGATATCTGTACAATTCCTTTAACAGGCAGTGAACCTTTGTCCTATGGCGTCTTTTTTAAGAAAAGCTCCCAAAGCCCTCTTCTGAAAAAATTCCTTTCTATTGTGGCAAATACTTCCTACAATTAGCAGCAAAAAGCGATATGGATACCGGAAAGCATCCACATCGCCTTTCTATACGCTCTGACTCTGTGTTAGTTATTCAGTTGTGATTGTAGTAATAGTTGTTTTGCTAACCCACTATACCGCTTCCTCTGATTTGCGAAGCGTTCTCAGTGCTTTCTTAATAATATATTTTGTCTCCTGCGTGTCGCTTTCTTCTTCCCATCTCGCGCAGAGGTTTCCAACAAATCCCGGTTGTGTTTTGCTCGCGTCATTCAGCCAGTTTGCAACGCTGTCCCGAACATACTTTGATTTGTCTGCTTTTAAAGGCTCTAAAATGGATAGAGCCAGTTCAGGCGCTGTTTTTAATACCTCAATGTGTTTACACCAAACGCCTCTGGGGCGGGTAACCTCGCTTGCGAAACGCCGGATATACTCATTCTCATCCAATGCCCACTCCGATAATATGCCAATGCTCTCCTGCAAATTAGAAATGACCGAGGGCCGGGCGGCTACCCATGCTTCTTCCCGAACGTTAAAGTGACGATCCTTCGCAAAAACTTCTATTTCCCTCAGCATCCGGCTGAGACTCAGGGAAGGGTTCTTTCCCACCATAAAGCATCCCCAGCTACGAACCAAATCGGAGGGGTGGTTTGCAATGATGTTTAGGCATTCCCTGTCGCCATGCTCGCCGGCCTGCAAAAAAAGCCCCTCTCCAATCGCTTCGCTTATGGTGTTGGACGTCTGCTTTTTCAGTTGGCTGATATGCTCCAAAATAGGCTCTAAATAGAGTTCTCTCTTATTTTGCAGCAGCACAATGGAAAGTAATTGCCGTCTGTCAATCGCGAACCATTCTACAATATTCGCGGTTTCTATCTCGCCATGATTCAGCTTTTCCAAAATTTCCGGCGGAATATCCTTTGTTGTTCTGGCGCCTTTTCGCTTTACGTCTTTCATACGTCGCCTCCTCAAATCCCGGTTGTTGAATTGTCCAACGCCATTATTTTACCCCAGACGCACACACAATTCCACTAATTTTCAGAAAAAATCCCTTTGCTTTATTATAACGGAACACAAATTGCATATACAACTATTCCAAAAGGTACTGGATAATCTTTGGAAAAGTGCGGCTTTAACTTAACCCTCCAAAGAAAAGGTCACAGTCACATCTTTACTTCCCAAAGCATCCTCCCAGCCAGTAAGGTCATCAATTCTCCCAAGTCTTGTATAACTCCAGGAGTTGGAACCATAAAATATAACAATCTGGTTTCCCTGATACAGAACGATGTCCCCTGCTTTCGTCGTGATCTGGCTGTTGTTGGCAGGAAGGCTTCTTCCTAATGATCCCACTTTTTCAAAACCGGAATAATCGCTCATCTGGATGACCACTGGTTCCTTTTCCATCATTTCCACGAATGCATCTGCGGCATCATTATTTTCCAAAGTGGCGGTAAAATTGATATCACCAATTCGTACACTCATTTTCATTTCCACATTTTCCTCCTCATTAACACCGTTTTCAACCGTATCATATACCGTTGTTCCACTGGCAGACGCTTCTGCTTCCGTTTCCGTATTTGGATGAACCACCGATAGGGACATACCGTTTTCTGCCTGCAAATCAGTTTTTCTCCCATTCTGGCTGTTTCCACATGCTGTAATCGTAAACCAGACCGTAAAAAGCGCCGCCATGCAGATAAGTCTTTTCATATCCCGCCTCCTTATCTAAACATCTTTTCCCATCTCATATGCATTGCCACTTATAAAAAATCCTTATCAAAATCATCGAACCAAATAGAATCAAAATCGTGCCATCATAGTCTTACCTCCAGAATCCTGTCAGGCCGGACGGCACATTTTGCAGCAGGCATTCTTTTTCAAAGGTTGCATTTTTGATGACAACATCGCTGCATTCCCGAAGTGCTTTGATGCCATGCAGTTTCGTATCTGTAATTTCAATGTCCGTAGAATACCACAGCGCCGCACGACAGAGCTCCTCCATTTCAAATTCATATTCACATTAGCAGCGGTTAATTTGATAAACCAGATAATCCAGGCAGTCAATCTGCTTTTCTCCTTCATGCACTTTGCGCAAAATGCCCTTTCTATGATTTTCCAGCCGCTTCAAAAGTTCTGTTTTTTTACCACAGTCCAAGCAGTCAATACACCATTCAATGGTATCCTGGCTGCATCCCGCATCTTTTAAATTTTGAATGATTGCTTCCTTTGATCCATACCGGCTCAATTTTTTCATCCCAATCCTCTTATCATCCATTTTTTCCTCCATCACAAGTCTGCACAATCTTGTTTCCCCAGCCTTCCAGAACCGGATTATCCTGAACTGCCTGTAAAAACTCCTCCGTAATCTGTTCCGGGGCTGATGGGCTTTTTTTATTATATGTCCCTTCACATTCAATAGCAAATACTTATATATAATTTATTTGCATAATTGAAGCTTATTGAAATATGTGCTATACTGAATAAACACTGCGACGATTCAGAGGATGCTGCGCATTCCCCTCAATGGTTTACGCTGTCGCAATTTTCTATAACACAAAATGGATAAGAAAGGACGAACGAACATATGGAACTGCGTGTACTTCAGTATTTTCTTGCCGTAGCACGGGAACAGAGCATCGTAAGGGCAGCAGAATCCCTGCACCTTTCACAGCCTACGCTTTCAACGCAGATAAAAGCAATGGAAGAAGAATTAGGAAAACAACTTTTAATCCGGGGGACAAAGGGTTCCAGAAAAGTAACCCTTACAGAAGAGGGAATGATTCTCCGGAAGCGCGCAGAAGAAATTCTGAAACTGGTACAGAAGACAGAACGGGAAATCTCCCTCTCTGATCAGATTATTGTTGGGGATGTTTATATCGGAACCGGCGAAACCGATGCTGTCCGCTTTATTGCAAAAGCAGCACGGGAACTTTATAAGACTTATCCCGGCATTCACTATCATATTTCCAGTGGAAATGCACAGTTTGTAATAGAACAATTAGACAAGGGGCTGATTGACTTTGGTATCGTCTTCGGTTCCGTAGACCATGCGAAATACAACTTCTATGAAATGCCCTATAAGGATATATGGGGAGTATTAATGCGGCAGGATTCCCCTCTTGCCTCTAAAGAAGCAGTCTCTCCGGAAGATTTGTGGGACAAACCCCTGATTTTATCACAGCAGGGAGATAACCGTGGAGCATTGACTGCCTGGATGCAAAAAGAAATATCGGAACTGGAAATCGTTGCAACCTATAATCTGCTCTTTAATGCCTCCCTGATGGTCGAAGAAGGATTGGGGTATGCAATTGGATTTGATAAGATCATCAATACTTCCGGCAACAGTAATCTTTGTTTTCGCCCTCTCACACCCAGACGGGAGGCAGGCATGAGCATTATATGGAAAAAATATCAGATTTTCTCTAAAGCTTCCGAAAAGTTTATGCAGAAAATGAAAGAACAAATGTAAATCCCCAGCCCGCTGCCGCGGATGTTTTCCGTATTTGCACCGCGCCAAAAGCTCTCAAAAATATGTGGCAAATCGTCCTTGCCGAGCGTACAACCACCGTTCACAATCGCAATTTGGACGCATTCGTCGTCCTCGGGGAACATCAATTCCACGCGTTTGCCATCGCCGTTTTTCTTTTGCCGTTGTGCAGCAGATTTTGTCAAATAAATTATTTACCACCCCTTTTTTCTAACTGCTTTTTTCTTCTTAACAACAGTCAATGTACCAGGTTCTTTCTTTTTATTTAAAAGAATAATCATAGAAATCATTAAAGCCAAAATTATTGTAATGAACGCAGGAAAAATATGATAAGTATATCCATATTCAAAGCCACAATTAGGGTCTATTAAAATCATGCTTGCTTTAATCGGATAATAATTTAACAGCGTTCCTTCAAAAGTTCCAAAATATCCATATACAAAAGCTAAGGCAACTCCACCCAAAAAGTTATTTGCAGAACAACAAAACATCAAAATAATTGGCAAAACCGAAATGTAAATTCCAATATTCGCTCCAGTAACACGAAGAAACATATTGAGTATATTGCCAAAATGCGCTCCCGGAAATCCAGCAAAAATGTTGATTATAAATGCTATCATATTGCCTGCAAAACTAAAGCAGATTGTCAATAGTAACAAGACAAGTAATTTTCCAAAAAGTAACTGCTTATATGGAATAGGAATTGTTATGATATTCTTCATGGTATCGTCCGTGTACTCCCTTGTTATGATATAACCTGCAATCAACGCAATAATAATCGGAAAAAATAAAGTACAGTTACTAATCATAACCTGTTGCATATAATAGTCGAACGTCCATGTCCGTCCTGTGTTAGCTGTTGAATAAAAAAGTGACAGTAGCGGAGAAAGAATTGTCATAATAATCCCAGCTTTTATTACGGAATATCATTTTAGTTTCAGTAATTCAGTTTTCATTATATTTCTCATATCTATACCTCGTCTTTCTCGATTTTGAATGCCCTCTCAAAATTGAGAAAGCATTAATATTACCTCGTCCATTTTTTATAGAAGCGAATAATCAGCCACAAAGAAAGTATAACAGTAATTGCCGCAATAAAAATTGTATGGCTGGTAGTTGGCACGATCGCATAGGCTTCCGGCAAAAGATTATCTTTCTGCAGATTATCCATCATAGAACCGCTCATCCAGTTCATAATACATATAACCGGGAAAGAGTTTAAGAAAGTAATTTTTGCCGCACTTATAGATGTCCCAACCGTTCCCAGTATGCCCCAGTTAAAAATGGAATAAAAAAATGCAAGCAGGATAGAAATCAAAAAACTTTTATTAAAGCAAATAATCAAAAATACAATCGGTAAAGAAGCCGCTACGATGAGTATTCCAAAAATAAAGCTCATAAGTATTTTATAGGTCATGCCATAAACCATTCCCGCATGAAACAACTTGCAAAATAATGCAACAGACAGTGTACTTATCAGACAAAAGGCTATGCTGAAAATAAAAAGCATAGAAATTTTTGCCATGATAAGCTGGGTATTTGTAATAGGAATTGTCCTAAGGTTTTTTGAAGTATCACAATCCCTTTCTATAAAAAACAAAATAGCTGCAATAATACCAATTAGACATGGAAGCAAAAAAACCAAGCCATATCCCAACATCATTGTATAAACATAATCAAAACGGGTTTGAAGATAATGCTCCGTTGTATCTGTACCTGTACCTGCTTTTGCCATATACGTTAAAATTAACGGAAAAAATAATGATAAAGACATCAGTGCATAAAGCAGTCTTTTCCGTTTTAATTTCCAAAATTCACATATTATAAGATCAAGCAATTCCCTCACCTCCTGTTACACGTTTGAAATAATCTTCAAGACTTTCTTCGCAAACATATGCTTCTGATACGGTAAGTCTATTTTCAACAAAGGCGGTTACAATTTCCCCGACAGAAACGTCTAAATTATGCAGACGCAGATTGTGATCGTCTTGTATAGTAAAATGTGTTTCATGAAAATTGCGTTCTAAAATCCTTGCCGCCTGTGTTGTGCTGGAAACAGCAAATCGGATATGCTTGCTGCTCTTTGCCTCCAACTCTGCAAGGCTTTCTTCCTCCAATAATACACCGTGGTCTATAATGCCTATATCATCAGCCAGCAATGCAATCTCAGACAGAATGTGGCTGGAAATCAATATTGTTTTCCCCTTTTCATTACAGAGGTCACGGATAAAAGAACGCACTTCTGCAATTCCAATCGGGTCAAGACCGTTAATCGGTTCATCCAAAATTAAAAGCTCCGGGTCATGCATAATGGCAAGGGCAATCGCCAGCCGCTGCTTCATTCCAAGCGAATATTGGGAAAACAGCTTTCTGTCTTTGTAGGGCAGCCCCACTAATTCAAGTGCATTTCTAATTGCATTACGGTTCGGCACTCCTCGCAGAGTAGCAAAAATGCGCAGGTTTTCTGTGGCGGTCAAGTTCGGGTAAAATCCGGGGGATTCAATCAGACTGCCAATCCGGGGCAATAGCTTTTTTTCATTTGTCCGCAGGGGCTTTCCCCAGATTGTAACTTCCCCGGAAGTGGGCTGTGTCAGCCCAAGCAGCATTTTCATTGTCGTTGTCTTTCCGGCTCCGTTTCTGCCAAGCAAACCGTAGATACGCCCCTGCTGAACATGGATATTAAGATTAGCAACGCTTTTTTGTGTTCCGTATTGTTTTGTTAGATTTTTTGTTTCGATAACATATTTGCTCATTGCGAAACCTCCTTTTTACATTTGCTATTCTATCATGCTAACCTTGCCGAAACCTTGCTTTTTTCATGTTTTTCCGTTAGCAGAAATTTGACAAGACTGAAAAATCCCCGTATTGTTACAGGGATTTTGGAAACAGTATTGTAAATACAGCTCCCTGATCGGGAGCACTGTCAGCGGCAATCGTTCCTTTATGAGCCGCCACAAGTTCCTTTACGATAGATAAACCCAATCCATTTCCTTTGGCCGCTCTTGACTGGTCACATTGGTACATTCTCTCAAAAATATGCGGGAGATGACTGGAAGATATTCCTTTTCCATTATCTGCTAATGTAATCCGGGCTTGCTGGTAATTTTCTGAAATACGGAATATCACTTTATTTCCCTTACTATGGATAAGCACGTTCTGCAGCAGATTGTTGAGGATACGGCTATAAGCATTTACATCCATACGCATAGGGTATTCCATTTCCGGAATATCAAACTCATATTCAAAATTACTGTTTTCTAAAACTGAAATCCAATCAGCTATGATGTTCCGGGATACTTCATTCAAATCTAAAACCTCAAAGCGGAAAATCTGTTCTCCGGAATCCAGTTTCACCCATTCAAAGAGGTTTTCCACAAAATGCTTCAGGTAATTGGCTTTCTCAAATGCGACATGGACGTATTCGTCCTTTTCTTCTCCTGCCACTATTTTACATTCTATTGCTTCCAAATAACCGACCAGGGAAGCAAGAGGAGTTTTGACATCATGGGAAATGCTGGTCATTAGCCGTTTGTACGCCTGTTCAGACTGTTTTTGTTTGATGAGCTGCGTCTGGCTGTTCATTGCAATCTCATTAATACCATAGCAGATTTTTCTTGTCATATCATTTTTCTTAGTCAGCATACGGCGGTTTAAGTTTCCAGATTTTATATCTTCAAGCACTTCCTCAATAATAGACATCTGCCCTTGTACACGTCTGAGTTTTGTAACAAGAAATATGATAACCAGCAAAGCTGCGCAAAACATAATCAATAAAATTGGATCAAAACTCATATCAAGCCTCCCTGTTGAAACGGTATCCAACACCCCGGACAGTTAAAATGTAAAACGGGTGCTCCGGGTCTGGTTCAATTTTTTTCCTCAATTTGCTGATAAATGACATAATGTTGCTGTCATCAAAAGCATATTCTTCTGCCCAGACCTGAGTATAAATCTGCTTTTTTGTAAATACCTTGCCTTTATTTGATGCCAGAAATGAAAGCAGGTCAAATTCTTTTCCCGTAAGTTCAATCTGTTCATTCCCTTTAAAGACAAGACGGTTAAGGCTGTCAATCGTCATTCCCTGAAATGTCATGCAGTCTGCTTCAGCACTGGAATCAGGATTAAGCAGGGTATAGCGCCGTATCAGGGAATTTACCCGTGCCATAAGTTCGTTAATGCTAAATGGTTTTGTAAGGTAATCATCCGCCCCCATCCGCAAGCCGGACACTTTATCTTCTTCATCGCTTTTTGCAGTCAGCATAAGAACAGGAACATTACTTGTCCGCCGTATTTGCTGCAACACTTGAAAGCCATCTAAATCGGGCATCATAATATCAAGAATAATAAGTGAGCAGGTATCTTTGTTTTCCCCTAATATCCGCAAGCCTTCTATGCCGCCATTCGCAATAACCACTGTAAGCTTTTCCTGTTCTATACACTTTGTCATAAGCACACAAAGTTCTTTATCATCATCAATAATCAAAACCTTATTCATGCTTCTTCATCCTTCCTGCTTTTGAGCGGGCATCCACCGGTTTCTCTGCGTCCTTCGGAATCAGCCATAAGCGGCTGGATTTCGCTACACCCGGTATACGGTTATCCTCACACAGCTTTTGTACCCGTCTTTCTGAAATCCCCCATTTCTTCGCAGCTTCTGGGGCGGACAAATATCCTCCCAAAGAAGCTAAAACGCCTTCTTATCTTCAATCGTCTTACCATTGTATTTCTTCTCCTATATCCGCTTTAAAGAGATAATTTATACCCGTGATGTCTTCCCCATTTAAAGTAACCTTCCATATCGGCTGCATCAGAAAATCGCCTGATTTCTTATTGATAATCTGTGGCAAATAACATAATTCAAGTTTTGTCACAGTATAGTTTTCTGTTAAAATCATATTGTTCATTTTCGTTTTTATAACACTTAAAATTTCTTCTGTTCCTAATACCTGTTCCGTTTCAAAATCCTGTTCCATGATTCGGTACTGATTCGGTACATCCAAACGTTGTATCCCATCCCTGGAATAGATTACCTGAATTTTTCCACCATTATATACACTATCATCCTCTGCCACATAGGTATCTTCATATATTGATATGTCATCATATTCTGTTGTTAATATAATTTCATAACAGTCACCTATATCATTCCATCTTTCGCCCAGCATATCACTTTCTTTTAACATTCCGTTTTCTGCGTATGTTTTTTCGATATATTGGTGATACTCCACCGGAAGTGCGTACATACGTTTCACCACGGCATTGTTTATCCCCATTTCTTCCAAAAGTTCAATCACCTCTTCTTTAACCATCCCGCTACTCTGAAAATCCAATTCCTGATCTTCACCAAAATTTTCAATAATCGAACATGATTCTGCATAATCAGGATTATACATATAATAACAACCTGCATTTTCTGTTTTTATGCTAAGGGAACCACTTACTTCATTTGAAAATTCAAAAAAAGTGCTTTCATTCCTATAGAGGTTATCCGATAGTTGTTCAACATCCTGTTCAGATACCCCAAACAGTTTCAGAACATCATCCCGCACAAAAGGTTCCACATATGCTTTATACTTATTTACACTCCCAGAGAAGTTATTTGGAACCGCAATATCGGCATCTACGTTTACATTTTCACAAAGTTCCATGTTGATATGGTCAACCAGACTATTGGGTGTTTCTGACTCTGCTATAGTTTGATTTACAACTTCATCAAGGGTTATGTCCTGTACTTGATTACCTGAACATCCTGCGATCGCAATACAAGTACCGAGTGATAAAACAGTTATAAACGCTTTCTCTTTTGTTTTCATATATACTCCTTTCAAAAACCAAAATCAATGACAAATTTTATTATCCTCGTTTGCATCACGATTTCAACCTTTCTTGCACCAAACGACATTTTTTACCTTCATTTGGTCATTATGTCCCATTTTTTCCATCTTTTGAAAAATGCAGGGTATCTGTAACACCGCATTTTATCCCAAAGTCTACAAAAAAATGTCTTTTCACGTAATTACGATAGATTTTCCAGCTTGGATATTATATAGTATTAATGTCGACCGCTGCTCCGGGCGTAAAACTGCTTTCATTTGCATATATTGTATCTATGAAACATAAACACGTCAATATTCCGTTAAAAAAACAGACGCACATTTAACTCACCCTTTTATCTTTCTGCCTTGCCTGATGAACTCTGCTCGCTTCCCTTTCTTTTACCACCTGCTCTTTTTGTCTAAGCCTATCTCTTATACCCATAGAATCCGCCGCTTTTTCTCACGCTCAAAAATTGCCCTGTTCTGCTCTTTCAGCCTGTCGTCAATCTCTTTCAGGCGGATTTACTTGCCAGTATAGAAGGCTGTGGCTGCGGTGATGCGCATCCAGCCAGTATTCCTCTTTCAGTTCTCCGCTTCTCATCAGCATCTGCTGCAGATAGGAATAATTATTGGCTACTTTGATGACCAGAATGGATTTTTCTGTCATAAGACCTTTTACCATTTGTATACACTTCCCGGCATCTAATACCATATCAAGTATCCGGTCCATATTAATGACATCATACCGCTCTCCTTTATTTACCATCACAGGAATCACGGTTTCCATATCTCCCTGCTGTGCATTTACACCTTGAAATGCCAAATCATTTGCACTGTGCTTCCCAAAATACCACCGCATCGCTGACCCATCCTTCCGCATCTGTACCGGTTCCGATACCGAATCCGTGCGGCAATCCTTCATAAGCATGAAACTCCGTGGGAATACCTAAAGCCTCAAGACTCTGCAGCCTGGACTGCATGGTTCTCCAATTTGCAATACCGTCGCTGGTGCCGACGCAGACATAAGTCGGCGCATCCTTTTCTGAAACGGTACTGTAGCCCGTATACTGCATGATCACCGCCGCTGCCTGCGGTACATCATCTCTTCCGAAATAGGGAAGCGCATCTCCGTTTCCAAGGGTTGCCGCCATCCTCGCCCCTGCGGATCCGCCCCACAGGGAATAATCCTCCGAATCTACTCCCAGTTCTTCCGCATGGTCATGGATAAATCCAATTGCCTGTGCCAGATCTGTATACGGATCATCAGGGCGGTAAATCAGGGCAAAACTATTGTATCCCATCTTTGAAAGCTCCAGCGCATGGGGAAAACTGTCCTGCATGGCTCCAACATACATAAAACCGCCTCCGGCATTTACTACCGCAAACTTCTCGCCCGGATTTCCCCGAAAGAAAAATAAACCTGTATCCTCCTTTGACGGATCAGCCTCTTTTTCTTCCTCTGAATAAATATCATAAAAAACCCGTTCTCCTGCCGCCGCATGGTCGTGAAGGCTCTGTACGATCTCTACTGTTTTATCAGGGTCAATGTAGCTGTACCAAACATACACACTGCTACTGCTGATTTCCTCCAGCGTCATATCCTCTGACACAGAACGGTCCACGGGAAACAAAAGCCGCCCGAAATCCTCAAACCAGGGATCGCTTATCACGTCCTCCACCGTGGAAGAACGCAGGTAGGTATAATCTGACTCATTTTGTTCCACGATAATATTCTCCGTTTCCATATCTGATTCTGTTTCTATATCTGACGCTCTTTCTATATCTGACTCTGTGTCTATATTTGACTCTGTATCCGTTTTCAAAGTTGTGCCCGTTTCGCTGTTTCCACAGGCGGAAACTACAAAAGCAAAACAGCACAGCAGCCCAAAAACACTCAATGCGTTCATCCTTTTTTTATTTTTCATAAATTTGCCCCAAAAAACTCTCTCAGCTTATTTGTAATCTTTTCCACATATTCAGGAAACCAATAGGTCTACCAGTTTTTCTTTTCCTTGCTGCTGTCGTGCTGTTTCTTCCTCTCCTCAACCATCTTCACAAACCATTCCACCATGTTCGGATCATAGTGGGAAAAGAATGCGCTTGTCTTTGTATCAAGCGCCGCGATTGCACTCATATCCTCCTTAGTCAGGTTGAAATCAAAGACGTCAATGTTCTGGATCATTCTTTCCTTATGCGTAGACTTGGGCAGTACGATAACGTTCCTCTGAATGTTCCAGCGCAGCATTACCTGTGCCGCAGTCTTTCCGTATTTTTCTCCGATGCCCTTTAACTCTTCATTCTCAAACAGTCCTCCACGGCCTTCCCCAAAAGGCGCCCAGGCTTCATGCGCAACTTTATATTTCTCCATCCATGTATGATCTTCCACACGCTGGTTCAGTACATGGGTTTCAATCTGGTTGACCATGGGCGGTATCTTCGTAAAAGATGCAAGGTCTACCAGTCTGTCCGGATAAAAATTGGATACGCCGATTGCTTTCAGTATGCCTTCCTCATACATATCCTCCAAGGCCCTGTATGCACCGTAATAATCATTGAACGGCTGATGAAGCAGCATCAGATCCAGATAATCCGTCTGCAGCTTGCGGAGAGATTCCTCCACAGATTTTCTTGTTTCCTCATAGCCATAATGCTCCACCCACACTTTGGACGTTAGGAAAATGTCCTCCCTGGAAACGCCGCTTTTTCTGATTGCCGCACCTACCTCTTCCTCATTAAAATAAGACTGCGCCGTGTCAATGCTCCTATAACCCGCATCCAGAGCATCCAGAACGCACTGCTCGCACTCATCCTTTGTCACCTGATAAACGCCGTATCCCAGAATCGGCATTTTTACTCCGTTTGATAATGTTATATATTCCATGATAATCCCTCCATTTTAGTTATCTCTCTTTTTCTGCCAATGCAGGCTCCTGTGCCATTTCTTTTCATTTTCCTACTTTTGCGTATCTACCGGCGGCACAAAAGCTGCATATCCTTTCAACATTTCCGGTGTACTGGTGTAATATCTTTTATCTTTATTTAACGCGGTAATACTATCCATTTCAGCATCTGTCAGGTTAAAATCAAACAGGTCAAAATTGGCGTGGATGTGTTCCGGGTTTTTAGAACCGGGTATCACAACATTTCCGGCCTGTATATGCCAGCGCAGGATGATCTGGGCATTGCTCTTGCCGTACTTCCCTGCAAGCTCTGTAAATACCTTTTCTCCAATCAGCGCCTTATCCCCATGCCCCAGCGGATACCATGCCTGAATGATGATATTCTCTTTGTCCAGAAATTCTTTCAGTTCTTTTTCCTGAGAGTAGGGATGTACCTCTGTCTGTAAAATGGCAGGCTTTATCTCACAGATATCCAGGATTTCCTGTATCTGGGCGATTGTAAAATTGGATAATCCAATAGCTTTCACTTTTCCTTCTTTGTACGCCTTTTCCATCAACCGGTATCCTGCAATGTAATTTCCGGCGGGCTGATGGATCAGCAGCAGGTCGATATATTCCGTATCCAGCCTTTCCAGCGTCTTTTCCACAGCGTCTTCCTGTTCATAAAAGGACGGCCACAGCTTGGTCTCCAGAAAGATTTCTTCTCTGGCGACACCGGACTTCTTTATAGCGCGTCCTACCGCCTTTTCATTGACGTAAGCATTTGCTGTATCGATCAGGCGGTAACCTCCCTGCAATGCACTCAGTACAGAATTCTCTGCTTCATCCGGGCTGAGCATGAAAGTTCCAATACCTGCCACAGGCATTTCCACACCGTTATTCAGTTCCACATATGTTGGATTGTTCATCTTGCCATCTCCTCTGCTTTATGATTTTTATATCTATGGACTTATTATAAAATGAAAACTGCTTCATCAGAAGTTTCTTTTTGTTTTTCAGTTTATACCTTGTGGTTTTAACTATGCCTTTCTGTTTTTTACCTGATAATTCAGGCGTAATCCCCCGTCACCTATTTTTTCCGTCTCCCCTAACAAAAATTCCACTGCTTTATGCACTGGCATGGTTTCAAATAACTCTTTCCCTGCGGCCTTATCCATTACCCTAATTCCGCCCCATCTGAAAAGGCATTCCCGACTTTCTCTCCCATCCTTACATACGCATTGTTTACCGGATCAAAAGAGATAGCATCTAATTTTGCCGTATCGATCACACCTCCTCTGCCAAGGATTTTCTCATCGGCATTTACATTGATAATCTCTCCGATGATATTCCCGTCCTCACTGACTTTTATGAGCCTGCATTCCAGCGCCATGGGAAGTTCCTCTATCAGCGGCGCATCCACAAACTCGCTCTTTGTGGCATGGAAGCCTGCCTTTTCCATCTTGTCCGCGACTTCCTTTGCTGAAACCAGACCTACATAATCCGCCTCTTTCACATGGGCTGCATCTGCAAAACTGATGGTAAATGCACCACGCGCCTTAATGTTCTGTGTTGTCTGATGTTCCTCGCTTAAGCACAACACCACCTTGTCACTGTCATAAATACCTCCCCATGCAGCGTTCATGGCATCTGCCCTGCCGTCTTCATCGTAGCTTCCGATAATCAGCACCGGGAGCGGATAAAACCATGTTTTCTTTCCAAAATTCTTTCTCATTGTCAATCTCCTTTTTATTAAAAGTCGCTGCGCGACAGCACTAAAGGGTGAAGTCCTCTCGGCGCACTCACCTGAGAGGCAGAGCTCATTCGTAAGGAATCTCATGAAATCTGCTCTCGTACGCCTTTACGACTTCACTTCAGCGCCATAACTGTCTTATTATTGGGCACCATTTGTTTTTATAATACGGGAACCGCCGAATACCTCGGACATTTCCATCCGTTCCAGCGCATCGTCAAGAACCTTTACATCTTCCGCCGACAGCCTTACATTGGCAGCCTCCATATTTTCCTGCATACGGTCCCATTTACGCGTGCCGGGTATCGGAACGATCCAGGGCTTTTTACACAGCATCCATGCCATGGAAATCTGTGCAGGCGTTGCATTCTTGTTTTCCGCTATGGTGTAGAGCAGTTCCAGCAGTTTTTGGTTCTGCTCAATGGCCTCATCCGTAAACTGCGGCATATTACTCCGGTAATCATATTTCTGATCAAACCGTGTTCCCTTGCCGTATTTCCCTGTTAAAAAGCCGTTTGCCATGGGTGAGAATGCCACCAGACCAACACCCAGTTCCTCCAGCACAGGGAAAAGTTCTTCATACTGCCTTGCCATCATGGAATAACGGTTTTCTACCGCCGTTACCGGACAGACGGCGTGGGCACGTCGAAGATATTCTTCATTCGCCTCTGAAATGCCCCAGTGCAGGATTTTTCCTTCCTTAATCAGTTCCGACATGGTGTCTGCAACTTCTTCCGGCGCCACCGCAGGATCTATCCTGTGCTGGAGGTACAGATCGATATAATCTGTCTGCAGACGCTTCAGTGAGCCTTCCACGGAAGCGCGGATCACTGTCCGTCTGGAATCCGGAACTAACGGATGGTTCACCAGGGAACTGTCCGTATCAAAATGAATTCCAAACTTACTGGCAATCTGCACCTGTCCCCGTACCCATTTCAATGCCTCTCCCACGAGTTCCTCATTGTGATGGGGATTTTCCGGGATGCCATAGACCTCCGCCGTATCAAAAAAGGTATATCCCATCTCATATGCGTTGTGAATCATGGAAATGGCTTCATCCCTGTCTGTCGGAGCTCCGTATGCATGGCTGAATCCCATACATCCAAGCCCCACCGCAGACACTTCAAACCCTTTTCCCAATATCCGTTTATCCATCATCTTCCTCCATTCCAGTTCTGTCTCTGCTCTCCCGTGCCCCTGCACAAAAAAATTTCCATCTGCACAGTTGGCAACTGTAAATTCCTTTCGGCACGTCCGTTCCGAGACTATTTTCTTACCTTGTGTTCTTCCAAATACCCTTCCAAAATTTCATTCAGCCTGTCGCTGTCCAATGTGTTTTCCTGAGTAGAAATACCGGGTAATACCTCCGTCTCCGGAATCAGATCCTCTTTACTCCCTACTCCTTTCTGACATGCCGCTTTAGCGGTATAACGCTCTTTCTGACTTCCATGATAAACAAATCGAGACCTCTTTAGAAGTCTCGATTCGTTATGCAGTATATACCTTTGGGTTCTATCTTACTCCTCTCCATATACTTCCTCGATCATTGGGAACGTACTCCATGCTTTCGGCCACCCGCAGTAAAATGCCAGTTGTGTCACGATTTCCACTGCTTCCTCTTTTGTGATCCCATGCTCTTTTCCAAGAGCCAGATGAGATTTCAGTTGTGGGTACAGCCCCGCCGAGAACAGTGCCGCAATCGTGATCATGCTTCTGTCACGTGCTGAGAGCTGTTCCTCCCTTGACCATACCTCCCCGAATAACACATCGTCATTCAGTGCTGCGAATTTGGGTGCCAGACCGCCCAGCCTGTCCCTGCCTGCTGTTTGTTTTTTTGCCATACTATTTTCCTCCTTTATTTTCAGCGCTGTTGGGAAATCCGTATCATCCAGCCACATGGGCAGTTCCCCATCAGCGCCATTCTATTTCAGACTGTTTATGCTGGTTCTGTCTGTTTCTCCGCATCCACCGTCTATTCTCCGTCTTCTGCAATCAGTTCCACAATGCTCACCCGTGACAGTCTTGCAGAATAAAACCACGCAGACAGGGTAAACAGCAGTGGTATTACCACAAGCGGTACCATATTTCCCAGTATACTGAAACCTGCCGCAAACTCGCCGATTCCAAAACTCTTAAATACAGCCCCGA
>CAMWUN010000072.1 GCA_947177425.1 uncultured bacterium
CCCCGACCTTTTGGTCCGTAGCCAAACGCTCTATCCAGCTGAGCTAAGCGCACATTTGCTGCATTCGTCTGCAACAATAGATATTTTAGTACATCCTGGTTACTTTGTCAATGGGGTCAGTGAAATTTTTGAAAAATAAAACTGTTAAATTGTTACTGTTCACACAGACCTGCGCATTTACTGCGCTGGTCGTAAGAAAGTGATTCGAGAGTGCAAAAATCCCATTGCCGAAGGCAATTTTCGATGGATTTTTGCATGTTACTGGTCACGGAGTGAACAGTAATAAACAATTTAAGTATTATTCCATAAAAGTAAAAACATATTGAATATTATGCATTGAAGATGTATAATCATACAATGCTAAAAACTTTTTTATTTCTAGTTGAGATTTTGGGCGGCAGATAGTATGATTGATAAGGATAAACAGGCATCTGGCGTGTCATGGATTTGAAACGCAGGGAAGAATCGGGTATTCGGCCCACACATCTGCGCAAAAGACGCCGCGGCATGGAGGAACATTATGAAAACGAAAATATTTATTGATGGAAGTGAAGGGACAACAGGTTTAAGGATTCATGAGCGTTTTGCGGCGCGGGATGACATTGAACTGATTACGATTGATTCAGAAAGGCGGAAGGACACAGAGGAGAGAAGACGGCTGATAAATGAATCTGACATTACTTTTCTGTGTCTGCCCGATGATGCGGCAAGGGAATCTGTAAGCCTTGTGGAAAACGACCAGGTTAAAATTATAGATACTTCCACGGCCCACAGGACGGAAGAGGGGTGGGCATATGGATTCCCGGAATTGTCCGGTGCCCACAGACAGAAGATAAAGGAGGGGAAACGGATTGCGGTTCCGGGCTGTTATGCGACAGGATTTATTTCCATTATTTATCCCCTGGTATCGGAAGGGATACTGCCCAAAGATTATCCGGTTTCAGCCTTTGCCTTATCCGGCTACAGCGGGGCAGGCAAAAAGACCATAGGGGTTTACGAATCCCGGGAGCGTGACAAGGAGCTTGATGCGCCAAGGGAGTATGCGCTGGCACAGAAGCATAAACACCTGAAGGAAATGCAGAAGGTTACGGGGCTTGCAAGGACGCCGCTGTTTTCTCCCGTTATATGCGACTACTACAGCGGTATGCTGCTGACAACGCCTTTTTATGCAGATATGCTTTCCGGGAGTCAGACGCCGGAGAAGGTGCATGGGCTTCTGGAAGCCTGTTATAAGGATGAACCTTTTATAAAAGTAATGCCCTTTGGAAAGGAAGCAGACTACAATGGTTTTCTTGCGGGAAACGCCTGTGCAGGCTGGGACGGACTGGAAATTTATGTGACAGGCAATGAGGACAGGATTCTGGTAAGTTCCCGGTTTGACAATTTGGGAAAAGGCGCCTCCGGCGCAGCGATCCAGTGCATGAATATTGTGCTGAGATGCAGGGAGGATAAGGGACTGAATTTATGAATAAACGAATATATGATGCCGTCCTCTATGAGGACATTCCCCATAAGGAAGGGCGGCTCCCCAGAGAGATGGCGGTATACGGCCTTTTAAAGGAACTTTCCATTCCTTTTAAAAGGATGGATCATGAGCCTATGGCTACGATAGAAGCCTGTCAGGGTGTGGATGAAATTTTAGGTATACATATGTGCAAGAATCTGTTTCTGTGCAATTCCCAGAAAACAGTTTTTTATCTGCTGATGATGCCCGGGGAAAAGAAATTTAAGACCAAAGAGCTTTCAAAGCAGATTGGCAGCGCAAGGCTTTCTTTTGCACCGGAGGAATTTATGGAAGAATATCTTCATATTTCTCCCGGGGCGGTAAGTGTTATGGGGCTGATGAATGATAAGGACAACAGGGTAAACCTGCTGATTGATGAAGAGGTGCTTGGGGAGGAGTTCTTAGGCTGTCACCCCTGTGTAAATACCGCAAGCTTAAAGCTTAAGACAAGAGATGTGCTGGAAAAATTCCTGCCCTTTGTAAAGCATGAATACCGGACAGTACATTTGAAAGGTGAAGAAGGGTGAAAGATTTTTCACTCACAGGTTTGTGTCTGCGTTGCATCCACAAACATAAAATGCGAAAAATCAGCGCAGAAATGAGGACATTTATGAATATCAGGACAATGACAATAGAGGATTATGAGGGCGTGTATGCTCTGTGGATGAGTATTAAGGGATTTGCCATTCGCAGTCTGGACGATTCTTATAAAGGGGTGGCGCGTTTCCTGAAAAGGAACCCGTCCTCCAGTGTGGTGGCTGTGGAAGACGGGAGAATTGTGGGAAGCATCCTGTGCGGCCATGACGGAAGAAGGGGCTGCCTGTACCATGTGTGCGTCCATGAGGATTACCGTATGCGGGGCATCGGAAAGAGCATGGTGGTCTACTGTATGAAGGAACTGGAAAAGGAGCAGATTAGCAAGGTATCGCTGATTGCTTTTACGAAAAATGATATTGGAAACGCTTTCTGGAAAGAAATCGGCTGGACCAGAAGAGAAGATTTGAACTATTATGATTTTGTCTTGAAAAAGGAAAACATCGTCAGCTTTAATCAGTAAATTTGGAGGTAAACATGGAAATAATAACAGGCGGCGTGACCGCGGCAAAAGGCTTTGAGGCAGCAGGCATTGAAGCTTCCATCAAGTATAAAAACAGAAAGGACATGGCAATTGTCTACAGCCTGAGCCCCTGCGTGCTGGCAGGGACTTTTACCAGCAATGTGGTAAAGGCGGCCCCGGTACTATGGGATAAGAAGGTCGTGGAAGCGTCTGCTTTCGGGCAGGCGGTTATTGTCAATGCAGGAATTGCCAACGCAGGTACAGGCAGGGAAGGGTATGAATACTGTTCCAGAACGGCGGCAAAGGCCGCAGGGCTTTTGAATATTCCGGAGGAATCCGTGCTTGTGGCTTCCACAGGAGTGATTGGGATGCAGCTTCCCATTGACAGAATAGAAACAGGGGTGGAAAAGCTGGTTAAGGCAAAAGCCTCCGGCGAAGAGGCCGGGACGCAGGCAGCGGAAGCAATTATGACTACTGACACCCATTCCAAGCAGGCGGCAGTGGAGATAGACATTAAGGGTGTGAAAGTCACCCTGGGAGGTATGTGTAAAGGTTCGGGCATGATTCATCCTAACATGTGCACCATGCTTGCATTTGTCACCACAGACGCGGTGATTTCCAAAGAACTTCTGACGAAGGCAGTGAAAGAAGACGTGGCAGACACTTTTAATATGGTTTCCGTGGACGGGGACACTTCCACCAATGATACTCTGCTGGTCATGGCAAACGGTATGGCACAGAATGAGGAGATAAAGGAAGGAACGAAGGAGTACGAGACATTTAAGGAAGGGCTTCGCTGCGTAAACGAAACCCTTGCCAAGATGATGGCAGGGGACGGGGAGGGCGCCACCGCTTTGTTTGAAGTAAAGGTGATGGGGGCGGCCACCAAAGAAGACGCCCGGAAGCTGAGCCGTTCCGTAGTCAGTTCCAGCCTTGCCAAGGCGGCTGTTTATGGGCACGACGCCAACTGGGGAAGATTTTTGTGTGCCCTGGGATATGCGGGGGTGGATTTTGATCCGGAAAAGGTAGAACTTTTCTTTGAAAGCAGGGCTGGGCGGATACAGGTTTATAAAGATGGTGTGACTGCGGATTACAGCGAAGAGGAAGCGGGCAGGATTTTATCAGAGCCGGAGGTAACGGTTCTGGCGGATATGAAAATGGGAAATGAGACAGCCACCGCATGGGGCTGTGACTTGACCTATGATTATGTGAAAATCAACGCCGATTACCGCAGCTAAAAATATAGTTTTTTAAATTTTGTACGGGCCGGCCTGTGTCTGCGCTGTATCCATAAACCGGATATATGAGATTAGGCGGGCCAGACCGGCAGGAATGAGGGAAAATATGGATAAAGATATGCAGGAAGTATTGAAAAAAGCGGAGGTTCTGATTGAAGCCCTTCCATATATACAGAAGTTCAACAGGAAAATCATTGTGGTGAAATACGGCGGCTCCGCCATGAGCAATGAGGATCTCCAGAAAAATGTGATAAAAGATGTTACTTTGCTGAAACTGGTAGGTTTTAAACCCATTATTGTCCACGGAGGCGGCAAGGAAATCAGCCGCTGGGTGGGGAAGGTAGGGAAGGAAGCGCAGTTTGTAAACGGGCTGCGGGTTACGGACGATGAAACCATGGAGATTGCCGAAATGGTTTTGGGCAGGGTGAATAAAAGACTTGTGACCATGGTGCAGGAACTGGGCGTGCGTGCCGTGGGCATCAGCGGTAAGGACGGCGGCCTGCTTAAGGTGGAAAAGAAATATGCGGACGGGCAGGACATTGGCTTTGTGGGCGAGATTAAGGAAGTCAATGCCAAAATCCTTTATGATCTTCTGGAAAAAGATTTTCTGCCAATTGTGGCTCCTGTGGGGCTGGACGATGATTTCAACACCTACAATATCAATGCGGATGACGCAGCCTGCGCTGTTGCAAGGGCAGTGGGAGCGGATAAACTGGTGTTTCTTACGGATATTGAAGGTCTTTATAAGGATATCAGCGACAAAAGTTCCTTTATCCCCAGGATTACAGCTTCCGATGCTGATGAACTGATTGACACAGGGGTAATTGGCGGCGGTATGCTGCCAAAGCTGGGCAACTGTACTTCGGCGGTGAAAAACGGCGTGAACAGGGTGCATATTCTGGATGGACGTATACCCCACTGTCTGCTACTTGAAATTTTTACCAATGAAGGGATAGGCACCATGATACTCCGGGATGAAGATAAATGCGAGAAGTGTGGAGAATAAAAGTAAAAACCCCGGCGTCATGCTGCTGGGAGAATGCAGAGTGATGCCCGGCAGATGGAGAAATGAGGAAGAAAATGAGTATAATGAAACAGTATATAGAGGAAGCGGAAGCAGCGTTGCTTCACACGTATAACCGTTATCAGGTAGTTTTGGATAAAGGGGACGGCGTATATCTGTATGATATTGAAGGAAAAAAGTATCTGGATTTTTGCGCAGGGATTGCCGTATTTGCTTTAGGATATAATAACCAGAAATATAATGACGCGTTAAAGGATCAGATTGACAGACTCATCCACACTTCCAACTATTATTACAATGTGCCTGCCATTGAAGCTGCCAAAAAATTAAAGAAAGTCTCAGGCATGGACAGGGTATTTTTTTCCAACAGCGGAGCGGAAGCGGTGGAGGGAGCCATTAAGGCGGCCCGGAAGTACGCTTACTTAAAGGACGGATGCAAAGACCATGAGATTATTGCCATGGAACATTCTTTTCACGGGCGCACCATGGGAGCCTTGTCGGTGACAGGAAATCCCAAATACCGGGAAGCCTTTGAGCCGATGATTGGAAATATCCGTTTTGCCAGAATGAATGATTTTGAAAGTGTCCTTAAACAGGTAACGGACAAAACCTGCGCGGTTTTGCTTGAGACAGTGCAGGGGGAAGGGGGCATTTACCCTGCAGAGGAAAGCTTCATGAAAGAGCTCAAAGCCCTTTGTGAGGAGAGGGATATTCTTTTGATTCTGGATGAAATCCAGTGTGGCATGGGGCGCACCGGGTATATGTATGCCTGGCAGAAATATAAAATCAGGCCGGATATTATGACCACCGCCAAGGCGTTAGGGTGTGGTGTGCCGGTGGGGGCATTTCTCATGACAGAAAAGGCAGGGGCCAATTCTCTTACCAGCGGGGACCACGGAACCACCTATGGCGGAAATCCGCTGGCAGGAGCGGCGGTCAATATAGTACTTGATTTATTTGAGGAGAACCATATAATAGATAATGTGAAAAAGATGGGCACTTATCTGGAAGAACGGCTGGACGGTCTTGCCGCAGAGTATGACTGTATTGAAACCAGGCGGGGCATTGGACTGATGCAGGGGCTTGTGTTTAAAAAGCCTGTAGGGGATATCATCACAAAAGCGCTGGATAAGGGACTGATTCTGATTAATGCGGGCACGGATATTATCCGTTTTGTACCGCCCCTTATTGTCACAAAAGAGCATATAGATGATATGACAGCCATTCTGCGGGAATGTCTGGAGGAAGATGCCTGATGTATGTCTGGAAGTTATTTCTGATAGACAGGTTCCGGGGCAGGCAGCAGTTTAAACGATAGAAATGGAGTGGATAATGAGTCTGAAAAGTAGACTGACAGCAGTGGGAATCATTGCAGTGGCAGCGGCGGCAACATTTTTTATCGCCGGGTCAAACAGGGAAATCAGTGAAAAGAAAGAAGAAACGGTATTCTCCAGCGGGAAGGAAACTCTTTACCTCTGGTATACGGATGAAGCGCTTACCTCATATCTGGGAAGCGCGGCGGTGACATACAACGAGACGCATGATGTGAGAATCGTTCCGGTGCTGGAATCGGGACTGGAATATCTTGAGAAAATCAATCAGGTTTCCCTTGAGGGCAATGAGCCGGATATGTATATCCTAAGCAATGACCTTCTGGAAAAGGCATATCTGGCAGGACTGGCCAAAGAGGTGGAGCCTGCCGGAGATATGACCATGGCCGGTACCTATATCGGCACGGGACTCCATGCGGCCTCTTATAAGGACAAGATTATCGGTTATCCTTTTTATTTTGAGACAAGTTCCCTTTTATATAATGCCACCTATCTTGAGGATATGGCGGTAAAAGAACTGGAAGCAGAAGCCGACCTTGCAGAAGGAGAGGCATCCCAGCAGCAGGCTGACCACGCAGTGGAAACTGTAGGAATGGCTGGCGCGGCGGAGATTCTTGCAGGAAGCACGGCGCAGGAAGAAACATCTGTTGGGGAGGGGGAGTCCGGTCAGCCTTTTACACAGGAGCAGATTGACCAAAGGGTTAAGGAACTTTTGCCGACGACCATTCAGGATATCAGGTCATTTGCGGATAACTACGATGCGCCGGAACAGGTGGAAGGCGTATTCAAGTGGGATGTGACCGATATATTTTACAATTACTTTTTTATTGGGGATACCATCCGCATAGGCGGTGAAGCAGGCTGGGATTCAGGACAGATAGACATTTATAATCTGGAAGCCATTAAGAGTATGCGGGCTTATCAGGAATTAAGCCAGTTCTTTTCCATAGATACAGGCAAAATTGATTACGATACCATACTGGATGAGTTCATGGCCGGGAAAATGGTTTTTACCATGGCCACTACCGATGCTGTATTTAAGCTGGAAGATGCAAAAGAAGACGGGCTTTTCGCATACGACTACGACTTTGCCCTTACGCCGGATATTGATGAAAATATCAAAACCAGGTCTTTATCTGTGACAAACTGCGTTGTCATAAACGCATACTCCCAAAATAAAGAGGCAGCTAATGATTTTGCCCGGTTCCTGACTTCGGAATATAATGATATTTTGTTTGCAAGGACGGGGAAGGTGTCGGCGGCGGAGAATGTGGATTACGGATATGAAGCCCTTAAAAAATTTGCCGATGAATACAGGGAGTCCATTCCCATGCCGAAGATGATAGAGACAAGCAGTTTCTGGATAAAGCTGGAGGTAGCTTTTTCCCAGATTTGGAATGGGGCGGATGCCAATGAAAAGCTGAAAGAACTGTCAGAGCAGATTATGGCCCAGGTCACGGGAACCGCTTACGAAGAAGTATATATTGAGGAACCGGAGGAGGAAGCAGAGGAAGATACAGAATATCTGGACGGGGAAAATGACGGACAGGAAACCGGAAATGAATAAATTTCCAGTCATATGGGCATGATGAATTAACGAAAAGAGTTAAGGAGGCTCATATGATTGGATTTTTTATTGCACTTATTTCAGGGGCTTTGATGAGCGTTCAGGGTGTGTTCAATACACAGGTCACGAAATCTTCCAGCATCTGGGTGGCAAGCGCCTTTGTACAGTTCACGGCTCTTTTAGTCTGTCTGGGGGCATGGCTTGTTTCAGACCGTTCATCCTTTGGGGCTTTGTTCAAAGTGGAGCCGAAATATATGCTCCTTGGAGGAACCATCGGCGCCTTTATCACATATACCGTAATCAAAAGCATGGAGCTCTTAGGGCCGGCCCGGGCCGCTATGCTGATTGTGGTGGCACAGCTTCTCATTGCATATGTGATAGAACTTCTGGGGTGGTTCGGTGTGGAAAAGCAGCCTTTTGAATGGAAGAAAGTAGTCGGGATGGCAGTGGCTATTGTTGGCATTGTAATTTTCAAGTGGGAGTAGTGGGCGCAAAGACAAGCGCGGCCTATAGGACAGGCGGGACATTAAGTCTGCTTTCCGGGCTGCGTTCTGCGTCTTCCCAGCCCTTTTGGAAATAAATAATTAGGATAAAATTAAGGGTAAATTAAGCGAGATTTGGCTTGTCAATCCCCGGAATTTACTTTACAATGGAATAGTATCGTTACAAGGGGCTTTCTGTCTGACAGAAGGAGTTAACGATGAAAAGGAGACTTAAAACTGCCGGGAGGATACTTGTCCTGGTATTTTGTATTCTTGCAGGATGCCAGAGAAAGGGGCAGGGGGATCTGCTTCTTCCGGTATATGAAAGCGGTCTGGAGGAACGGGCGCCGGAGCTGTCCGGGGATGCGCCAGAGGAGAGCCCTGGGAATGAGGGCAGTATGGAGCCCGGCACAGCAGGATTGGTCCGGGAGTATGCCGGAAACACGAGATCCGAAGAAAATGCAGGAGCAGACAAGGGGCAGCCTGCGGCAAAAGACAAGGATTTGGTGGTACATATCTGCGGCGCGGTCAGCAATCCCGGAGTCTATACGATGGAGGCTGGCAGCAGGATTTACCAGGCTGTCGGAATGGCCGGGGGATTCAGTCAGGATGCGGCTCAGGATTATCTGAACCAGGCGGATGTGCTTGTGGACGGTATGAAAGTATATGTGCCCACTAATGAGGAAGTGGAGGCACTGGGGGAAGAAAATAACTGGAAGGATTCAGGCGGTATTAAGACGGGAAATCCCCAGACAGGGTTAGAGGATTCCCCGCTGGTGAATATTAATACCGCCGGGGAAGAACTTCTCTGCTCCCTTCCGGGAGTAGGCGCCAGCAAGGCAAAGAGCATTATGGCCTACCGGGAAAAGAACGGCCCATACCAGAGAATAGAAGACATCATGAACGTGGAAGGGATAAAGGACGGACTGTTCAATAAAATAAAAGACAGCATTACAGTGCAGTGAAAGGGGCGGGATAGTTAATATGGCGAAGAAAGTGCTGGTAGTTGATGATGAGAAGCTGATTGTGAAAGGAATCCGGTTCAGTCTGGAGCAGGACGGCATGGAAGTGGACTGTGCCTATGACGGCGAGGAAGCATTGGAAATGATCAGGGGAAAAGAATATGATATTATTCTTCTTGACGTGATGCTTCCCAAACTTACAGGATTTGAAGTCTGTCAGCAGATTAGGGAGTTTTCAACGGTGCCGGTAGTTATGTTAACTGCTAAGGGGGAGGACATGGATAAGATTCTGGGCCTGGAATACGGCGCTGATGATTATATCACCAAGCCTTTTAATATTCTGGAGGTAAAAGCCAGAATCAAAGCCATTATCAGGCGTACTTCCCCCAAGCCCAAAGAAGCGGCCGGAATAATAGAAAATGGTGATATGAAGCTTGACTGTGAGGGCAGGAGGGTCTATGCGGCTGGTAAGGAGATAAACCTTACAGCCAAGGAATTTGAACTTCTGGAGCTCCTTGTGGTTAATGCCAACAAAGTATACAGCAGGGAAAACCTTTTAAAACTGGTGTGGGGAAGCGACTATCCGGGAGATGTGCGTACCGTGGACGTACATATCAGGAGACTGCGGGAAAAGATTGAGCAGAACCCTTCGGAGCCTAAGTATGTGCACACGAAATGGGGCGTAGGCTATTATTTTGCGTAATCTGTTTAAAAGCTGGTATGAAAGGTACCCTATGGCTGAAAAAATTTTTAGATTCGTTAAAAAAAATAAAATAGGGCGGAGCCTAAAGGTCCGCCTGTTTGTCATTATGTTTCTGATGGGAATGGTTCCCAGTATCTTTATGCGGGCAGGAATTTTGGAAAACTATGAGAGTCGTGCCGTTGAGGTGCGCACTTCTGATGTCCAGACCCAGCTCCGCATCATTGCAAATCATCTGATTACATACAACTACTTACAGGACAGTTCGTCGGAAGTGATTGGGGCGGAACTGGAACAGTTATCCAATCTTTACAACGGGCGTGTTCTTATAATTAATGAGAATTTAAAGATAATGAAGGATACCTATGGTATCAGCGAGGGGAAAACCATTATTTCGGAAGAAGTTATCCGCTGTATGAAAGGGACGAATACCGTCAATTATGATGCAATCAATGGCTTCATAGAAATTACCCTGCCCATTATAGAGACAATATCAGCCCAGATGGCTACACCGGAGATGCCAGAGGGGACAGAGGTTATAAGGGGGGTAATGCTTACCAGCGTTTCTACGGACAGTATTGTGGCTACCATGGAAATACTGAACAGGAAGGCGCTTATTGTTGAAATTATCATGGTGATCTGCATTTTTGCCATTGCTCTTGTGCTGGCCCAGATTCTGATACGTCCTTTTGACCGGATATCCAAAGCCATCAGCGAGGTGAAAGAGGGGTATACCAATGAACCCATATCTGTTCCCGATTATCTGGAGACGGAGCATATTGTAGACGCTTTTAACAGCCTGCTGGGAAGAATGAAGGCGCTTGACGACTCCAGACAGGAGTTTGTTGCAAATGTCTCCCATGAATTAAAGACGCCCATCACTTCTGTCAAAGTGCTGGCCGATTCCCTGCGGGGACAGCCGGATATACCTGTGGAGATCTACCGTGAGTTCATGGAGGATATTGCAGAGGAAATAGAGCGGGAGGATAAGATTATCAATGACCTTCTTGCACTGGTAAAGATGGATAAATCAGTGGCCCAGATTAATATCAGCGTGGTGAATATCAATGAACTTACGGAAATTATTTTAAAGCGCCTGCGTCCCATAGCAAGGAAAAACAATATTGAAGTGACGCTGATAAGCAAACGTGAGATTATGGCGGAAGTTGACGAGGTGAAAATGTCTCTGATATTAACTAATCTGGTCGAAAATGCCATTAAATATAACCGGGAACAGGGAAAGGTTGATGTCACGCTGGATGCCGATCACCAGTTTTTTACAGTGGAGGTGGCAGATACGGGAATTGGTATCCCGGAGGAATGCCTGGAACGTATTTATGAACGTTTTTACAGGGTTGACAAGTCCCATTCCAAAGAAATTGGAGGTACCGGGCTGGGGCTGGCTATCACCCGCAATGCCATACTGCTTCACAGAGGCGCTATTAAGGTTGAGAGTATCTATGAGGAAGGGTCAACGTTTACCGTAAAGATACCTTTAATCAGGACATTAATATAAGGAGTGGATAATGGTTTCTAAAGGAAAGAGCAGTTTTACCCTTCTGCTTCTGCTGATGGCATTCATCGCTTGTGCATGTAGTATACAGGGGGAATCAGAGCAGGGAGAAACTTATAAAGTATATTATGTAAACAGGGATGAGACAGCAGTTTTTTCCAGCGACTATGTTACAAGTACAACAGATAAGGAAGAACTGGTGGAGGAACTGCTGGGGCAGTTGGGAACTTCTTCTGAAAAGCTGGAATACAAGCCTCCCCTATCGGATTCATTTCAATTGTTGGGTTATACCATAGCGGAGGATCAGCTTGTTATAAGTTTTGATGAAAATTATAAAAGACAGCCTGTCACCACGGAGGTACTGGTCCGCGCTGCAATTGTCCGTACTCTTACGCAGATAGAAGGGATACAGTATATTTCTTTTCAGGTATTGTCGGAGCCTTTGACGGATGCATCAGGGGTCATCGGCCTTATGAACGCGGATATGTTCATAGACAATGCGGGAAATGAAATCAATACCTATGAGAAAGTGAGCCTGACCCTGTATCTGGCTAATGAAAAGGGCGACGGTTTGAAGCAGATTAGCAGGTCGGTTATTTACAGCAGCAATATATCCATGGAAAGACTGGTAGTGGAGCAGGTGATTGCAGGGCCGGCGGAAGGGGAGAAGGTATTCCCCACCATTAATCCGGGCACGAAGATTATCAGTGTCAACGTAAAAGACGGCATCTGTTATGTGGATCTGGACAACAGTTTTTTAACGCAGATTTATAATGTGACATCCGATGTGGTGATTTACTCGCTTACCAATTCGCTGGTGGAACTTTCCAATGTGAATAAGGTACAGATATCCATAGGCGGAAGTACAAATGTGAATTATAAAGAAAATATCAGCCTTTCCACGGTTTTTGAGAGGAATCTTGAACTGGTGGAGTAGGCAGGAAGGATGAACTTTATATGGTAAAACGTCCTCTTGCGGCGGCCGCATTTGGAGCGGCGCTGGTTTTATTTGGTCTGGTCTTGTTAAGGCCGCACTCTTATGAGGATTACGGCGGACTTCAGGGAAAAACGCTGACAGTGACAGGGAAGGTATATAAAAAAGAAACCGCTGTCAACTGGAAGGGAGAGGAGACGCCGGTTCTGTACATAAAGTCTGAACAATACAGAGGGAAAGGGCAGGATGCCGGTGACAGCGGTCCGCCGGGAGGAAACATTATATGTTATTTGAAGCCCGGCCAGAGCGGGCCGGAAATAGGCAGCAGGACAGAACTTAAGGGAAAAGTTTCTGTCTTTGAGAGGGCTTCCAATCCGGGACAGTTCGATGCATATTCTTATTATCAGATTTCTGGTATTTCTTACCGCCTGAATCAGGCGATTGTTTTAGCCAAGTCAGCAGAATACAGTAAATTAGGGGAATCAGGCTATAGACTGCGGTCATTTCTTTCCAAAAAACTAAGGCAGAGCCTGCCAGAGGAAGAGGCTTCCGTGATGCAGACCATGCTCTTAGGGGAAAAGAGCAGTCTGGACAAGGAGTTAAAAGCCCTTTATCTAAGGAGCGGGATTGCCCATATACTTGCCATATCAGGCCTTCACATATCCATGCTGGGCATGGGACTGTACAGGCTTCTTAGAAAATGCTGCTTTCCTATGAAAGTATCTGCAGTTGTCTCCACAGTAGTGATAGTCTTTTACGGGATGATGACAGGGTTTCCGGTATCGGCATTAAGGGCTGTATTTATGTTTGCCCTGCATATGATAAGCATTCTGGCAGAGCGCACCTATGATATGCTGACTGCGGCGGCTCTGGCAGCAATTTTAATTATCATACACCAGCCCTTTTATCTGTTTCACAGCGGCTTTGTATTTTCCTTTGGCTGTGTTTTGGGAATCGGGCTTCTGTTTCCCGTTCTTATCTATAGGGAGGATGAACAGAGCCGGATAAAAAAGTCCCTTTTAGGAGGGCTTGGAATGGCTGTAATCAATCTCCCGATTTATCTCTGGTTCTACTATCAGTATCCTGTTTGTTCTGTGTTCTTAAATCTTCTGGTGATTCCCCTTATGAGCCTGCTGATGGGGGCCGGTCTGTTGCTGCTGCTGTGCCAGACGGTATGCCCTTTTTTATCCATGCCTTTTATATTTCTTATCAGGGCAGTGTTGAAAATATATGAAGGAGCCTGCAGCCTCTGCGACCGGATTCCGGGAAATCTGTGGACACCGGGGAAGCCTCAGCTATACCAGATACTCTTTTACCTGCTGATTATGCTGGGGCTTGTCTTGTATGGGAAAAAGATGCGCCCTGGGGCAAGGTGGTGCGTTGCGGCTCTGGGAGCGGCTCTTTTTATTATCTATCCAAAGTCAGGCCTGTCTGTCACCTTTCTGGATGTGGGGCAGGGGGACTGCATATTTATTGAAAGCGCCGGGGAAGGAAATTATCTGGTTGACGGGGGCAGTTCTTCGGTAAAAGGTGTGGGGGAATACCGGATTATCCCTTTTTTGAAATTCCAGGGGGCGTCAGTGCTGGAGGCTGTCTTTGTGACTCATCCCGATGCTGACCACTGCAATGGGATAAAGGAACTTCTGGAAAAGGGAAGAGAGCAGGGGATAGTGATAAAAAATCTTGTACTGCCCGATGTGGCAAAGGAAGTCAGGACGGAAGAATATCTGGAACTGGCATTTATGGCCGGGAAAGCCGGGATACCCGTCTCCTATATCAGCCAGGGGCAGGAAATTGTCAGCGGAAAACTGCGCCTTGCCTGCCTTCATCCTAAAAAGGAATATGTGGGAGCGACAAATGAGTATTCTATAGTTCTTGAACTGACTTACGGCAATTTCAGCGCAATGCTTACAGGGGATATAGAGGGAGCCGGGGAAAGGCAGATGATAAAGCTTTTACAGGAAAGGGGAAGGCTGGGAAGGGTGACGGTGCTGAAAGCCGCCCACCATGGGTCGGCAGGCTCCACACCGGAAGAACTTTTGGCCTGCCAGATGCCGCTTTACGCCGTTATATCCTGTGGCAGGGGAAACGCTTACGGACACCCTCATGAAGAACTGCTGGCACGACTGAAAGAATATGGCGCCTGTACTTTTATTACCTACGAAACAGGAGCAGTGCGTTTTGACACAGACGGGAACAAGGTGAAGGTGTCCGGGTATCTGGAACATTTTAATTGAGATAATGAGGAGGACTGTGGTATGATGGATTCGGACTATGGAAAGGCAGATGAAAGCTGGACAGGGAAATTGAACTATGTGGGGAAGCTGTCACTGCAATGGAACGGGCCCTGGATGCGGCGGCATTTTGCCGCTTGTTTTGGAAAATTACTTTACAGGAGGCTGTATATATGCGTAATGAGGAAGCGATGTATAAACTGTTTATGGATATTGCAAACGGAGACGACAGGATTCTGGCAGTATATATGAATGGTTCACGGACAAATAGAAATGTGCCAAAGGATATTTTTCAGGATTATGACATTGTCTTTGTGGTGACAGAGACTAAGCCGTTTATTGAGGACAAAGATTGGATTCACAGGTTTGGGAATATCCTGTATATGCAGTATCCGGACGAACACCCGGACTATCCGGCGGATAAGGAAAATATTTACGGGTGGCTGATGCAGTTTGACGATGGCATAAGGATTGACCTGCATGTGGAATCTCCTGCACATGCAAAAGAGCACATTTACGATGATAAACTTTGCATGATTTTACTGGACAAAAATAAGATTCTGCCCTGGGTACCGGAAGCTACGGATGCAGATTACCATGTCAAGAAACCTTCGCAGGCACAGTTCCGGGCATGTACCAATGAATTCTGGTGGTGCAGCAATAATCTGGCAAAAGGCTTGTGGCGGGAAGAAATCCCTTACGTGCAGGATATGGCAAACTTTGTAGTGCGCAAACAGCTTGAAAAAATGCTCTCATGGAAGGCCGGAATAAAGACGGATTTTTCTGTAAGCGTGGGGAAATCGGCAAAATATTTGTATAAATGGCTGGACAAGGAGGAGTACCAGAGTTATCTTGAAACCTATTTTGGAGGAAATGTGGCGGAAGCATGGAGAGCCGTTTTCTCTATGTGCGATTTGTTTGAACGTACCACGGAGTTTGTGGCCGACAGTCTGGGGTATACATATGATACTGATGAAGCAAAAGCGGCCAGGGCTTATTTGGAGCATGTAGAACATTTGCCAAAGACGAACACAGAAATGATTTCCGTGAAAGCCCGGTCTTGGAGGTTGAAAAATTAACAGCCATGTAATAGAATGTTGTCAGCGGCAGATAAAGAGGGAATAATGGGAAAAGGGCAGGAAGGTAACAGCGGGAGATACGTATGCAGCGTTTAATTCAGGATATCAGGTCAGGACAATTTAATCATATTTACCTGTTGTATGGGGAAGAAGGATATCTGCGCAGACAGTACAGGGATAAACTTAAGGAGGCAATTATTGGTGATGATAATATGAATTATCATTATTATGAAGGAAAAGATGTTTCCATAGGAGAAGTTATCGACCAGGCAGAAACCATGCCTTTTTTTGCGGAAAAGCGTCTGATTGTCATGGAAAACAGTGGTCTGTTGAAAAGCGGAGGAGAAATGCTTGCGGAATATTTAGCAGGCCCTGCCCAGACAGTTTTTTTTGTGTTTGTGGAAACGGAAGTGGATAAAAGAAGCCGCCTGTACAAGACCATATCCTCTAAAGGCTGCGCGGTGGAATTTGCGGTTCAGGATGAAGCAACTTTAAAGCGCTGGATACTTGGCATGGTTAAAAAGGAAAAAAAACAGATATCCGGGAGAGCCCTTGATTTTTTTCTGGAGAAAACGGGAACAGATATGGAGAATATCCGCCGGGAATCGGAAAAGCTGTTTTGTTACTGCCTTGACAGGGAAGTAATTACAGAGGCAGATATCGAAGAAGTCTGTACCAAAAGAATCGGGAACCATATCTTTGATATGGTCAGTGCCATCGCTGATAAAAAGCAGAAAAGGGCGCTGGAATTATATTATGAACTTTTAGCCCAGAAGGAGCCGCCTATGCGGATACTGTTTCTGATTGCCAGACAGTTTAATCTGCTTTTGCAGGTGAAAGAACTTAAAGGGAAGGGATATCAGAATAAGGCAATTGGAGGAAAAGTGGGACTGCCGGGATTTGTTGCCGGAAAATATGTAACCCAGAGTTCACGTTTTGGCACAAAAGATCTGCGGGAGGCATTGGAGGCATGCGTTGCTGCAGAGGAAGCGATTAAGACAGGCAGAATGAATGACAGTATAAGTGTTGAAATGCTGATTATCCAGTACAGCAGTTAAAACAGGGTATACAGTTCAGAATATCTAAGCCAATGCGGTTGTTGTCTGAACTGCTGCATAATGAGAATACATTTTTTCAGAAAGGAAGGAAAATTAGTTATGGGTATGATTGAAAATGTACGCGCACAGATGATGGAGGCAATGAAAAACAGGGATAAGGACAGAAAGGACGCATTGTCCATGCTGCTTTCCGCATTAAAAAACAAAGCTATTGACAAGCGCAGCGATTTAACGCAGGCTGAGGAATTTGAAGTAGTAAAGAAGGAAATCAAGCAGACAAAGGAAACTATGGAACTGGCACCGGAAGAACGGACGGATATCAGGAAAGCCTGTGAAATAAGACTGGCTGTATATCAGGAATTTGCTCCTGAGGAAATGAGTGAGGAAGCCATCCGTGCCCAGGTGGCGGAGGTGCTTGAAGCACTTGGGCTCACAGAACCTTCCGGTAAGGACAAAGGAAAAGTTATGAAAGAACTTATGCCCAGAGTAAAAGGAAGGGCAGACGGCAGTCTGGTAAATAAAATAGTAGGAGAAATGCTTAACTGATTATGAAAAGCCAGCTTACAACTCTGTGCTACATTGAAAAGGACGACCAATATCTGATGTTGCACAGAGTTTCTAAAAAGAACGATATTAATAAAGACAAATGGATCGGGATAGGAGGGCATTTTGAGGGGGATGAAAGCCCTGAGGAATGTCTTTTGCGCGAGGTTAAAGAGGAGACAGGACTTACCCTTACTTCCTACAGATTCCGCGGGATTGTCACTTTCTGTTCAGAAGGATATCAGACAGAGTATATGTGCCTGTACACAGCGGATGGATTTTCGGGAAGCCTTAAAGACTGTGATGAAGGAAAGCTTGAATGGGTAGATAAAGATAAGATTTATGATTTAAATCTCTGGGACGGCGATGTGATGTTTTTTGACCTGCTGGAAAAAGAAACGGCATTTTTTTCCTTAAAGCTGTGTTATTATGCAGATGGATTCTGGTATAGAGCTGCACTTGACGGAAAAGAACTGGAACTCCTTGATTTGTGTGACCGGAATGGTGTTCCTACAGGCCATGTAAAAGAAAGAACTATGGTGCACAGGGACGGGGACTGCCATAGGACGGTGCATGTCTGGATAATAAGGGAAAAGTCGGACGGGCGTATAGATGTGCTTTTGCAGAAAAGAAGCAGAAACAAGGATGCTTACCCTGGATGCTATGATATTTCTTCAGCCGGACATATTCCCGCAGGGGAAGATTATGAGACAGCCGCTTTGCGGGAACTTCATGAGGAACTTGGCCTGGAAGCCGCAAAAGAGGATCTGCGGTTTATTGGAATCCATGAAGGGTATATCGAAGATATATTCTGGGGCAAGACATTTAAAGACTATGAAATCAGCGCCGTATATCTGTACGAAAAGCAGATAGAAGTATCCAGCCTTGCGCTGCAGAAAAGCGAGGTGGAAGAAGCCGTGTTTATGGACTATGAAAAAGTGCTTGAGGGGATGCAGGATGGCAGCCTGTCTAACTGTATTTATCCTGAGGAATTTCTTCTTGTTAAAAAAGCTTTGGAGCCAGACTTTTCATCTGAAGGTGTAAGAGTGACTGATAATATACTGTAACTGCCAGAGTACTGTGAGGCATGGTTTTCACAATGCTTCGGCCCGTCTGTAAAATATGATTTGTATACGAAAAAAGATAAAAAGCTTAATGAAAATAGATTGACATATACTTCCACTTCCGGTAGTATGGAACTACACCTTTTCACTACAGCCATAGATGCTTATGGCGCAGCATACTGTAAGGTTTTTGTGAATATCTTTTGCACTTTAACAGGTGAGTATGCGGAGCAGGGTGGAGTTTTAAAGGAAAGGAGGAAGGACATGACAGATACAGAATTGATTTTAAGCCGTCTGGACGATATGCACCAGGACATGAAAAAGATGCATGGTGAGATAGCAGAAGTGCGAAGCGAAATAGCAGAATTGCGTGAGGAAATGCATGGTGAGATAGCAGAAGTGCGAAGCGAAATAGCAGAATTGCGTGAGGAAATGCATGGTGAGATAGCAGAAGTGCGAAGCGAAATAGCAGAATTGCGTGAGAAAATGCATGGTGAGATAGCAGAAGT
>CAMWUN010000073.1 GCA_947177425.1 uncultured bacterium
ATCACTTTCTTACGACCAGCGCAGTAAATGCGCAGGTCTGTGTGAACAGTAACCTATATGCAACGCCTGCAAATCCTCGTGCAGATTGTATATAGGCATATCCTGTTATTTGTGCTAGTATAAGATATCATATATACTTAACGCATAAAGGAGTTTTGTTATGAAGAAGCACCAGAATTTAAAACACAAAATCACTTTTTATGTCATGTCTGCATCTATCATCATTACAATACTGATTACCAAAATCATGTATAGCGGAAGTGTCCGCTCCACAGATGCTACTGTGCTGGATAATATGCAGATTACAGCGCGGATTTCCGCTCAGAACATCAGTTCTAATCTTCATCTGCTCACTGAGCGGATGTACAATTTTTCCACGGAATCTGTCTTCCTTGATGCCTCCGTTTCTAACAGGGAAAAGCTGGAGCGCATAAATGCCATTAAACTGCAACTGGAATTTGTCTGGCTGTCTGCATACGACGTATCCGGCCAAAAACTCTACGGTGACGATTCCGCACCGGACTCTATTTCCAGCGCCAAATATTTTTCCCAGATGGAGCAGACCCAGAATCTGGTCATCGGAGAGCCCCATTATGATGATGGCGTCCTCCAATTATGTGTGGGAGCTCCCTTAAAGGATGAAAAGGGAATTGCCGGATATCTTATAGGAAGTTATAAATACGACCTGCTGAACGACGTTTTAAGTCCTCTGGTTCTCGGCAATACAGGAAGCGCCTGCATTGTCAATGAGGACGGTGATATTATCGGCGACAGAAATTTCCAGAACATTATTGACCAGAAAAATATTTTTGAATTATACCCATCGCCGGAAAATACAGAAAATTTCCAGAAAATTACATCTTTCCAGACTGGCGCAATGCAGATGCATCTTGGCTCTGAAATTGGAAAGCGTATCTATTATACAGGATATTCTCCCATTTCCGGAACTAACTGGGCGCTGTTCCTTTATGCCCCGAGAATTGAATTTATGAAAACCAACTACATATCCGCTGCTTTGTCCGGACTGCTGTCCCTTCTCTCCCTGCTGGCCGCCGCCGCTATTATTGTTCCTGTTTCCCAGCGCATCACCAGGCCCCTTTCTTCTGCCACGGAACGCCTTCAGGCATTATCGGACGGTAATCTGTCTGAGGAAGTTGTTTTATTTAAAACCAACGATGAAACTGCTGTCCTGACGGATGCCCTTTCCAAGACAATTGCAAGCCTGAAACATTATATACAGGATATTGAAACTACCTTAAGCACGCTTGCTTCGGGTAATTATGCCATTGATATACCGGATAATTTCCGTGGGGACTTTGCTTCCATCCGCACTTCCCTGTGCAACATAACGGATGCCCTTAATCAGACCATGATGAAAATGGGGCTTTCCTCTGTCAAAATTTCTGACTGTGCCAGACAACTGCTGGACGGATCCAGAGAACAGACACAAGTGCTCCATGACATGGAAGGCAACATGGCCGCCATCACTTCTTCCATTGAAAAAAATAAAGGAAACGTACTTCAAATAGAAGAATGCGCCGAAATGGCAAGCCAGAAAACAAACCTTGGCGGGGAATATATGCAGAACATGCTGGATTCCATGTCGCAAATCCACGAATCTGTAAAAGAGATTTCAAGCATCAGCCTGATGATTGACAATATCTCACGCCAGACCAACCTTCTTTCCTTAAATGCTTCTGTGGAAGCGGCAAGGGCAGGCGAGGCCGGACATGGATTTGCAGTGGTAGCCGAGGAAATCGGCCAGCTTTCCAACCGGACTGCCGAAGCGCTCCAAAAAACCGGAGACTTGATTTCCAAAGCCTCCCAGACTATTGATGCCGGGCTTGACACCGCCGGACAGACCGCAAAGACCTTCCAGGAGATTGCCGGGCTTACCCTCCAGTACCGGGATATTTCCAGCCGTCTCTCTGATACGGTAAAAGAACAGACTGACGCTGTCGCAAGCGCAAACAGCCGCCTGGCCACGCTCCAGGAGATTGCCAACAGAAATGACGAAATGTCCGCCGTTTCCCTTGCCCAGGCCGAAGATTTGCGGAATTATGTTTCTAAGGTGCAAATCAAACGCTGACACGCTTCATAAGCCAGCTTATTGCTCAAACGCTGACACGCTTCGTGAGCCAGCTTATTGCTCAAATGCTGACATACTTCACGAGCCAGCTTATTGAATATTAAACGCTGTCACGCTTTGCAGGCCAGCTTATAAAAATAGAATAGATACAGATAGAGGTAGATATTTATTATGAAGAGAAAAATTTGTTTTGTTTTATTAACTGCCGCCCTGTTCTTGGGCGGATGCGGTTCCCAGGGGGAAATAAAGGATGGTTTTTATACCGCAGAAATGTCCGGCTATTCCCATGGATGGAAAGAATATGTATGTATCATGGTCAAAAACAATAAGATCGTTTATACAGAATTCAATGCAAAAGATGCCAGCGGTTACATCAAAGCCTGGGACAATGCTTATATGCAAAATATGGAGCCGGTTTCCGGAACCTATCCTAATGAATACACCCGGTATTATGCCGCTGAACTGATTGAAAAGCAGACCTCTTCCGGCATAGATACCCTGACTGGAGCCACCACCTCCGGGAATAACTTTATCCAACTGACGGCTGCTGCCATTGAGCAGGCAAAGAAAGGCGATGCGGATACGGTTGTTGTGGAAATGTCCGGGGAATAAAACAGCGGACAGCACGCTCCGCGAGCCAGCTTATTAACAAACGCTGCCGCGCTTCGCGAGCCAGCTTATTAACAAACGCTGCCGCGCTTCGCGAGCCAGCTTATTGTAGAAAAACGCTGGAGTCACACGTTTTGTGTGGGCTCCAGCTTTTGTCTTTTAATTTTGTTTTTCGATCCCTTCTGTTTTCTATTTACCGGCATAAACAAGTGAGTCCCTAAAGTTCTGCCGGACAGATATGCTTATGACCTCAGCTTTAATATAAGCGCCTATGACTTCACGCCTGCTGTAAGCGCTTTATCCTCCACATCAATCAATATAGTATCTCCCTGTGTCACTTTGTCTTCCAGTATCAATCTTGCAGAAAGGGTTTCCACATATTTTTGGATATACCGTTTTAATGGTCTTGCACCGTAAACCGGGTCGTAAGCCTGTTCCACAATAAATCTCTGCGCCAATGGCGTCAACTCCACTGTCAGTTCCCTGTCAGACAGTCTCCTGTTCAAATCCTTAATAATCAACTGGATGATTCCGGTGATGTTGTCCTTGCTCAAAGGCTTGAACAGGATGGTTTCATCCAGACGGTTTAAGAATTCAGGTCTGAAATGAGCACGCAGGTCATTCATTACCATTTTTTCTGCATCTTCGGAAATATAACCATTTTGGTCAATTCCTTCCAGCAGATAAGATGCTCCAATATTGGAGGTCATAATCAGTATGGTGTTCTTGAAATCCACCGTGCGTCCCTGGGAGTCGGTAATCCGCCCGTCGTCCAGGACCTGCAGCAGTACATTAAACACATCAGGATGGGCTTTTTCAATCTCGTCAAAAAGCACCACCGAGTAAGGTTTCCTTCTGACTGCTTCTGTTAACTGCCCGCCTTCCTCGTATCCCACATATCCGGGAGGCGCTCCAATCAGCCTGGATACTGAGTACTTCTCCATATACTCACTCATATCAATGCGCACCATATTGTTTTCATCGTCAAATAAGGCTGCCGCAAGGGATTTGGCAAGTTCCGTCTTCCCCACGCCGGTAGGCCCAAGGAACAGGAATGAACCGATGGGCTTCGCAGGGTCTTTGATTCCTGCTTTGGAACGGATAATTGCCTCTGTCACTTTTGTGACGCCCTCATCCTGTCCCACTACCCTCCTGTGCAGTTCCTCATCCAGATGCAGAGTCTTATTCCTTTCACTCTCTGTCAGCCTTGCAACCGGAATTCCTGTCCATCTGGATATAATTTTGGCAATCTCTTCCTCGGAAACACTTTCATGCACCAGAGACAAATCTTTGTTCTTTACCTGCTCCTCCTCAATTTCAAGCTGCTTCTTAAGGGCCGGGAGCTTGCTGTAGCTTAATTCTGCCGCCTTTTCGTAATCCCCTTCCCGCTGTGCAATCTCAATCTGTGTGCTGACCCCGTCAATCTCCTCCCGGAGTCTGGAAAGCTTTTCAACGGAAGCCTTCTCATTTTCCCACTGTGCCTTCCGGTTGTTCAGTTCCTCCTTTAACTCCGCCAGTTCTTTCTGTAAATCACTCAGGCGTTCCTGACTCAACCGGTCATTCTCCTTTTTCAAGGCAGTTTCTTCTATTTCCATCTGCATTGCCTTACGCTGTAATTCGTCCAGTTCCGTAGGCATGGAGTCCAGTTCTGTCTTAATCAGGGCGCAGGCTTCATCCACCAGGTCAATTGCTTTATCTGGCAGAAAGCGGTCGGAAATGTAACGGTTGGAAAGCACAGCCGCGCTTACCAGCGCATTATCCATAATTTTAACGCCGTGATAAACCTCATAACGCTCTTTCAGCCCTCTCAAAATGGAAATCGTATCCTCCACCGTAGGCTCCTCCACCATAACAGGCTGGAACCGTCTCTCTAGGGCGGCATCCTTTTCAATATACTGCCTGTATTCGTCCAGAGTGGTTGCGCCAATGCAGTGCAGTTCCCCTCTTGCCAGCATAGGCTTTAACATATTTCCGGCATCAAGAGCGCCGTCCGTCTTGCCTGCCCCCACGATGGTATGCAGTTCGTCTATAAAAAGAATAATCTGCCCGTCGCTGTTCTTTACATCCTCAAGGACAGCCTTCAGCCTTTCCTCGAACTCTCCCCTGTACTTGGCTCCGGCCACCAGCGCACCCATATCCAGCGCAAAAATCTTCTTATCCTTAAGTCCCTGGGGCACATCCCCGCGGACGATACGCTGTGCCAGCCCTTCCACAACTGCCGTCTTGCCTACCCCCGGCTCTCCTATCAGCACTGGATTATTCTTTGTTTTCCGGGAAAGAATACGGATGACATTCCTGATTTCCCCGTCCCTGCCGATAACAGGATCCAGCTTCTGCTCCCTTGCCTTCTCCACAAGTTCCTGACCGTATTTGGTTAAGGTATCATAGGTAGCCTCCGGATTGTCGGATGTCACCCGCTGATTCCCCCGTACTGTGGAAAGCACCTGTAAAAACCGCTCTCTGGTTATTCCAAATTCTTTGAAAATCTCCTTGATGGCTTTGTTGGGATGCTTGATCATGGCAAGGAATAAATGCTCAACAGACACATATTCGTCTGAAAGGGCTTTCGCCTCATCCTCTGCAGATACCAGCACCTTGTTCAAATCCTGACCTACATAAACCTGGCCGCCCTGAACCTTCACTCTCTTTCGCAAAGCTTCTTCCACCCTGTTCACAAAGTACTGGGTGTTGATTTCCATTTTTTCAATTAACTTTAATATCAGACTGTCATCCACTGTCAGGAGGCTGTAAAGCAGGTGCTCCTGCTCTATCTCCTGATTGCCATATTCATAGGCCAGTTTCTCACAGCCTTCTACTGCCTGCATAGACTTTTGTGTAAACTTTGATATGTTCATAAGCACTCCTTCCTGCCTTTCCTGTAAATGAACCATGCTCAAAATACCATGGCTATTCTACTTACAGTATGTCCGGCTAAACAATTACTTATTTGTGTTCTTCATTTGTTATAGTGAGAGTATAACACTAATTGTTAGCACTGTAAAGAGGTGAGTGCTAAAAAATATATAAAATTTATAAATCCCCTTGTGTTTCGTTATTGCAACCTCTTATTTCCCGACAGCTTTTTGAATGAACCAAGCCTGTCCCGCCGCTAAATCTTCATGTCATATGGCATTTTTTCGCAGGACTAAATCAGCGGATTCCCTCGTATTTACTGGGTTTTTACTAACTTGGCAATATAATAACACGCTCCCCCCACTCCATCATTAGCGCTGCACTTCCCGTCACAAATGGCGTTGCAAAGGAAGTCCCCGACACCTGCACAAAAGTCTGGTTAGGCCCTATTGTATTAATATTTACACCCGGCGCCGCGATATCCGGTTTAATATCCCTTTGAAACAGCCTTTCTCCCGGAACACTTACCAGCGGATATCCCCGCCCCGAAAAGTCCGCATAGGATTCAAAAGAAGCATCATAGGCTCCCACCGTAATCACCTTTCCGGCTGTTGATGGAATTGTCAGGGTCTTTTCCGGTGTGGGCGTAAAAAAGCGGGTGCCAGCGTTTAATACGGTATTACCAGGCAGATAAAAATCATAACCTCCCACCACTGTCCTGACAGGATATATATTGATTGTCCAGATTCCCTGATTTACATACCGCTGTACCGGCAAAAGGTCAAAATAAATTTCCTGATTCACGGAATAGGGGGACGGTTCCCCCACATATACTAAGATTTGCGTATCTTCCAGAATAACGCTTCTCCCTCCGGTTGCAGACAAGTCAACAACCGTTTCCCTTCCCCCCGGGGAAATCAGGACAATGCGGAAAATATCCGCATATTCTTTCCATAATTGAACGCTGAATGAAGTTTGGTAGTTTCCCACGCTCAGTTCGATTCTCCTGGCCTGCGTCAGGCTTTCGTCCATTCCAAAACTTCCTGCCACATGACCGCCCGCCGCCCCTTCATTACCGCTTCCCACGCAGACCACACATCTGCCAATCTCTGCAGCATTGTCCAGAAAGCGTTCAACCAGGGAGGTGCCGTCATGGGAACCATAAGTATTTCCAAAGCTTAAATTGACTGCAAGGGGCATTCCAAGTTCTATTGCCTTTTTTACTGCATAGGTCAGCGCGCGCATCAGTTCCGTCGTACGGGGAAAGGAATCTGGCGCAGGATTTCCCATCTTCACCACCAGAAGTTCACTTTCCGGCGCAACTCCCTGATACTGCCCTTCCATGAGCCTTCCTCCTGCGGCCGCTATTGCGGCAACTGCTGTTCCATGTCCGGAGATATCATAACTTGGCACGATTTGTTTTGGATTATTGCTTTTCAGTGCTGCATCTATCCGGTATTTGGAAAATTCAACTCCCACGGCAAACCCTTCCGGCGGAGCTGCTTTGCCGGCAAACTCCTCCTCTCCAGCCGGAAGCTGGGCATCAACCTGCTCTGGAACCAGCGTCTGGTCCCACAGGAACTGAATCCGGGTGTTTCCTCCTGCATCCCGGAATTCCGGGCTTTCAAAATCTATCCCCGAATCAATAACCGCTATCAGTACACCTTTTCCTGTGAGATAAGGGCTTCTGGCTGTAACAGGAAATATGCAGGACGCCTGTTTTCCCGTTAATATGGAAAAATATAGTCGTTTGGGTTTTTCCACATATTCCACTTCGTCCAGTTGGGTAAACACCTCAATAAGATTTTCCGGAATAGTGACAATTGCGTATCCTGCAATCAGTTCTTCCACAGAAATAACATTGCTTTGGAGTTTTCCAATATCCCCATTATATTTTACAATCAGTTCCCATGTCCTGTCCTTTTCCGAGAACCCGGTTCCCAGCAGCTCCGATTTCTGTCTCTCCTCCTTTGTGGTTTCAAGCGCAAGATTCAGCAGGGTTTCCAACTTCTGATTTGCCATTTCTAATACTCCCATACACCGATTTCATCCTGTTAACATACCTTATGCCCAAAATGTTTCCTCCGTGTATCAATATTATGGCGTTCAGAAACAATGCCGGACGGCAAAACATTCTGCTGTCTGCATGAAAATCTTATATTTTGTGGACTACCGTCTTATCCATATGGGAGAGATCATAGCATCCGGTTTTTGCCATGATGCCTTTCAGTTCATCATTCATCCCTTTTATAACTGCACAGACACCGTCTGCCCCCTGTTCTTTCAGGGGAGTCATTATGGCGTGTCCCACACACACGGCCGAAGCCCCCAGCGCCAGCGCCTTAAAGGCATCCATTCCGCTTGAAATCCCGCAGTCCACAAATACAGGTATCTGCCCGCTGACTACTTTCAGGATAGCTGGCAGAACCTTCAGCGGCGGCACAGCATAGTCCATAATGCCATGGTGATGGGATACCACAATCCCTCCTGCCCCGGCGCATAATGCCTTGTATGCGTCCCTTTCGCTTAAAACCCCCTTTATAATAAACGGCAGGGAAGACGCACTGGCAAACTCTCTGATTTCTTCCACGCTTTTTGGGGCCATTGCATGTCCCGATACGTCTGCACGCTCTCCGGCCGGGCCAAAAGCATAGTCAACATCCATTCCCACTGCAAGGGCGCCGCAGGCTTTTGCCTGTCCGATTTTGTCCAATATTTTGTTATTATCTTCATAAGGCTTAATGATTTTTATTGTCTTAGCGCCTGTACGGGTAATCCTTTGCAGTTCCTCCTCATCCCCCATTCCAGCCCAGTTAACGGCCCCGGCTTTCACCGCTCCTTTTGCAATTTCTGCCATGGCATCCTCACAGATATCTTCCAAATGGGATAACGCCGCCGTCATAATCGGCGTATCAAATTTTTCCCCATACAATGTAAATGAGGTATCCGGTTCCCTTCCGTCAATATGGCGCATTTCCAAAAATAATGAATCGAAATATTCCCTCGTAAGCCTGTTTGAATCCCCCTGTCTTATCTTTTTCATCCACTTTCCTCCCGAAATATTTGTACTGTTCCCATCTTATTGTTACCGGAAGAAAAAGTCAACCACACAGTTTTCACCACTATGGAAAGCAATTTTAAGAAATTAATGGTCTGGAAAATTCCCCTCATCCCATTTCCGGTAGCTTTCCGATACCTGCTCCTGAAACTGTGCTGTTTTCAATAATTGAGTTTCAAGCTTTTCGGTCTGAATAGCGGCCAGTTTGATTCTATGGTAAAAGACAGTTCCTCCCTTCATATAAAGGGGAATTCCATCTGCGGTCTGTCTGATTTCTTCTGTCAGTTTTCTCATTTCTTCTACAGCATCCTTAAGGATTTGCGACTGCCGGAAAAGTTCCTGGTGGTTTACCTGTAGAATTATCCCTCCCGTAATCTCCCCCAAAGAAACCTTTTTATCCAAAAAAGACCACAAAAAGCTTCTGCCTTCTTTCCCTTTAAAAAGGCTCTGGGTAATCAGAGGAACCCCCATAACCGTAAAGTCTTTTATATCTGATAATTTTAGTTTTTCCCCATTGATTCCCGTTTTTCTTTTTCCTCCCGCCGCTTCCATTATCTGCATAATCACAGCCGCACAGCCATCCCTCTTTTCCGGCGCAAGATTCATCACCTCCCCGGAAAGAGCCGCCGCATAGGTTCCCAGTTCTCCCTTTTTCCCTGTATCGCTGTTCTTTCTTCCGTGGAAAGTTGTGACATACTCACCGCTTATTCCGACGTAATCCAGCGTTGCAAACATGTATTTTATATCGTGATAGCCCGCAAAATTGCTTTTTTCTACCGGCGTTTTTACATATCGTATATGTTCTTTTGGAATAATGGAATTTCCCAGCACGCTGACATAATCGTTCTCTCCATGGATCCCGTTCAGTTTTTCGGTTCTCTTTTCATATTCCTCCTGCCCATATTTACTTTTCCACCTTTCGACAGCCATCTCTGAAAATCCCTGTCCGTCTACTGAATAACATACATCTATTAATTCACTGTATTTCGTTTCCATGGTAACAAACTGCGCTTTATTTCCTCCTTTGGAATGGCCTGTCACGATAACCCGCTGGTTTTCCCTTAAATCCATGTATTCTGCCACTTCTTCAAAATAAGAAAGCGCCCGCTTTTGCTGGGTAGTAGCTTCCCTGGTCATTCCAATCCCATTGTCCGGCCATTCCCCGTCGCCTGTACCCCGGTAAACTATGTAAACACTGTTCATATCGTGACTGGTAAATGTACAGGCGCTGGTACCTGAATCATACCCCATATTTACACTCTGACAGCCAATCACCAGACTTCCAACCTCCTCATTGGCTGCCGCTTCCTTCAATACGGTATATTCGCCAAAGTGTACGCCGCCCTTCCTGTAATCCGGATGTGTCTCCAAATCCTTCAATATTTCACTTAAAGTGACCCCTTCCCTTGCATCCTTATAGTCCAGATACATAAAGGTGTCCAGCACCATGCTTATTTCCGCTTCTGATATTTTATTGCCGATGTTCCACCGCTCCCTTCCATTCCAGATAGGCCAGTTCTCCCTTTTCTCCCATGGAAAAGACTGCCTCCTCCATATACTGGTATCCCTGATAAATATCTCTCTGGAAATTTTTTGCCGTAATCATTTCATACATACCTTCGTCCGCCGGATAGCTGATGACGCCGCCCAGAATATATTCCTGCTGCCGCAGGGATGCAAAAAACTGTTCAAACTGCTTCTGTCTGTCCTTATCTCCATTCTTCACATAAACATACACCCGCACCATGGACTGGGGACGCTGCAAAAAGGCATCCGCTTCCATATATGCAGGATAATCCGATGGAAAAACCTGCCGGGGAATCTTGTAAAACACCTTGCATTCTCCAAAAACAGGTTCCGCCATTTCCCTCATACGCTGTTCTATTTTGTCCCTGAGAAGATACGCAAGATAGTTGTCCTGATACACGGTCTTTTCTCTGCCGGAGGCTCTTACCAGGATTTCCTCTGTCCAGATCCGCCGGCTCCTGACTTTCAGCATCGTATAATCCTTGCCGAACTGTCCTGCGTAGGTTTCTATCACCATAAAAGTCTCCCCATATTTTCTTTCCATATATTCCAACATCTTATCATCCTCTCCTTTCCGGCATAAATACAGGCTGCCAGCCAGTATGGCCGCTCCCAGCAGCCATACTGCAGCATTTTTCCCTTTATACCACCACATTGGTGCGCAGGCCGCTTCCCTGCTGGGCGCTTCCTGCCTCCGCCCGCTGGTACTGTCCGGCCATTTCCTGCAAATCCTTTACATGTTCCTGCACCATCCGGTAAAGCTTATCCATGTCCGTCTGTAAAGAGCTGAATTTGTTCCCGTAGGCAGAAGCTGCTTCCCCCTGCCACAGGCTTCTCATTCCATGCACCTGGGACATCATTTCACTGGTCAGATTCTTTATCTGGTTTCCTGTCGATGCAAATTCTCCTGATGTCTGTATCAGTTTTTCCGGTGTTACCTTTAAAATTCCTTCCATAAATTTCCTCATTTCCGCGCTGGTTTTTGCGCATTTATCCTTCTAAATTAATAACTTCTGGTTGCTGCAATTTCCCTGTTTCTGGCTTCCGCGCGTTCATATCTTTCCGCTATTTCCAGAAGCGCCTGTATGTACTGTGCAATTAACTGGTAAAAAACATCCATCTGCTGTTTGTCTCTTGTAAATGCCTGATGGAAAGTGTCTTTTGCCTGCCCTTCCCACATGCTGCAAAGAGCCGTCTCCTGCTGGGATAACTGTGAAGCTTTTGACTTAAACTGGCTGTTTAAGTCAGTAATTCTCCCTGCCTTTTTTCTAAGTTCTGATGATGTTACATAAAAATATGACATATACATTCTCCTCTCAAAACTGATGATAAATTCTTGTTGCCGCCAACTGGTAATTGAACATTTCAGACTGGTACATTTTTCTGGCCTGATTCTCCATCTCCTTTGCTATGGCTGCTAAACATTCTGCTTCGGAAACAAGCTGGCCGCTTATCTTCACCTCCTTCTGTACCACAATGTCCGCACATTCGCTGTTCCAGCAGGCTCTATTTTCACAGACAATCTGCATCACTTTATTTTCAGCAGTACTTTTCAACTTTCCGGAAAGTTCCTTAAGCTGACTTGCCAGATGCATGATTTCTGTAAAATGCATTTCAATTTTCTGTGGTGACATTTCTGTTATCCCTTTCCGCCTGTTCATACACTTCCGCTATCTGCCCAAGCTTTCCTATGTGATTTTCAAATGCCCTAAAGGCGGCAATTCCCTCCTCCTTCCGAAGTGCAAACCTTTTGGCCAGTTCTTTGACCGGCCTGCCGTCAAAGCTCTGTGTTAAAACCTGCACATGCTCCGCTGCGCCCAAAAAACTTGTCCGGGATTTTTTTACTAACTCTGTCCATTCCTTTTCTTTACCCTTTAAATACCGGGGCGTTACCAATATCTCTTCCGCCAATTTCCATCCTCCTTCCTTCACAGAGACTGCTAAGGGCCTGCACCCTTCGCAACCCAAAAACCTGCGCTCTGGCCGCACCAGCTTGTGCCAGTTTTTCCCTTACAGTGTCTGGGATTTTAGCGCCATATCCCTTTCCATCCGGTCTAATTTTTCCGCCGCATTCCGGGTTTGTGCAATCACTTCCCACATACCTGCAACACAGTCTTTCACCTGTTCAAGTTCACGGAAAAATCCCCTTTCCCACTGTTCCTTCGCCCCGCTCTCCCATATATCTGAGAGCTGGGTTTCCTCACTTTCCAGAATCGCAAGCTGGTCTTTTATGTCTGTAATGCTCTGCTCCATAAATTCCAGCCAACTGTTGAATCCGTCCGCCTTAAGCTGTATGCTCCAGTTTATCATCTCTTATCTTCCTTCCTAAAGATTTCAAATTAAAATCAGTCTGTCCCCGGTTCTCACCCCCTGCTGTCCCAGGCTTTCTTCTTTCTTCAAAATGGTTTCCTGCTCCATGCCGTACAGGTACATGGCCTTGGGATTTTCAAACAGGATATGCTCCTTTTGGACAGCCAGAGATAAAATATCTTCCAGCAGTACATCAACGCTGGTATTTTCGTCCAGTTCAAAATCAAAAACCCGGTCTGCTGCAAGTATCTGTATATCCACTAATATCAAGTTCCATTCTCCTTTCCCGGGAGCAGGATACGCTGCGTCCCATTCCCTGCCCCTCCCTTAAAATATCCGGTACCTGCCGGCTCATACTGGTTTTGCCGGGCATAACTTAAGTCGTCGAAAGACAGGGCCCGCTGGGCCGCCGTGTTGCCCCCTAAGTGAATCCCCTGCTGCCATCCGGCAAACTCCCGGAAGAATCCTGTCCCCAGAGCCTCATAGTCCTTCTCCGGATGACAGATGCCCACAAGCAGGCAAATTCTCTCCTTTCCCATAACTGCCTGTTCCCAGAAAGCAGTTCTTTCTTCCCTCTCTTCCCCGGATTCATAGAGAAATTTGCAAAACGCCTTTAAACTGCTGATAAAAACACAGATATCCGTCCGGCTTTCCAGCTCTCTTTCCCCTTCTATACTCAAATTCTGCCGCCATTTATCAATTTCCTCCTCTTCTTCAAGGTATACCGCCTTTGTCCGGCTTTTATATTTTGTAAAGCGTCTTTCCAAATCTACTATTACAGCCTGATACCCCAGGCGCAGGGCGCCCTCTGCCAGATGCAAAAGGAGTGTGCTTCTTCCGGTTCTCTCCCTGCCCGATATGAGAAAGCAGACGGCATCCTTTGGCGAAATACAGCAGACTTTTGCTGTTGCCAGATCATATCCAATGGGAATCCTTCCCTCCTTCCTTTCCTTCTCCTGTTTCCCAAAATCATGGATAAGAGTTTCAAAGTCAGCTTTTTGGGGAAGTACCGGAAACTTGCAGGGACATTTCCTCTGCTCTTTTTGCATTTTTTCCTGCACTCTTCTGCTCTCTTCTTTTATCCAGCTTATAAACATATCCCCCTCCTGTTCCTTCATAATAAGAGCTGCCTGAAATTCCAGGATTCTTCCATCCACCCTGCACAGTCCCCTTCCTTTCTGGTTCTCCTTGGGAAGTACGGGAATGAGGTACTGTCTTAAAATATCTCCATACTGGAAACGGTCGCTCATCTCTAAGGCCAGCGCCGTTTTTATCTTCTCAAACAGCTTTCCTCCCAGTTCCCCCGGCCCTGCTGCTGAAACAATCAGATAAATTCCCAGGGCAAGTCCTTCCGCTGCCAGTTTAACCAGAAACTCCTCCTGATTTTCGTCCAGCATTTTCTTAAGCCCCGCGAAATCATCTATTACTAAAAATACCAGCGGCAGTTTTTCTTTGTTCGTCCGGTTATAACGCAGGCAGTTCGTTCCTGCAAGTGTCCTTTTTCTCTTATCCGCCAAATTCTGTATATGATAGAAAAAGGCATCCTTTTCTTTCTTTTCCTTCATGGTTCCCAGACAGTGAGGCATACAGTGAAAGCTGACCGTTTCCTCCTGTCCGACTGCAGCAATGGCAAATACTATTTCCTCAGGCGTGAAATCACTGCAAAGCTGCCATAAAATGGTCTGGAGCATAGTACTTTTCCCTGTGGAGGGACCGCCGCATACTGCCAGATGCCCCTGCTCCCGGGGATTATATATAAGCGCTCTCTGGCTCTGGTTTTCAGGATCATCGCAAAGCCCGAGCAGAACAGATCCCTCTGGAACTGTGTCCCTGCCCTTTAATTCCTCCGCCAGAATCCTGCCAGGCAGTTCCGGCAGCCACAGGGACGAAGCCTTGGGATACCCCCATTCTTCTGCCGTCCGGCTTATATAATCCACCAGCGTCTTCATCAGGCTTTCCCCTTCCGCTCTGCCTTCTTCCGTCTTTTCCCACCTTTTCCCCGTGTTTGACACAAGCATTGCCCTGGCTTTTTTCTCCCCCTCTGGTCTGTAAATCCCTCCGCAATATCCTGTCTGAAATAATTCATAATACTCATGGTTCCCAATTTGCAGATAGCACTGGCCTGGCAGTGAAAGAGATGCCGCATCGCCGTTGTGGAGCATATCCATACTGTCCTGCTTATCCTGTACCCTAAGGCACAGCCGGAACCTTGCATTGCTCCATATCTTGTCATCCACCGTCCCGGCAGGCTTCTGGGTAGCCAGAATCAGATGCACCCCGAGGCTCCGCCCTACCTGCGCCAGTGAAATAATTTCCTGCATAAATTCCGGTTCTTCTTTTTTTAGTTCCGCAAATTCATCCACCACCAGCAAAAGATGCGGCATAGGCCGGGATGCCTTTCCCTCCCTGAAAAGGCCGGTATACCCGTCGATATGGTTGACTCCGTAACTAACAAGAAGTTTTTGTCTGCGTTTGTTTTCGCTTGTTATGGCCGACATGGCCCGTTTGATTTGTCTGCCTGATAAATTAGAAATGACCCCTGCACAATGGGGCAGACTCTTTAATATGTTTCCAGTTCCCCCGCCCTTATAGTCTATCATAAAGAAATTAACGTCTAAAGGGCTGAACGACACCGCGATAGAAAGCAGATATGTCTGAATCAGTTCACTTTTCCCGGATCCGGTGGTGCCTGCTATCAGTCCGTGAGGCCCGTGGAATTTTTCATGTACATCCAGGTTTACGGTATTTCCACCTGCCCGGCCTCCTATGGGAACCTTAAGCCTCTCTTCCGGCCTTGCTGATTTCCACCGCCGTCCGCTTTCCAACTCTTCCACCCGGCTGCATCCAAACAAATCCAGAAAACCTACCTTTTCCGGCATCTGCCCCTCTGATACAGCCTCGCGTACCTTAAGTCCTGCTGTTTTCCGCAGATACCTTTCCGGCTCCGGGCCGCCGCAAAACTCCGGCCAGAATTCCTGCCTGCTGACTTTCTCTTTTCCCAAATCAAGGATTTCCCCTCCTTTTCCGTTTTTTTGTATAAAATATCTACAGCTCTTGGGAAGTTCTTCCCGCTTTCTTCCGGCAAAAACCACACTTGCCGGATAGTTCTCTATGGACTCTGTGAGATACCCATAAAGAGGCTCCCCCCGGATCCACTCTTGCTCAAGGACAAGCACAATATACCATGGGACTCTTATTTCCTTTTTATTCCCCATATTCACAGCCGCAAGTTCCCTTGTCAGCCACGGCAGGATTTCTCCTGTCTCCCGTTCATCGCCCGCAAGATATCTTACCCTTTTATCCCTGGACCAGCTATGGGGCATCCATTTACAATGGCTGGCGATTATCCGGTCACTTTCCCTGTTTTTATTATAAAAGCAGACAACCTTTACTTCCGTATAGCAATGACATACCGCCGTCTGAACCAGAATCTGAAGCAGCAGGCCGCATATCCCATCCCTTCCGTAAATGCCAGCAATTCCAATCTGCCTGTTTTCAAACAAATCCACCCCTACAGGAACCTGCTTTAGCAGATTATATCTCTTTACCAGTTCCCGTGCCTCCCCGGCAAGTTTTCCCTCTACAATGTTCTTCTGGACGCCGGAAAATTTAACTGCCATCTGAAAAGGCTCGTCCCCTATGCCAAGCCGGAGGAATAAAAAGTCCTTCTGCCTATAATAACGGTTCCATAAAACCAGCGGCATGCCGGCGGAATTTCGCACAAAAGACTGTACAGGAGGGTATTTCATCTCCAGTATCTTTCTATTGTCCTGCTGGCAGGACAATAACCAGTTTTCCGTCTCTTTTAAGTATTCCCTGTACTGCCGCTCCTTTTCCCTCCGCTCCTGCTTCCCTGCATATTTCTGGTATCTCTGTCCCGCTATTCCCCAGAACAGGGCGAGCATGGCGCTGCATCCACTCATGACTACCGACATGTAATAAAATCCGCTGCCCATTTCTCCCAGAAAGCGGCTGCCAGCCCAGGCCATAAGCAGCATGGGCAAAACCATGGTAAGGGATGGACCGACACTTAAAATAAGGGGCTGCTGCCTTTCCGGTGTCCGCTTTTCAGGCAGAATAATTTCTATTTCCCCTGTGTGAAGTTCCTCCTCCTGTCCGCAGTTCCTCTCAATCCAGTTTCCACCGCATCTGCCTGCCTCTACAGGCAACACCGTCCTCCCACAAGCGGCCCAGCCCTTCCCTCCCCGGCATACGCCGCAAAAGGCCGTACAGGCAATCATATCCTTCAGCAAAACCAGATGCAGGCCGTAAATATCTATTCTGTCTCCAATGTACAGGCGTCTTTCCCCAAAAACCGCTTCTTCATTTACATAGATACCTTCATTTCCCATACTGCATAACCTATATTCTCCCTCCCTGTCTCCATTTCCCTCATATCCGTCTTCACAGACCGCACAGTTTTCATGGGTAATTTCTGCATAGCAGGGTTTCATCAGAGAAAAACAGTCATAAAATATCTGGTTTTTAAAGGCATTGCCAATTCTTATCCGTTCCTGTTCCCCGACCGGAATCTTCACTGCAGGCAAAATCCAGCTTTCCTTCTTTGCAAGCAGAAGCAGAAGTTTTTCTTTATTTTCTGTATAAAAATAAAAGGGAGCGCCGCCGTCTAATCTTTTATCCCCGATAAAACAGGAGTTTTCCTTCCAGATCAGCTCTATCTCCGTATCCTGGCACAGTCCGGCATCTTCTTTCGGCACAAACAGTTTATGCCTTCCTTCCGCAAAAACAGGCAGATGTCTCCTGATGCAGCGTTCTAAACTGAAAACCAGCAAAATACTGTCTCCGAAATCCGTATTTTCTTTTTCCAATTCCAATAAGGCTACCTCCGTCTAAAAAAATATAATGGGAAATTCTGATACTGCAATGCCGCTGCCCTTTACCCACAGCACATTGCGAAAGATATAAAAAATGAAAACCAAACGCTGTCACCCCAAAGAGGGCAGCTTATTGATTAAGATATTGTCTTTCCATCCGGAACCGGATAAGTGAAAGTGCTATTACTTTACCAGACCTTACTTTTCTTGTCAACACGTTATTAAAAATTTTATCAAATTTTATAATTTTCAAATTTTAATAATATTCACAAAACTTTATAATTCTTCACAAATTTACACAATTTTGCACAAATCCGGCTGGACATAGATGCGCATGGGCTTTTGTCCAGCCGGAAAAATGCTATGGAATCTTATGTTTATCCCAGAGCCACGTCAAGAATCATCATGATAAGGAATCCTGCCATGACACCCACGGTTCCTATGTTGGAGTGTTCTCCCTGGCTGGCTTCAGGTATCAGTTCTTCCACCACCACATAAATCATAGCCCCTGCCGCAAATGCCAGGAACCAGGGCATGTAAGGCGAAATCTGCACCGCAATCAATGTGATTCCTATGCCGAATATAAACTCCACCACCCCTGACAGACTGCCGAATACGAAAGCTCTCATCCGGCTCATCCCCTCCTGCCGCAGAGGAAGGGAAATTGCTGCCCCTTCCGGGAAATTCTGGATACCGATTCCTAGGGCCAGCGCAAAGGCCGCCGCATAGAGAGCCGTATCCTCCGGATGCTGGGCTGCCATGGCAAATGCCAGCCCTACTGCCATTCCTTCCGGTATATTGTGGAGTGTCACTGCCAGCACCAGAAGCGTTGTTCTGTGGAAAGAAGTTCTGACACCCTCCGGCTTTTTCTCCCCTAAATGCAGGTGAGGCATCAAAAAGTCCAATAAGTATAAAAATATCCCCCCGAACACAAAACCGCCTGATGCAGGAATCCAAGGAATTCCTCCTGCCTGCCGGGTTTCCTCTATTGCAGGAATGAGCAGGGACCACACAGAAGCCGCCATCATAACTCCTGCTGCAAATCCCAGAAATGCCCTTTGAATACTTTTTCCCATTTCTTTCTTAAAAATGAATACTACACTGGCGCCAAGAGCAGTCATAAAAAAAGTAAAACCTGTTCCCAGAGCGGCCCAACTAATTGCCTGATTCATATTTCCTTCTTTCCGCATCCCAAAAGCCGGATGCATACCTATATGATATTATTATACATATTTTCCCCAATTGTGCATGGCATATTTTTCCATTATTTCCCATCATGTATTTCGTTACTGTTCACTCCGTGACCAGTAACATGCAAAAATCCATCGAAAATTGC
>CAMWUN010000074.1 GCA_947177425.1 uncultured bacterium
TTTGAGTTAGACCATAAGATGAGATTTTTTCAATCGGCTAAACTTAATGACATTGTTTGTTACCGGTAACTTACACACTTTATTTTACACTCTCTTCACTTTCGCAAAAGTGAGCGGTACTCTTTTTTGATAACAATCTGCATCAAACTGAAATTTTCACATTCTTAACATACCTGACTTCATTATTTTCTTCTTATCGGAATCCACAGTTCACAGAATAGACCACTTCTTCCTTTTTCAAAATATATTTCATAATCTGTTTCTGCTTCTGATTCATACCCCATTTGTGGCAAGAATTCTTTATAGAATTTAGCCCAAGTGTCACCGATACAATCACCATCCTCACCGATGCAGTCAAATACAACATAAGTTCCCGGTTTCACATCCCAGATGCTATAACCTGTTTTTTGCATTTCTGAGAAATCAAACTCCGATGTATCTTCATCAATCAAGACACCAATTCCATATTCAAACGTATCCGCACCTTTCTTCGTCGGAGAACATAACCCATACAGGTCTCGTTTTCCTTCTGGTCGCAGATTGCAAATCGGCTCTATAAGTTTTTTGTCATTACACTCTCCCCAAAAATCAGGAATATCATGATTTTCCTCGTCATTAATGATTTCATTTTGAAAACTTCTTACCACTGCAATAAATTTTTGTTCTTTTGTTTGTACGATTCTGTAATCCATACTTTTACCACCTTCCACGGTTATTTTAATAACAAGTGGATTGAAAAGCAGGAGCTTCGCAGATTCTTCTCTGGCAAATTTAGGCGCAATTCCATGAAACCTTGTAAATGCCTTTGTAAAACTCTCTGGTGTTTCATAACCATACTTCAGCGCGATGTCTGTTATTTTAGCATCGGTTTCTACAATTTCTCTACCTGCTAAAGATAACCTGCGGTTGCGAAGATAGATATTGGCAGTCATCCCTGCAAGAAAACTAAATGCTCTATGAAACTCATAGCTCGAAGTGTGTACATGCCTGGCTACATCTTCATAGTTTATTTCCTCCATAAGATGTTCTTCCATATAAGTAATTGCCTGTTGCATTGCTGTTATCCACTCCATACTTTATTCCTCCTGTTGAAGCCTATTATAGAAGCAATTTGAGATGATTACATTTCCCGGCTTGCGAAGATTTGTCAGGTTGTTAAATTCAAAGTTGTTCTTCGCCATAGCCGGCTTTATCAGTGAAGACGGCACATTGGCCGAAGCTATCCTTATGGGTACTGATGCCGCATCCGGCCGGGTTCTTGACAAACTGGAGGACGGAAAATTAAGTGGTTGCCCCGATTTCGCATGAAATCTGAGTAGTCCTATTCTTCTTTCAAAACAGTCGATTTCCAAGGCAAAATCCCTACTTTTACATAAAATAATTCATCTGTCCGCCAAGCCAAACATTGAATTTAAGAAGTTTTTCTTAAATGAAATAATTTGCGTTTTAGAAATACAAAAATTCTGTTATGACGGATTTTCCTTAACTTAACGGTTCACACATCTAACTAAATGACATTGCGAGTGAACAGTAACACAGATGGGAAAGATATATGCGGCTCCCAGATAAAACAGAATCTTTACTTTCCTAAAAATCATATCACATTTTTATTATTAATGGGGGCTGACAAATGTAGAAAAAAATGATATGTTAGTCGTATAAGAACTATTTATATTTCACCGGACTTTCAGTCACATAAAGTAAGGAGGAAAGACATGATTTTGAGGTGGAAGAAACAATTAACCGCCCTTGTTACTGCCGCAGCGTTTTTTGCATTATCCGGTATTACGGTCTGCGCTGCTCCAGACACGGGCACAGCAGCCGTTGCCGGTCTTTGTTCGCATCACGCAGAGCATACTGCTGAATGTCTGGCACAGGTATCATGTGCTCATGAACATACGCAGGACTGCTACATCCAGACGGCAAAATGTCTTCACATTCACACACAGGATTGCGGATACAGAAATGGTGTTTACGAAACCTGCACCCATATCTGCAATCAGGGAAGTGGCTGTATTGCTTCTGCACTAAACTGCAGCCATGTGCACGACGAAAACTGCTGTTACACGGAAGGCACTGCCTGCGGTTATTCCTGCACAAGCTGCCATGCAGTTCAGCAGCCCATCCAGAACACCCAGCGTTACTATGGAGGCGGACATCACGGTTCCCACCATTCACGCCATCATTGTTAATTGTTAATCTTAATACGGCGCCGCTGTTCTCCATATTTTATATGGGAAAATGCGGCGCCGTATTATATAAGCGCAATTTTCATTTCAAATTTTTGGGCGCAGGTACTTCCTTCCCTTTACAAAACCGCATTGTAATACATGACGGATCTGCTGCATATATAATTTTTTCAAAACGGTTCATTAAATTTTCTGCTTTAAATGGACAGATTTTCCTGTCATCCAGCACCAGAGCATCAAAAAAATATCCTGCTTCAAAGGAACCTGTTTTTCCGAACAACCTGCCGCCTCCTTTCGTTGCCAGATAAAACACCTCTGCAAGCGTAAGCGGTTCATACGGCTCATAAAGCGAAATTATCCGTGAAAGCTGCATGGCCGAAATCATAATCCGGAACATATTGCATGTATGCCCCCCGGCAATGTCGCTCCCAAGCGCACAGGGCACCCCGCAATTTAATGCTTTCCTCAATGGCATCAGCTTTTCAGTCCCCATGTCCATACCAGAGTTTGGGCATTGGATGTAAACAATACCCATTTCCGCCATATCCCGCAATTCCTGTGATGTAGCCAAATTGTAATGAATAGCGGCGGAAGGATGCCCTCCAAATAATTCAAAATGCTTTAATACATTTCCGTAAGTCTGCAGACCGGGAAAGCGCTTTTTTACCATTTCGACATCTTCTGCCCCTTCAGCGGCGTGGGTAATCACAGGCAGTTTATATGTTTGGGCTATATGCCCAAGAAATTCCATAAGTTCATCAGAACAGGTAGGAACAAATTCAGGTGAAACCGCATAGTTAACATTCGGATTTTTGTTGGCATACTTCAAAACCAGCCGTTCTGTATCCCGAATGGATACTGCTGTACTTTCTGCGGCCACCCCGTAAGTTGGTAAGTCAGAATTCATTTTTCCTATAAAAGCGCACATGCCGCTGTCAATATACTGCTCAAATAAATTTTCGGTCGCCCCGTAATCCGTTGATGACATGACTGTTCCGTGTATGATTCCATTTTTCCAGAAATCCATGATTAACTGACTGTTAACAGCGGTATAAATCTCTTCCACTTCATATCGTCTTTCAGAAGGATATGTGAGGTCCGTAAGCCACTGGGAAAAGGGCATATTATAGCCCAGCCCGGCATTGGGCAATTGCGCTGAATGAATATGCCCATCTGTAAATGCAGGTATCAGAATGCGGCTTCCCAAATCTGTCACCGGAATGGACAACATGGACTGAGGCAGGCAATCGTATATTCCATTTACTGTTCCGTCTTCCTCCACACATACATAAGCGTTTTCGTGTATCTCAAAGCAATCCTGTACAGGGGTATGAATCACTCCCTCTGCATGATATATATGCATAGATTCTTTCCTCCTACGATTTCATCATTCTGTTCAGCTTCGACAGTTCACGGGATAGCAGCAGAAGAAATATCATAAATACAGCCATGATGACATTAACGTTCCATACTGCCATTAAAATAAATATTCCATTACTGACTATTCTTGCAACAAAAAAGCAGGTTTCATTTGCAAGCCAGTATTCCACTTTATATTCGTTTCTTATTCCTGCATTATTACTTAAATTTGCCTGTATATTCTCATTAATTAATATTACAATGCTTTTAGATATTGTATAAAACAAATTAAACAAAATAATTGTCAGTGCCCTGCAGTCACAAATCATAATGCATAGAGCTATCACTGTCATAATTATGGAAATCCTGATTGTCGGTTCATAATGCTTTTTACCCATAAATCTGGCAAATAGTATGCCTATGACACAGGTAATAAAACTGAAAACAGATGTAAAGATCCCCAAGGAAAAGCTGTCGGAAAAAACTTTTATAATATATATTGTGACAATGTACCCAAAGGCCCCTTCTGTATAAATCAGGCCATACAAAAACTCTGTTCTGTACAACTGGCCAAATATAAAACTGCCTTTTGTCAGCTTCAAATATTCCTTTATATTTGTTTTCCTTCCCTTTGGAATATATTTTGGCTTAAGGTATAGTGACAATATGATTCTGATAAGCACAATTGCCAAAACAACTGCCAGACTTTTTATAAAACCGTTTGCGTACATCAGGCTCCCAAAAACAACAGGAAAGACAATTGACAATACTGCCTGTACTGCTGTAAAACTGCCAGTAAACCCTGCCCTGTCCTCATTAGAAATCTCATCTGACTCTATCATATTATAAACCGAATAATAAACACCCTCCTCAAGTCCATATAAAAGTCCTGCCATGTATATGTAGTCAATGATTTTATCCTTCAAAAATATAATAGTGCAGAAATATAATAAATCCAGTAAAATTCCCATCCGCAACAGGGAAATTCTGCATCGGGATTTTGCAAAGTTTCTTGTCAAAAAAACGGCGCCATAAATAGCGGTCACAGCAACCAGCTTATAAATTCCCAAAGGTAAAATATTTTTATCCGAAACATTAAAAAAGTACAATACCAGAAAGCTGTCAATGAAACTTGTCAAAATATTTTTTAATATTCTTAACGCAAATAAAATTTTATATGAATCCATGCGTCACCTATTTATGTATATGAAATTTATCTACTTCTTCTCTGGCAGGTATGGAATCTGCGGCTCCCTTTCGGGAAACGGTAATCGCCGCCGCCCTGGCACATACCTGCAATGCCTCTTCCACGGCCGCTCCTTCCCCCAGCAGCGCCGCAAAGTAACCGGTAAATGTATCCCCTGCCGCTGTCGTGTCTACTGTCTTTACCTGATAAATATCCTGTCTGTATCTTTTGCCTTTACAGCAATAAACAGCTCCCTTCTCTCCAAGCGTAAGCATAACAGCCGTGTGGGGATATCTTTCTTCCAGTAAATCCAGTACTTTGCCGGAATCTGTTTCCCCTGTTATCTGCCCGCCTTCAATTTCATTAATCAGCAGCACTGAAACCTTTGCAAGGTCACAGGCTTTTATCTTTTCATTGAAGGGAGAAGGATTCAGAAAAATCAGCATTCCCTTTTCATATGCCCTGTCTATGATATAATCCAGCAGATTAACCTCATTCTGAAGCAGGAGGAAATCTCCACTGTCAAACTGCCCTAAAACTTTGTCAACATATTCTTTTGTCATCTGCTGGTTGCTGCCTCCGTACAGAAGAATGCTGTTTTGTCCCCTATCATCCAACTGTATAATGGCATGTCCGCTTTTGCCCTGTATCTGTCTGATGCAGGAAGCATCAATTCCGTTACTTTTACACTTATCCATAAAAAGTCCGCCGTCTTCGCCCACAAGCCCTGCCAAATATACCTCTGCACCTGCTCTTGCTGCAGAAATTGCCTGGTTCAGCCCTTTTCCTCCGCAAAAAACCTCCATTTCATAAGACGAAATCGTCTCCCCAGGCGCCGCAACATGTTCTACACTATATACATAATCATAATTTAAAGATCCAAAATCAAGTATTTTCATAGTTTCCTCCGTTCTGCCATAAATCTGAAGTTTTGTGCATCCATTCCTTCATTACAGGATAAATCTGCTGATACTGTTTAAAATACGCACGGTAAATCTTATGATTATCCTGATTCGGCTCAATCACCTTCCGGTAACGCACCATATGCTTAACTGCTTCCGGCAGACTTTCATATATCCCCGCAGCCACAGTCACACAAATTGCTGCACCCATACACACCGACTGACAGTCTTCGGGCACATTAATCCGGACATTGCTTACGTCTGCCTGTATCTGCATAAATACATCAGAATTAGTGCTTCCTCCCGATATGTTAATTTCTTCTACCGGAAATCCCGCTCTTCGGTACTGCTCCAGCAGATTTTCCGTTCCATAGGAAATGCTTTCCAATATACTACGGTATATATCCTCCTGCGTATGTTCCAGGGAAAGTCCATATATCATTCCTCTGACACGAGTGTCATAATAGGGATGGCGGTTTCCCTGAAAATAATCCAGCATCAGCAGCCCGCGGCTGCCGACAGGAACCTTTTTTACCGCTTCTTCCATGTGTGCAAAGAACCCCTCTGCGTCGCCTTCTTTTGCTATTTCCCTGCGGAACCACTCTATAATGGAATTAGAACAAAGCTGTCCCCTGAAAGAAGTAAAGTAGCCTTTTATTAAATGCCCCGGCCCTTCATTAATGGTGCTTTCAGAAAACATCATTTTCTTTGTAAGCAGCATGGTAAGATTAGAGGAGCCTGTCATTAGGGCCACCCTGCCTTCTTCATATACCCCCATACCAAGAATTCCTATGGATGAATCCACGCCTCCCTGCGCAACTAATGTGTCCGGCAAAAGCCCCAGTTTATCAGCGCATGTTTTTGATAATGTCCCAATTAAATCTCCTACTGCGTAACAGTTGTCAGTGGGAAAACGCTCTATAGCATCTGGCAGGCCGATTTTATCATAGAACCAGGAAGGAAATCCTTTTTTGTCCGCATTATATCCCCAGTTACATGCTGTATTGATATTTACAGACCACTTCCCTGTTAAAAACCAGGTCAGATAATCCTGGCACTCGCAGAACACCTCCGCTTTCCGGTAAATTTCCGGTTCATATTTTTTTAGCCATAACAGTTTACATGGCATCCATTCTGCTGACAGATGTTCACCCGTAAGCCCTGCGATTTCTTCTGCTTCTCTGGCCGCACGTATATCCATCCACATAATACAGTTGCGGTGTGTTTTGCCGTTTCTGTCGCACACCACAACACTACAGCAGGTGGAACCTATGGACAAACCCAATATTTGTTCTTTTCTGATATGAAACCTGTCCATTCCTTCTTTAACTGCGGATGAAAGCGCTAAAATCCAGTCGCCGGCCCGCTGCTCCACCCATGTATTGTGTGGATGAATCAGTTCATAATCTACCGCACAAAATCCATAATTTTTTCCGTCTTTATCGTAGAAACCCACTCTTAGGCTTGTGGTTCCCATATCAATTCCCATTAATATATTCCGTTCCATGACGCCCACCTCTTTACCCTAAAACCTATTAAGAGAAAATTCCTTGTCAATTCCCATAATAAATTCTATTACCAGTTCCCCTGTCCTTTGAAGGTCCTTCAAGTCCAGTACTTCCATGGGGCTATGGCTGTAACGGTCAGGCGTTCCCATATCCATACAGGGAATTCCTCCATCCTCAAGCTGTAAATAAGCAGAATCCGATAAAGCTCCCCTTGCCGCCTGGCGTTGAATTGGTATTCCTGTTTTCTTTGCAGATTTTTTCAAATGCTCCAGCATGGGCCTGGGTATAATATTTCCATTTAAAGTCCCTTTTCCATGAAAATTAAATAGATTTACAGATACGCCATCTCCCAGCGCAACATTATTGGTTCCTTTCAAGTCCGGCGTATCGCCCGCTCCCGCACCCAGCAGACAGATTGCCATATCTGCATGTACTTTCCTCTGGGCAAGCATAGCGCCTCTGGCATTATATTCTTCCATCACTGTTCCTGTTAAGTAGACAGTTGCCTTATGGGGTGTTCTGCTTAATGCCTCCCCTATCTGGCATAACGTAGTAAGGCCCGATGCATCATCCGTATAAGACCCACAGATTCTGTCATTTAAAAGTTCTTTATAGAACGCATCATAGACAACCGGACAGCCAACTTCTATGCCAAGTCCCCTTACTTCTTCTGCCGATACCGCTCCAATATCAATAAACAGGCTTCCTATGCCATCTGCTCTTTCCTTCTCAGCCGGTGTAAGGGCATGATAAGATTTCATTCCAAAAACACCGGAATAATAACTGCCATTTTCACTCCCTACTCTGACTCCCAGCCCCTGAAGTACTTTTTCCGGGACACCGCCTACCCGGTCAACTTTTAAAAAGCCATCAGGGGTAATACAGGTAATGACAAATCCAATGGTATCCATATGGGCAAACACCATAATGGAAGGTACCGATGAATCTGTTCCCGGAAAAGACGCTATCACATTACCTGCCTGGTCGGTTTCAACTTTATGGGCATATTGCTTCATATCTTCATAAAATTTCCGTGCCATTTTCTCTTCGTAGCCGGAAAGTCTGGGAATTTCCATGTACTCTTTCAGTCTTGCCTTCAGTCTTGCCTTCAGTTCATCCCTTTCCATAATATATCCCCTCCATTTTCAGTTAATCTTCTCAATGGTTTTCCGTATTATTCCTATAAATATATCCTTATTGCACCTAAAGGCAATATGAACATTGGGAGGCTGCTTTAAATAGTTGTTCATGTCCGCCACTGTTTCTCCATAGGTAAGCAGCCCCCTTGTCTCCACGTCCACAAACACATGCTTCCATTCCATACATTCCGGGCAAATAAGCGCTGCCGCTGCCAGCCCATCCCATATATAAATCCCTTCTTCTGGAAAAGGGTGCTGTTCACTGCCCGGGTAAAACATTAAATCACCAATAAATCTTGAAATCCTTTTTCCGCCGGCCAGCAGAGAATCCAAATCGCTTTTCGTTACAGACGTACGATAAGTCACATCTGTTCCAATCATTTTAATTGGTATTCCAGACTGGAATACGATTTTAGCCGCTTCTGCGTCCGTATAAATATTAAATTCAGTTCTTGGCGTATGGTTGCCATGATATACAGCACCCCCCATAATTACAATTTCTTTAATGAGTTCCCTGTCCTCCAGATAAACCGAAAGGAGTAATGCCACATTCGTTAAAGGACCTGTCGCAAGAATAACGATTTCTCCCGGCGCCTTTTGGATTTCCTGGTGGAGCAGTTCTATGGAATTATACGGACTAAACTCCCGCTGCGCCTTGGGAAGCACTGCATTTCCAAGGCCGCCCGCACCCATAATAGAGGTATCCAGGGCTTCAAATTTTTTCATAATCGGATAACTTCCTTTGGCAACAGGTACAGGAATATCAAAATATTCTGCTATATTAAGTGCATTTTGGGCTGTCGTTTCCCTGTTCAAATTACCTGCTACTGTCGTAATGGCCCTTAAGTCGATATTTTCTGCTCCATGTACCATAAGCATGGCAAGCGCATCGTCGGTTCCCGGATCGCAATCCATTACAATAGGAATCCTTTTCATCTTCATATCATCCCTTCTTTTTCTGCTGTTTTTATTGCTGCATACCCAGCATTTTCATTTTTATCTTTTTTTCTTTTCTCACTTTAAATACAGAGTACAGGGTAATTCCTAAAATAGTAGTGGCATATGGAATCATCTGGATAAACTGCGCCGGCACTGCAAGAACCTGCAGGTAATTGGCTGCCGAATCTGCCGCTCCAAAGACAAGCGCTGCAAGCAGGGTACCCCAAGGGGTGTTCTGCCCCATGGAATTTGCAGCCAGTGCAATAAATCCCCTTCCCGAAGTCATATTTGCAGTAAAACCGCTCATATAACTCATGGATAAGAATACGCCTGCAAGTCCTGAAAAAAATCCACTGATTATAAGCGCAGTATACCTTGTCTTAATAACACTGACCCCTACAGAGCCCACTGCCTTTTCATTTTCACCAACGGCGCTGATGCGGATTCCTGTTCTTGTTCTGAAAATAAAAACATGCATGACTGCAACTAAAAGTATCGCTGTGTAAGTCAGAATACTCTGGCCTGAAAATATCTCCCCCAGAACAGGAATATCCTTTAGCAAAGGAATGTCAACTTTGGGCACCGTCAGGCTGTTCAACGCAGTAGACGCACCTTTGCTCCCGGTCAGCAGATATAGTACAAACACCGTGCCGCCCTTTGCGATGGCATTGACAGCCAGTCCACACATGATATTATTTGCCTTTAACTGCAAAATGAAATATGCCAGAATCAATGAAACTACCATTCCTCCTGCAACTCCGGCCAATACCCCCACAAAGCAGTTCTGCGTTGCCGCTGAAATAACCACCCCTGTAAGGGCGCTGATCAACATCATACCTTCAATTGCTATATTGGCAACTCCTGCCCGTTCAGACACCACTGCTGCCATACCTGCCAAAATCAAGGGGGTGCTTACTCTAAGAATGGAGTATGCAAAGGATGTTGTGAAAATAATACCGAACAACTGCTGCATATTATGCCACCTCCTTTATTTTTTTCTGTTCGTCCCTTACCGAACGTATCACCATCTTGTGCTTTGTTTTTGACAAAAAGGCACTTGCAGTAATCAAAAGCATAATAATACCCTGTATGATACTGACTGATTCGTTAGGTACGCTTGTAGCTCTGGCCATAACATCCGTCCCCACTCTGATATAAGCAAGGAAAAGAGCGCCAACAGGTACCAGAGCCGGATTGTTTGCTGCTAAAATAGCAACCGTCATTCCATCGAATCCATATCCCGGCGTGCTTTGCCATTGAAACCGGTCGTACATGCCAAGAAGTTCTACCGATCCACCCAGCCCCGCAATAAATCCGCCTATAATCTGGCAGGAAAATACCACTGCAAATGTATTAATTCCTGAATACCTTGAAAACCTGGGATTTTTACCGACCATACGTATACTGTAACCCCATTTTGTTTTATACATAAACAACGTAGTCAATACAACCATAAATAGTGCAATAAACAGTCCTGTATGAACATTTGTTTTGGCAATAAAAGATGGGAGTTTTACATTTTCCGGTATTAAATACGAAGCCACAAAACCTGACCCTGGATCACGGATATAATTCAGCAGAATGAATACAGTAAAATATTCCAGTATGGAATTAAACATCATGGAAACTACAAATTCATTTGCATTCCACTTTGCCTTTAAAAATCCCGGTATAACCGCACAGATTCCTCCCACCGCTCCGCCAATCAATATTCCCAGAAAAAGTGCGGGAACTGCAGGCAGTTGAAATTTGAGCAAAAGTACGGCCGTTGCCAGTGCTCCCACAAGAAATGCTCCGTCCCCTATCAGGCTGAATTGCTTCGCCTGAAACATAACGCATGCCGCCAGTCCCGTAAATATGAGAGGAATCATGCCTTCTATGACATTTCCAATTCTTCTTTTTGTAGAGAGCGGCCCGGTAATAAATGTTTTTAACGCCTCCACTGGCTCGTCACTTACACACAAAATAATGGCAAACGTTACTAAAAGCGCAACTGCAATGGCAATCAGCACACTTAAAAATTGAAATAATGCTTCCCTTTTTTTATTCACTAAGACACCTGCTTTCTTATCCTAAACCCAGGATGATATCTTCAGGCTGTTTCATAAGTCCCAGCATGTAATATCCTAATTCCTCTTCCGTTACATTTTTGCTGTCTTCAAAATAAGCCACCACTTCTCCACCATAAAACACAGCGAGAGAATCGCTAAGTTCCATAACTTCATTTAAATCTGCGGAAATCAGCAGAACCGCTGCACCATTGTCCCGTATCTCAACCAGCTTTTTGTGAATGAATTCCGTTGCTCCCACATCCACACCCCGTGACGGCTGGTTTGCAATCATAATTGCTGGTTCTCTGGCAAACTCTCTTGCAACAACAACTTTTTGCATATTTCCGCCGGAAAGCATACTGACAGGCTGTTTATAAGAACTGCATTTTATTAAAAACTTATCCACAAGATCTGCTGACAGACTGGCTATCTTTTTGTGGCTCAGTATGGGGCCATGTCCAATCATGTCTTCCCCCAGCTTATCCGAAATCAGATTATCACTGATAGATGCTTCTACAGCAACGCCATAAGACATTCTGTCTTCGGAAATATGCGACAAACCTGCTTTTCTGATTTTTTTGATGCTGAGCCTGTCCACATATTGGCCACAGATAGATACTCTGCCCTTGTAATCCTTCCGTATGCCTGAAATACATTCAACAAACTCCGACTGTCCGTTTCCCTCTACCCCAGCTATGCCAAGTATTTCTCCTCTTCTCACTTTTAAATTTATATGGTTCACAGCATGTTTTCCGTCTTCATTGATACAGGAAAGGTCCTCAACTTTTAAAACTGTTTCCCCGGGCTTTGCCCTCTTCTTTTCTACAGACTTGATTACATCCCTTCCAACCATTAATCTGGAAATACTTTTCTCATCCATATCTTCCATATTATATGTTCCCATGCTTCTTCCATTTTTCATAATCGTGATACGGTCGCAAATCTGTTTGATTTCTTTTAGCTTATGGGATATAAAAATAATGGTATGTCCTTTTTTCTTAAACTCCTTTAGTTCATGAAATAGTTCTTCTGTTTCCTGAGGCGTTAAAACTGCTGTGGGCTCATCTAAAATTAAAATCTTTGCACCTCCAACAAGGGCTTTCAATATTTCCACCTTTTGCTTCATTCCGACCGGAATATCAGCCACCCTGGCTGTCGGCAAAATATTAAAATTATATTTCCGGGCTATTTCTTCCGCCTGCTTTATCATTTCTTTTGTGTCTATCAGCCCGTTTTTTCTTGGTTCCTTTCCAAGATATATGTTTTGCGCCACCGAAAGGGAAGGCACCAACATAAAGTGCTGATGAACCATACCGATGCCATGCATTATCGCATCATTGGGAGAATTAATTTTTATTTTCTGGCCTTCAATGAAAATATCCCCTTCTTCCGGCTGGTGTTCGCCATACAAAATATTCATCAAAGTTGATTTTCCCGCTCCGTTTTCTCCCATTAAGGCATGAATTTCGCCTGTTCTTACAGAAAAGTCCACTTTGTCGTTTGCCATGACCCCGTTGGGGTATATTTTTGTAATTTTGGACATTACCAGTAAATCTTCATTCATATTAAGCTGATACCTGCCTTCCCTTCCGCCTGATGTTATAGAAAAGAGATTGCTTTGATACATAACAATATAAAAGCAATCTCTTTTTCACTAAACTAATCAGGGCGCTACAGAGTTGATAATTTCCCTTACCTCTTCAGTTGTAAGTCCATATGCTGATTTTACGCTGATTTCTCCCTTCGCAATAGAATCGGATGCCTCCACAATTTGCGTTTTAACATCTTCCGGGACAAGTTCCTGATAGAATTTATTATCACTTAATCCAACCGCTCCATCAGAAAGGCCAAGCGCCTCTTCTGTCCCCCATGGCAGTGTTCCCTCCTGCATCATCGCATAAGCCCGCACCAGAGTTGCATCTACGTTTTTCATGACAGACGCCGGAATCAGTTCTGCCTGCGCAGGATCGCTTTCTGCATAAAGCATGGCCTGATCAGAGTCAACGCCTATTGCGTAATTTCCTGTCTCTTTTGCTGCTTCCAGGGTACCAATTCCTGATGCGCCTGCAGCCGTAAAAATAATATCTGCTCCCTGGTTATACTGTGCCAGCGCCATTTCCTTACACTTGGGACTGTCGCTGTAATCGTCAACATATCCACAGATAACCTTAATATCTGAGTTCACTGACTGTGCACCCTCAATAAAGCCAATCATGAAATCATTTATTACTGCACCGTCTGCACCGCCTAAGAATCCAAGAATACCAGTTTTACTCATATTTGCCGCCATGATGCCTGCCAGATAAGCCGCTTCATTTGACTTGTAAGAAATCGAGTATACATTTGAATAATCCCCGGCTGTATAATCCACTGCTGCGTCAAATATAATATATTTGATATCAGGGTAATCCTGCGCCACATTCTGGAAAGGCTCCTGTAACTGCCAGCCGGACCCGATGATGATATCATATCCTTCATCAGATGCATCCAGCACATTTGTCTCATACTTCGTGGCATCAGACCCCATTTCTATAACCTTTACCTCTGCACCATAGTCTGCTACAATTTTTGTGGTTCCCTTGTTTGCTGAATCCAAAAAGGACATATCCCCCAGGTTGCCTGAGAGAAGCAGCGCTATTCTCACCGCTTCGCCTGATGTGGCATTCGCTGTCCCCTCATCCTGACTCTGCTCTTTTTCAGGTTCTTCCCCGGTGCTTTCACCGCTTTGCTGCGGTGTCTGTGCGTCCCCGGATGTGCCTCCACACCCTACAAGCAATGATATAACCATAGTTACGCTTAAAATAACCGCCATCACTTTCTTTTTCATAATTACCTCCTTACTGTATTTACCTTTTCCATAAAACGTGCCACCCTGTCATATTCTACAAAGTTTTCAAATTTGCCTTCTTTCTTAAAATAGGTTCCTACAATTGCGCCGTCAGAAACCTTAAGCTGCTTCTCAATGGTTTCCAGCTTGCATCCTGTATTGCAAAATATGTAAGTATCAGGAATTGCCTCTTTTACCCGCTTCAGTATAGATGTATCTGTATCCGCTCCTGCGGTGGCTCCTGATACCAGCAGCGCATCCGGGCTATTGTTAAAAACATTAGTTTTGGCAATATCCACAATATCCCTGTTTCCCAAATAAGTTGCTGCCTCTGGATAAATATTATATAAGAGCTTTGTCTTATCCCTAAGTCCCAGCCGCTTTCTATGGCGGCTGATTTCTCCTGCATCATTATCCCATAAACCCAAATCACCGGCATATACGCCGCTCATCACTTCCCTTATAAAGCAGGCGCCTGTTGCTGCCGCAAGGTCAAGGGATGCGTAAGGATCCCAGAGAATGTTAACGCCAAAAGGAATCTTTATTTCTGATTTAATTTCTCCAATCACCGCTGCCATTGCCGCTGTTGTTTCCGGCTTAACCTTCTTTAAATATGGGAGGGAAAACTCATTGGAAAACATGACTGCGTCTACGCCTCCCTTTTGCAGTGCAAGGAAATCTTCTCTTGCTTTTTCAACAACATAGGACATTCCCTTTTCTTCATTATAGTTTAAATCTCCCGGCAATGCCCTGATATGACACATGGCAATAATCGGTTTTTCTGTATTGAACAAATCTTTTGTCCATCCCATCTAATATTTCCTCCATTCTTATAGTGCACCGCCCAGGCTTATATATGCACTAAACACATTTTATCTCTATGCCGCTTTCACGGATACTTTCTGCCATAGAGTGGGAAATCTGATTATCAGTGATAAGCATATCAATATCCGATAAATTACAGAACTTGGAAACTGCTATTTTATCAAATTTGCTGTGATCTGCTACCAGAATGATTTTCTTTCCAGCACTTACCAATAAGGACTTGATTCCTGACTCCACGTAATTGGCGTTGGATATGCCAAATGAAGCGTGAATGGCATCTGCGCTTAAAAACACTTTATCCACCATCATATTCCTTATAAAATTTTCGGTAATGGAGCCAACCAGTACATTATAGCCCTGCCTGACAATTCCGCCAGTAAGAATCACCTGAATGGAGGGATGATTATTTAAAACTGTTGCAATTGACATATCATAAGTAATTACAGTTAACTCTTTTTTGTCAGAAAGACACATGGCTATCTGATAGGTGGTTGTTCCTGAATCAAAAAATATTGCATCTCCATCCTGAATTTCTTCGGCTGCCTGTATTGCAATCCGCTTTTTTTCATCCATTCGCAACGCCACTTTTGCATGATAAAGATATTCAAATGTAGTGCTGACATTGGATAACACAGCGCCGCCATGAACTCTGCGCAAATGCCCCTGCCGCTCCAGTTCATTAAAATCCCTTCGGATTGTGGCAGTTGAGACATCTAATTCCTGCGCAATTTCCTGTACGTCAACCCTTCCATATTTATTTAATTTTTCCATAATCATCACGAGCCGATGATTTGCCTGATTTACGCTTGCGTATTCACTCATATCTTTTTCCCTTTGATAGTAAAATTATAATTTGGGTGGTTTTTCGTTTCAATAGCATGTACATTATTTGTCGTTTTACACTTTTTTATCGTCATATTTGCCTATCTTTGCTCGTCAGTTTTCACTATTTTTTATGCATAATATATTATTCTCTCTTTTTTAATGTTCATTTTATGTCCATTTCATTCTGTTTTTATGGCATAAAATGAACATATAATTCTCTTTTTCAGTAATTTTGCACCTTTTTTCACACAAATTTCATGTTCATATGTCATTATGGGCATAAAATACTCAATATTTCTGCACATATAAACATAAAATTAGCAAACAACGGACAGCTCGCAAAGCGTACTGTCCGTTGTTTATCTTCAATATAATTTTGTATTTTTTCCCCAAAAGCTTTCCTGCCCCTCATATTTCAGAACAAGCGCAGAGGTTGCCGGCAAAGTGACTGAAATCTTCCCTCCTACGGATGCATATTCCTTCTGTTCCAGGGAATAGCCTTCTGCATGTGTAAGCATCAGCGTTTTCACCTTGCATTCTTTAGGAATTCCCAACTGCCAGATAGCCACACTCCTCTTCATCTCATGATCGTTGTTGTTTATCAGTACAATAACTGCTTCTTTCCTGTTAAATCTCCCGTACCCAAGCATATTATAGTCACGGTCAATATACTTTAAAGAGCCTGTAAGAATCTCCGGATTTTCCTTATGAATACGAATCATTTCTTTGTGAAACTCTATCAGTTCTTTATTTTCATGCCCCCAGGGATAGGTCCTGCGGTTATCCGGGTCAGTGAACCCACAGACACCGGCCTCATCCCCATAGTAGATGGTAGGCGCTCCCGGCCATGTCATCTGGATTACTACAGCTTCCCGCATAACAGCCACATTGACGCCTTCGTTGGCGGCCTGTGCACCTAAGGAGTTCGTCCTTCCCACTTTCTTATTGGTTCTTGTAAGAAACCTGGAATGGTCATGGTTAGAAAGTTCATTCATTGCTATATGGAGAGACGGCGTTGTAAAACTGGACATATGATGGTTCATTGCCCCAATAAAGCTGTCTGCATTGCCGTACAAATCGCCCCTGTAATCGTCGCTGTGCTTCTGCATGCCTGTCAGAAACCACGTTACAGGCTCCATAAAGGCATCATAATTCATGACAGTATCCCACTCCTTACCGTTGAGCCATTCCCTGGGCGAACCGTAATGCTCCGCCAATACAATGGCATCGGGATTCGCCTCCCGGACAGCCTTTCTGAATTCCCTCCAGAAATAATGATTATATTCCGGGCTGTGCCCCAAATCGGCTGCCACATCCAGACGCCATCCATCTGCATTATAGGGGGGAGACACCCATTTTGCGGCAATCCGCATTACATACTCAAACAACTCTTTTGACTTTTCATAATTCAGTTTTGGCAGGGTATCGTGCCCCCACCATCCATCATAACTTCCATTATAGGGCCATGCGTTTTCATTATAAAACTGGAAGTAGTCATGATAAGGACTTTCCCTGCATATATGCGCGCCTTTTTCATAGCCTTCGGCATTTTCGTAAATCCTTTCCTTGTCCATCCACTTATTAAAGGAACCACAGTGATTGAACACGCCGTCCAGAATTACCCTCATGCCTCTTTTATGGGCTTCCTCAACAACCTTTGCAAAAAGTTCATTGCTTGCGTCCAGATTCTTTTTGTTGGTTACTCTGTCAATATACCTGGTAGCAAGTCTGTTTTCACGCTGGTCATAATTCAGCAGTTCACCCTCATCGCTTACAATCTTTCCCACATGAGGGTCTATACAGTCATAATCCTGTATATCATATTTATGATTGGAAGGCGAGACAAACAGTGGATTAAAGTAAATGACATCTACTCCAAGTTCCTTAAGGTAATCCATCTTATCTATTACCCCCTGCAAATCTCCGCCATAAAACTCGCGGACACCCATTACGGCCGGATATTTATCCCAGTCTTCCACCCTTACCGTCTTGTCGCCGATATATTCATATTCCCCTGAAAGAACATCATTGGAGGGATCCCCATTATAAAAACGGTCCACATAAATCTGGTACATGACCGCGCCCTTCGCCCACTTAGGCGTCTTAAACCCCGGGATTATTCTGAATGAGTATTCCGGCATTGTCTCCTTTACTACACCTCTTACATCATACAGGCAGACAATCTTCCCTACCTGGACTTCAAAATGATAGGAATACTCTACATCCTCCACTTCCGTTTCACAGGCAAAATAATCAAAATATTCATCGCCGCTTTCCCATGTCATTAGATGCCGCTGCCCGTTATTCACCATAAATACCCTGTCAATATTATTGATGGCCGCCCGGAATCTGATTGTGATTTTAGAATAAGGATTCGGCTCACTGGGGGATAAATAATCCTCCGTTGTATCACTAAACATCGCTTTCCTGTTAACAACAGGCCGCATTTCCGATATATAGTGCCTGCTGTAATCTACCTTCAAAAACTGATCCAAGTCCATACTGTCAACTCCGTTTCCTGTGAAAAATAGTCATACATTCTATATTATACTATAAAATCCTGTTATTTTACAACCCCCTGCGGCAGAAAGCAATTTCAAAATAGAAACAAGGTTACTGTTCACACAGACCTGCGCATTTACTGCGCTGGTCGTAAGAAAATGATTCGAGAGTGCAAAAATCCCATTGCCGAAGGCAATTTTCGATGGATTTTTGCCTGTTACTGGTCACGGAGTGAACAGTAACGAACAAGACAGCAGGGCAGTAAAAAAGACAGTAACAAGTTACTGTCCTTTTTAGAGAAGGTATTTCTTTCTTATGGGGTATAGCAAAAAACTATATAATGTA
>CAMWUN010000075.1 GCA_947177425.1 uncultured bacterium
ATCACTTTCTTACGACCAGCGCAGTAAATGCGCAGGTCTGTGTGAACAGTAACCATAACTATACATTTCCAAAGCTTGATTTAAATATTCCTTGCGTTCATCTGTCAACTATGATAACTTAAATGTGTATACAAAAGCTTGGAGGATATATTTTGAACAGTTATAAACAGAAGAAAAAATGTCTTTTCTGTTTCCTGCTTTTCCTGTTATTGTCCGGAAATGTAACAGGCTGCGGCAAAAAGGACGCGGAACTTGAAAACTATAAGATGAATATGAACCAGTTCTTTGAAAATGTCAGAATTTTTGACGCATCCATCAATGCCATAGATCCCAATTCCGAAACATCGGTCAGTGACCTTCTCTCTCTTTTGGATTCCATGAATACATCTTTTTCACAGATGGCTTCCCTGGAAGTTCCCGAAGGATTTCCGGGGGTGGATGTGCTGGCAGACGAGGCCAGCCAGTATATGTCTGAAGCGGTTTCTTACTATCACCAGGCTTATGAAGGAGAAAGTTTTGACGCTGCCCTTGAGGATACAGCCCGCCAGAATTATGAACGCGCAAATGTCCGTCTTCAATATATCGTGTCTATCCTGCATGGCAACATTCCTGAGGAAATTTATACGTATGATGAATCCGGCGGCGAAGCCGGAGATGGCAGTGAAGATGCGGGACAGGAATCTCCTTAAAATATTAAATTCTGTTAAAGACAGCTTTAAAAAACGTGCCTGAGATTTATTCCCAGGCACGTTTTTTAAACTACTATTTCAAAAGGCGTATCTTACCGATAAGCGGAACTTCTTTTTCTTCCTGATTGATTGCCGCAATCAGTCCCATAACCCAGCATACAACCATGAAGATTCCCCAAATCCATCCCAGACAGGGAATGATTGACAACAGGGAAAACAGCAGAATTACCAGCGCCTGGTTAATATGGAACTTGGCACCTTCCTTATCTCCACCCAGAATTGCAACCAAAAGGCCAATCCAGGTAAGATATGCTACAATACTTGTTGTTTTTGCATCCATTTATACTGCTCCTCCTTAAGTAAAATATTAGCTTACCAAAATACTATAACCTAAAATAGTATTTCACGCAAGGAAATATTAAGAATCTATAAAAAAGATAAAATTTTTATAATTTTCACTGCCCACTGGCCAAGAATCACAACAATTGCCACATACATGTAGTATTGTATAGGTATCTCTTTTGGGGATGACCATCCTTTCCTGCCGCCAAAATGTTTCCTGTAAAAATAAAGCAACATAAAATGCAGATATGCCAGAACCCCATAAATAACTGCCGGATTTAAATACAGGCTTTCCTTAAAATTTCCCAGAAACAAGTAATAAAAAGCCCTGGTGCCCCCGCACCCCGGACATGGCAGACCGCACATCCTGCGTATACTGCAGGCAGTTATTTCTCCATAACGCTCATAGCCTCCATGTGCAAACCAAAACCCCACAAGGCAGAAAGGAAACCAGAAAACTTTTCCAATCTGGTAAAAAATCCCGTCTGCATGGAGTTTTTGATTATTATAAATATGAATAAAGCCCATTAATAATAAATCTCATCTACTAAATCATTGATAAATTCCCTGTAAGCCGAAGTACCGCTGGCAATCATTGCAAATATGACAATCACTACCGCAAAACCTCCGGTTATAATACCGGCAATGGCCATGCCCTTACCGTCATATTTAAAGCAAATCGTGATGATGCCAAGTACAATTGCGGCAATAGCAAGCACTGCGCTGAACAGGGTAAGGCAGCAGCAAAGCAGGGAACAGATTCCACAGACTAACGAGGCAATGGCAAAACCGATATTTCCGCCGCCCTGCTTCTCCATCTCCTGATTAGCCGAATAGTACTGGGTCTGCTGGGTGTCATAATAATTATTATATGAACCACTATTGTACGAATTACTGCTGTTATTATAACTCTGGGCATCCGGGCCATAATGAATTTTTATCTCATCCTGCACCGGAATAGGCGCAGGCTTCTCTTCTTCGGCATCCGTTATTTTCTCATAAACAGGCTTTGTCTCCTCACCCGAAAATACACCCTCCTTCTGTACCGGCTGTTCTCCCTCTGAAGGAATGGATGACTGTCCCAGTTTGGAACCGCAGTTACTGCAAAATTTAGAATTCACATCATTTTCACTGCCACACTGCGTACAGTAAATTGTTTTCTTCTCTTCGCTCATTTTATCTCCTCTTTCACTTCAAAAAAGTATTTAAGTTTATTGTAATGGAAGAATACCCAAATGTCCATATAAATATTTTAAAGCAAATCTTAATGAATACTTGAGTTTGCTATTCACGGCGGGCTGCGCATTCCGTGAGAACATGATTCAGGTGTGAGGGGCGATGCGAGCGGTAACTGCTTATAAACTACTTAAAATATTTTTTATTTCTGATATATTCCGCCCTTCTTTCTTTAGTTTCATGATTTCATTTATCCGACTCACAGCCCTTTCCCGTGGAAACCTGCGGGTCAGTTTTTCTTCCTCCTGCTCAAACTCTAAAAGTCCCTCTTCCGTATAAAACTTTAGCGTACTGTAACGGCAGTTGGTAATTCTTACCAGCTCACCAATTGAAACATACTCTGACTGCATAATTTTTTCCATTGTTCTCTGTCTGGACATATAATCACCTACATGTATACTGGCAGCAATTCTATTCCCTGGATGGGAATTTTATTGCTCCGGGTGCTCGGCCATATCCTGTAATATTTATTATCCACTTTCACAAAACTCTCGCTGCCTATTGGGACTTCTTCACACACATGCCCGTTTTTCCTTAAGAATTCAATTGTTTTTTTCCGCCTTTCTTCAACAGTTGTCCCGGCAATAATCATATCAATAAATATAGCCTGCTTTCTGTCCAGAAAAGGAAACAATAAATTGACGCCCTCCAAGTAAGGATTTTTGAAAAGATTGGTCTTGGCCCTTAAAAATCCTAAATACGCATTCCGGATTCCACTGTGAAATTCCGTCTCAAGAAGAACTTTGTATAAGGGCTCTCTTCCCATCAATTCCATCATACGCCTTTGTATCTGCTCCTGTTCCTCCACAGAAAAGATATCGTGCATACATCCTGTTTCCCTGCATAGATAAAGCAGGCACACTGTCTCTAAAGATACTTCTCCCGGTTCAAGTATCTCCGCGCGGATATTCTCTACAATCCCCTGATATTCTGCAGGGTCGCTGCGGTACTCTCTCATAGTGACATTTGCCGTATAATAATTCATATCACAGCCTAAAATGTTGGGAATTTCCGTCAATACCTCCCTTGCCTTCAGAATAGAAACCATTTTCCTTTCTAATTCGGCTCCCTCCTTCTTAGACATGCTTTTTATCCTGTCGATTTCCCCTGCCAACTTCTCCCCAAAGGATGAAATATCACTTATGTCTTTGTCGGAAATCATTTTTTGAATGGCATCTGCCATTGCAATCCCTGAAAGTGCAACTTTCTTAGCCGCAGTGTCATGCAGCACATCCATTCCGTCAAGTGATATTAACGCAAACTGTTCTGATAATAAATATTCCTTCATATAAACCGCCCTTTCTTTGATAAGACATTATTTATACTTACTACTTACTACTTACTACTTACTACTTACTACTTACTACTTACTACTTAAATTTTAATAGTATATAAATAAAATGTCAACAGGCGTTTGATGGAAAATCAAACACTGTCACGCTCCGCGTTACTGTTCACACAGACCTGCACATTTACTGCGCTGGTCGTAAGAAAGTGATTCGAGAGTGCAAAAATCCCATTGCCGAAGGCAATTTTCGATGGATTTTTGCATGTTACTGGTCACGGAATGAACAGTAACCGCTCCGCAGACTGGCTTATCGAACAAACAACGGGCAACACGCTTCGCGTACTACCCGTTGTTTGTTTAACATAAGGATGACTGATATCCGTTGCTAGCATAAGGATGAATGACATCCGTTGTTAACATAAGGATGGATAACATCCGTTGTTTTTTCAGTAGAAAGATTGGTATACAGTCAGCAAAATACTACAATTCTTGACGGTGTCGTCTGGGGCGGAATGCTTCTTGTAGTGACAGAATAATAAACCAGCAGTGTCTGGTTGGCAGGATTGCAGTTGAAATTCTGTCCATTCACAGTCTCAATGCTTGTATTTCCACCAATATTTAACTGCAAAGACCTGTCCCGCGCTAAAAGATTGCGGTCGAAATAGTTAAACATCACCTGCTCATTTCTTCCAGTCACCGCAATAATACTTGCATGATAACGGGGAGGGAAAATCAACGGCACTGGCAGGCTCCCGTCATAAAACGCTGTGATGCGCATCCCGGCCCTAAGCTGTCGGTTGTCAATTATCTGTGTCTGTGAATCTACCATAAAATTGACAATCCCATCTTCTGTCCGCAGCGATATCATCTGACTGCAGCAGTCATTCCCCCTTGAGATATTTAAAATCATTCCGCTTACAGGAATATAATCTATATACGACATAAAACTGCCCTTTTTCTTTAAACTATGCTTTTATTTTGTAAAAAGTTACAAAATCCAGCCTGTCTGTAAATTATCCCCTTACCCTTCACTTGCCAATTCAAAAAGAACATTTTCATAGTCTTTTACATAATATTTAATATTTTTTCTTCCTTTCTGAATGATTGTATGGCCTTCTTGCTCCAGTTTTTCTTTTTGCGCTTCACATCCGCCGGGATATCTTGCGTTTAACTCACCGTTTGCTTTCAGCGTTCTCCAATAAGGCGTTTCATCATCAATGCGCTGAAAACTTGCCCAGGCCGCTATTGACACAAAAATTCCCGCCGTAATCGGTTCCGTGAAATCTGCACCGCTTAACTTTGCAAAATGATTACGGATTTCTCCCACTGTAATTACCTTTCCATGAGGAATCAGTCTCATTACCCTGTCATAATCAATGGGTGGTGCAAAATACATCCTGTCTCCGCCGTACTTTTCGATGCTTTTCTGGTCTGTGATTATTTGAAATTTCGGCATATCCTTACTGTCATGCAGCATTGCATTAAAATCTTTTTTATCTTCATTTGCCATTTATTCCACCTCCTGCTTTCAGTGTAGAATATTTTCCAATTCTATGCAATGAGACCGTTTTAAAATTTACGCCCCACTACTCTATTGTAGACTTGCCGTTCAGAGTCCCCCTTACATTGCAAGCTGTTTTTGTCCGACAAGTTTTGAAAGTCTGGCTGAAATTCTTTCCTCCATTCGTGAAATATGATATATTCAAAAATATTTGAAATTACCTATTGACCCTCACGGAACGTCATGGGTTAAAGTGGATATATTAGGAACAGGAGGCCAATAGCTATGAGGACAGTAAAAGAAGTATCAAATTTAACAGGTACCAGCGTGCGCACGCTCCACTATTATGATGAAATCGGGCTGTTAAAGCCAACTGGTAAAAGTGAAGCGGGATACCGGCTTTATGACGATAAAGCACTGGAAACATTACAACAGATATTGTTCTTCCGTGAGTTTGATATTCCCTTGAAGGAAATTAAAGCAATTATGGCGAATCCAGTTCTTGACAGAAACCAGATTTTGCAAATGCAGAGAGAAATGCTGACAGCAAAAAAAGAGCGTATGGAACGCCTGATTGCCAGCATTGATGACATTTTGAAAGGAGAAAACAAAATGGATTTTGCAGTTTTCAGTAAAACAGAGATTGAAGAAATGTTCCAGGCTATGACCCGGCATATGCCGGAAAACATGAGAAACATCGCAATAAAAGAATTTGGAAGCATCGAACACTGGAAAGAGCATTATATGGAAGTCGTATCTTCAGAAAAAATGCAGAAAGGCTATGCAAAGGTAGTTGAGTGGTATGGCGGAAAAGAAAATTTTTTATCTGCTGCCCAGAACCCCATCAGTAAAGAAGTTGCAGAAAGCTATAATAAACGGATCGAAGCAATTTTACAAAAACTGATTTCGAAACGGGATTATGCTGTAGATTCTTTTGAAGTAAGAGAGATTGTTGGAGAATACGGCTTTGTTATGAAACAGCTCTCACAGATAAAAGAGGAAAAGGGATTCATGCTGGCACAGGCACAATATTACCGCAACGAAAAAATAAAACCTATGACAGATGAAAAATATGGAGAAGGGGCTTCGGATTTTTTTGCGCGGGCGATTGAATCCTTTTATGGAAAAGATAAATAAAAGAATAACTAAATGTCTGCCATCAATGAAAGCGAAGGCACCCACAAGGCTGTGACTTCACTCTTCATGCTGACTGGCGCATTTTAATCTTAGCGTACTGTGCACTATTTCCAAAAAGTTTTGAGCAACAAAATGCGCCCGTCCGAAAAGCCCGGACAGGCGCATAAGCGCTTCTCATGCAGCTACATCCTTTAACCGCCGTATCTGTAATATTGTTTTGTGCTGACAAATAAGACAGCATATCCATTTGGTCACAATTATTACACCTGCTTTTTACTGCAATACACAGCAATAGCCTGTTTGACAAAGTCAGCAGTTCCATCTCCACCTGCTTTGTCAATGTTATTCTTGAAACGCTCATCACATACATACATTTCACCCAACCCACTAAGGATTTCATTTGTACATACATAGTAGTGATCGGTTATAAATTTCTGTAATGCAGAGATTTTGTTTTGTACTTCACCGGCATTAGGAGTTAAATGTTTTAATTCTCCTAATTTTGAAAACATTGTCATTAGTTCGTTAGCAATCTTGCTATAATTACCTTCATTCCGGGCAATATCCTTTTGTTTGTACTCTTGATACGCTTTCGTATTGCCCCATTTTGCCTTGACTTCCGCTTCATACTTTTCAATTTCGCTCTTGTCGAAAACATCAAAACTCATTGTTGTTACTCCTCTGTTTTGAATTTCACGGGTAAAAGCAATAAGTTCCCCTATGTGTTTATATTGTAATTCTAACAACCTGATTTGCTGGGCAATTGCCTCTGATGGGTCGAAATCAGGGCTGTCAAGAATTGCTTTGATTTCTTTTAAGGGAAACTCTAATTCACGAAACAATAAAATATTCTGCAAACGGCTAAGTGCTGTATCGTCATACATCCGATAGCCTGCATCAGTTACTTTCGTAGGTTTCAAAAGCCCGATTTCATCATAATAATGAAGTGTGCGGGCGGTGATACCAGTCAATTTAGCAACTTCATGGACAGACATAGTTTTTTTAGTCATTCCAAAAGTCCTCCGTAGCATCTAAAATTTCTTTTGCGGGTAAAAGTGTCGCTTCAACCACACTTTTACCAGTTTTTTTCAAGTAATGTTTTACTAAATGATAACCACAAGCATACCCGGCACAATAAGGTAAACCTGCTTGCGGAAAATTTTGTAATTCAGCCATTTCATCACCATAAAGATAAGCATTGAGATTTTCAAATCCTTGAACATTTAATCCATCCCGAATAATAGGTTTGATATGTTCGTTCAAAGTTGTCATATCCGTTTTTGTCACCCAGGGACCTGCCTTCTCTTCGCCATATAAAGAAGTTGCAAAGTTTTCTGCCAATCCTTCGCTAATCATCATCTCTCCAAGTGTGATGTCGTTTTTCCATTCAATAAACTGAAAACGGATATTGTGATTTGTTTCGTGTGCCAAGGCTGCGGGAAGATGTTCTAATGTATATTCGTTTGGAATTAGCCAGGAAAAAATATATCCCGGTATACCACCGTCACCACAATAGCCCTCATTTAAAATTATATAAGGGCTTTCAGAATTTGCAAGCAATATGGTAAATAGATACTCTTGAACAGGTAAATCGATCCCGTGCCGGGTAAAGCAGTCTAACGACTTCCTAATTGCCATCTCACATTTTTTCCAGAGCGCGTCGTCTGAAATCATCTGAATATTTTGTTTTTGAGTTTCGTCTACTTTAGTTGGCGCAATGTGCCCCAACAATCCGCTTGCCATAATGACATCATAGCCGTTAGGCGTTTTCGCTTTCATGGGAACATTATAACAAGCCCATTTTCTTTCAAATGGCATCATCAGTTCATACCGATAAATGTCGGTCTTCTTATCCAAAGGTGCTCTCATAATTTTTGAATAAACACCGTCTGAACGCACAGCAGATACTTTCATATCTTTTGCTCCTTTCCTGTTTTCCTATATAATAAACTATAACGTAACGTGAAGGTCAATAGACAATCCAAAAAAATAGGAAATACAATGACAAAAGACCAGTGGAAAAATAGAACTGCATGGCTTTTGGAGCTGCGATAAAAGCAGAGAAAAAGCAAGCCTTACACTGACTTGCTTTTTCATCATTCTACGAATTTTTCACAGCTTTTGACAGGCTCCCTACATATTCTTTACGGCTTCTTCAAACTCCTGCTCTGTCTCTACAAAATGATAAGGCTCATATTCGCCATATGCAGATGGGCGGCTGATTGTCACAAGCTGTATAGTATCATACCCAACAGTCTGCATCAGCTTTTCTTTAAAATCCGCCAAATGCTGTCCATGCGTCACCTGCAGCGCAAAACATCCTACACCATTAAATTTCTTTGCAACCAGATAGCACACTTTCCAACACCTCCCTGGCATACCTCTTCTCACCTTTATCTTTTCCTTTGTCAGATATTATATATGCATCCTTCAGGCACTCTTCCAGATGCCTTACACGAATGTCACGAACCTTCATCTTGTAAATTATATGCATGTAACGGTATGCAGATGTAATTGTGCGGACAGATGATACCCCTGACAGCGTAGGGAAATACTTTTCTGACCACGAATTATATAACTCTTGGAAAGTCATATCCTTATCGCCAATATTATATGGGTCTTCAAAATACTCGTTCAAAGCCGCCTCAGCCTCCCGCCTTGACGGGTAATATCCAAGTGTTTTAACAATCTGCTTTGACTTTCCGGCCAACTCGTCAACTTCCCATCCTACAGTAATTCTTACACGCCAGGGATTACGCCTTGCCTTGCCTTTCATCTTGAACACATTGCCTGTTCCATTTGCACGTCTCATAAATAATACCTCCACAAAAAATATTTAAAAAGCAAAAACATATACTATTTATGGCTGGTATAATCAATACACTTACACAAAACCATCCTCACCGTCTACCGGCATAATTTACCGCATCTTAAGCGCCTGACACACCATGAAGCAAAAGTGTGTCTTGTAGGGTGTGTCTTGTGTGCGTCTTGTACGAGTCTTGCCCATCAAACGCTTTGGCTTATTGAACAAAAAAGAGGGCTAACCAAACCATCTCCTGGCTTGGTTAACCCCCAAAATACGGGCTTTTCTTAGAATTTGCCTTCCTTAGCCGCTTCCTCAACGGAAACTGCAACTGCAACGGTAGCGCCAACCATCGGGTTGTTGCCCATTCCGATAAGTCCCATCATTTCAACATGGGCAGGAACAGAAGAAGAACCTGCAAACTGCGCATCGGAGTGCATACGTCCTAAGGTATCTGTGAAACCGTAGGATGCAGGGCCGGCAGCCATATTGTCAGGATGCAGGGTACGGCCTGTACCGCCGCCTGATGCAACCGAAAAATATTTCTTATCTGCTTCTGTTCTTTCTTTCTTATATGTACCTGCTACAGGATGCTGGAATCTTGTAGGGTTAGTTGAGTTTCCTGTGATGGAAACATCTACATTTTCTTTCCACATGATAGCAACACCTTCAGGAACGGAGTTTGCACCATAGCAGTTAACCTTTGCACGAAGACCTTCGGAGTAAGCCTTGCGCTCTACTTCCGTAACAGTATTTGTGTAAGGGTCATATTCTGTCTCAACAAAGGTAAATCCATTAATTCTGGAAATAATCTTTGCTGCGTCCTTGCCAAGACCATTTAAGATAACACGGAGAGGTTTCTGGCGGACTTTGTTTGCTTTCTCTGCAATACCGATAGCGCCTTCTGCTGCTGCAAAGGACTCATGTCCGGCTAAGAATGCAAAGCACTCTGTCTCTTCTTCAAGAAGCATTTTTCCAAGATTGCCGTGTCCAAGGCCAACCTTACGTGTGTCAGCTACAGAACCGGGAATACAGAAAGCCTGAAGCCCCTCACCGATTGCTGCTGCTGCGTCTGCTGCTTTCCGGCAGCCTTTCTTGATAGCGATTGCAGCGCCTACCGTATAAGCCCAGCAGGCATTTTCAAAACAGATGGGCTGGATTTTCTTAACCTGTTCATAAACGTCAAGGCCAGCATCTTTTGTGATTTTCTCAGCTTCTTCAATAGAAGAAATGCCGTAAGAATTTAAAACGGAATTGATCGTATCAATTCTTCTTTCATATGATTCAAATAATGCCATTTTTACATTCCTCCTATAATTATTCTTTTCTGGGGTCAATGATCTTAACAGCATCATCTACACGACCATACTGTCCGCATGATTTCTCGTATGCAGTAGCAGGATCATCGCCTTTTTTCATGAAGTCAGTCATTTTACCAAAGTTTACAAACTTATAGCCAATGATTTCATTGTCCGCATCAAGGGCAATGCCTGTTACATAACCTTCAGCCATTTCAAGATAACGGGGACCTTTCTTCAAAGTTCCATACATGGTTCCAACCTGGCTTCTTAATCCTTTGCCTAAGTCTTCAAGACCTGCACCGATAGGAAGTCCGTCTTCTGAAAATGCACTCTGGGAACGTCCGTAAACAATCTGTAAGAATAATTCTCTCATTGCTGTATTGATAGCATCACATACAAGGTCTGTATTCAATGCTTCCATTACAGTTAATCCGGGAAGAATTTCAGATGCCATAGCTGCAGAGTGAGTCATACCTGAACATCCGATTGTCTCAACCAGAGCTTCCTGAATAATGCCTTCCTTAACATTCAGGGTCAATTTGCATGCGCCCTGCTGGGGTGCACACCAGCCCACACCGTGTGTCAGACCCGAAATGTCTTCTACTTTTTTCGCCTGAACCCATTTTGCTTCTTCTGGGATAGGAGCACAGCCATGATGAACACCCTGTGCAACTGTACACATTTCTTCAACTTCCTTTGAATAAATCATGTGAAAACTCCTTTCAATATGTAGATATCTTGTGAATATTTTGTCATAATCACACTTAATATTTTCGCATATCTTAAGTAAAAAATCCAGTACTTTTGATAATTTTTAATACTTTTCGGCAATTTCTCCCTGTTTTTTGTAAATGCTGCCAGCAGGGACACAGCCGCGCACCATGCTGGTGGGATAAATATTGGTGTTTCTGCCGATTACAGTTCCCGGATTAAGCACACTGTTGCATCCTACCTCCACACAGTCGCCCAGCATTGCGCCAAACTTCTTTAAACCTGTCTCTATCTGCTGTCCGCCGTTTTTCACAACTACCAGTGTCTTGTCGCTTTTAACATTGGATGTGATAGTGCCTGCGCCCATATGGGCTTTGAATCCAAGAATACTGTCCCCTACATAATTGTAATGGGGAACCTGTACTTTATTAAATAATATGACATTCTTAAGTTCCGTAGAATTGCCAACCACCGCGCCTTTTCCCACAATGGCATTTCCCCGTATAAAGGCGCAGTGCCGCACTTCCGCCTCTTCGTCAATAATAGCCGGGCCATTGATAAAAGCGGTAGGCGCTACTTTCGCAGACTTGGCAATCCAGACATCTTCGTTTACCTGCTTAAACTTATCTTCCGGAAGCGTTTTTCCCAATTCCACAATAAAGCTGCTGATTTTGGGAAGAAGTTCCCATGGATACACTGCCCCATCAAAAAGTTTTGCCGCAATGGTTTCCTCCAGGCTGTAAAGATTTTCAATTGTAAACTGTTCCATTCTTTCCCTCATTCCTTTCGTCAATAAGCTGGCCGGCAAAGCCTGTCAGCGTTTGCCACAATAAGCTGGCCGGCAGAGCCTGTCAGCGTTTGTTACAATAAGCTGGCTGGCAGAGCCTGTCAGCGTTTGTTTTTATAATTTCCAGCAGCTTTATTGAACTGCCGGTTCAAAACCCACTGGTTATTCAGTCCCTTAACGATATTGGTTCTTCTGGATACAAAATCATCCAGCTTTCTCATATATTCCTCCCCGGTAATGGTGCCTTCCGCCACCATGGTAAGCCCCTTTTCCCAGCTTGCCGTCAATGCCGGGTCAAGAAGGGGACGGATGGCGTTATCTACCACTTCATAAATCATTTCCCCCATCAGAGTAGGCGTTACCGCCTGGGTCTTTTTATTCAAATCCAGATATTTAATATTTATGAGCTTTTTTAGGATTTCAGCACGGGTTGCAGAGGTTCCGATACCACTGCCCTTAATCTGCGCCCTCAAATCTTCATCTTCTATGAACTGTCCGGCATTCTCCATGGCAAGGATAATCGTTCCCGAATTGTAACGCTTAGGCGGTGTCGTTTCCCCCTCCTTAATCTGCATCTTTGGCACAGGAAGCTTTGCCCCCTTTTTTAACTGGTTGAGAGCCTCCATGAAGGCCTGGTCTGTCATGGGCTGTTCCGCCCCATCCCCTTCCCCTGTCTTATCCCCCTGTTCCGGGCTGTTTTTTGACTCTTCCCCACCGTCCTTTTTCCTGCTAAATGAAAAAGCCGCCGCTTTCAGATATCCTTCCTCTTCAAGAACCTTGAAACTGGCAAAAAAATATTCTTCCTTTACAGAAACCTTTAAAGACACCTTCCTGTATATGGCGGGGGGAAAAAAGATACTTAGGAAACGCCGTACAATAATCTCGTACACTTTCACCGCCGTAGGGCTTAAAGAATTTAAATTATTCAGCCCCTGTCCTGTAGGGATTATGGCATAGTGATCCGTTATCTGCTTATCGTTCACATATTTTGTTTTGGCAATTCCCTTAAAACTGCCTCCTGCAAGAACCTGGCCTGCCAGTTCCTTAACGGTATTGTAATTGACAAGCCCTCTTATATTTTTATCTATCTCCTTTGCGACTGCTGTAGAGAGCACTCTTGCGTCAGTACGGGGATAGGTGGTCATCTTCTTTTCATACAGTTCCTGCACAATCCGCAGGGTTTCATCCGGACTGATTTTAAAATATTTGGAACAGTCATTCTGCAGTTCCGCCAGATTATATAAAAGCGGCGGATTCTTTGTCTCCTTCTTCTTTTCAACAGACTCTGCCACTGCCACAACAGGCGGGGCGTCCATAAGATAATCAATCAGCGCCTGGGCGTCCTTTTTTTCCTTAAAACCGTTTTCTTTATATAAAAGCGGAGACTGGAAGTATTTCGTATTTTCCACAGCCTTCCACTCACATTCGCAGGACTTTTCGCTGACCATTACGTCCGCAGTCACACGGTAAAAAGGAGTCTTGACAAATTCCCGGATTTCCCGTTCCCTGTTTACCACCATTCCCAGCACACAGGTCATGACACGCCCCACGCTGATGACCGCCCTGTCCGCTTTCAGGTAAGCTTTTACGGCGTTGCCGTATTTCAAAGTAAGTACCCTTGAGAAATTAATTCCCATCAGGTAATCTTCTTTGGCACGCAGATAAGCCGCTGCACTTAAATTGTCATATTCCGATAAATCCTTGGCTTCCCTGATTCCACGCAGGATTTCCTCCTCTGTCTGGGAATCGATCCAGACCCTTCTGCGCTTCTTATCCTTCACCTGGGCCTGCTGTTCCACAAGTCGGTATATGTATTCCCCTTCCCGCCCGGAGTCTGTACACACATAAATAGTTTCCACGTCACTGCGGTTCAAAAGCCCGCTTACAATCTGGAACTGTTTTCTGACTCCCTCTATCACTTCATATTTAAACTCGGAAGGGATAAAGGGAATGGTATCCAGCGACCATCTTTTGTACTTTTCATCGTAAACTTCCGGATAACTCATCGTTACAAGATGTCCCACGCACCAGGTAATCACCGCATCCGCAGATTCCATGTATCCGTCCCGGTTACTTGCATTGATTTGCAGGGCCCTGGCAAACTCCCTTGCCACGCTGGGCTTTTCCGCTATATATAAACTTTTTCCCATTCATATCCATCCATATTTACTTCCACGGACAACGAGCCAAATGGCTGCTTCAAACCAGCCAAGGCTGGTTTGGGCATTTGACCACTGCCGCGGGACTGATACCTCGCTGTGTCCAGATTACGCTTTTCCTGTTCTGCTTACTGTTTCCGGCCGCCGCACTGTCTTTCCAAAAGTCCTTCAATTTCACTTTTGGGCATTGGCTTTCCAAGGAAATAACCCTGTATGCAGTCGCAGCCGATACTCTTCAAATATTCAAACTGTTCATTGGTTTCCACGCCTTCGGCTACCGTTTCAAATCCCAGCCTCTTTGCCATAAAAATAATAGACTCCGTGATTACTCTGGTATTTTCATCGGAAACGCTTGTATCTACAAAGCTTTTGTCTATTTTCAGCGTATCTATGGGAAGCCCTTTTAAATAGGAAAGGGAAGAATATCCTGTTCCGAAATCATCCATGGAAATACGGATGCCGTGCGCTCTCAGCGTGCTCATTTTTTCCGTGATTTCCTTAAAGTTTCCAATCAGGACGCTTTCTGTAATTTCAAGTTCCAGTTCACTGGCGCTTACGCTGTACTTTTCAATAATTCCCAGTACTTCATCAATGAACTCTTCCCGCATATACTGAATCGCCGAAATATTAAGGGACAATATTACATCACATGCATATTTCTTTTTCCATTCTGCAAAAGTTTTGATGCTCTCCTCAATCACCCATGTCCCAAGAGGTACGATTGTCCCATTTTTTTCAGCAATAGGAATAAAGACAGCCGGACTAATCATTTTACCGTCGCTGTCGCGCCATCTTACCAGAGCCTCCATCCCCCTTAAGGACTTATCCTTCGCATGATACTGGGGTTGGAAATTCATGGTAAAATTCTGGGAAAATACCGCTTCCTTTAATTTATTTTCAATAGTTGCATTCTGCAGAAATTCCTTCAAAATAGGCGCATCAAAATATTGTATTGCATTTTTGCCAAGATTTTTGGCCTTGAACATGACAATCTCAGCACAGTTAATCAATTCCAGCGTTGTCTTTGCCGCCTCAGGATACTCTGCAACTCCCACGCTGACAGAAATAATAAGTTCCTGTCCTGTAGTCAGGACAAAAGGTGACTTAATCCTTTCATGTATTTTCTCATATATATGTCTTACGCTTCTGTCTCCCTCAGGCGCATAAATCCCAATGCAGTAGATATCCGCATTAAAATGGGATACCAGCACATTTTCTTCCTGAAAATCGGACAGAAACCGGCCAAACTGCTGCACCAGTTCATCCCCTGCCACAATCCCGAGACTGTCGTTGAGTTTTCTGAAATCGTCAATATCCACAAACATAACGGTGGTAATGGTTCCTTCATTTTCCGCCCTGCGCACAAAATCTGCAAGAAGCCTTACAAAATAATTCCTGTTATAAAGCCCTGTGAGCACATCATAATAAGCGATATATGTCAACTCATCGTTCTGGTTCTTAAATTTGGATATATCTTTAAAACGAATGACCTTATCTGTGGCATGGCCTTCCTCATCATATAAAATGGCCGATTCACATTCCACCCATGTCCTGTTGTCCTTCAGCCTTATGATTCCACTGCCGGCATTTAATTCTGTCTTCTCAAGAAACAGCAGATCCCGGAGGGGAAGCACATATTTATCCTCAACCTGGGAATACAGTTTTGCCAGATCCTTCATCTCCCTGATGTCCACTTCCGGAAAAAAGAAACACCAGTTGGCCAGCGTCCTGACAGTATTATTTCTGAAATTAGCATATAAAAATGCATTGCTGGATGTATCGCAGATAAGCCGGTACATCTTTTCATCAGCGGAAAGCCGCTGGTTCATCGCATTCAGCAGGTCTACCTTATAACGTAATTCTTCCATGCGTATTTATCCCCTTCTTTAAGCCATGCCCTGTATCGTCTTAAAACTTTTATCTATTTTGTAGTAATATACCCCTGTGCCTTTAACAGTTCTGCACACAGGACAGCACCGCCTGCCGCTCCTCTTACAGTGTTATGGGAAAGCCCTACAAATTTCCAGTCGTATACGCTGTCCTCGCGGATGCGTCCTACACTGATTCCCATGCCTCTTTCAAAGTCTACATCCATTTTCACCTGGGGTCTGTTGTCTTCTTCCATGTACTGAATGAACTGTTTAGGCGCGCTGGGAAGTTCCAGTTCCTGGGGAATACCTTTGAAGGAGACAAGTTTCTCAATTAACTGCTCTTTGGAAGGATTTTTTCTGAATTTGACAAACACTGCCGCCGTATGCCCATTTAACACAGGCACCCGGATGCACTGGCATGTGATGACAGGGGACTGGGCGGGAAAAATCACGCCGTCTTTAATTTCTCCCCAGATTCTCAATGGTTCCTTTTCGCTTTTTTCTTCCTCGCCTCCAATGTAGGGAATGATATTTTCAATCATTTCCGGCCAGTCCCTGAATGTCTTCCCTGCGCCGGAAATAGCCTGGTAAGTGGTTGCCACCACTTCATATGGCTCAAATTCTTTCCATGCAGTCAGTACAGGGGCATAACTCTGGATGGAGCAGTTAGGCTTTACCGCTATAAATCCTCTTTCCGTTCCAAGCCTTTTCTTCTGGAAATCTATAACTTTCATATGTTCAGGGTTAATTTCCGGTATCACCATAGGTACGTCAGGGGTCCAGCGGTGGGCGGAATTATTGGAGACAACAGGGGTTTCTGTTTTGGCATATGCCTCCTCAATTTTCTTGATTTCTTCCTTAGTCATATCAACGGCACTGAACACGAAATCCACCTGGGAGGCAACTTTCTCCACTTCGTTTACATTCATGACTACCAGATTCTTTACTGATTCCGGCATGGGAGTTGTCATTTTCCACCTGTCTCCCACGGCCTGTTCATAGGTCTTCCCTGCTGAACGTTCGCTGGCCGCAACAGTCGTCACCTCAAACCAGGGATGGTTTTCAAGGAGAGAGATAAATCTCTGGCCAACCATTCCTGTACCGCCTAAAATACCTACGCTTAATTTTTCACTCATCTTGTTAATCTCCTCATCATCGTATTTCATAATATCTGTGATTCCTTTGTCCAGATATGGGAAAGAAATTCCTTATTTATCCTGATTACCTCTTTCATGGCTTCCTCGCCGGGTGCGCCGATGGTCAGCCTTTTTCCTACACAGGTTTTTAAACTGACAGCCTCATAAATATCCGCCTCAAAAACCGGGCTGATTGCTTTCAGTTCTTCCAGGCTAAGTGCGTCGATACTGGTATTTTTCTCAATACAGTAAAGCACAAGTCTGCCTATAATGCCATGGGCATCGCGGAAAGGCACGTTCTTACTAACCAGATAATCCGCTGCGTCTGTGGCATTGGTAAATCCCTTCATGGCGCTCTCTTCCATAATTTCCGCGCGGAACTTTGTGGTGGCAAGCATCCCTGCAAACAGTTCCAGACAATTCTTTACCGTTTCTATGGCATCAAAAGTAACTTCCTTATCCTCCTGCATATCCTTATTATATGCCAGCGGAAGTCCTTTCATGGTAGTCAGTATGGATACCAGCGCACCATAAACGCGCCCGGTCTTTCCTCTCACCAGTTCGGCAATATCCGGGTTCTTCTTCTGGGGCATAATGCTGCTCCCCGTGGAAAATGCATCATCAATTTCCACAAATTTATATTCATTGGAATTCCAGATAATGATTTCCTCCGAAAATCTGCTAAGATGCATCATAATGGTGGAAAGGGCAGATAAAAACTCTATAATATAGTCTCTGTCAGCCACAGAATCCATGCTGTTGAGGGTAGGTCCCTCAAATCCCATTAAAGATGCAGTGTAAGACCTGTCAAGCGGATAGGTGGTTCCTGCAAATGCGCCGGCGCCAAGGGGACAATAATTCATTCTCTTATAAATGTCATGCAGACGGAGAACATCCCTTTTAAACATTTCAAAATATGCGCCCATATGATGGGCCAGGGTCGTTGGCTGGGCTTTCTGGAGATGGGTGAATCCGGGCATATAGGTAGCCAGATTATTCTCCATGACCGACAGGATGACCTCAAGAAGATTCTGCAGATGCTCCGCCACTGCTGCAACCTCGCTCCGCACATAAAGTTTCATATCAAGCGCCACCTGGTCGTTCCTGCTTCTTCCCGTATGGAGCTTCTTGCCTGCCTCACCAATCCGTTCGGTCAGTACAGCCTCCACAAAACTGTGAATATCCTCATATTCCTCTGAAATTTTAAGCCTGCCCTCCGCTACATCCTTGCGGATTCCGGTAAGCCCCTTTACAATAGCATCCTTTTCACCTAAAGAAAGCACCCCCTGCTTCTCTAACATAACTACATGGGCAATACTTCCCTCTATATCCTGTTCAAAAAGCTTTTTATCAAAGGTAATGGATGCATTGAAATCATATACAAGCCTGTCCGTTTCCTTCGTAAAACGCCCGCCCCACAACTGAGCCATAACATAAATCCTCCATTTTATTAAACTAAATCTGATACTACCACATTTTAAAGGGCATTTCAATCTTTTCTTCCATCACGCACAAAAATCACTGCCGGGAGCGTTACTGTTCACTCCCAATGTCATTAAGTTTAGCAGGGTCTGTCAGAGGACTCCT
>CAMWUN010000076.1 GCA_947177425.1 uncultured bacterium
TATTCAGGAACTAACTCAGCAGCTTAACTAACTGACATTGGGAGTGAACAGTAACTTGGGATTCAATTCATAGGAAAAATTTTTCTCTTGATTTCTTTTCAATGTATTATTTTTCTGTCAATGAAATTATAGTTTTAAGTTAAAATAAATTGTGAATCAATTCTGATCTGTTAAAATATTCATAAGAATAACTGTCGTCATTAATCGAATGCCTTATAATTAAATGATATGTTTATAATAATTATACATAAAAACAGTTGATAATTCTAGTTTCTTTGGTATAATATCCATCATGAAAATAATTAACAATACGGATATAAATAATTTGATTTTATTCTCTAAAAAAAATTTAGGAATGTATAAATTAGTATACATAGATCATAAGAAAATTTATTGGCTATCAATAGCAACTGTAATTATTTCAGTTTGTTTATTAATAATATACATATTTTTTACAATTTTTCAAATTAATATTTTTTTTGAAAAATTATGTAGTTTATGCTGTCTTTTTACAAGTCTATGCGGTTTGGGATTACTTAAATACATAGAAAAACAAACACAAGAAAAACATTTAATAATTCAATATATTAGATATAAACTATTAAAAAAATATTACAGTGATAGAAATTATAATAATAAAGATATAAAAACAATAAATCAACAACTTGCAATGAGAATACAAAAGATAGAGAAACAAAAAATTACTGTCTTAGTAATTATCGGCGTTATGATTTTACCATTATGGGATATATTTGTCCAATTTTACTTTGACGAGTTTTCATTCATAAAAATTGTAAAATTTATAACTTTTTTAGTTATATTTTCGCTTATTATTCTTGTTATTATAAGATTTTTGAATAGGGCAATATATCTATATGAAGAAAATTTTTACATAAAAAATAATATTGCAATAATTGAGAATTTGATATATTTAAATGAATATATAATTTATAAAAAAGAAGAAAATAATAATAATGGAAGAAGACGAAGGTGAGGATACAAACTTTGTGTCTATTATTGTAATAAGAGCCGTTGACGATATCCATAACAGAAAGCAGGACGCAAAGAAAGCACCTTCAGATGATTGACTCTCATCCGTTGGTGCTCCGTTAATCCGTTGCTGTCTTCTGTCTGTCCTCATACCACTTGACAGAACCATCACTGTTAACAGGGATTTCTACCCTTGTGCTTGTACCGTATTCCAGTACCTTTGACAGTTTCCCATCGTCTGCCCTGATATAACTTTTTACTGTGTCCATTACTGATCCCTCACTTTCCTTATCTGATTTTTATTGCTGGGATTGTGTTGCTATCCCGACGCCCTGTTAAAGGCGTTTCGTCTTGATTTTCAAAGACTCTTCAGGGGATTTACTTGATTTCCTTGAATCTTCTTATGTACATATGAGAAGCAATTTCCTCGTTGTTGTATCCTGTGATCATCCATATATCAGATAGATAAGCGCCTATTATGATGAATTCATTGCCATTGACCAATGCTGTTGCTTCAATCCAAGCATCCACTGTTTTCAGTGAAAGCATTCATTACACGGCAGTTTGTGGAAATTTTTGCAGATGCTTTAAAACTTCAATGTGGTATGCATCACCGTTGTAAGCTGCCCTAATTGCCATATCTGCATATTTCTCAGCAGTGTATTCATCCTCCTTCATGTTGGCGATAATCTGACGAACAATCGGAGCGTCTGCCAATGTAATGAATTTTTTGTCTTCTTTTAATAAAGCGACTTTCATGTTTGTGTACCTGCCTTTCGTTTGGTTGATTTGAAATGAAATTAAAAAAGGTGCAAAGCCTTTGATAATTCAATAGACTTTACACCTTATTTTGTGATATATTTATGTAATTGTGATTACACTATTTCAAGCTTTGCCTTTATTCTACGCAATTCAGTTTCAAGCACACTTACACGGATAACAAGCATTTCTTTTTCACTGTCAATTTTTAATACCTCATGCAGATTTCTGGATAAATCAAGATGTCCTTCAGCTACACGCTTGATGTTAGTACGAATTTCATTTTCAAGTGTCAACTTAATATCTGTGATATCATTTTCTAATTTATCAAGTTTTTCTAGCCTTGAAAGAATCAGATCAAGTTTTTCACTGTCTGTCATTTTATCACCGCCTTTATTGTGATAACTGGATTATTGGTATATACAGTATATCACAACTGAGGTGTAAACTCTATTGAATTATCAAGGGCTTTGCACTTTTTTATTTAGGAGGTTATGAGGTATGGGAAAATCAGTATATGAAATGGTAACGGAAAGAATCATTGAACAGTTGGAAAAAGGCGTTATCCCTTGGCAGGGTAGTGTAAAATAGTTTGTGTCTTTGGAAAAAAATACCTCTTTTTTGGTAAGAATATACATCTCTTTTATATTCCACTCCGCTTTCATCTTCATAGAATATCTTCCAATGAACCCTGTTTGTTGCTTTCGCCAATGTTTCACTGTGTACATAGAATTTGCCCTTTATATCATTGGCTAATCTTCCCTCAGAAGAAATGTAATAATGCTTTGTTCCTTCTATCAGCATGAATGTTTCAAGTTTATTTAATGGCACTATACCTGTACGTTTTAAATCTAATGTTTGTATTTCTTGCATTGCTTGTTTAGATACTTCCTTTCGATATGATAATAGATAGCTACCCCAAAATGGGAGACGCTAAAAAGAGAATCCAGAACCGGACTCCCTGATAAAGTTCATTTATTCAGTTGTATGTTTTCGCCAAAACTAGCGGCATCTCAAATCTGCGAAATCGTGATATGGCAACTCCTAATCGGGAGACGCTGACTTTCCTCCACTTTTGGGGGAAATAATAGAGATATTTTCTAAGCCGTTTGTATCGGCTTAGGATTAGTCCGCGATAGACTAATTCATAATGATTGCAGTTGTACCACCGTGGGGCAACCTTTTACACACTTCTATGGAAAACTCATCCCCTTACAGGTGTTGAGTTTGAACCAACTGCTTTAAACTTTCACCAGACATCATATATATTGAAATTAATTTGATTATTTTGCCTGTAAACAATATAAAACTACAAGCACACACCAGTTCCTCACGAGGAACCACCGTTCCATGGGACTACGGTATGTCGCAAAATGCTACACATCTATGTTAATTGGGAAATCCCATCTATTAAAACGCACCACAAATGGCTCCGTCAATTCTGTCGAAGCCGTACTTTTCGGTACATATTGGGTATAAGTTTTACAGTGTTGCATGGTTTTTGACAAGTCCATAACATAATCTTGCTGCTTTTGCCTGAATGCTTGGATATAATTCCTCACCTCCAAATGATTGAAACGGACTCTCCAGTGCAGAATCAAGTAATCCTTCATCCCGTATGCCATCACATCCGCCTGTTGATTCTATCAATTGGGTATGAAGCATCAACACCTGTTTCTTTGTCAGCCGGATCATTTTGCCAATACCTCGTAAGCTTCCTTATTCTGTGTAATCAGCCGCTTTGAGATATTCATGATATCTTCATCTGATGCATAAGAATCCTGCTCGGCTCTGCTGAAATCTATAACAAGATACCTTGGTACATTGTTCTTTAGAATAACAGCAGTTCCGTGTTCATCAACTAATCTCGCCACTTTTGAAAAATTCTGATTTGCTTCTGTAATGGAAACCATTGTATTTGTATCAATCTTCATAGTTAAGCATCTCCTAATGTTAGTATTTGAATATAGTATATGCAATTTATAGGATATATTCAACCTATTATTTATTCTACAACTAATTTAATTTTCAATACAACCCCTCTATATCTATATAATCTGAATCTTTTCCAGTAACGCAAAATAACTCACAAGGGATTTTTCCGCCATGAGATTCATTATCTGCTTCACCCAAATAATTTGGGTCAAGCTCTTTGTCAGCCGAAACTTTCGGTTCACCAATTTCATCACCTATCACAGGCATATCCAAGATTTCCTCTATGGAAAAACCATGCTCCATAGAAACAGGTTCTCCCCAGTTATCATTAGCAGCATCAGTATTCACATTTCCGCAATTAGAACTGCTCTTTTCAAACAAATAATCATATTTTTGAAAAAACATCTTTTGGCACAATCTTATTAAGAAACTCGTCACCTACACAAATTGTTGTTTTGTACTCTGATTTGATTACCAAGTAATCAAAGGTAATCAACCCCAAATCGAAAAAATGCCGTATTTACGGACAAAACCAGCACTGTGTCGAGGGTTCAAATCCCCCTCTCGCTATTACCGTAAGTCTTAAAATCCTTGGGTTTGCAGGGATTTTAATACTTTTATTTTTTAGAGGTAATCATAAAAGTAAAAGAACAGCAGTGCGATATTTCCCTTTCGCTTGCTTTAGGAAATAGAATCTCATATAAGTTTATCATTTGTTCTCCGTGTTCAAAAAACGGAGAGATATTTCTACCTCTCCGCTTTAACATTCTCACTTTCGGCTGACATAACTGCAGATCAGGTCTGCAGCAGCCTCCTCTCCCACTGATGCGTCAATACACAGCTCATAGCCGTGAGGATCGCCCCATTCCTTTCCGGAAACACTTTTGTAATAGGCGCCTCTGGCGGCATCAGACCGGGCAATGCTCTTTTTAGCTGCTTCCGGACTGTCTCCATACATCTCCATTACCTTTTTCTCACGGTAGCTTTTAGGGGCATAAATAAAGATACGCACCACATCCTGATAGTTACGCAGTACATAATCCGCCGAGCGCCCTATGATAACGCAGGAGCCTGCATCCGCAATCATGCGGATAGCTTTTTCCTGTGCCGCAACAGCCCGTTTCACCGGGTCAGCAGTAAGATACAGTTCCTTCATTATGGCATTTTCATCGGAATTGATGCCGGAAATAAATTCCCGGGACAGACCGCTTTCCTGGGCGGCGACTGCCACCAGTTCTTTGTAATAGCAGGGAATATCCAGCCGTCTGGCCGCCAACTGGCCAATCCGTTTTCCAGCGGAACCATGTTCTCTGGCAATCGTAATAATTACTCCCTTTCGGGATGGCTGAATGGCCACTGCCGGCTCTTCGGCTTTCGTTCCATGCCCTAATTCTCCCCATACCCGGATCATAACCGCTGCTGTAACCAGTATAGCCAGTACATCAGCAATCGGCGCAGCCCAGAAAATGCCGGTAACACCCATGGCAACAGGAATCAGCAAAGAAAAAACTATCAGGAGCACATCCCTAAGAACAGATAAGGGTGCGGCCGCCCTGGCCTTACCGATGGACTGCAGAAAGATGGCGCATACTTTCTGGGCGCAAGTGACAAGGATCAGAGAAAGATAAATCCGCAGGCAGAGTACCGCGAAACCAAAATAAACAGGATCGTCCGCCGAACCAAACATACGGATAAACACACCGGGAATGGCTTCAAAGAAAACAGTGCAGACCAGACCGACAATCACCGTCCACTTAACCATCAGCTTTAACAGTTCCCTCACCCGCCCATAGTTTTTTGCACCATAGTTATAGCCCACAATCGGCTGCGCGCCGGCGGCAATTCCGATAGCGATATTTAATACAATCTGGAACAGCTTCATAATGACCACAAACGCCGCAAGAGGAATATCCGCACCATAGACTGACCTGGCACCGAACTTCACCAGCAGAATATTATTGACCACCGTAATAATCACTATAGAAAGCTGTGTCAGCAGACTGGAAGTCCCCAGAGCCATTATCGGTTTCAAAAGCGCAATACTGGGCCGGAAGCTGACAGCGCTTACCCGGAAAGTCTTAGGATGCCTTAAATATGCCGCGCAGATTAGGAAACTGATAAACTGTCCAAGGATGGTAGCCCAGGCGGCACCCCTGATTCCCATGTCGAGTGCAAAAATTGCCACAGGATCGCCGATTATATTTATGACTGCTCCAGTAAGCATAGCCATCATGGCATATTTTGGACTGCCGTCCGCACGGATAATGGACGCCAGCGTATTTTGTGTCATGGCAAGCGGCATCATGGCGAAGATAATCACACCATAGTCATGAGCCATCTGGATATTGGCATCCGTTGCGCCAATCATACGCAGCAGGCCATCCCCCCACAAATAAGCGATAACAATCACTACCACGCCGGAGAAGAAAGATCCCATAACTGCACTTCCAACGCTCCTGTGTATATCCTTTGTTTCCCCGCGGCCCAGAGAAACGCTCAGCGCAGCGGCTGCCCCATCTCCAAAGAACAGGCTTAACCCCCACCCAACTACCGTAATTGGGAAAATCACGCCAGTGGCAGCGTTACCCAGATAACCTACACCATTACCCACAAAAATCTGGTCTACAATATTGTAGAGACATGAGATAATAAGGGAACAGATACAAGGGATTGCAAACTGCCGCAGCAGCTTCCCCACTTTTTCTGTACCAAGATAATTACTATTTTCCATAAATCCTCCTTTTTTGCGCAAAAAAACAACACCTGCAGCACCCGTACCGTAATCAGATTTACGCGCGGTGCGCCACATGTGTCGTTAATTTTGCATGATTTAATTTCCAAATAATATTATACATTTCCGCCTTTAAAATTCAAAGGACATTTTCTACAAAAAACGGTATCACGCTGTTTAAGAAAAATGCACAACACCCTGCCGCTTTCTATCCATACCGTTAAGCTGTCTGTAAGTCAGGACAATCACGATGACAGAAATAACAAATGTTAAAATATCCGATACCGGCATGGAGTAAAGGACGCCGTCCAGCCCATATACTTTTGGCAGAATAAGCGCAAACCCAACGCCAAACACGATCTCCCTGACCATGGAGAGCATAGTTGAGGCAGAAGCTTTCCCCATTGCCTGCAGGAAAATGAATGCCGCCTTGTTCACACAGGCAGGCACCACCATGCAGAGGTAGATGCGGAATGCCCTTACAGCAAAATCTGTATAATAGACACTCTCATTAGCTGCGCCGAAAATACCAATCAGCAAGACCGGGAAGAACTCCACAATGACAAACGCCAGAACACCGACTGCCGCTTCCGCTGCCAGCAGTTTTGTAAAAAGTTCCTTTACTCTTCCAGCCGCACCTGCACCCATGTTATATCCAACAATTGGAATGCATCCTGCCGCCATACCGACCACAACGGAAATCACAATCTGAAAAAACTTCATCACGATCCCCACCACAGCCATGGGAATCTGTGCATACTGCACCTGCCCAAATACAGCGTCTACAGCCCCGTATTTCCGAATCATATTATTGATGGCAGCCATCGCCGCCACAAGGGATATTTGTGACAAAAAGCTGCAGATGCCAAGGGCCAATGTCCGGCGCACAGTATCCCCTTCCAGTTTAAAATTCCCTTTGTCCAGTTTTACTGTCTTCGTATGGATCAGATACCATACCGCCAGGACTGCTGTTACAATCTGTCCGGCCACAGTTGCCACAGCCGCCCCCATCATCCCCCATCGGAACAGGAATATAAAAACCGGGTCAAGGATAATATTAACCACTGCACCTGCAAGGGTTGACGCCATGGCAAATTTAGGGCTGCCGTCCGCACGTATCACTGGATTCATTGCCTGCCCAAACATATAAAACGGAATTCCAAGGGTGATCCAGAAGAAATACTCTTTGGAATGGCGGTATGTTTCTTCATTCACTGTCCCTCCAAACATTGCAATGATCTGACTGCTGAATATGAGATAAACTGCGCACAGCACAAGGCTGAAAACCACTGTAAGCAGGATGGAATTCCCCATGCTCCTGCCTGCATCCTCTGGTCTGTTCTTTCCAAGGCTCAGGCTCACAAAAGCGCAGCAGCCGTCGCCAACCATGACGGCAATTGCAAGGGCAATCACAGTCAGCGGAAATACCACTGTATTTGCAGCATTGCCATAAGAGCCAAGATAAGAGGCATTGGCTATGAATATCTGGTCAACAATATTGTATAAGGCGCCCACAAGAAGCGAAATAATACAGGGGACTGCATACTTCCCCATCAGCCGAAGAACCGGCTCCTCCATTAAGAATGAGTTGTTTTTTGTTTCCATATCTGTCTCCTTCCTCAGTAATCGGGCCGGAAACTTTCTGCCCGCTGTCCGATAATTGGTTACTGTTCACACAGACCTGCGCATTTACTGCGCTGGTCGTAAAACAAAAACAGCGCATAGCCCGGCTGCTGGATTTACGCCAAAGGCTACACGCTGATTGCACATAACTGTTTTTATATGCAAAAAACGCATGGCCTGCAACCGGATTTACGCAGTCTGAGCCACACGTTCTTTTCAATTATACATCTTATGTATAAAAAATTCAAAGGAATTTTTGCATGTTACTGGTCACGGAGTGAACAGTAACTGGCGTCCCGTCTGGGACAGGCTTTCCACGGAATAAACAATGTCTGCAATCCGCATGGTGGATTGTCTGTGGGACACCAGAACAACTGTTTTTCCTTCCTGCTCCCCCCGCAGGGATTTCAATATGACTGCTTCATTCAGACTGTCAAGGTTGCTGGTGGGTTCATCTAGAAGCAGCAGAGGCGCATTATGCAAAAATGCCCTGGCAAGTCCAATCCGCTGTCTTTCACCGCCCGAAAGGGTATCGCCAAGTTCCCCCACAGGCGTATCATACCCCTGTGGCAGGCTCATAATAAAATCATGGACAGAGGCTTTCTGACAGGCTGACTCAATTTCCGCATCCGTCGCATCCAGCTTCGCAATCCGCAGATTGTTCCTGATGCTGTCATGGAACAAATGGGTTTCCTGGGTCATAAAACCTTCCATGTCCCTCAGATTGGATGTATTAACCTCATTGATACTCCTGCCTGAAATCTCCACTTTCCCACTTCCCACATCCCAGAAGCGCATAAACAGTTTTAACAATGTAGACTTTCCGCTGCCACTTTTCCCCACAAGGCCAATGATTTTCCCCTTCGGGATTTCCAGGGATACACGGTCAAGAACCGCTCCCCCGCCATCATGGCATGCTCCATAGGAAAAGCTGACATTTTCCGCACAAGCGCCCTGAAATATTATCTCCTCTTTTCCAGTCACCTCCTGCACCATGGGCGTCTCATCCAGAATGTCCAGCACACGGTTTCCTGCAGCAAAGGTATTCTGCAGCGTACTTCCCAGATTCGCCAGCGCTACAACAGGGCCGAAGGAGGAAAAAAGGGCAACGGTTGGAATCAGCACTCCTGTAAAATCTACCTTGTCCTTTTGATACAGTGCCGCAGATAAAAACAGCATACACAAATCAAATACAAGGATCACTGTGTTCGTGACCGCCATATTTCTCCCGGCATTGCGTTTCATCCGCTTTTCAGTTTCCGAAAGGGCATCTGTCTTCTCATTCATCTGCTTAAGGCGTTCTCCACCCCGCCCATACTGTATTGTTTCAGAAAGCCCCCGCAGGCTGTCAAGGACGAAGCCGCTTAATTCTCCCGATTCCGTGCGGAACTCCATTCCGTCCTTTCCGCTTAATCCTAATATGATAAGGGGTATTATAATGCCAACCGTCAGATAGGCGGCAAAGGCCAGAATCCCAAGCCCAGGGTGGAAAGAACCAATAAACAGGCACATGATGGCTGTATACAGAAGAGCAATAGCTGTTGGCGAAATTGTGTGCGCATAGAACACCTCCAGCAATTCGATATCCGAGGTAATGACCGAAATCAAATCTCCCTTGTCCCTGCCCTCCAGCTTTGCAGGGCAGAGTTTCCGCAGCCCATGGAATACCTTATCCCGGATTAATGCAAGGAGTTTAAATGCAATAAAATGGTTACAGGACTGCTCCCCATACCGCAGCACCGCCCGCAACACGGCGAATGAAAGCGCACAGGCAAATATGGCTTTCAGGTTTAAGGCCGTATCAAAACCCAGCAGGCCAAGTGCTGCATATCCGCCCAAAATCGTTATAAAAGAAGCACATAGATGACCAGCCAGCCCCATAACCACTGCAAGAACCATAAATCCCGTAAGAGGTTTTACAAGACCAATAAGCCTTGCCATAACTGTAAATCCGCTCCGCCTTTTCATAGCTTACACACCGTCCTTTCCATAATTTTCAAGGCTCTGCTGGGTGTTCCACAGTTCTGCATAAATGCCGGCCTTTTTCAGCAGTTCCTCATGGCTCCCGCTTTCTGCAATGTTTCCTCTGTCCATTACATAAATGTTATCCGAAGCCGTCACATTTGCAAGGCGGTGTGAAATCAGAATCACCGTTTTGTTTCCGGCAAGGCGGTGGATTTCGTCCATAATATCGTTCTCACTTTCCACATCAATATTGGAGGTGGCTTCATCGAAAATATAAACAGGGCTGTCATGGAGCAGCGCCCTTGCCAGTGCAAGCCTCTGGCACTGGCCGCCTGAAAGGTTCGCGGCTTTTTCTGTAAGGAGGGTGTCAAGCCCGTTTTCAGCTTTCAGAAAGCCAGACAGCTTCACCTGTTCCAGAACCGCCCACAGTTCCCTGTCAGATGCGCCGGGCTTTCCCATCAGAAGATTATCCCTTACCGAACCCTTAAACAGATAACTCTGGTGGCTGACATAAGTAATGTTTTTCATCAGTTCCGCTTCCCTGATATCCTTCAGTTCTTTTCCTCCGATTTTCACCGAACCGGAATATCCCTGGTTTCTCCCCATAAAGATTGCCGCCACAGTGGATTTTCCACAGCCGCTCTCCCCTACAATGGAAACAAATCCCCCTTTAGGGATTTTCATATGGATTCCATGCAGGATTTCCCTTCCTTCCATATGGGAGGGGATTCCGTCCACATGGGAGGGACATTTTTCTGTCCGGAGTAAAATTCCACTATCATAGGAAAAATGCAAATCAGAACAGGAAATGACACAGTCAGTTGGAAAGCTTTCTGGTTTTTCCGCTTTTTCCGGCAAATCCAGCAGCCGGAAAATCTTATCGCTTGCCGCCATTCCATTCATCGCTACATGAAAAAAACTGCCAAGCTGCCGCATGGGGATAAAGAAATCCGCCGACAGCAGGATGATCAAAAGACACCCGGAAAGAGAAACCGCTTCCGCCCGAAACTGCGTTACCGCCATAATCACCCCTAATGCTGCGCCGCCATAGGCAACCAGGTCCATAATCGTAATGGAATTAAGCTGCATAGTCAGCACCTTCATGGTAATTGTACGGAATTTTTCCGCTTCACGGTTCATTTCCTCATTCTTGAAATTGTCTGCCTGATAGATTTTCAGCGTAGTAAGCCCCTGCAGGTTTTCCAGAAAGGTATCGCCCAGCGCTGTATATTGTCCCCAATATTTGGACAATAGCTTTTTTGCCCATGTCTGCACCGCCGCAATAGCAATGGGAATCAACGGAACGCAAACCAACAGCACAATGGCAGAGGGCACATTAATAAAGCACAGATACACAAACAGAGTAAGGGGTGCAAGCATGGCGTAAAAGAACTGCGGAAGATACGCACCAAAATATGTTTCGAGCTGCTCCACTCCCTCCACTGCCACCTGGACGATCTCCGAGGTCTTTATCTGTTCCATGTAGGAAGCGCCGATTCCCAGAAGCTTTTCGTATATTTTTTCACGCAGAACCTTTTTGACCATTTTTGATGAGAGATATCCCATGCGGCTTGAAAGAATTGTACAGATAAAACGTATGAAAACAGTAATGCCCCCTGCTGCCGCAGTCAGTAACACGCTGTCTTTGTCCGCCGTTTTCCTATAAAGAGATGCAAGAAGCCCCGCCACTGCCGTCATCATGGCAATATTGGCGGCAAGGCTGCACCACTGCGCCGCCACGTTTCCCGCTATGTATTTTTTACTTTCACTGACCGTCCCGATCAGCCTTTTATTAATCATCATAAGGTTTTACCCCTCTTCCAGATTTTCCTCCATCCGTTACTGCCGTCAGCGTTTTCAGCGCCTCATAGCTCCTGGCGCTGACGGCGTGCTCCATCTCGCAGGCATCTTCCGACGCTGTTTTCTCGTCCACGCCAAGCCCCGTCAATAGACGCCGGAATGTATTATGCCGCTCGTAAGTTTCCTCGGCGATTTGCCGTCCTTTTTCCGTCAGATGGACTTCGTGTATGTCATCTACAACCACATATCCTTCTTCCGCCAGCGCCTTTAACGCCACGGAAACAGTAGGTCTGGAAACCTTTAACTCCCCGGCGATGTCTGCACCGTGCACTTCCTTCTTGCCTGAAAGAATATAGATTGTTTTCAAATAGTCCTCTACTGATTTTTTCTGCTTCACTTTATTTCACCGTCCTCTTTGCAAACCACTATATACAGCGATCTATCCCTCTATGTCCAAAGAACTCATTACCACAAAAAACCTTCTTTTTCTTTTGTCCACAGCGATTAGCATTGCCTAACCATCAATTTAAACAACGGACAGCACGCTTTGCGAGCTGTCCTTATGTTAAACAAACGCTGCCGCTTTTATGTTAGTATCCACTAACTTATTTTTGAGTATATCGGTTTCCCCCGCTTTTGTCAAGCAGGGAATAGATTTTTGGAAACCTTTATTGTCCATATCTTGATTTCCGCACAAGTTCATGATATGTTGTTACTAACCAGACTGGGGAAATTATTCCAGCCCCGGCGTAATTTGTTCTGGTAAAAAGACAGGGAGAAAATAAATTATGAGTTATATAGAACACCGTGCGGACGAATCCCTTGAGGATTATCTGGAAACTATCCTCCTGCTGCTGAAGCAAAAAGGGCAGGTTCGTTCCATAGATATTGCAAATGAGATGAATTTCTCAAAACCAAGTGTAAGTGTCGCTATGAAAAATCTGCGAAAAAAAGAATATATCACCATGGCGGACAGCGGATATATTACCCTGACGCCAAGCGGCAGGGCACGGGCCGAAAGCGTCCTGGAACGTCACACAGTCCTTTCTGACTGGCTCATCAGTATCGGCGTGCCCAGAAAAACTGCAATGGCGGATGCCTGTAAAATTGAACATGACTTAAGCGAAGAAAGTTTTGAAGCCATAAAAAAAGCAACCAGTCCGTCCCGCGGCTGACCGGGACGCTGGATGTGCCGCTGTCCAGCACAGATACATCTATTTACCATAGTCGCCATCCCGCGGCTCGTCAAGGTCAGGCAGTCCTGACTTTAACCTGCTGCGGGAATAAATTGGATTGAAACAGCCGTTTTTTATTATGTTGCAAAACCTGCATACTGGGTCATATACAGTTCATAGTATCTGCCCTTTTTCGCAAGCAGCGCCTCATGACCGCCGCTCTCTGCGATCTCACCGTGATCCATAACGACGATAAGGTCGGAATCTCTTATTGTTGACAGGCGGTGTGCAATCACAATGCTGGTACGCCCCTGCATAATGTGCTGCATGGCATCCTGTATCGCCTTTTCGGTGCGGGTATCCACATTGGATGTGGCTTCATCAAGAATCAGTATTTTAGGGTTGGCCACAAATGCACGGGCAATTGCAAGGAGCTGTCTCTGTCCCTGGCTGATATTTGCGCCGGAACCGGTCAGCACGGTGTCATAGCCCTGCGGCAGGAACCCAATCATTTCCCGGCACTGGCTCATTTCTACTGCTGCCGCAAGCTGTTCCTCCGTGGCCCCATCGTTTCCATACTTCAAATTGCTGCGGACCGTATCGGAAAACAAGACCGTATCCTGTAAAACAATGGCAATATTCTGCCGCAGGCTGCCCCTTGAAACATCCCGTATATTCTGCCGGTTTATGCAGATTTCTCCGCTGTCTGTCTCATAAAACCGCATAAGCAGATTGACAATCGTAGTCTTCCCGCTTCCGGTTGCTCCCACCAGCGCTATTTTTTTGCCGGTAGGCACAGTCAGCGTAAAATTCTTGATTACAGGTCTTTCCGCTTCATACGAAAAGCACACGTTTTTGAATGTAACGGCCGCCTCTTCCTCTTTCGCAAGCTCTCTGCCGTTTTTGTCCTCCTCCTCTTCATCCAGTACGGCAAATACCCGCTCCGCTCCGGCAATCGCTGTCTGTAGCTGTCCGTAAATCTGCGCAATTTCATTGATGGGACGGCTGAACTGTTTTGCATAGACAATGAAAGCTGATATTACGCCAACCGAGAGAAGCCCGTTCACAGAAAAATACCCGCCAAAAGCTGCAATAATGACAAAACCGATATTGCCAATACAATTCATAACCGGACCCATAACGCCGCTGAATATATCCGTTTTAATTCCGGCTTTTGTGAGGGAATCCGCCGTAGCGCAGAAGTCATCCGTTGTAATTTTCTGATGATTATATGCAACAACCGTGCGGTACCCGGAGACCATCTCTTCTACTGTCCCGTTTAACTGACCAAGCAGCATCTGACGCTGGCGTGAAAACCTGCGCACCCTCCCTGAAAGGATTTTGGTTGCCAGAAATGTCAGCAGTACGGTAGCAAGGCTGAGCAGGGCAAGCTGCCAGCAGTACCACATCATAATTGCTACGGTACCGGTTATCGTAAGCACGCCTGAAAACAGCGAAGGCAGTGATTGGGAAACCGTTGTGGAGATGTTTTCAATATCATTAGTCATCCGGCTCATCACATCACCATGGGAATGGGTATCAAGATAGCGTACCGGCAGTTCCATTATCTTTCCGAACAACTCCTCCCGCATCCGCTTTACCACATTCTGACTGAGCCGCGCACTGAATAATCCCTGCAGCAGTCCGCATACACTGTAAAGCAGATAAACAGAAAGCATAAGCAGCAGCGTATGTGAGAGAACGCCCGATTTTACTCCGGCTATTATGTCAACAGCACTGCTTTGCAGACTGGGTGCATAAATACCGCACAGCGTACCAAATATAACAATCGCCAGCATACAGATCACCAGCTTTTTTTCACGCATAAAATATGTGACAATCCGCCTGGTTGTTGCTCCGACATTGTCGGCGTGTTCTGTCTGTGCGAAGCGTTCATTCCGGTTCATCATGCCGGGAATATTTCGCATTACCGTCTTTTGATTCTGGTTTATGCTCATGCACATTCAGCCTCCTCTCCTATTTGTGAATGGCAGATATCCTGATAGGTCCTGCAGGATTTCAGTAATTCCTCATGTGTGCCGCAGGCTGAAATGCTTCCATTTTCCAAAACGACAATCCTGTCTGCCGTACGCACGGAAGCGATTCTCTGTGCAATAATTATCTTCGTGCTGTCGGGGTGTGACTTTTTTAACGCCTGGTACAGGTCTGCTTCGGTTTTTAAATCAAGGGCACTGGTGGAATCGTCAAAGATAAAAATTTCAGCAGGCTTAAGAACAGCCCTGGCAATCGAAATCCGCTGCTTTTGTCCACCAGACAGGCTCATGCCGCGTTCTGCAACGGCGGTTCCATATCCCTCTTCCATAGAAGAAATAAAGCTGTCCGCCTGCGCAATGGATGCTACGGATTTTAATGCCGTACTTTCCGCTCCCGGCATCCCCCATGCAATGTTTTCTCCAACTGTCATGCTGAATAGTTCACTTTTTTGCATGGCTACGGCAATTTTCTCCCGAAGCGCCTTCTGCTGGTATTTTCTAACGTCGATTCCGTCCACCAGAACCGTTCCTGTGTCTGCATCATAAAAGCGGGGAATCAGGCTGGCCAGAGTTGTTTTTCCGCATCCGGTAGTTCCCATGATTGCCACGGTTTCTCCTTTGTGTATCGTCAGATTGATATTTGAAAGCACTCTCTGGCTGCTTCCAGGGTAGGAAAAGGAAACGTCACGGAATTCAATTTCTCCCTGTACCTTTGTTACCCCGTCAAAAGAACCATCCATAAGCTCCGGCCTGCTGTTTAGTACCTCTTTTACCCGCTTCCACGAGGTAACTCCTCTGGAAATATTCTGAAACAACATGACAAGCATCAAAATGCCATTGAGAAGCTGTGTGGTGTATGTAATTGCCGCCATGATAATTCCCGGCGTGGTGCTGCCTTTTCCAGCTTCAAAGGATCCTGCAAGCAGGATAACAGTAACAACCACATACATCAGCGCATTGGTAAGGGGATTCATAAAGGCAAAAATCACAAGGGTTTTCAACTGTGTTTTAATCAATTCATCGTTGGCCTTCCCAAAGCGTCTTTTTTCATATGCTTCCCGGACGCAGGCTTTAATAATACGGATGCCTGACACATCTTCCTGCATAATCGCATTAATGGAATCAAGCTGTGCCTGCAGGCTGGAAAACAGAGGATTTGCTTTCCACAGACACCAAACAATGACACCCACCAGAAACGGGAACGCGCACAGTACGATCAGCCCAAACTTTAAATTCAGCCGAAACATAAAATACATACTACCAAAGGTGAGAAGCGAAGTGCGGATCATTCCCCGCACAAACAGAGAAACAAATGTCTGCACCTGCGTAATATCGTTCGTGACCCTCGTTACCAGGGAACCTGTTCCAAAGCGGTCAAGCTGCGGAAAGGAAAAATCCATGATCCTGCAAAAGCAGTCCTTCCTAATCTCGTTGCCAATATTCTGGCTGGAAATATGCACGAATACATTGTTGAGAGAGCCGCAAAGCCCTCCCAGCAAGACCAAACCAATCATCTGCAGTCCAAGCATCCAAATCAGACGCAGATTAGGAGCTCCCCCATTATTTACACCAAGAACACCGTCGTCCACAATCCGGCTCATGATTCCCGGCTGGATAATATCCATCATTACTTCGCCAATCATGAATAAGCCTGCAATGACAGCAAAAAACAAATATTGTCTGATATATTTCCACATAGTCAGTTTCCTCTATACTCATGAGAACCGTCATGCTGTCTGCGTCCATTGTGATGTTCATAGTCATCATGGTGGCCATGCCCATCGTGATGGTCATGGCCACCATGACCGCCGTGGTTATCGTGATGACCATGATGATGTCCGTGACCGTGGCCATTTCCTTTTTCTCTGTAACGGGTTCTCCAATCCATCCAGACTTTTTCCAGCAGCGACAGCAGCTCCTGTCTCTCTCCTTCCGAAAGGCAGGAAAACATTTCTTTATGCCGTTTCTGGCGCTGTGCCAGAGCCTCTGCCGCAAGTTCCCTGCCATGGTCTGTCAGACAGACATCCGTTGTCCTGCGGTCTTCTTCATTCTGGGTACGGACAATCAGTCCTGCACTTTCCAGCTTGGAAAGAATTTCACTGGCTGACCCCGGCTGAATTCCCAAACGCTCTGTCAAATCCCTCTGGGTAATCGTTTCTGACTCGTTCAATATTATTAAAATACGCTTCTGGCTTCCCTTCCCCTCATATAACTGGCGCATCATATGGCCCAAATCCCGCAGATTAATAACCAGCTTGTCATTTATATCTGCGGCATGATAATGCGCCATACGCATCTCATGATCATGCGTTTTCCCATTCTGTTCCGGCATTTTTCCGGTGCGCCGGTATTCTTCCCCTCTGCCGCAGTGCGGCTCACTCAGATCACAGTGTCTCCCGCAACCGGGACAAATATTTTTTTCTGACATAATTCAGCCTCCTTTTTTCATTAGGTACCTTGATTATATCCCAGCAACAATATTTTGTCAAGGTACCTAACAAAAAAGTTGTATTTGGATTTTTGTGGGTGGGTGCTGTCGGGTGACTCTATGCTGTGCCTTGCTGTCTTTGCTCATAAATCTGCTCCTTTGCAATAAAATAGAGCGCATAGATTATTTTTCTATACACTCTGACGCTGTGTTACTTATTCAATTGTAATTATAGCAATAATTGTTTAGACAAAAGGTAAACTCTATTTAGTTTTCTTATTTCCGCCCTGTTAAATGATTTTATAATTTTAATGCTTGTAAATAGGGCAGAAGTTATATTATTTTTTTTGAATAATGTAAATGCCATATATTCCTAATAACAAATACATTGATAAACAACAAACCAATCCTATTGTCGGATATTGATTACTTTTAGAAAAGCAAAAGGGTATACCGCACAAATCCACTATAAAATGTAAAATAATCGGTATCCATAAATTTCGGGTTTTGACATAAACCGCCCCAAAGTAAACTCCTAATGCTGTTGCCCAAACAGCTTTGCATATAATTGTTAAAATCGGTTGCCCAAGTGCGCCAAAAATATGTCCAAACCCAAATAGCGCAGATGATATAATAACTGCATATAATGCAGCATTATTTCGTATGCCAAACCATTTTTCAATGATATTCTGCAACAATCCTCTCAGATAAATTTCCTCCATTATTGCAACTCCTATGTAATACACAACACCCTCTACAATAACTCTATATATTGTTGGTTTATTATTAAACGGTGAAAGTCCTATGCAAAAAGTAGCTGCCACTATAAGCGTAGCAACAAGGGAAGGAATACCATATTTCTTCAAACCATTCGGAATATTTTGAAATTGTAGTCCAAAATCCCACTCTTTTATAATGATTTTCCTACATACATAACATAAAATAAAAGCTAATATAAAATTTATCATCAAAGAGAAATAAATCGGTTCAATATCCCTAATTTGTATATTGCAGAATAAAGCCGCAGGTAATGCGGTCATTTCCATA